>DASQIZ010000001.1:0-2181 GCA_035631315.1 Gemmatimonadales bacterium
GAGTCCCACCACTCCGGCATTCGGCAAGTTCTTCCTGCCCGGCCCGACCGACGTGCACCCGGACGTCCTCGCCGCCATGTACCGGCCGATGATCGGCCACCGCTCGTCCGCCATGGAGGACCTACTCAAGCGGGCGGCCCCCCGGCTCCAGAAACTGGCCCGGACCTCGCGCACCGTGATGGTCGGCACGACCTCCGCCACCGGCTTCATGGAGATGGCGGTCCGGAGCGGCATCAAGAAAAAGGCGATTTCAATCGTCAACGGATCGTTCTCGGAACGGTTCGCCGAACTGGTGAGCGCGTGCGACAAGGAGTGCGTCCGGCTGGAGGTCCCGCTCGGCGGATTCGTCGAGCCCGATCAGCTGCGGGACGCCCTCAAGAAGAACCCCGGCGTCGACGCCGTGACGCTCGCTCATTCCGAGACGTCCACCGGCGTGCTGCAGGACGTCGCCGCCCTCTCCAAGGTGGTCCACGAGTTCCCCGACGTCCTGTTCCTGGTGGACGCTGTCACGTCCATGGCCGGCTCACCGGTCGAGACGGATGCCTGGGACCTGGACTACGTCTTCACGGGTTCGCAGAAGGCCCTCGCGCTGCCGCCCGGACTGGCGTTCGGCGTGGCGTCTCCCCGGATGATCGAGCGCGCCAAGAGCCTGCCGTCGCGCGGGCTGTACTTCGACCTGATCACGTTCGAGAAGGCGAGCGCCAGGTATCAGCCGACGAACACGCCCGCCATTTCGCTGTTCTTCGCGCTCGACGTGCAGCTGGGACGGATTGAGGCCGAGGGGGGCATCGAGGCGCGGTGGAAGCGGCATGAGGACATGCGGAAGACCACGGAGAAGTGGGTACAGAGCCGTGGCCTCTCCTACCTGCCTCCCGAAGGCCGGCGGAGCTGGACCGTCTCGTGCATCAAGATGCCCGACGGCAAGATCTCGAAGGACCTCGTGGCGGCGGTGAAGAAGGAAGGGTGGATCATCGGAACCGGCTACGGTGGGGTCAAGGACTCGACCTTCCGGATCGGGCACATGGGTGACCACACCGTGGCGTCCCTTGAGAACCTTCTGACTCTCATTCAACGGATCCTGGGATGAGCATTCGTGTCGTCATCGCCGACAAGCTCGGCGACGCCGGGATCGCCCTGCTGGCGGCATCTCCGGAGATCCACGTCGTGAACCTCGCCGGGAAGTCACGGGAGGAGCTCGAGGCCGCCATGACGACGGCCACGGCGCTCATCGTCCGCAGTGAGACGAAGGTCACGGCGGAGATGATCGAGAAGGCGCCGAACCTGAAGGTCGTGGCCCGGGCCGGTATCGGTGTCGACACCATCGATGTCGCTGCAGCCACGAAGCGGGGGATCGCGGTGATGAACGCCCCGGGCGCCAATACGGTGAGCGCCGCGGAGCATGCCATCGCACTCCTGCTCTCGCTCCTCCGGCACATCCCGGAAGCCGCCGAGACCATGAAGCAGGGCGGGTGGGACCGGAAGCGGTTTGAAGGGAGCGAGCTGCGCGGAAAAACGCTGGGTGTCGTCGGGCTGGGCCGGATCGGCGGCTACGTCGCGCAGGTGGCACATGCCTTCGGCATGACGATCATCGCCTACGACCCCTTCGTCGCCCCGCAGCGCGCCGTGGAGCTGCAGGCCCGGCTCATGCCGATCGAGCAGCTGCTTCAGGAGGCGGACATCGTCACTCTGCACGTCGCGCTGACCGACGAGACCCGTCACCTGCTCAACGCGCAGCGCCTCAAGTTGATGAAGCCCACGGCGTTCCTGGTGAACACGGCCCGCGGGGAGCTGGTGGATGAGGCGGCACTGGTGACCGCGGTGAAGGAAAAGCGCATCGCGGGTGCCGCCGTCGACGTGTTCGCGGAGGAGCCGCTGCCGAAGGACTCGCCGCTCCGGGGCCTCGAGCGGGTGCTCTTGACGCCCCACCTCGCGGCGTCGACGTCCGAAGCGCAGAAGCGGGTGGCCATCGAGATTTGCACGGCCGTACGGGAGGCGCTGCTGCGCGGGGATCTCTCCACCGCGATCAATCTGAAGAAGTAGGCTAGTCCGCGGCTTCCTGCCGCGTCTCGTCGGCCATGAGGCGGAAGGTCTGCACCGCGCCGGTGAGGGAGTCGGCCGCGGTGGCGAGCTGATTGGCCGACGACGCGATCTCCTGGGTCGAGGCGCTCTGTTGCTGCGCCG
>DASQIZ010000002.1:0-52609 GCA_035631315.1 Gemmatimonadales bacterium
TGAGAAAAGCGCGCGTGATATTGTCCACGATGTGTCTCCGCTCTTCGTCACTGATCGAAGCTCCATCGCTCCACGATCGCAGAGACTGCGCATACATCATCATGGCTCCTGGCCTGTTGAGAGCCTCCGAATCCGCCCTCACCTGCCGGACGCCTTCGCGATAAGCAAGACCTGTCCGCCCAAGGACTTCGACCTCGAAACCTTCGTCAGACTGGACGACGTTGACTCTTGGCGTCGTGAATACAGTCATCCGCCTCTCTGGGAAAAGGCCGAGTGTCGGGTCGTCAGTTCTCATGCACGGCCTCAAAATCCGTGCGAAGTTGATCAATGCCGACATGTAAGGCATAGGAGTAGTACGACGTTCCCAACTCCTCGGCCGGTACCAGCAGCGACTCCAGTTCCTTGTATCGCTCCGGCAACGCGGACACAGCGGTCGCGTGCGAAGGAGGATCGAATTGAATCACAATGATCTCTCCACACGGGAGTGCGCCGTGAAATCCGCCACTTGACGGGTTACGGTACATGACATGCACGCCAACCCGAGCGTCCCGAACTGCTCTAAAGCGGTCGCCCTTTCTTGGTCGCATTGCTCGACCTCCATGGGCAGTCCCTACTAGGCACCCAGCATCTTAGATCGCTCGTGTTCAAACGTCTTGACGGCCGCCTCCTCACCATTGAAAAACTTCTCCCAGAAACCGGGACTCCTCCACGGTTCAGGCTCAAGAACGACATCCTGCTCACTGCCTAACCAAAACACCCAGCTACGTGGAATCCGTGGGTCGACGACCTCAAACTGAGCAAGGTCGTGCAACACGGGCGTAGGCTGGCTATCACCGAGGAGTCGCACCTGGACGATGTGCCGTTTTAATTGAAAATAGACACCAAGCACATCGTACTCCTTGCCTACGACGAGCCACGGACTCTTCTCCTCTGGCCCCCCTGTCCTGGGATTGAGCAAACGGAGGCAGCGCACTACCATGGGATTATTCCGTTGTTGAAGACGGTCTTATAATCTAGGCCATAGAAAACTTCGTCAGTGGCCGGATTGTAGTAGAAATGCACCTGGAACGGACCCGATGGACTGTTAAACGTCTGAGTCGAATACTTGCTGAAGCCGTCAGGAATTTCTGGGTTACCAAGCTCGTCCGCCGGGATCGCTTCCCTAGAACCGTCGAGTGCTGCTTCGCTTAGGGTGCCGTCGGCGTTGAAGGCTGAACTCGCTTCCGAGGTCGCGTCCTCCCACGCCAACTGGTCCGCCAACCGGGCGGCGTTCATGGCGCTGCTTGCTGGTCCGAGGTCCTCGAGTGCACCAAGTCCCTCCGCGGCCTCCCCCTCCAAACCTGCTATCGGTCCGAGAGCCAACGGCCCTAGCCAAGTGCCCCACTTGAAGGCCTTCGAGCACGGATTGAGGTACTTGGCCAAGTCTGACCCCGTGAGCTTGTCTATGAGCCGCAGCCCAGAGTCGAATAGGTTTGGCATCTTCCCCGTAAGCAGGCCCTGGGCGAGTCGGAGCGGATCGACCTCCATCAACACGGCTTGCGTCACGAGCCCGCCCAGTGCGTGGCCCGCGCCGGCGGCGAACCGAGCCACGCCATCCCAAAAGCCATCCATCCCGATCGGGTCCAAGACGTTGACCGGATCGTCTCCAGCATACCGATAGCTATTGAGGTCTGCGTCAAACCCTAGAGGGTCCTTTGTCGTGAAGCGGCCCGTAGCAGCGTCGTAATCCCGGACGCCCAGGCGCGTCAGCTTTGTATCGACGTCGTAGATGCCGCCGGCAAACGCGAACGGCTGGAAGCCTGGGTTGGTATTGAGAGTGATATTTCCGAATTCGTCGTAGTCGAGCCGCTGAACGACGCTTCCGTTGCTCAGATCCACTACGAGGCGAACACTGCCCAGATTGTCTGAGACCACCCCGTAGGTTGACGAACCCTTCACGATGTAGTCCGGTACGTTCAGCTTGGTGCCGTACACGAACTCGCTGACGACTTGATTCGATCCATCCAGCTCGGCTACGGCACGAGTGCCTTGATAGAGGAACCCCTGAACGAGGGTGCCATTCTTCTTCTTGCCAATCCGGCGGCCAGCTCCGTCAAGGACGTACTGGATCTGGTCGCCCGAAGGCAACGAGGCGCTCTTCAGCTCACCGAGTTCGTCGTAGCCGAAGCGGGTCGTATCCGTCGACGTCGCCGTCTGCAGAAGCGCTCCGCTGGGCGAATACGCAAACGAAGTATTGCCATAGGACAGGAGGCGATCTTGCGCGTCGTAACTGCCCGCCAGAGTGCCGTTCTGCCCCGTGTAGGTCAGCCTGTTCCCAGCACTATCGTACTGATAGCTCGCGACGACTTGTCCATTGCGCCGGATCTCCGCGAGGCGGTCAGCCGAGTCGTAGCCGTAGTCCGTCGTCGTCGATTGCCCTTGTATAGTCTCTAGAACTTCGGTGATCCTGCCGAGGGTGTCGCGGGTGAAGACCGTGTGGTAGAGACTCGTGTCAGCAACCGAGGCGGAATAGCTCGACAGCTGGCCCAGCGTGGTCCACGTCTGAGCCGTCGATAGGCTGCCGATCGTCGCTCCCAATGGGAGGCCGTTCGTAGAGTCTCGGGAGATCGCCAAGTTCCCTGCAGCCACCACGAGCCCGTCAGGGTCGTACTGGTACGAGACTGGGTTGGCACCATTGATCGACAAGGAACTGAGACGGAAATTGTTGTCGAAGCTCGCCTGAACGCTCCCAGCGACTGGCCCCGTCCAAGTGGAGCTAGTCGGCAGGGGTCCGTCGTATCCCATGGCGACCGTGCCTCCATCGGAGGTCGTTACAGCCGCGAGGTCACCGGTAGTAGGAGAGTACTGATAGCTGAGGGACCCGCTTCCGAACACTACGGAATCGCGCCTGCCGGCTCCGTCGTAAGTAAACCGCACGGAGTCGCCCTCAGGCCTTACGATCTGCGCGAGCTGATGATCGAGATTGTAAAGGAAGTGAGTGCCGCGCCGGGGGTCACCGACGGAGGGTGGTGTTGCGGTCGCGAGTAGGCCACCAGGCGTGTACTGGTAGGTGTATGCCTGACGACCAGGAGGTGTAACGGCCGTGCGGTGCCCAGCAGGGTCGTAGGTGAGCGCGACCTGCCGTCCATCGGGTGCCAAGCTGCCGACTACGCGGCCCGCTGAATCGTGTCTGAGGGTAGTGACTCTCCCGAGTGGATCGACAATTGAGTCGAGTCGCCCAGACGCATCGAACCCATATCGGACCGTGCGAATTCCCTGCGTCGTGGCGACCACTCGACCCTTCGAGTCGTATGTAACAGTCGCAGAGTCAAGCCCCGGAACCCGGCTCATTACGATCCGCCCCTTAGAGTCAAGGCGTACAAACGACTGACGCCCCGCCGGAGATGTCAGGGTGACCAGGCCCGTATTCGCCGAAAAGGTCGTGGTACTCACGCGTCCGTTCACAATCAATGAATCGGTGGCCGATAGCAGACTGAGCGGATTGGTTGGGTCCGACAACAAGGCCACGCTCGCCGTGCGCTGGACCGAGTGGAGGCCTCCAGGCGTCTGCACGTCGAGCTGAGCGACGAGCGGGCTTTGCATCCCGAAGCGTGGATCAGGTGCCGGCCGCACCGTCGTGGTCATTCCGTTCGGTGTGACCGTGACGGCGCTCCCGTCGGCGGACTGTGTCGTCTGTGCGCTGAGTCCCTCAGGCGCCGTGAAGGTCCGTTGGGTCACGCCCGCTGGGGTTTGGGAAACGCGGTAGGATGACTGCCGTCCCAAAGCAGTTGTGAGAGTAACGGAATACCCACTGTCGGACGACGACCGGGACAGAGTCTTGAATCCGCCGTCCGGATCATCGTCACGAATGAGACGTCCTAGCGAGTCGTAGGCAAAGCGGTGCCGGGATCCATTGGCGTCAACGAGCGTGTCCAAGAGCCCGGTTGAGTCGTGATGGAGTTGCACCACCTCAGTCGCGGGGTTTGTAGTTGAGGCGGCGAGGCCGTGATTGTCGAGCGTGATTGTTGTGCGCTGCCCGAAGGGTGAGACCACGGCTAGGGGAACCCCCGCCCCATCTCGGTCGACGCTCGTTCTGAGGCTGTCCTGATCGACTATCGACGACAAGCGGCCCGCCGAGTCGTAGTTGAAAAGCAGGATGGGCGTTGCGGTGCGGGTGTCGAGCGTCCGCAAATGGCGGCCGTTCGCGTCGAGTTGATAGAGCGTACCGCCGCCTTGTGAGGCAATCGCGATGTCACCCACGCTGAAACCGGGCATCGTGGCGGCGAACCGGCGGATTCTGTTCCCGTCGATCTCCCCGACATACAGGCTCCCATCGGGACCGAAGGCGACCGTGGCGGGGTCGAAGAACCTGGCCTGCAATGCGGGACCGCCGTCGCCGCAGGTGCCGGGCGATGCTGAGCAGACTCCTGAGAACCCGCGGACTCCAGCGATCGTGTTGATCGTCCCGTCCGAGCTTACGCGGCGAATGACATTCCCATTCAGATCGGCGATTATCAGACTGCCATCGTTAGCGATCGCAAGCCCCCAAGGATCCACGGTGGCATGGACCGCCGGGCCGCCATCTCCGCAGGACCCGTTCCCACCGCAGGAGGAGGATCCATTGCCGGCGAACATGCGGATCAAGCCCTGAGGCGTGACCTGCCAGACTCTGCCGGAGAAGAATTCCGAGGTGTATAGGCTACCGTCAGGCCCGAAGGTGAGTCCAAACAGGTCGTCCAGTGGGACTTGCCTCGCGGGCTGGCTGTCCTGACAGACCGCACCAGAGGTCCGGCAGGGAATGCTGTCGTTCCCGACCATGGTGCTGATGAGACTGTCTGGAGTAACGCGGCGGATGAGCCCGATATCAGTGAAGTAGACGCTCCCGTCCGGTCCGACGGCCACCGAGAGCGGCCCACCAAGCAGCGCCTGGGTCGCGGGGCCTCCGTCACCGTCTGGCCCGATTGTGACTACGACCCCAGAGCCGCCAAACGATGTTGTGCGCGAGCGCTGAACGCCTGTCCCGGCAATAGTCGTGATGATGCCATCAGGACCGACCCGTCTGACACGGTAGTCACCCTGGTCCCCGATGTAGATGCAGCCGTCCGGCCCCACATCGACCCCAGTCGGGAAGTTCAGCTGAGCAGCGGTTGCGGGACCTCCATCTCCACACGCGTCGGTCGTCGGGGTGCATGGATTCCCATTCCCCGCGACGGTGGTAATGGTACCGTCGGGTGCGATCTTCCGAATTCGATGGTTCAGCTGGTCGGCGAAGTAGATGCTCCCATCTGGCGTCACTTTGATCCCGACGGGTGCACCAACGAGAGCACTGCGACTAGGACCGCCGTCGCCGCCGAAGTCCGAGACGCCGGTGCCGGCGGTCCTGCTTGCGACGGCGCCGATGCTCTGGGCGCTAACCCGGTTTCCAGCGCCGAGATACAGCACTCGTCCATTGGGATCGTATGCGTGGTGCACGGAAAGATCCCAACCACCAAGGGCTGCGGTGGTATGGAGGCCGCCTACCTGAATATCGGTCTGGCCCCGGTACTCGATTTCTTGGCGCTCTGCGCTAAGGAAGAAGTTCTCGCTGTAGATGTATGTGCCGAAAAGCCTCACCCCGTCTTCGAAATGCTCGAGGTAGGCGGGTGGATAGAAATAGTGCTCCACCACGTGGGCCGTGGCTTCACCTTGAACGAGTCTGCCATAGGCGTCGCGGCCGTCCCAAACGAACGAAAACCGCGTGTTCGGAGCGATGGGCGGGAGCAATGTGTCCACCCACTGACGGCCCGCCAAGGTGACATAGACCTCCATTCGCTTGATATGAGGAGATACTATGTCTCCCGCGACGTCGAGATCGACCAGTGACTTGTAACCCGCCGTGCGGTCGCTTGAGTAGGTCATCATCACCGGAGATCCGGTGACAGGAAGGACCTCACCGAGCGTTTGGTCCTCGCACCCAATGATGGACCCGGCACTGTTGCACTTCTGATCGGGGCGCGGGTGGCGAGGGGGCTTGGGCTGTGGGCGAACTGCGTCCGGAAACTGGATGCCGTCGATCCAGTTGCAGTCCCACGAAGAGAAATGGGTGATCGGCACCCTCCACAGCGTTTGCCCTGGCTTGTAGAGCTGCGAGAGCCGCGTGCGTTCAGCAGTCGTGATCCCCATGGCGGCAAGGGCGGAATCGCTTGCCGGCGCTCCGCTGCCATCCACGTCGAGTGAAGCGGGTCCTACCGTATCGAGTATTGCGACCACGCGTCCGTTCGCCGAAGGGACCCAAGCGGAGGTGCCGCAACATCCTGGTGCCGTGGCGCGATCGTAGAAGCCCGTGGGAACCGCGACGCCGGTCTGGAAACCAATGAAGTTGTCGACGTACAGCGCGACGGGCTGGCTGAACTGAACGCGGGCCACATTGGCTCCGAGCCCCTCGTCAGCACTCAATTCCACGGCGTAGGTGTAAGCGGACCAAGCGGGAAGGGGACCGGGCATCGCGGCGGGTCCAGTAGGTCCCACCGTGTACTCCGTCGCCCGCACCGTGATCGAGGCCAGGGTCTGGGTTGTGCTATCGGTCCGAACAAGGGTTGCGGTGGTACCCTGCGGGAAGATGAGCGTGGCCTGCCGGGTGCCATCCTTGTCGGTGACGACGCTCCCGCGCGCCACCTCAGCGGGCTGAGCGAAGTCGATCACCGTGGCTTGGCTGTCCAGCGGCACGAGCGCTACATCCGGGGCAAAGACGTAGTCTTGCCATAGCGGGTCCACGGTCCGTTGGGCCTGGAGGAACCCGGTTCGAGCGTAGTTGATCACAAGGGGTCCGCCGGCGTTCACCGCCAGGTCGAACATCCCGTCAGCTCGACTGAGTGTCTGGCCGAATTCAGGGTGTCCCGCAACCGAAACCGTGGCGCCCGACAGGGGCTGGCCATCGCGGGAGATGACTCGGCCGCGTACAACGCCAGCACGAACCGGATCAATCGTGCCGGGCGGAACGTCGGTCTGGATCGGACTGGGACCGCTGTAAAGGAACGCGTTGGCCGTCGCCAGGTTTGTTGCCACCGTGGGGTTCATCGGGGTGGCCACCGTCGACGGATCGGGAGGTAGGTTCGACGTCTGGCGAGTCACGGCAACCGTAACAGTCGAGCTGTTGGTCGCCGCGTCGGTGGCCACGACCGAAATCGTATTGGGTCCAGGCGACAGTGGGACATCACCGCTAAAGGCACCGCTCGCAACCGGCAGAGGCGTCCCGTTCGCCGTTACCGTCACGGTAGTCGCATCCGTGACCGTGCCAGTGACCGTCACATGGTCCGCATTGACCACCGCACCATCTGTCGGAGCTGTGACCGCGAGCACGGGCGCCTGCGTGTCCCGCATAACAGACCGCACGACAATCGACTGATTCCCCGCCGCGTCGGTGGCCGTGACGGTGATGATGTTCGCGCCCTCATTCAGGGGCACCGAGCCAGTAAAGGACCCGGAGCCATCGACTGGAAGGGGTACACCATTCGCGTTGACGGTCACCGCGGTCTGGTCTGTCACCGTCCCGCTGACCGTGATCGAGGTTTGCTTGGTCACCGCGTTGTTCGGGGGCGCGTTTACCGTAAGAACAGGCTGCTGCGTGTCGCGAATGACCATGCGGGTCGAATCAGTCGAATGCCCAGCCGCATCCGTGGCCACGATCTGGATCGTGTTCGTGCCCTCGGTGGTCAGGTGAGCTGTGGCTGTGAAACTCGTCCCGTTCATACTGGCCAGCTGGCCATTCACGGTGACCGTGGTGGGCGTTTCGTCCTGGACGGACCCCATTACGGCCACCGTGGTGTCACGCGTGATCAGGCCAGGCGCTGGCGAGTTGATCGTGATTGCTGGTGGCGTCGTGTCGGTTGCCGTGATCCGGATCGAGAGGAAACCGTTCGGCTTCGCCGCCAATGTGACCGCAAGGGTGTTCTGCGAGGAGAGACTAACCTGCGTGACCAGGCTAGCTACTTGCTGACTCAGATCGCTGCCCGACACTATCGTCACGCCGTTGAGGGTGATGGTCCCGCTTGAAATGCGCTGAGTGCCGTCGTTATTGCCGTTGACGATGTGGAGGAAGTACGGGGCGGCGGCCGTACTCGAGATGGAGAATGTGCGCGTGTCGGTAGTTGGCGTTCCGCTCGTACGGGTGAAGGTCTCGGGACCGTAGACGTTGAACGTCGGGTCAGGGTCAGCGACCAGCGAAATTGTCGTCGAAGCGCCAGCCGAACCCTGCACCGTCACCTGAATGGTGTCTTCGCCCAGGGCTTCAACCGACTTCGACGTGCTTGGCGCCGAGAGATCTGATCCCGTTGCTACCGTCGAGCCGTTCAGCACCACCGACCCACCCGTCAATCCAGTATTCGACATCGTGAGTGTGTAGCGGCGGCCTTGCTGGAGTACGACCGCAAACCGTTCGACGTGATTGGTCGAATTCCCATTTGGCGTCGAGAACGCTGTCGGCCCATAGACCACCTGAGTGTCCCCGCCCGTGAACATGACCGGAGCGGCTCGGCTCGACCCTCCAGCCATCGCCCATTCGCCTGCGGCGCCAGCGAGCGCGATCGCGAGGACCGACGTGAGGACTGGGGCGCGAAGTATGCCGCGCGTGCGAGACCTGGGGGCGGACGACGGGTGCGACATCGGACACTCCGGGCTAGGGCCTAGAACCGCTTCCTGTCGCGAGGATGCGGCCGAGCAGCCCGGAGCGTCACCTCGCAAATGTACTGGCGAGGTCCCGGTAGTTAGGCGGGGTCGACAACCCCGTAGTTTTGCTGGGGCGGCTTACGCGACGACGAGACCCTGTCGGATGGCGTACCGGACGAGCGTCGCGGTATCGCGCAGCTTGAGCTTCCTCATCAGGCTCGCGCGATGCCACTCGGCGGTCCGCACCGACACGGAGAGATCCGCGGCTGCTTGCTTCATCGACTTGCCAGCGGCGATCAACCGAAGGACCTCCGTCTCCCGCGGCGTCAGCCCGTCTCCTCGAGCCTCGGGGCGATCGACGAAGGCTCTCGAGACGGCGGGAGAGTACACTGGGCTGATGTACAGACTGCCGGCCCCGACCAAGCGGATGGCGGTCGCTAGGTCGTCCACGCCTTGCGCTTTCAGAATGATTCCGCTGGCGCCCAACGCGAGCACTTCTCCCACGGCGGCGTCCTCGGGTCCATCAGCGAGCATGAGGACCTGAACTCGTTCGTCAACTTTTCGGATGCGCCGCGCCGCCTCCAGGCCATCCATGACCGGCATCTTCACGTCGAGTACCGCCACGTCGATCCGGCAGCGCCGCGCGAGGGCGACTGCTCGGCGCCCGTTCTCGGCCCACTCGACCACGCGAAATCCGCAGGTGGGCAGAACCCTTCCCAATGTTTCCAGAAGGATGCGGTGATCGTCGGCTAAGAGGAGCCGCAGAGGTGCTTCGCGTCCGTTTGGAACGAAAGCCGGGGATGACGTGCTGACGGGCATCTTTATGTGGCCTGGGCGCAGCGCTAGGGCGTTGGAGGTGCACAAAGAGGCCGCCCACCCTGGTGCATGTCAAGGCGAAACGGCAACAGCACTTCGGCCGGTGCGTCAATAGGCGAAATCATTCGGAATGTGTCCATCAGCGCGCGTTTCGATGCGGAACAGATCGAGCTGACTCAATCAGCCATCAACTGATCGGGCGGTGCCATCACTCATTGTCAACTGGAGACCGGGGCTCGAGATGGGATCACAATACGCTGACGCGTCGTAGTCCTTATCGCCCCCAGCCCGCCGCGTCGGGGCCGTAGCGATCCCTGATCTTGTCCACCATGCGCGAGAGCGTCCGGTCGCGCTCCGTCTCCACACCCTGCCGCTCGCTCTCGAACAGTGTAAGCTGATCGGGAGTCCCCTCGCGCATCAGCTGCGACAATCCAACCCCGAGCAACCGTGCGGGTACGTGTCGCGCCTTGCGGAGTACCGCGAGCAGTTCGCGCGCGGTCGCCAGCACCGCCCGGTCGGAAATGACGGGCGCCGGGAGGGTGCGGCTCGACTGCCGCATGGTGAAGTCGGCGTCCTTGATGCGGACGGTGATCGTCCGGGCCGCGAGCCCCGAGGAGCGCAAGTCCGCCGAGGCACGGTTCGCGAGCGCCACCAGCTCCCGGTCGAGCGATTCCGCGTCGTCCAGATCCTTGGCGAAGGTTTCGTCTCTCGAGATGGACTTGGCTTCACCGGAGCTGTCGACCTGGGATTCGTCCTGCCCGCGAATCCGCCGGTGCAGCCAGGCTCCGGCCCGTTCGCCGAGCCATCCCTGCAAAATCTTGAGCTCGTGCCGGAGGGCGTCGGTCACTTCACGAAGCCCGAACTTGGCAAGCTCCTCCTGGAAGCGCGGGCCTACTCCCGGGAGATCGGCCAGTGAGAACCCGCGGAGGAATTCCTCTTCCGTCCCCGGCTCCACGATGACGACCGCTTTTCCCTCCACCCCCGCCCTCGGCTTCGCCCTTCCCGCTGCGAGCTTGGCCACGAGCTTCGACGACCCGCCCCCGATCGAAACCGAGAGCTTCGTGGCGTCTTTCACCGCGGTCCGGATGCGCCGTGCGGTTTCCGAGAGGTGCTCGTTCTTGTAGAGCCGCTCCGTGCCGGACATGTCGAGGTAGAACTCGTCCGAGCTCGCGCGCTCGACGGCAGGCGTGAATCGCTCCAATGCCGTGCGGATCTCCTCCCCCTTTTCCACGCATGCTTCCCACGGCACCGGGACGATCATGGCGTCAGGGCAGAGCCGAGCCGCCCGCGCCATCGGCATGGCCGAGGAGACGCCATAGGCGCGCGCTTCGTAGGACGCGGACGTCACTACACCGCGTTTATCCGCCGATCCACCGACGATGAGAAGGGGAGATCTTCCGGCGCCGTTAGGATCAACGAGTCGGGCAACGGATACGTAGAAGGCATCCGCGTCTGCAAGAAGTATTCGGGGAACAGCCACACCGGAGTTTACAACTAGACGCGCAGACGCACAGATGGGTCCTGGTAACAGTTGACCGTAGCCCATCTACGCGTCTGTGCGTCTAGCTTATCCGTCGGTGCGTCTAGCCTTATCTTTTTTCCATGGTCAAGCGCTGCGGTTGGAGCGAGAGCGATCCCCTGATGGTGAAATACCACGACACCGAATGGGGAGTACCCCTGCATGGTGACAAGAAACTCTTCGCCAAGCTCGTGCTCGACGGCTTCCAGGCCGGACTCTCGTGGCGGGTGATCCTGCACAAGCGCGAGGCCTTTCTCGAGGCCTTCGACGGATTCGACCCCGAGCGCATGGCCTGCTATGACGCCCGGCGCCGGGCCAAGATCCTCAAGAATCCGGGAATCGTCAGGAACCGGGCCAAGGTGGCCGCGGCCGTGACCAATGCCCGCGCCTTTCTGGCCCTGCGGGACCGGGGCGAGACCCTGGACCGGCTGCTCTGGGACTGTGTGCAGGGTGCGCCCATCAAGAACGCCCGGAAAACCCTGCGGGGGGTCCCGGCGGAGACTCGCGAATCCCGCCAGATGAGTGACATCTTGTCTGAGCGGGGCTTCAAGTTCGTGGGCCCAACCATCTGCTATGCCTTCATGCAGGCCGTCGGGATGGTGAACGACCATTTGGTGGCGTGCTTCCGTCACCGCGAGGTCTAAACTCGTATGGCGAAGAAGCGGAAGGTGCTGATCATCGACGACGACCGGGCGCTGGCCCAGCTCTTCGCGTCACACCTGCGCGGAGCCGGCTACCTGCCGTTGATCGGCGAGGACGCGATGCAGGGATTCATGTTCGCGCAGCGGGAGCTGCCGGATGTGATCCTGCTGGATGTGAGCATGCCCGCCGGAGGCGGAATGCTGGTCTTCGACCGGCTCGCCAAGTCCGCGAAGACGGCGGGCATTCCGGTCGTGGTGATCACGGCGCTGGACGATCCGAAAGTCGAGGCCGACAGCACCGCCCGCGGAGCGCGGGCGGTGCTGCACAAGCCGGTCGACAAAGACACCCTTCTCAAGCAGGTCGCGACGGTCCTCGAATCAGCGAGCTGAGACCGCAATCGCCTTGACCGCCACCGGAGCCCCCGCGAGCAGCACCGGCGTGTGATTCGTGTTCGCCACCTGATTGTACGCCGCGACATCCGTGCTCACGATCGCATTGAACGTCGCCAGGTACCCATCCAGCTGCGCCCGCTCCACCTTCCACTCGTCCAATACTTGGGGTGAAGGCGGCTGCGCGTACCCGCCGAAGATGCCGAACCCCAGGCTCTGATACTTGTCGGCGAACCGCGTGAGGTAGTGGATGTCGTCCTCAGGCGCGCCGCGCTGCTGATCGGAGTTGTAGAGTGTGTCCTTCAGCTGGCGCAGTTTCCGCGACAGCTCCCGCGACGCCCGGTTCAACGCCCCCATCGCCGCGGTGTCGCCCGCCTCGCGAACGGCGGTCTGCGCATTCCGGATCTGCGTCTCGATCGCCACCAGGTGGTTCAGCATCTCATGGAGCGCCGTCAGCTCCGACCGGAACTGGAGGCCGGCGGCGAGCTGGGCCTGGAACTTGGCCGGGTCGCCACCCTGCACCGGATCGGGCCTCACGTCGACGGTCTGTGAACCGCTCTTTCCCGCCACGCTCACCGTCAGCGTGTAGGTGCCGGGCACCACCGGCGGGCCGAACCCACCACGGCGGAACCCGCCGCCACCTTCCCCACCTTGCGGTGCCTCGATCGTCAGCGGGGCCGGACCACTCCACCGCAACGCCCAGGTCATCCGGTTCACGCCCATCTTGGTCGGCCCGGACGAGTCGACAAACACGGTATCGCCCGACGCACTCGTGACGACGAGACGGGCGCCCGAGCGCCGTCCGCCGAACCCACCGGGACCTGCACGGCCGCCACGCCCACCACCGGCACCACCGGCCTCAGGCGCGCCCGCTGGAGGAGTCGTGTCGGCCCCCGCTTTGAGGTAGTAGTCGATCACCGCGCCCTGCGGCGTCCCGCGCACCGTGAAGTTGGTCGGCGCGACGCCCGAGCGGCCCCGCGCGCGTCCCCGCAAGATGGCGGGCACCACCGGGAACAGGTGGAAGTCCTGCGCCGCCACGTCAGCCGTGAGGCCTTCGAGCGGCGTGATGTCGTCGAGCGCAAAGAGGCCGCGGCCATGCGTCGCCACCAGCAAGTCGTGGGACGCTTTGACGAACTTCACGTCATAGACCGGCGTGGTCGGGAAGTCCGCCTTCATCGCCTTCCAGGACGCGCCGCCGTCGCGCGACATCCAGAGCCCTTGATCGGTACCGAGCATCAGGAAGTTCCGGGCGTTCGGGTCCTCGCGGACCACGTGCGCCGCAGCTTCCGGAAGCCCCGCATCGATCCGGGTCCACGTCTTCCCGTAGTCGGCGGTCTTGTACGCGTATGCGTGATTGTCGTCGAACTCATGCCGGTCGTAGGTGATGTAGGCAGTCCCGGCATCGAAGGGCGAAACGCCGACCTGGTAGATCCGGCCTTCCTCATCAGCCGAGAGCCCGGGGAAGTGGCCACCCACGTTGGCCCACGTCTTCCCGCCATCCTTCGTCACCTGCACCAGGCCGTCGTCCGTGCCCACCCAGATCACGTTGGTGTCGGTCGGCGCGACGTTCACGGTCAGAATCGTGTTGTACGTCTCGGCGCCCGAGATGTCGTATTCGATGGGCCCGCCGGAATTCACCTGCTTGGACTTGTCGTTCCGCGTGAGATCGGGGCTGACTGGCGCCCAGTGCTGGCCGCCATCCGTGCTCTTGAACACCACATTCGCGCCGATGAAGACTTCGTCCGCGTTGGTGGCCGAGACCTCGATGGGCGAGGTCCAGTTGAAGCGATAGGTCAGCTCCGACGGCCTCGTTCCTTCGACGCTGGGCTCGTACGGCCTGATCCCGCGGGATTCCCCGGTCCGGAGATTCACGCGACTGATCGACCCGTTCTGCGAGTCCACATACAGGATCGTCGTGTCACTCGGCGCCGGAACGGCGTACTCCCCGTCGCCCCCGGTGACCGTGAACCATTGCGCCCCGTCACTTGCGCCCGCGGGCCCGCACCAGCCGTTGTTGTCCTGAAGGCCCCCGCAGACCATGTAGGGATCGTTGGTGGTCGCGGCGACCATGTAGAACTGCTCGATGGGCAGGTTGTTGAACCAGGTCCAATTCTTCCCGCCATCCGTCGTGGCATACGCGCCGCCGTCGTTCCCCTGGATGATCCGGTCCGCATTGGTCGGGTCGATCCAGAGCGCGTGGTGATCCACGTGCACGCCCTGGTCGATGGCGCGGGCCGTCTTCCCGCCGTCATCCGACTCGAGCAGCTCGTAGGATGAGAAGTAGAGCTTGCGGTCGTCCGCCGGAGAAACCGTCACCTGCGAGAAGTAGAACGGCCGGACGTCGAGCGCGTGGTTATCGGAGACGCTCGACCAGTGATCGCCCAGATCGCGCGATTCCCACAGCATGCCGGTCTTGGCCTCGACCAGCGCGTAGACGTGACTGGGATTGGACGCGCCGATGCCGAGCGCGATGCGGCCGTAGATGCCTTTGGGAAGTCCCTGCGACAACCGCTCCCAGGTGACGCCACCGTCCGTCGAGCGATAGATACCGCTCCCCGTCCCGCCCGAGACCAGCTCCCAGGGATGCCGGACAAATTGCCACAGGCCGGCGAAGTAGACGCGAGGGTTGCCCGGATCCATGATCAGGTCGGACGCGCCCGTGGTGTCGTTGACGAAGAGGGTCTTCTGCCAGGTCTTCCCGCCGTCGGTGGTGCGGAAGATTCCGCGGTCGGCGTTGGGGCTCCAGGCGTGCCCCAGGGCCGCCACGAGGACGATGTCGGGGTTCGCGGGATCGACCACGATCTTCGAGATCTGACCCACGTCGCCGAGTCCCATGAAGCGCCAGCTGTGACCGGCGTCGGGCGAGAACCAGACGCCATGTCCGTTGACCACGTCGTTGCGAATCGCCGCCTCACCGGTCCCCACCCAGACCAGGTTCGGGTTCGACGGAGCGAGTGCGACCGCGCCGATCGATGCGGCCGGCTGGTCCTTGAAAATCGCGTCCCAGGTGTTCCCGTTATCGGTGGTCTTCCACACCCCGCCCGCGCCGGCGCCCACGTAGTAGGACCCCGACTGCCCCGGAACACCCACTACCGTCGACACCCGCCCGCCCGCCACCGACGGTCCCAGGTTCCGGAACCGGATCGTGTTGAGGGAGTCCGCCGGCGAGGCGGCCGCTGCGGCCGAAGCCGTCGCCGTGGCATCAGCTGGGGCCTTGGCCGGTGGCTTGCGATTGGGTTTGGACTGCGCGGCGAGGGGTGCCGACACCAGCAGAAGAAGAGGAAGAACACCCGGGCGATGCATTGACGTCTCCTGGCGGGAAGGGTGAAAGAGGCGGGGCCCCCAAAAACTGCGGCGCCCCCCTCGTTACGGAAGGGGGGCGCCGCGCGTTGTCCTTTCGGCCTACGTCAGGGCTACTTGGCTCGCTCCAGGTACTTCCCCTCCCGGGGGTCGACCCGGAGGCGGTCACCGGTGGAGATGAACTCGGGCACCTGGATGGTCACGCCGTTGGAGAGCTTGGCCGGCTTCGAGCTCGCCGTCTTGGTGGCGGACTTCATCACCGGGCTGGTCTCCACTACGTCCAGCTCCATCACCGCAGGCAACCTGATCCCGATGGGCCGCCCATCCAGCCACTCCGCCTGGAAGTGCATTTCAGGCTGTAACCACTCGCCCTGGTCCCCCACCGAGCCTTCGTCCAGCGTGTACTGCTCGTAGGTCTCGGAGTCCATCACGTGCACGCCGCTGTGATCGCGGTACAGCACCTGGAACTCCTTCTGGTCGAGCCGGACTTCGTCCAGGAAGTCGGTGGCCGACACGCGCGTATCGAAGGTGTTGCCGGAGTTCAAGTTGCGCAGGCGCAGCTGCACGAACGCGCGGAGGTTTCCGGGGGTACGGTGCGTAAAATCTTCGACGCGGCACGGATTCCCGTCCATCATGATCACGTGCCCTTTACGAATGTCGGTTGCCTTCATTGCCAGGACTCCACTACTAAGAAGAAAGGACGTGCTCCAAGGGAGGGGAAAACTAAACAGATGAACAAGGGGGGCAATGGCACCTGCGCCACCACCCCCCTCACCACAACTCCGCGCCCCTTCAGTTCTTAGGTGTCTTCCACGAATCGGCTTCCTTCATGAACTCGAGTGCCTGTGCCGCCAGATCCACCGCCGGCGTTCCGGGAGCCTCGGTCAGCGCGCTCACCCGGGTGAGGTTGGTCTGCGCTTTGGTGTTCCCCGAATCGGCCGACAGCGCCGACTTGTAGGCTTCGACCGCCGCCGTGTAGTGCCCGGTCTTCTCGAGGGCGACCCCAAGGGAATTCCGGAACGTGGTCGAGTTCGACAGCTCCACGGCGCGGGACAGGGTCTTGAGCGCCTCGTCGTACTCCCCGCGCTCGATCTGCACGAGGCCGAGGTCGTTGATGGACCAGCCATCCTTGTCGTTCAACACGATGGCGTGCTGGTAGTCCGCCACCGCCGAATCGGTCTGACCCAGAAAATCATGTGCGCGACCCAGGAGCCGGTACGCCGAACCCGACGTGGAGTCGAGCGCGATCACCTGCTGGATCTCCCCGATCGCATCCTTGGCCTTCCCCTGCTCGATCAGTACCCGGGAGAGGTTGAGACGAGGCGACAGCTTGGTTGAATCTTCGGCGATGGCGGCGCGGAATTCCGTCACCGCGCTGTCCCGGTCACCACTTCGCCAGGCGTTGAGCCCCTGTTTGTAGTGACTGACGGTGACCGCGGGGACGGCCGGCGGCGTCGGCGTCGGGGGCGTGACCGGCGTGGCCTTGGTGGTGGTGGGCAGCGATGCCGTGGTGGTGTCGGTGGACTTGTGGCCGCAGGCCACGGCGAAGGCGGCGGCACCCATCGCCAGCACGACGAGCGTGATGCCGATGACGCGACGGGTGGGGGCAGGCGAAGGCTCGAAGCCTTCGGCGAGCGTGAAGCGATACATAACGTCCTCCAGGACGGGGTTGCCGTCACTAGAGGCACGTCAGGTGCCAGGGGTCAGGTGTCAGGTATCAGGTGTCGGGGAAGGCACTTAGCGCGAGTCGCAAACGTCGCACGTGTTCTGGCGAACACATGGTCAAGCCAAACGAGGTGTCCGGAAGAACACTACTTCAGGTGATAGAGGGCGATCGCGTTGTCGCGGAGGACCTTCTTCGCCAGCACCCGGGCTTGAGGCATGGTAATGTCGCCATCCCGGACCATCGCGGTGAGCGCCATGCCGAGGGCCCGACGCGCAGTGGTGGAGGCGACCCAGGCACCCATCATCCACGTCTGCTTGGGACCTCCGTCGAACGCATCGGTCCCGAAGAGGACCTTGTCGGGCCAGCGCATGAGCCAGCCCCGGAGCACCGTCGCCAGCTCCTCGGGAGCGAGGATCAAGTCCATCATCGAGATGTCGGCGTAGACATTCGGCTTGGCCAGCATCGCTTCGGTCTCGCCGACGTGCGGCCAGCCGCCATGAATCAGCACGAAGTTCGTGCCCCGCAGAGTCGAGTCGTTGAACACGGGCTCGAGCAATCCCGGCCTCGCTCCCTCGGCGTCGTAGTAGCCACCGAAGAACTCGAGGGCGTGCAGGTGCACCGCCATACCCTGCTTGCCAGCTTCCCGCGCGACAAACCGAAAGAGCGCGTCGGAGAGAATCTTCACTTCTTCGGCGGAAGGGGTCCCACCCTTCGCGTACTGCGCGTAGATCGCCGCGGCGCGGACGGTGTCGGGCGTGGCGAAATCGAAAGCCCGGAGGTAGGCGACTTCGAACTTGATCGCTGGCGCGCCGGCGTCATGCTGGCGCCGTAGCAGCGGGAGCACGACTTCCTGCTCATACTCGTTGAGCGTCGACGGGAGCGTGCCGAGACCCAAGTCCCCTTGATACCGATGGAGGAGCCTCGCCTCGAGGGGATACAGGGCCCGGGCGTCGGGAGTTTGGCCTGCCAGTCGCGTGTCGACGGGGAAGATCAGGGGATCATCGAACGGCACCCAGTGGAACCGCGAGCTGTCGAGCCCGGCACCCATCGCGATCCGGTTCGCGAACTCCCGCTGGATCCCAGCCCGATCGAGAGCCTGCGCAGGAGTGCTGACGCCGGTTAGAGCCTTTGCAGCCTGCCCCCAGACCGGCACATCGAGGGTGAGACGCCATGGTAGAGGGAAATCGGGGATGCCGCCGAGGGGCAATGCGTCGTAGCCGGTGTCTGGAGCGCCCCCGGGAGGCACCACCGCCATGGGATGCGCGTGGTTATCGATGGCCCGGATCGAGGCGATGTATGTGGCGAGGCTCGGATCGACCGGTGATTGGGCCTCGACGGGAGCCGCCAGCAGTGACAACACAGCGAGGAGCCGCACGCGATGAGAATGCGGCTTATTGGGTGAATAGGCTAGACGCGCAGACGGAAAGGCTGGACGCACAGACGCGCAGCTGGGATACTGCAAACAGTGGACTGGAGCCCATCTGCGCGTCTACGCGTCCAGTCTTTCGTCTAGCTTTTCCGGATCCCGTGCCGCCTCAGGATCTTCAGCAAGCTGGCATGATCGGCCAGCCCCAGCTCCCGCGCAGTCTTCGTGATGTGCCACGCGTTCCGGTCGAGCGCCGTCAGCAGGATCCGTTTCTCGGCCTCTGCCCTGAGCTCCCGGAACGTCCCCGCCATCGCTCCCGTCTCGGACGCTGGAGCCTCGCGGACCTCCCGCGGAATGTCCCCGACCGAGAGCACATCGGTATCCGCCGCAATGAGCATCCGCTCGACGACATTCTTCAACTCCCGCACGTTGTTCCGCGACCAATCGGCCCGCGCCAGAACCTCCACGGCCGCCGGCTCGATGGGCTTGGGCCGCATGCCGAACCGCGAGCCCACGACTCCGATCAGATGCTCCACCAACGCCGGGATGTCCGACCGCCGCTCGGCGAGCGCCGGCACCCGGACGACGTGCACGCACAGCCGATAATACAGATCGAGCCGGAAACGGCCCGCCTGCACTTCCTGCTCCAGCTGACGATTCGTGGCGGCGACCACCCGCGCATCGACCGGGATCGTCCGGTTCCCGCCCACCCGGGTGATCTCACGTTGCTCGAGCACGCGCAGGAGCTTGGCCTGAGCCGGCAACGGCAACTCGCCCACTTCATCCAGGAATAGCGTTCCACCCGCCGCGGTCTCGAAGGCACCCTTCCGCATCGTGTGCGCGCCGGTGAACGCCCCCCGCTCGTGCCCGAACAGCTCGCTCTCCACCAGCTCTCCCGGCAGTGCGGCGCAGTTCACCGCCACCAGGAGTCCCTTCCGCGCCGACATGCGGTGGACCTCCCGGGCGACGAGCTCCTTCCCGGTGCCCGAATCACCAAGGACCAGGACAGGGCTGGGAATGGGTGCCAGCCGGTTCAGTTGCTCCCGCACTCGCGTGAGGGCCGCCGACGTCCCGACCAGGGCCCCTTCGGACGCGCGAAGCGTCGCGACCTCGCGGGTCAGGCGCTCCCGCTCGAGCACGTGCTCCACTTCCCGCACCACGCGCTCCATCGGCTCAGCCTTGTCGAGAAAGCTCCGGGCGCCGAGCTGCACCGCCTGCAGGCAGCGGTCGTAGCTCCCGGTCCCCGTGTACACGATCACCGGCACCCGCCGCCCCACCGACTTCAGCACCGCGAAGCCGTCGAGGATCGGCATCTCAAGGTCCAGGATCATCACGTCGATGGGCTCCCGCTCGATGACGTCGATCGCGGCCTGCCCTCCGGCGGCGATCAGGGTCTGGTACTTCCCCAGCCGGCGCAGATCGTAGGCGTACTGCTCCGCCATGGCCGGAACATCGTCTACCACCAGGACCGTGGTCATCGGTCACCTTCCTTCTCTGCTGCAGCTCCCGCGGTCTCTAGGCGCGGGAATTCCACCGTGAAGGAGGACCCAGCTCCCGGTGCGGTGTCCACCCGGAGCGCCCCACCCGCATCACTCACCAGCCTGCGTACGATCGTCAGCCCGAGCCCCGACCCCTGGGGCTTGGTCGAATGAAATCCCACGAGTGCCCGCTCGAGTTCTGCAGAGCTCATGCCGGCTCCCGTATCGATTACCTGCAGGCAGACGTGTTCGCCGCCCTTGGTGCGCAGCGTGACCCGGCCGCGTCCGTTCACGAGGCTCTCGCGCGCGTTACTGGCCAGATTGTCGATCACCCGCCGGAGCGCGAGGGGGTCGGCGCGCACCACGGGCGCCGGATCAGCCAGCTCGACCTGCACCGTTATCCCTTCATCTCCAGCGAGCCGCTGGGCCGCCCCTTGTACCGCCGCATTCAAGTCGCAGGGTTCAGCCGCACCCGGTACGGCGAGCCGTGCGTACTCGCCGGCGAGCGCATTCAGGTACGTGATGCTCGACTCCACCGTCCCTTGCCGCTCGGCGAACACCCGGGCGAGCTCTGCGGGACTCTCACCCGCCGCATCACTCCAATGACGGAAGACATTCCGGATCGGCGTCAGACCATTCCGGATGTCGTGATTTACCTGCCGCGCCAGGTCACCCAGTGCCGCCCGCCGCTCCGCGCGACGCGCGACCTCGGCACCCTCCTTGAGCCGGCTGGTCATCGAGCTGAGTACTCCCGCCAGCTTCCCGACTTCATCCCGGCGCCCGGTGTCGAATGCACCTTCCGGATGCTCCGGATCCAGCGCCTCGGCGCGATCCGTAAGATCGGCGAGGGGTTTGGACAGCCTCCCGGCGAGCCATAACGCGAGCGCCAGACCGGTCAGCGCCGTGGTAAGCAGGCCCAGGATGAGCCAGCGGTCCACGCTGCCCGAAATCGCCGCCAGCGGTCCGAGCGACTGCCTGACGACCAGGCTCGCAGTCGTCACCGCGTCAGCGTCCTCCGATGCCAGGAATGGCAACGGCAGGATGTGCCCGCCCGCCGCGGCGGTGTCATCCAGAACCACGGTGACATCCGTGTCGGGCGCCGAGCGGGCCATCCACTCGGAGTCGACGCCGATTCCGCCGACGAGCGGGTAGACGCGGTCACCGACGCGGAGCGAGTCGAGGCGGGCGAGGGTCACGAAGGTCGATTCCGCCGATCGCACCCTGAGGAGCATGATCGAATCGGACGTGGCCCGGAGCTGACCTTCGAGCGCCGGCTCAGGCGACCCGTAGGAGTTCCGGAAGTGACCCGACGACAGCACCGTGCCCTCGGGCGAGAGGACCTGGAGGCTCGCGAGCCCGGAGACCCGCATGGCGGTGCCGGCGAAGTCTCTGACGTAGTCCGCGCCGGAGTCGCCCGCGAGCGCCGCGCGCAGATGAGCGTCGGACGCGGCCGCGCGCCTCACTCCCGCCAGCCGGCGGGCAAGGTCGACGCTCGTTCCCGTCACGCGGGCACGGACGTGTTGGAGCGCCGCATCGGCGCGAGCGGTGAACATCGCCTGAAGCCTGCTGCCGACCGCGCCACGAACGCCCCACCCGAACACTACGAGCGGGACGAGCACGGCGGGCAGGAAGGCGGCGGCGAGCCGGGCACGGAAGGTCACCGGGCATCTCCGAGGCGCGGCGCGCCATCGCCATTCAGACGGACGGGAAGCAGACTCCGGTCGAGCACGACGCTTGCACGGACCGCGATCAAGGGCGTCGACTGACCCCACGACGGCCCGCAAGGCGTGGCAGCGCTCCGGCGCTCGATCATGGCCCACTCACTCCCGGACTCGATGGCCCGCTCCCACCCTACTGGCGAAAGGGCCACTGCGAACACGCCATGACCCAGCGCGCCACTTCCGATGAGCCTGGCGGCGAGAGCTTCCCCGGTCGGATCGCCCCGCCGATAGGCCACGCGATGCGGGCCCGAGAGCTTTGCCTGACGGCCCGTCGTTGCGGGGCACCCCTCGTTTCCAGCCGGCGTCGCATCAACGCGCACCGCCGCCACCAAATCGTCGCGGTCGACCGAAATGGGGTCGGGCGCGATCAGGACATACTCCTCGTTCCAGGCCATGGGGAGGATCGCAAACCGCGGGCGGGTTGCCGCGAGAGCGAGCGCCGCCCGGTCTCGTGTGATCACAACATCCGCGTGACTCTCGAGCGCGTCGCGCGCGTCACCAGTCCCGTGTGCGAACGTGATTCGCGGCGCCGTGCCGGGCGTCGTCGGTTGCAGCACGGCATCGTCCGCGTCGTTGGCCGCATCCGTGATCCAGCGGCTCCCGGTGCCGATGGGCCAGCCGTGGTCCGGCGCAGGCTTCGTGATCGCTGCCGACGGCGCGAGGACAGCGGGCATTGGATCAAAGCCGCTCGTCGCGACCCGAATCAGCGTGTCCCCATCCGTCGTGGTCCGCTCGGCGAGTGACGAGTCGGTGAGCCGCCACGCGCTCTTCACGTCGCCGGCGAGCACCGGCGCGCCATCCCAGAAGCGCGCGTCCTTGCGAAGCACGAACTCCATGGCGTCGCCGCTGTTTCGCCACGACGCCGCGAGTCCGGGCACCAGCGTGCCCTGACAATCGACTTTGACCAGGGTCTCGTACGCGAGCCCGAACGCGATCCGCTCCGCGGCCGAACGCGGGACCGGCGCATCCTGACTCTCGACAGGTCCGTCCTCCACCACGCGGATGGAGTCGCGCGACCGGCTCGGAGTGGCACCTGCCACGGAGGCCATGCAGTTGGCGGGAAAATGATTGGGTGCAGGCGGCGAGACCCGCATGACGGCATGCGAGCACGCAAAAATCCCCGCGACCGCGAGGGTCGCGAGGAAGGATTGAGCGATCGTCGTCTTCAGCAAGGGGACGGCTCCGGTGAGGTTCGGGGCGCAAGGTGTCATACCCCGCGCCTCCGAACTCTACCCATCCAGACGAGCCTTGCGGCCCCTGGGTTTCTGCGGGTTCAGCACTTGGCCTACCAGTTCAGCCAGTACGAAGCCTTCACCAGGAACGTGTTATCCGGGTGGAGATTGAAGAGATCCCGGTAATCGCCGTTCAACCCATCGGCGCTGGGCGTCGACGTGTAGAGCGAGCGTCCCTGCGTCCACACCACGAAGATGGTCGAGCCCGGCCGGTACTCCCACCGGACCACCAGGTTGGAGTTGAACTGCTTGAAGTCCAGGCCCCCAGGATTGAGTCTGGGCGAGGCCGACGTCGTATCTGCGAGATACGGCTGGTACCGCCCGTCGTAGTTGGCCGCGCTCGGGTTCGCCAGCTCGCGCACGTTCGAATAGTTCCCCCGGCTCACGAAGGGCGCGATGTGCCATTGCACCGAGAGATTCGTCGTGATGGTGTAGCCCAGGTCCGCCGTGAGGCCCACGGTCCGCTGGTCCAGGTGCGCGAACGTGTAGTGCAGGACCCCCTGACTCGCCGGCCTGCCTGAATCGATCACGAAGTTGCCATACCACTGGTTGTCGGCGTGCTGCGTCGTGATGTTCGCGCCGATCGACACGTTGAAGCGGGTCGACGCATTGTACGTCAGCTGGGGCTGCAGGTTGATCGACGAATTGTGTCCGCCGTCCCCGAAGAACATGTTCGAGAAGAAGGACGGAATCAGCTTGTGCCGGTCATCGCCCTGGAAACCCCACCACGGCGCCAGGTACGGATCCTGCCGCACCGCCGGACCACCACGGGCACAACGGTCGCACCAGGTGGTGCCAAGCTGGCCATAGGTCCCGCCGGCATGGAGCCACCACATGTTCGCGAATTTCACGTGCACGTTGGTGTTCGCGGCGCGCTCGGTGGCCATCCCTGCCGCATTCCACCACTGCCACCAGTTGAAGTTCCACTGGAGCTGGTTGTAGACCTTCGTCGGCTTCCGCCAGAAGACGCCCATCCAGTTGTTCCAGCTCTGCTGGTCGGCCTGGAACATGAATCCCAAATCGTTGACCTCGAACCCCGGCGAGCGGCGCAGGTAGCTCGTCTCGCCCATGATCGAGCCGGAGATCTTGCCGAGGTGCACTTCTTCGGCGTTCCCCGAGAGCGAAGTGGCGGTCGAGTCGACGTGATACGGGCCGCCGGGGCGCTGGAAGTAGTGAACCGCATTCTCCTGCAGGGCCGTGATGTCCGTCGTCGATCCATTCACCTGGCTCAGATCTACCGACGCCGAGATCTCGTACCGGTTATTGAGGAACCGGTGACGAGCGTCGATCGCACCCACGTACGCGCTATGGGCCAGATGCGGAGAGCTGGCCGAATCGAGCTGCCGGTTCACACCGGTGAAGATGAATCCCACGCCACTGTTGCCGTTGTTCAGGTCCTGCGTCATCCGCAGTACGCCGTAGTTGGCACCTGGTTCGGTGGTCACTCCCCCCGGGCCGGTCTCATGCTGAGTCACGGCATCGATCACGCCGATGTTGAGTCCCCCGGGCAGGCGTCCGGTGAGCTTGCCGGCGCCGAGAATAGTCGTCGCACCGGTGCCATCGCCGAGTGTCGGCGTCGCGCCGATCCGGCGGGAATAGAAGAGCTCCTCGTTGCTGCAGTTCACCTGACTGCAATTGACGTTGAACTGGAAGAGGCCGTTGCCCTCGACAAAGAAGGGCCGGCGCTCCTGAAAGAACGTCTGGAAGGCGCTGAGGTTCAGGACGGCCGGGTCGGCTTCGACCTGTCCGAAATCCGGGTTCACCGTGCCGGTGAGGGTCAGATTCGACGCCACCGCGACCTTGAAGTCCGCACCAAGAGTCGCCTGCTGATCGCGGCCGAAGCCGCCACCCTGCGTCACCGACACGTTCTTGGTGACCATGTAGGGCGCGAGCTCGAACCGGCGCGGCGGTGCCAGGTCGGTCAGCCCGGTGAGATCACCCAGCTGCGAAGCGAGACCCGGCTTGTTGGTGTGATAGGGAGGCCAGCTGTCGGACTCGCCGGTGCGTTCGATAATCCGCGCAATCGTGAATCCGAAAGTGTTACTGGAGCCTACCGCGAATCGAAGTTGCGACAGGGGGAACCGGAACACCGCGAGCCAGCCGAGCGAGTCCACCTTCGTGGCGACATCCCAGATCCCATCCCACGCCGGGTCTTCGTTCCCGTCCTGATAAATCGCGTAATCGGTCTTCACGCCCACCGGGTTTACGTCGAACTCGTAGCCGGTGCGGCGGGAGTGATAGGAGTCGATGAACACGGTGATCAGGTCGCTGGGCGTCGAGACGTCGCGTCGGGCCAGAAGGCCCACGATGCTGTCGGGGTGCGGATCGTAGGCGCGGACGAGCACGTACAGGTCGCGGGCGTCATAGATCACCTTCGCCTCGGTCCGAAACTTCGGGATCGCGCCGTCGGTTGGGCGGAACTCCCGGAACTCGGAGATCACCGGCGCGTCGGCCCAGGCCGGGTCGCTGTCGAAGCGGGTGAGCACGGGGGCCACGGTGGTGCGAACGGCCGCTACGGCCGTGGGAACGGGCGCCGTGGGGGAGTCCGGTTTGGATGCGGGGCCCTGGGGACCGACACTGACGGCCAGGAGCAGCAAGGCGGTGGCGTTCATTGGAGTATCTGACGGCGCCATTTCGCGAAAGGTTGCATCCAGAGGGGTTCCCGACTCCCGCGCCGGGCTTAGGTTCTACGTCCACTCTGTCAGCAACTGGTCATACGCCAATGCGCCGTTACCTCGTTGTTGCGGTACTCGGGTTCGCCGCCTTCCCTACCTCACCACTCCGGTCCCAGTCGTCACACTTGGAGACCCGTTGGGCGCAGCACGTCGCACCTGACCGGGTCCTCCCCGAGTACCCGAGACCGCAGATGGTCCGGACGTCGTGGATCAACCTGAACGGCTCGTGGGATTACACCGTGCGCGACTCCGGAGCCCGCGCTCCCGAATCGTATGACGGCACCATTCTCGTGCCCTTCCCTATCGAGTCGCAGTTGTCGCACGTCACCCGGGCGGTGACGCCGGCGCAACGACTTTGGTATCACCGGCGCTTCACGCTTTCCGCTCACGCGCCGGGACATCGCTGGTTGTTGCATTTCGGCGCCGTCGACTGGGATGCCCGCGTGACCGTCGATGGGCACCGGGTGGGCAGACACCGTGGCGGCTACGATCCATTCTCGTTCGACATCACGGATGCCCTGAAGCCAGGCCCGACCCACGATCTGGTCGTGAGTGTGTGGGACCCGACCGACGCCGGTGAGCAGCCGCGGGGAAAGCAGGTGCTGAAGCCGGGCAGCATCTGGTACACGGCCGTCACGGGGATCTGGCAGACCGTCTGGCTCGAGCCCGTCGAACGCGCGCACATCGAAGACCTGTCCATCACGCCCGACGTAGACGCGGGAGTGGTCCGGGTGACCGCGACGGCCGATGGTCCCGCGAAGCCTGTCCACATCGACGTCCGTGCCGGTGATGCGAGCGTCGCCCAGGCGAGTGGGGTGACAGGGCGGGCGGTGTCGATCGCGATGCCTCATGCGCATCTCTGGTCACCCGCCGACCCCTTCCTCTATCACGTTCGAATCACGGTGGGAGGCGATTCGGTCACGAGCTACTTCGGCATGCGGAAGATCGCGGTCGCCCGGGACTCGTCCGGAGCGCTGCGATTGTTCCTCAACAACCACGTTCTCTTCGAGTACGGCACGCTGGACCAGGGCTGGTGGCCAGACGGTCTCTACACGGCGCCGACGGAGGACGCTCGACGCAACGACTTCATCGTGCTCAAACAGCTCGGCTTCAACATGATGCGGAAGCACGTGAAGGTGGAGCCGGAGCGCTGGTACTACGACGCCGACTCGATGGGTGTCCTGATCTGGCAGGACATGCCGAGCGGCGACATCGATTCCGATTCGGGGCGGGCGGAATACCGGGTCGAGCTTCACCGGATCCTGGCGGCCCTGAAGAACCATCCCAGCATCGTGGTGTGGGTGCCCTTCAACGAGGGCTGGGGACAGCACGACACTCGCGCGACCGCCGAGTGGGTGAAGCGCACCGATCCGAGCCGCCTCGTGGACGACGCGTCGGGTTGGACCGACCGCAACGCCGGTGATCTCCTCGACGTCCACAGCTATCCGGGACCCGAAATCCCCGCCGCCGATTCCACCCGCGCCCGCGTTCTCGGCGAATTCGGCGGCCTCGGCTTTCCGGTCACCGGGCACACCTGGGAGAATCGCGACAACTGGGGGTACGTGCGGTATCCGACCCTCGACTCCCTGTGGAGCGGGTACCGCGACCTCCTCACGAAGGTCCGGTCCCTCGAGGCGGCGGGCCTGGCGGCGGCCATCTACACGCAGACCACCGATGTGGAAGTGGAAGTCAACGGACTCATGACCTACGACCGGGGAGTCATCAAACTTCCCCGTGACGCTGCGGCAGCCGCGGCGCAGCTCTATGCACCACTCACCGGGAGTGGCTCAGTGACCAAGTCGTCGTTCGGCGTGCTCCCCGATGGGAAAGCCGTCGACAGCTACACCCTGACCAACGCCGGCGGCATGCACGTGAAGGTCCTGACCTACGGCGGGATCATTCAGTCCATCGAGGTACCCGACAGCCATGGGCGTCCCGGCGACGTGGTGCTGGGGTTCGATTCCCTCGACGGGTACGTCAAGCAGAGTCCGTACTTCGGGGCCATCGTGGGCCGCTACGCCAACCGGATCGCGCGCGGGAAGTTCACGCTCGACGGCAAGGAATACACGCTCGCCGTCAACAATGGCCAGAACGCCTTGCATGGCGGGATCAAGGGCTTCGACAAGGTGGTCTGGAGCGCCGAGCCGTTTCAGCGCGGGGACTCGGTCGGAGTGGCGTTGTCGTATCTCAGTCCGGATGGAGAGGAAGGATATCCGGGCGCGCTTCGGGTGACGGTGCGCTACACCCTCACGGGGGCGAACGAGCTGATCGTCGATTACGGCGCGACCACCGACCAGGCGACGCCTATCAACTTGAGTCAGCACTCGTACTTCAACCTCTCGGCGGGCCGTTCTCCCGATGTCCTGGGCCACGTCGTCACCATCGACGCCTCGCGGTACACCCCGGTCGACTCGACGCTCATCCCTACCGGCGTGCTCGCGCCCGTGGCCGGCACGCCCTTCGACTTCACGCAAGGGACCACCATCGGTGCGCGGATCGATGCCGCCGATCCTCAGCTCAAGATCGCCGGCGGGTACGACCACAACTTCGTGTTGAACGGCGGCGCAGGGCTCGCACACGCCGCGCGCGTGGTGGAGCCCATGAGTGGCCGGACCCTCGACGTCTTCACCGACCAGCCGGGCCTGCAGTTCTACTCCGGAAATTTCCTGGACGGCTCGATCAAGGGAAAAGGCGGGACCACCTACGTGCACCGGGGGGCGTTCTGCCTGGAGACCCAACACTTCCCGGATTCACCGAACCATCCGGCGTTCCCGTCCACCATCCTGCACCCGGGTTCGACCTTCCACACCCGGACCCTGTTCAAGTTCGGCGTGACCCAATAAGCCGAAAGGCCGGGGAGCGACGCATCCGAAATGCGTCGCCCCCGGCCCCGGGAAATCTCCTGCCTAGAAGTTCAGCTCGAAGCCCAACCGCATCTGCCGGCCCAGATCATTGAACGTGTACGGACCATTGAACAGGTTGTAGTACGAATTCAGCGCGTTGGTCTGCTCGGACAGGGTGTACACGCCATCCCCGTTGCCGAACCGGGCCTCCGTCCGCTTCAACTCCACACAATCCACGGGACCCGCTTCACCTTGCCAGGTACCGCAGTTCACCGGCAGCTTCACCGCCTGGGTCGCGGCGTCGAGAGCACCGTTGGCCTTGGCCTCGTTCGCCAGGTTGACGAATTCGGCCGCGACGCGGTTGTGCTGGAAGATCGCGTTGGTCACATCGTTCGTCTCGGCGAACAAACCAGTGATGTTCTTCCAGTTGAACAAGTTCCGGATGTCGGCGAAGGCCGTGACCTGCAACCGGCCCATTTGCAGACCCTTGTTGATTCGAAGGTCCAGGTACTTGGTCCACGGCGTCGTGGCGGAGTTGATGTCACCCGCCTGCGTGGCGGTGAGGCCGAAATTGGTGCCCGGAGCCGTCGCGCCGCCGCCCGAATTCACGAGCGGGGTGTACGGCAGGCCGGAGAGCACCCGGAAGGTCGCGAAGGCGCTCACCTTCGAGAAAATGTTCCCAACCGTGGTGCCCGACTGCCAGCCTTGCGGCACGCTGAAGGACACCGCCCCGACCACGTTGTGGGTGCGCTGGTCATCCACGGCTCGAGCCTGCTCGGCCGGAGGTAGGACCGTTCCGGTCACACCCGAAATGGACCGGGCGTTGGTGTTGAGATAGCTGAGCGGACTGGAGCCCGTCCCCTGGGCAATTTCGTACGTGTAGGCCAGGCTCGCGGACAGCCAGTTCCCCACGCGCCGGTCCAACTTCACGTCGAGCCCGCGATCATAGCCGAAGTCGCCACTGGTCAGGACGTTCACGCTCAGCATCCGGCCGGGATTGGTCGGGTCGTTGTACTGAAAGAGCCGGTAGGACAGGTCCGCAACCTTGCTCTTGTTGTATGCAGACACGTCGACCACAAAGTCCGGGCTGAACGCGTGACGGGCGCCGAACTCGAACAGGATGGTCTTGCCGAATCCGACGTCACGACCATTGGCCTGGTTCGCATTCGTGAACGTCAGATCGTTGTTGACTCCCTGCAGAATCGCGTTGAGATCCGGCGACTGGACCTGGTGCGAATACGATAGATGGAAGTCGGTCTGGTCGGTGATGGGAAATGACACCCCGATGCGGGGGCTGACCGCCGTGTGTGCCAGTCCCGGCGTGAAGACTTTCGACACCGAAGCCTGGTACAGGGCGTCCGGCGACGTCGAGTTCAGCGCCGGGTTCCAGTTCGGATCCGAGAACACGAACCCCGGCGTCAGCGGGAAGAGGGCTTCACTGTTGAAGTAGTCGTAGCGCACGCCGAGGTCGATGACCACGTCGCCCAGATCGAGGCGGTCCGACGCCCACGCCGCGCCGGATACCGGCTTGTCGTGGTAGACGTTCATGAAGATTTGATTGGTCAGGAAGGCATTCCAATACGCCACGTCGGACCGCTTCAGCTCGCCGCCGAACGTGAAGCGGTGATACCGGTTGGCCTGCCAGTCGACGTTGGCGGTCCCATACAACCGGCTCTCCTTGTAGAGCTGGTTGGATGCCGTGGTCCCGGTGGCGTCGAGCCCCTGGGTAAAGAACGCCCCCGACTCCATCCCGTAAGGGTTCAACCGGTACGGTTGGGCGGCGGTGTATTGCGTCTGGCCGAGCAGTGGAACCCGGAGGCCGCTGTTGGTGCGCACGTTCTTGACGACCTGATCCGGGTCGTTGAAGAACAGGTCTGCGAACGATCCGAGGCCGAAGTTGAGCGTCGACAGCTCGATGCCGCCCAGCGGATTCTGGGTGCTCACGTCACTCGTCGGGTCCAGGATGCCCTGAATGAGCTGATCGGTACCGTAGGACGCGACCACGTTGAACGAGAGGGCGCGGTCCGCGGATTTGAAGAGCTGGTGGTTCCAGTTCAGGGTGTAGGTCCGCTGCCAGTTGTGATTCCCGATCTGACCCGCGGGATCATCGATCAGAGTACCGGGCCAATTCCGGAACTGCTGGCCACCGGCCAGGGCCGACAGGGCCACCGACGACCCTGACCCGTAGAAGTAGGTGAGCTTGCCCTGGAGATTAATGGTCGTGTTCCAGTTATCCGGGAGACGCATGCCCTGGCAGGCGAACCCATCGTTCTTCGCCGCATCGCAGCTGCCGGAGAACTGCACGAAGCGCGGCACCGCGATCTGCTCCAGACCGGGCGTCGTAGTGCTGCTGACGTTCACGATGGTGTCGATGCCGGCCGTCGTGTAGCTCGCGACATCGCTGGCGCCCTGGGACCGGTACGGCGAAACCTGTCCTTGCAGCACGCCCGACATGAAGAACCGGAGGTTGTTGATGCCGGGCACGGGCCCGCCCAACGTGCCTTCGAACCTGTTGTATCCGGCGCTGATGGAGTTCGGCATCATCCCGTCGGATTGCGTCGAGAACGAGCCGGCCAGCTTCTCGCCACCAGCCCGCGTGGTGTAGTTGATCACCCCAGACTGCGCGTCACCGAATTGCACTGGGAGGGCACCCGTGGTGACCGACGCCTCTTCGACTGCGTTGGTCTGAATACTCGTCCCCTGGGAGCCCGTCATGCCCTGGGTTCCGATCAGGTTGCCATTCACCGACCGCACCGGGGCGCCATCGATGTAGACGTTGGCCTCACCGGGACGACCCCCGCGGATGGACACACCGTTGTTGTTGCCCGACTCGACGACGCCCGGCTGCAGCGTGATCACGGAACGGACATTGTCGACGGGCAGGTTCGAGAAGGTCTCCTGACTGACGATCGCCTTGGAGGTGACCTCGTCGCGGGGGACGAGCGGATTCGCGGCCGCCTGAATGTTGATGCCGTTGATGCTGACGGCGGTCGCCTTCAGCGGGAAGTTCTGCGTCAGCGTCTGGCCGCCCAGCACCCGGACGTCCGTCAGCTGCGTCGGCGCATAACCGATGAACTGGGCGCGGAGCGAGTACGTGCCGGGGGGCACGTTATTGATGAAGTAGTACCCCTTGTCGTCGGTGGCAGCGCCGAAGGCGGTGCCGACAATCACGACTTGCGCATGCACCAAGCCCTGGCCGTCGGACCCGGTGACCGAGCCTTGGATTTTGCCGGTCGCCTGCGCCGCTAGTGCGCCTCCACCCAACAGGAGGACACTGGTGAACGCAAACAACGGGCGAACAGAAAACAACATGCGTCTGCTCCTTTCAAAGACGGTGTGCGAACCATCAGGGAACCCGAAGACGGCAATCGACCCTCCTCCCCTGAAAGGGCACGCCAGCCCCCGGCGGAGGTGCCGGGGGAGGCGGGCTACCGTGAGGCTAGAGACGTCTGAGAGGGATGGAAATGCACGCGCGGTGAGCCGCGCGGCCCTGACGACCAACCGTCAGGGGGGGGCGACGAAAAGCCGTTACAACCGCCGGCCCAGCCGGGCCTCCAGGGTATCGCGGCACCCACGGGACAGCTTGAGGCGGGTGCCATCATTGAGCACCGCGACGAACTCACCCCGGTAGAACGGCTGCAGCTCCTTCACGCGCGCGAGATTCACGATCGTCGACCGGTGGATGCGGACGAAGTGTGCCGGGTCGAGCTCCGTTTCGAGATGGTGCATGGTCTCGCGCACGGTGTGCGACACCTTGCCCACATGGATCCGGACGTAGTCGCCGTCGGCGTCGATCCAGTCGATGTCCTCGACGGGGACCAGCACCACGTTGCCGCCCGTCTTCACGACGAGGCGCGAGCGATACCCGGTCGCCGGTCGTGCCGGCGCCGCCACCGCGCCGCCATCGGCGAGCGTCGCCATCTCCTTCCCCAGCTCACCCATCCGGGTGCGACGGACCTGGAGCTTGGCCTGACTCAGCGCCTCGCGGAACCGGTCGTCGGTGAAGGGCTTCAGGAGGTACTCCACCGCGTGAACTTCGAATGCCTGGAGCGCGTAGCGGTCGTAGCCGGTGACGAACACCACCACGGGGCGGCGTTCGGGCGGCACGTCGCGCAGCACGCCGAGCCCGTCGAGCTCGGGCATCTGGACGTCGAGGAAAACGAGCTCGGGCGACTGATCGCGAATGGCGGCGGTCGCCGCTTTGCCGTCGCGGCACTCCCCCACGACTTCGATTTCCGGATCGGCGGCCAGAAGATGCCGCAGGCCCTCGCGGGCGGCGGGTTCGTCGTCGACGATCAGAGTTCGCATGCCGCGCATGTGCTCTCCATTTCCGTCAGCGCCCCGGTGCCGCGGGGCGGAAGGGCAGAAAGACGTGGGACGTGACGCCCCCGTCTTCCGCGTTCAGAACCTCGAGTCCGGCCCGGTCGCCATACATCCGCGCGAGCCGCAGTCGGGTATTCGCCAACCCCACGCCACTCGAGCCCACGCTGCGGCTCGGATCATCCGCCAGGCCCGGCCCGTCGTCCCGGACCGTCAGGTGCAGGGTCCCATTGGTACACCGCGCCCCGACGATCAGGATCCCCGAGGCGGTCGCGGCGGCGATGCCGTGCCGGATCGCGTTCTCGAGCAGCGGCTGGAGGATCAGGTGCGGGACGGCGGCATCCTGCGCCCCCGGCTCCACCGTCCACGTCACTTTCAGACGGTCGGAGAAGCGCGCTTGTTCCACGTCCAGGTAATTCCGCGCGAATTCGAGCTCCTCGCGCAGCGGCACTTCCTGGGTGGCGGCGCCGTCGAGCATCCGGCGCAGGAGATCGCCCAGGCGACCGACAACCTGCACGGCGAGGGCATTCCGGCCGGTGCGGACCAGAGTGCCGACAGTGTGGAGCGCGTTGAACAGGAAGTGCGGATGGAGCTGCATCTTCAGTGCGGACAGCTCAGCCTGCGCCAGCTGGGTCTCGAGCTGTGATTCCCGCATGGCCCGGGCCTGCGCGCGAGCGCCGGCGTCCCGCATCGAGCCGATGAAGAGCACCACCCAGTACAGCATCGAGTCGAAGACCAGCCACCACGCGAGCACCCGAATGATCCGGGCTCCGATGGGGAGGCTCAAATCGGAGAGCGGCACCTTGGCCCAGGCGGACAGGAACGGGAGGTAGAGCTCGAAGGCGGAGTCCATGCACACGACGATGGTGAGGCTCGTCGCGACGTGGACGAGGACGCGCCACGGCCATCCCTGACCCCGAGGCGGGAAGCGGTTCCCCCACCAGAGAATGAAGGGCGTGAGGAGGGCCCACAGATACGCCTGGGGCATCATCTGCGCGGGACCGAACCACCACGGCTCGTGCCGCCCGTACGCCAGCGCCCCGACAAGCTCCTGCAGGGACGTGGTCAGCCCGTAGATCGTCCACAGAGTCAGGACGACTTTCCACGAGAAGCGGGCGCGCGGTTCCGGTTCGGTACGAAATGCCATGGCTCAGTTTACCATGGCAGCGAGACCCCGAGAATGGCGAGCGACGGAAGCACCCGGGAGCGCGGCGGGCCTGGGGAAGACAGCGCCCAGCAGCGAATCAAGGAGTGTGACGCGGGTTACTATTGGCGCCATGAGACCCTATGTCCTTTCCGACCTCACCTGGTCCGATGTCGCCGCGACTCGGTTCGACGTCGCGGTGCTCCCGTGGGGGGCGACGGAAGCCCACAACACGCACCTCCCGCATGGCACCGACACGATCTCGGCGGAGTCGGCCGCGCTGCACGCCGCCGAGCGGGCGTGGAACCGCGGCGCGAAAGTGCTGGTGTTGCCCGCCGTGGCCTACGGCGTCCACACCGCCCAGCTCGACATCCCGATCTGCGTCAACGTGAATCCCAGCACGCAACGTGCCGTGCTGGAAGACATCGCGCGGTCGCTCGTGCCCCACGGCGTCCGCAAACTGGTGATCGTGAGCGGGCACGGAGCGAACGAATTTCGCTGGATGATCCGCGAGCTGCTCCCGACCGTTCCCCTCTTCATGTGTACGCTGAAGTGGTGGGAAGCCGCTGAAGCCGACGTGTTCGACCAGCCGGGAGACCACGGGGGCGAGCTCGAAACCAGCACGATGTTGCATCTCGCGCCAGGATTGGTCAGGCCCCTCGATCAGGCGGGACCGGGAGCGGAGCGGCACTGGAAGATTCGCGCCCTGCGGGAGGGGTGGGCGTGGGCGCCCCGGCGGTGGTCACAGGTGACGAAGGACACGGGCGTCGGCAACCCGAAGCGCGCGACCAGAGAGAAGGGCGAGAAGTTCTTCGCGCAGGCGACCGAGAACATCGGCGCGTTTCTGGTGGAGCTCGCCGCCGCCGACCCCGCGGATCTGTACGAGTAACTACTCGCTCATCGCAAGCAGGCGCTTCCACTGGGCCGGCGTCGCCGGCACCACCGACAACCGCCCCTGACGCACGAGCGCCATCTCCGCGAACGTCGCGTCCGCCTTGATGGCCGCCAGTGTCACCGGCTTGGCGAGCCGTTTCCCCACCTTGATGTCGATCACGACCATCGACGGGTTGCCGGCCTTCGGGTCCGGATAGGCTTCCTTCGCCACGCTCGCGGTCCCGATCACGGACTTCTCCGCGCCGGTGTGATAGATCATCAGCTCGTCGCCCTTCTCCATCGCCTTGAGGTTTTTCAGGGCGACGGGATTCGCCACGCCATCCCACACCGCGGTCTTTTCCTTCTCCAGGCGGTCGTAGCTGTAAGCCGTGGGTTCGGTCTTCAAAATCCAGTAGCTCATCCGGCGCTCCGCTCGGTCCAGTCGGTGATGGTGGTGACGAGTTCTTGAAACACGCTCGCCTCAGTGCGCTGCTTCTTGGGAATCTTGAACGAATGATCCCCGCCTTCGACTGCATGCAAGGTAGCCCGGGGTTTCAACCGTTCGACAACCTGATGCAGGAGCTCCGGTGTCGCGAACTCGTCCCGCGTCCCCTGTAGAAAGAGCATCGGAATCTTCACCGCATCGAGATGCCCGGCACGCGTGATTCCCGGATTGCCGGGTGGGTGGAGCGGGAAGCCCAGGAAGATGAGTCCCCGCACGCCGTTGAGCGGGGCCCGCGACTGGGCCGTCGAGGTCATTCGCCCTCCGAACGATTTCCCTCCGGCGAAGAGCGGCAGCCCGGGCGCCTGGTCCTGAGCGCACGCAACCGCCGCGTTGACGGTGGCGACACACTTGTCCGGTGAATCGGTTCGTCCGCTGCCGCGTTCCATGTACGGGAATTGGAATCGGAGCGTGCCCATCCCCGCCGAGGCGAGACCGGTCGCGATCTTCTCGAGAAACGCATGCCGCATCCCGGCTCCCGCGCCATGCGCCAGCACGTAGACGGAGCGTGCGTGGTCAGGAATGTCCGACAGACCCGAGACCTCGAGGCCGAGCTCGGGGACACTGATCGACAGCGGCTGGGCGGTCACACGCGTTCCTGCAGGAGTCCTAGCACCTTCACGAGGTCAGGCTGCTCATCCAGGACGGGGATCACCGGGTCGCCCTTCAGCTTCTTCATCCGGGCCGGCGTGTTCTTGATCGTGAAGTGACCGATCTCGAGCGACGGAGTGACCTCACTCCACTTGAGTGGCATCGACACGGGGGCGCCCGGCAGAGGCCTGATGGAGTAGGGCGCCACCAGCAGACGGCCATGGCCATTCTGGCCATAATCGAGATACACCCGGCCTCCGCGCTTCCCCACCACCCGCGCGATCGTCGCGATATCCGGCAACTCGGCCGCGACCACCCGGGCAAGGAGGCCGCCTAGCTGGCGGCACTGCTCGTAGGTCACCTGGCGGCCCATCGGGATGAGCACATGCAATCCCGTGGATCCGGAGGTCTTGATGTACGCGGGAAGACCGATGTGGTCGCAGAGTCTTTTCGTGGCCTTCGCGACCTTCACGACGTCGGTGAAGGCCGCCTCTTTCGGATCCAGATCGAGAATGCACCAGTCGGGGCGCTCGAGGGTCGCGATCCGGCTCCCCCACACGTGCAGGGGGATGGTGCCGAGATTCGCGAGGTAGAGCAGGGAGTCGAGGTCGTCGCAGACGAAATAGTCGATTTCCCGCTGCGTGTCCTCACTCCACATGCGCTCGGTGCGCAGCCAGTCAGGCGAGAAGGGCGGTGCGTCCTTCTGGAAGAACGACTTGCCCGTGATCCCGTCCGGGAAACGCGTCATGACAACCGGGCGGTCGGCGAGGTACGGCAGCAGCCAGGGAGAAATGGCGCGGTAGTACTCGATGAGGTCGCCCTTGGTGTAACCGTCGTCGGGCCAGAAGATCTTCTTCAAGTTCGAGAAGACGACGTCACGGGGAGCGGGAAGTGGGGAGTGGTCCGAGTATACTGGCGCGGTGTCTCCAGTCTCCTGGACTGCGACCACTCCCTCCTCCCCACTCCCTGCAGTGAGCACGCACTCCCCCGGCTCCTTGTCGTCTCTCCACCTGAGGAAGACGGGGTGCCGGAGAAGAGCTTCCGGCGTCCACTCTTTGAAACGCACCTCGGCCACGAGCTTCGGCTCGATCCAGCTCGTGTCCTTGTCGTTCGGAATGGGCCCGGTGACCGGGGGCGTGTCGCGCTTCAGAGACTCTAGCGCCTTCGCGACTTCCTTGAGTTCCTTGTCGGTAAATCCGGAGCCCGCGCGGCCCACGTAGACCAGCGCGCCATCCCGGTAGGCGCCCAGGTGCAGGGCGCCGAAGCCGGCACGGGAACCCTTGGCCTTGGTGAACCCGACGACGACAAAATCGTCGGCCCGGTCGGCGCGGATCTTCAGCCATGCCGGGGAGCGGCCCGCGCGGTAGGTCGAGTCGGCGCGCTTGGCCATGATCCCTTCGAGGCCTAGGCGCTCGACTTGCCGGTAGAGCGCCTCGCCTTCTCTGACGAAATGCTCCGAGTACCTGAGAGCGCCGGTGGCCGGAATAACTTTGCGGAGCAGATCCTTCCGCTTCTCCAACGTCAGTCCACGCGTGTCGTATCCGCCGAAGGCGAGAAGGTCGAAGCAGAACATCGTCGTCGGGCTCTCGACCGCGGCCCGGCGGACGTCGAAGCCCCTGGAAATTCGCGCCCGGTTCTGCAGCCCGTTGAAGGTCGGATGCCCGCGCTCATCGAGTACCACCAGCTCGCCGTCGAGTACCAGTCCCTCGAAGGGCAGGGCCGCGACCACGCGTGCGATCTCCGGGAAGACCGGTGAGAGATCGTGGCCATTGCGGCTCACCACCTTCGCAACGCCGTTCTCCTTGCCCACCCGCACGCGATAGCCGTCGAGCTTCAGCTCGAAGAGCCATCCATCTTTCGTGAACGGTCCTTCCCGCGTCTCCGCGAGCATCGGCTCGGCGGCCGTCGGCGTCACGTCGCGCCGAGGCACTTTGAGACGCGCGAGCTCGTCGCGGATCGGGCCGGCGCGGTCGGCCCCCGCCTTGAGCTCCTCGACGGTGAGCCCTGAAAGCACGGAGTTCGGCGGGAAGTCGGTGCCATTCTCCGAGACCTCGCCGTCCCGCTCCTTGATGAGGAGCCATTCTTTTTCGCCGCGCTTGATCTTCACGAGCGTCCACAGACCTTTGAGCTTGTAGCCGTGGAGCTCGAAGAGCAGTTTGCCCTTCTCGAGACCGATGAACGGATCTTCGACCGGCACCCAGCGCCCGCGGTCCCAGACGATCACGGCACCGGCCCCGTAGTTCCCTTCCGGGATCAGTCCTTCGAAGTCTCCGTATTCGAACGGGTGATCTTCGACGTGTACGGCGAGTCGCTTGTCGGCGGGATTCTTCGACGGACCCTTGGGCACCGCCCACGACGTGAGGACGCCCTTCATCTCCAGACGCAGGTCGAAGTGCAGGTTCCGGGCGGCGTGCTGGTGGACCACGAACAGTCCGCCCGCCGACCCGGGCTGAACGGCACGTGCCCCGGGTTCGGGCGTTCGGTCGAGCGAACGCTTGGCGCGGTAAGCGCTTAGCGGGTCGTCAGGGGCTTTCCGGTTTGCGGGCATCGGGGAGGTCCAAGTATGATAGCGCCATGAGCGCTCATGCAATCGGTTCGGCCAACGTGTCGTTCGGCCTGGTTTCCGTCCCCGTGAAGATGTTCTCGACCGGCGAGTCGGCCGCGGCTATTTCCTTCAACTGGCTCCATAAGAAGGACAGCGCCCGCCTGAAGCAGGAGTACGTCTGCTCCAAGGACGGCGAGAAGGTCGAGAAGGACGACCGCATCAAAGGGTGGGAATACACCAAGGGGCGGTACGTCACTTTCACGGTGGAAGAGATCAAGGCGCTGGAGGAGAAGGGCACCGGCGCCATCGAAATCAAGGAATTCATATCGGCCGACAAAGTCGATCGCATCTATTACGATCGCGCCTACTTCCTGGGACCCGACAAGGGCGGCGAGCGCGCCTACGCGCTCCTCTCGAAGGCGCTCAGCACGACCAATCTGGTGGCCCTGGGACAATACGCCGCGCGCGGGAAGCAGTACCTCATCATGGTGCGGCCGCTCGAAGGGGGCCTCGTGATGGAGCAGCTCCGCTACGCGGACGAGGTACGCTCCATCAAGGACGTCGAGTTGCCCAATACCGAAGTCAAGAGCGCCGAGCTCGACATGGCGGTGCAGTTCATCAAGCAGCTGACCGCGGAGGCCTTCCGTCCGGAAGCATATGCGGACGCATCGAAGAAGCGGATCATGGAGCAGATCCAGCGGAAGGTCGACGGAAAAGAAATCACCGAAGAGCCGACCGAACAACCGAAGACCCAGATCCTCGACCTGATGGAGGCGCTGAAGGCGAGCATCTCCCAGGGCAAGGACGTGGACGCCGCGCCTAAGAAAAAAGCGAAACGAACTGCTTAGCGAAGGCGGGCCCCAGGCCCGCCTCTTCGTGCTTGAAGAACACGTACGCGTCTTTCCATCCGGCGCCGAGCGCCTTGATGCGATCGACCCAGCGCTTCAAGTCCTCTTCCCCGTACCCTTCGTCGCGCAGTCGTAGATAGCCCCAGTCGGCCGTCGCCACTTCGGGGGTCGTGCCTTCTTCAGTATCCGCCACCACCAAAGCGGCGTTACGATTTTTCAGAAGCTGGTACACCTCGTCGTCGAACCACGACGCGTTCCGGAATTCCCAGGCGGCCCTGATTTCCCGGGGAATCAGCTCGAGCGTCGTTCGCAGGCGCTCCGCGTCCTTCTTGAAGTTGGGCGGAAGCTGAAAGAGGATCGGACCGAGTTTGGCGTTGAGGCCGAGGGCGGTGTCGCAGAAGTACTTGAGCTCGTTCTCGATCTCGTTGAGCCGCTTGAAGTGCGTGATCTTCTGGGAGGCCTTCAGCACGAACGAGAACCCCTCGGGTACCGTCGCATCCCACCCGGCAACGGTTTTGGGCGTAGGCATGCGGTAGAACGTGTAGTTGATCTCGACCGTCTCGAGCCGCTCCGCGTAATACGCGAGCATCTTGGCGGCGGGGAACTTTTCGGGATAGAAGCTCCCCTTCCACTCGTCGAAGTTGTACCCGGAGGTCCCCACACGCATCCTCATGCCAGTAACCTACAACCCATCGGTGCGTCTGCGCGTCTAGCTTTTCGTGCCGGTGCGTCTAGTATTGCTGGTCCTTCGGAGCCGTCGCTCCCTCTTCTTGAGGTCTCCAGTGAAACCATCGGTGGTCGGTAAGCCGGCGACAGTCGTCCTGTGCCTCCTCGCGACTTCCCTGTCTGCGCAAAAGGCAAAATTCCCCGACCTCCGGACTGCCCTGCTGGCCGGCGGCCAGATGAACGGCGCGTTCGGTCTCCCGGGATTCACGTGGATCGACGGCGGCAAGCGCTACTCGTACATCAAGCGTGACCGGCAGTCCGAGGAGATCAGGGCGTTCGATCCGGCGACCGGCAAAGACACCCTGGTCTTCAACGGCAGCGGACTGACCTTCCCCGACTCCACCGCGCCCTTCTCGTACAACGACTTCCAGTGGACGGCGGACTCCAGGAACCTGGTGTTCGAGACCAACTTCCGGCCGATCTACCGCCGGTCCGGGATCCAGGACTTCTACGTCTACTCGATCGCCGATCACGCCCTCAAGCTGGCCACGCGGGATGCCCGCAGCGCCGAGCTGTCGCCCGATGGAGGGATGCTGGGCCTCGAGCGCGGCGGCAACATGTACGTCTACGATTTCGCGTCGAAGCACGAGACTCAGCTGACGAAGGATGCCTCCGAGCTGGTCTACAACGGCCATTTCGACTGGGTATATGAGGAAGAGTTCGGGCAGGCCCAGGCATGGAAGTGGTCCCCTGACTCCCGGCACATCGCGTACTGGCAGGTGGACGAGCACGCCGAACCGGTCGTCCAATTCTCGGATTATCAGGGCCTGCATCAGGACTGGACCAAGATCCGGATCCCGCAGCCGGGCGACTCGAACCCCACGGTGAAGATCGGAGTGGTGGACGTGAAGTCCGGAGCCAGCGTATGGCTGAATCCGGGTCTCGCCGGCGAGTACTACGTGCCCCGCCTCTACTGGACCAGCCGGGCCGACACTCTCGCCGTGGTGACGCTGAACCGCCGGCAGGACACGATGCGCCTCTTCTTCTTCGACGTGAAGACGGGCGGCAAGAGGCTGGTGCTCACGAAGACCTCGAACACCTGGATCGACGTCTACGACTTCTACGCGGGCGTCAACGACCTCATGACGTTCCCCGCGGGCCGCACGGAGTTCTACTGGCTCGGCGACGAGGATGGCTGGCAGCATATCTACCGGTACGACTATTCCGGCCGCCTGCTCAACCAGGTTACGAAGGGGAAATGGATCGTCGCACGGGTGGAGGGCATGGATCCGGCGCGGGGGCTCATCTACTACACGTCCACCCAGGTGTCGCCCCTGGAGCGCCAGCTGTACGAAATCCACGTGGACGGCACCGGCACGAAGCGCTTGACCACCACCGCCGGCAATCACCACATCAACATGTCTCCGGACACGCGCTACTACACCGACCGGTGGTCATCCCTGACGTCGCCTCAACAGGTCGAGCTGTGGGCCACCGGACAGAAGCTGGTGAAGACGATCGAGGGCAACGAACAGGTCAAGACCTGGATGGCGTCACACGAGTTTTCGGCTCCCGAGATCTTCTCGTTCACGACATCGGACTCGGTCCGGCTGGACGGGTCGATCGTCAAGCCGATCCCCTTCGATCCCGCCAAGAGGTACCCCGTCGTGTTCGACATCTACGGCGGCCCCGGGTCCCAACAGGTCTACAACGACTGGAGCGCGAGTGGATGGGATGAGTGGCTCGCCGAGCAAGGCTATATCGTCATCGGCCTGAACAACCGGCCGGCGAACAACTATGGCAGCACATTCATGAAGGCGGCGTACAAGCACCTCGGCAAGTATGAAGCGCACGACTTCGCCGAAGCGGCCAAGTATCTCGCGACGCTGCCGTATGTCGACTCCAAGCACGTGGCGATCATCGGTACGAGCTACGGCGGGTTCAGCACCCTGATCACGATGGAGATGTATCCCGATCTCTTCCCAGTGGGTGTGGCGAACTCCGCGGTTGCCGATTGGCGCCTGTATGACACCATCTACACCGAGCGCTACATGGGCCTGCTCGGCGACAATCAGGCCGGCTACGCCGAGAGCTCACCGATCGAGCAAGCGTCCAAGCTGACCGGGCATCTGCTCCTGGTGCATTCGATGATGGATGACAACGTCCATCCCCAGAACACCATGCAGTTGATCACGGCCCTTGATGAAGCGGGGCATCCGGCCCCCCTCATGATGTTTCCTGAGGGTCACCATGGGGCGGCGTACGACCTCGCGTCCTACCTGGATATCCAGAACGCGACCTTCGCGTGGTTGGAGCGCTACATGAAGGGCGTCGTGAACTAAGCAATCGACGGGCGGCAGAGCGCGATTCGTTTCTCCGACGAAGCAGGCTCTGCCGTCCGACCCTCCAAAGTGTGACCTACCGCACAAGTCGTTAGACCACACCAGTTTCGAACGTTGCTCCCCGGTGACGAATAGGGGAAATGCCGGGTATTCTAAGAAAGCGCTCCACCTGTTTCCAAGAACCCCGCAGGAGGATTTCGATGCGTAATCTCCGTGCGGCTCCGCTGCTCCTGTTCGCGGCCGCCGCCATGACCGTCACCGCATGCGATAACAGCAGTATGACCGGCGCCAAGCAGCCGGACCCCGGCTCGAGCATCTTCGCGGATCAAATCAGTCTCGGTGGTTTCTCGACCATCCTCTCGAGTGGAACCTCACGCGTCTCGATCCGCGTGATCCCGGGAACCACGACCGCGAGCAGCGTCCGGGTGCGACAGGGCGACCAGATCAACGCGCCTGAACGCATCGTCAGCGAGGTCGCCTCGCTCGATACCGGCGCGACCGGCGACGTGGTCCTGTCGCTCGGCGGCATCAAGGTCTCGTTCGACGCCACGACGAAATTCGAAGGCTGGCACGACGATATGGATTCCGACGATTCCGCCGCGATGGGCGAGGCCGGGTTCATCAGTCGTCTGCAGGCCGCACTCGCCGCGGGGCGTCATCCCGCGATCGTCGCGATCCGGGCCGCGCCGGCGACGCCGCAAGCTCCGACCGACGGCTCGTTCCACGCGGATGCGCTGCGTCTCGACGACAACGCCGACCGGCCGACCATCGAGATGAACGTCACGGCGGCGAATCTCGCGAACGCCGCCACGCCGCCCCCTGATGCGTTCCTCACCGTGTTGAATGTGCCCTTCGGGATCGACGTGACCGATCACAAGACGCGGATCAATGCGAACCGGCACAATACGATGGGCGCGATCCATTTCGAGGGCCGCGTGAAGAGCGTCGATACGACGGGTGGCACGGCGACGCTCTCGGACAGCGCCGGCACCGTCATCAAGGTTCCGGTGGGTGGCGAAATCGAGCACCCCGACGACCATGACGAAGACTTCGACAATCCGCTGAACTCTCTCTCGGCAGTCGCCGCGGCCCTCGCCGCGGGCGACACCGTCGATGCCGCCGGCTTCGGGATAAAGGCCGGGGCTGACACGATCGACGCCGTCGAAGTCCGGTTCCGTATTCGCGACTTCCACGAGTTCGAACCCATGGTGGTCGGGTTCGAAGGAAAAGTCACCGTGGCCGACACCATGGGGAACAAAGTCACCCTGGCAGACGGCACGACGATCGACCTGACGGATTCGACACATTTCATGACGATGGATGGCGGACTCGCGAATCTCAGCGCCGTCGCGAAAGCCGTAGCCGACACCGCACTCCGCGTCCGCGCCGAAGGCGTGGGTAAACCCGTCACGACCACCGAAATCACGGCGTTCTTCATCCGGTTCGAGGCCGATTCGGGCGGCGACCACTAGCAGTCCCTGCTGAATGAAGTTCTGGGGGAGTCCCGCACGGGACTCCCCCTCTTGTTTGTCGCAACCCTCCGCACCCTCGCGGCATCTCATGGGGTGATAGGACGAGTCTTCGGCTGTCCGGTTCCGGGACGACCAATCCCGCGACCGGTACAGCGCCCGCCGGAGCAAATCTCCTATTGCATTGCGATCCAATCAGTTGCAGGACTGCGGAGTCGGCACGGAGCGTGCCTTAGCACAGGTGGAATCAGATCCTTCAAGGGACGGTTGTGGCGGCACCACGGCTCGCGTTACTCGAAACTGGACGACTCTCGTACGAGCGTGCCCGGCTCACGGAAGCGCTGGGTCACCGCTACGACGTCGTGCGCGAGCTGGGTCAGGGCGGAATGAGCCGCGTGTTTCTGGGGTGGGATCGGCTCGAGTCTCGACGCGTGGCTCTGAAGGTCCTCCGTCCCGGTCTTTCGGCCTCGGTCGAGGATCGTGAGCGGTTCCGGCGCGAGGCGCTCATCGCCAGCCGCCTCAACCATCCGAACATCGTCCCCTGCTATGAATTCATACTCCGGCGCGAGACCGCGGTGGCGGTGATGCGGTACGTGCCCGGAGGCTCTCTGTCGTCGCGGCTCTCGGGCGGGGTCCGGCTCGATCCGGTGACCACGATCCGCCTGCTCTCGCCCATCGCCGACGCGCTCTCACTCATGCATCAGCGGGGCGTGGTGCACCGCGATGTGAAGCCGGCAAACATCCTTCTGCATGCCGACGATCAGTGGCCCTTCATCACCGATTTCGGCATCGCGACCCTGCGCACATCCGAGCACTCACGGGCCGAGTCGACCAGACGGTTCGGGACTCCTGAGTTCATGTCACCGGAGCAGGCGCTCGGGTCGTGGGAAGCCGATCATCGCAGCGATGTGTACTCACTCGGCCTGGTCGCGTACCTCGCGCTCGCCGGCGAGCTGCCCTTCCGGGGCGGATCCCCGATGGCCCAGATCGCCCAGCGTGCGACCCTGGACGTGCCACCCCTCTTCGACCGGGCGCCTCATGTGCCGGAGCGCCTCGCGGCCGTCATCGACCGCGCGCTCCAGCGGAGCCCGTCCCGGCGCTGGCCGACGGCGGAGGCGTTCCGGCAGGCGCTCGTCGATGCGTTTGATGCGCCGACGTGGCCCGAGCGATTCGGCCGCTGGGTGCGGCGAATGACTCGCCTGCGCTAGTCAGACTGAACGTCAGTAGTTAGTAGCCCGACCCCAGCCCCGCCCCGTGGGCCAGTGCTTCCGGCATGTCAGCAGCCACGTACACCGCGACAGCCATCGCGGCAACACACCGCGCCAGCTCCCGGGGATCGATTTTGTCCATCATGTCGGCGTCGGTGTGGTGGTACCAGAAGTAGCGGGACGGTTCGACCTTGAGCCCGAGCAGCGGAACGCCCTGCTGACCCATCGGTCCCACATCGGTCTCCGCGAATCCCGTATCACTGTGAAAATTTCCGAGGTCGGACAGCAATGAATCGAGTTGACTCACGAACGGCAGGTTCGCCGGTGTCCCGTTGTACATGAAGCCGCGGGGGTCGAAGGTGCCGTTGTCGGACTCGAGTCCCAGGACATGCTTCGGCAGATCCGCCGCGTGGTCCCTGGCATACGCCTGACCGCCCACGCCACCGAACTCCTCCGTGGTCCAGAGCACGACCCGGACGGTGCGACGCGGATGGAGACCAAGGCGTTGGAGGAGCTTGACCGCCTCCCACGCAGCGACGGCGCCGCCGCCGTCATCCATCGCGCCTTCGCCGACGTCCCACGAGTCGATATGACCGCCGAGCACCACGACTTCGTCGGGCTTTTCGCGGCCGACGAGGTCGGCCACGACGTTGCGGGACCGGGCGTTGGGGAGCCTGTGCGCCTGCATCTTGAGCGTCAGCACGACCTTCTGGCCACGCTCCTGCATCCGGTGCAGCATCTCGGCGTCCTCGACCGAGAGCGCGGCGTGGGGGATCTTCTTCGTCGTGGAGTCGTAGGTCATGACCCCGGTGTGCGGGCTCTGCATCGAGCCTGAAGCCACTGAGCGGATGAGACTCGCAACGGCCCCTGCTTTCGCCGCCTGAATCGCCCCCGCCACGCGGTACGCCACCACGTTCCCGTAGTTGAAGAACGGATCACCCGCCTGTGGGAACGGAACGTCGAAGACAACGATCTTGCCCTTCGCCTCGCTCGCATGTTTCTGGAGGTCATCGAAACTCGTCACGACGAGCACCGGCGCGGTAATACCGGCTGGTGGCGTGCCGACGCTGTTGCCGAGCCCCAGCATGTGGAGGCGGGCGTGGCGAGGAGAGACCAGCTCGGCCGATTCGGTTCCGCGTACCCAGTGCGGCACCATCACGCGCTCGCCGTGGACGTTCGCCAACCCATCCCTCTTCATCTCCGCGAGCACCCAATCGATGGCCTGCTCGAGGTTGGTCGAACCGGCAATCCGATTCCCGAAAGTGTCGGTAAGCTCGGCCAGCCGGCGCCAGGCACTCGAGTCGCTCTGGGCAGCCGCGATAATTCTGCCGGCGTCGGCCTGGTATGCGGACACCAGTGAAGGTTGCTGGGCAGATACGGTCGCGGCCATCACGACCGGCAAGACGTAAGCGAGTGCGCGCGTCATCGAGCCTCCGGAGTGGGCTTTGAAGCTATCTGGTCCACCACCCGAAGGAATGTCCGTTCCTCGCGCAGAATCAGCCGTCGGTCGTACGCGAACGCAAAGTTGGCGCGGGCCTCGGGGTCGGCCTTCACCCGAGCGCGGTACGCCTCGTACGACGCCAACGAATTGAAGGCAACGATGCCCCAGGCGACGTTGTTCGTGCCTTCGTGAGGCAGGAAGTAGCCGAGGAGGTCGCCGCCCAGACGGGGGATGGCCGTGAGCCAGACGGTGGCATACTGGGCGAAGGCGTCGACCTGAAAGGGGTCGATTTCATAGCGGATGAAACAGGCGATGGCCACGGTGCAGTCCAGGTTCGGGTTGCCGCATCCTACCCGGCCGGGCACCGCGACGATGCGATGTACGACGAAACGTCGATTACGCGGCGGCGGTGGTCCGCGTGCCCTAGTGGTTTCCGGCTTTCACCCAGGGCGGCGGGACGACTGGCGGCTTTGGGGTGTCCCCTTGGTGAGCGTCGATCGAGAGGTCCTCGAACAAGAGCGCGGGAACCACGAACGACGAGGGGGGGCGTCGCGCCGCAAAGTCCATCAGGCCGGCGAACTGGATCGGCAGGCCACTCATGTCCGGAATGGGGGCCGTCCACGTCCACGAGGAGTCGGATGCGGCGACCAGGTCCCGGAACGAGGCCAGGGTGAGATCCCCGAGCCCTCCTCCCCGTATCGGCTCCTCGTGCCCGTCGGGGTACACCCGGACCGCGTCGGTGAGCGGCAGGCTCAGACCGTTCATTCCGCGGACGACGTTCGCAAACATGGCCATCGCGCCGCCGAACCCCAGCGAGCCATCCGCGATGGAACGGACGATGATGCCGTAGGACGCCCCACGATCGGATACGAGCGCCAGGAGTTTCTTCTTCATCGCCGAGTCCGAAAGGCCGCTGTCCGCCGTAACGATCATGGTGCTGATGTCGGCCGCCCCGCCACGGTTGTTTCCCGTCGACCGCTCCGCGCCCTTGGCCGGTTCCCGGGTGCCCAGCAGGCTCTTCAGGATTCCGTGACTCACGAGGGCCGTGCGCCTGGTCGTCACTCCCTCATCATCGACGCGGTAGCCGCCGACGTAGTGGCCGGCGACGGTGGTGAGGGTGGGGTCATCACTGATGTTGAGGAAGCGGGCGATTACCCTGCTGCCAATCTCGTCTTCCAGCGATGCGCCCATCATCCGTGCGAAGATCGGGTTGCTGGACACCGAGCTCCGGCGGGCGATCAGCTGGGCCCCGAAGACCCGCGCGAAGACCTGTGCCGCCGCCTCACCAGTGATCAGCACCGGTCCGTGGTAAATCGAGGCGACCGAGTCCGTACGCTGGCGCTCGAGGTCGTCACCCAGGCGGTGGGCCCGGGCGAGGGCGTCGGCCCGCGCAGGCAACCCGCTGAACGACGGTGCCTGCACCGCGAATGACCGATACAGCACCATCCCGTCTGCGGCCTGCGTACCGGCAGTCACTGTGAGCTGCCACCAGGGAACCGCGCGCCCGAACCTGGTGCCCTCGCTGTTCAGGTACTCCGTGTACACATCCACCCCCAGAATCGAAACCTGAGAGCGCTGTAAGTCCGGATATGTCATCAGCGTCGCGGAGAGGTCCCGCGCCAGTGCCTCAGCCGCCTTGCGGTCGGCGACCGAATCGGGTCGGACGTCCGTAGTCTGAGCGGGAGTCGCGTGGGCGAAGTCCGGCAGAGAATCGGAACGGGCCTGGGTGTTCGCGAGGGCCGCGCGCTTCCCGGCCAGCTCTTCGAGGGCGCGCTTGTAGGCCGCGTCGGTGGCGAGCCACAGCTGGCGTCGGATGGCCAGGTAGTCGTCATCCAGCGGGATCTCCTCGGCGTCCCCGAAACCCATCCCCGCGAGAGCTGCGAAGGCGGCAGGTCCAGACGCTCCGAAGTAGTTGGTGTTGTCGAACGCGTAACTGCCGATGCGCACTTCGACGGTGAGGCGACGGGACCGCGACTGCCCGCTCTCCGACAGTCCCCCCAGACTGGACGAAACGCCCGTGTGCCGGACGTCATCGATCCGGTAGGAAATGAAATAGGGTGCCGGCATCGTATCGAGGTGCAGCGCCGTCATCGAGCGGGCCATCTCATCGCGCATCGCTCGGCGGACCACGTCGGACTGCGCCCGAAGGGCTGGTCCGAGGACCGGCAGAAAGGCGAGCAGCCAGAAGCCGCGATTCATCGGGACGCTCCCGAGTCGGGGGCCGGCAGAATCGGGGGACGGCCGTTGTCCTTCGTCTTCTTCTGGACTTCGATCTGCTTCAGGAGGATCCCCGGGGAGACCGCGGACACGGGCACCCATCCCGACTCGGCGCCGCACATTCCGTTGAAGACGGCCACCTGGTCGTCGGCTGCAAGAATCTGGCTGAAGACGGTGAGGGGCGTGCCAACGAAGTCGACGCCGCGTACCAGCTCTTCGCGACCATCCGGATACACCCGGTAGACCATGATGGGGAGTACGTCGAACGCGTTGGGTACCCCACGTTCGGTGATGGTGAAGCCTCCTTCGATATCGTCGAAGAGCAGACCGAATGGCTTCTGCTGACGCTTGATCTCGTCGATCAGCATCTGCTTCAGCTCCGCGTGGGTCTTCGGGTGCGCGGCCGTAATGATCAGGTTCGATTGGCGGGCTACCGGGGGCATACCGATCTGGCCGCGTCCGTGGCCGTTCGAGCTGGGGAATCCCTCGATGGGAGAGCGGGACATCAGGAAGTTCCGTAAGACCCCGTCGTCAACCACCGTGACTTTCCGCGCCAGGACGCCTTCGTCGTCGTACCGATAGTAACCGGCCAAGTCGGTCTGCCCCTCGCGCGAGAGGGTGGGATCCGAATAGACCGAGAAGCCGGCAGGGAGCACGGACTGGTTGACGGACTTCTTGAAGGTCTGACCCTCGTCCTCCCGCTTCTGCCGATGCCCTTCGACCCGGTGCCCGAACACTTCGTGGAAAAAGACGGCGCTGGCGCGTCCGGAGAGCACCGCGGGTCCCGTAAAGGGCTCGGCCACCGGGGCCACCCGGAGCGCATGGAGATCAGCGATCATCTGCGCCACCGCCGCATGCACGGTGGAGTCGTTGGGCAAATCCTGAGGGGTAAGCGCCATCCACGACTGGTACTTGGGCAACTCCATACCGTCATCCGCTTTTGAGAACGCGCTGATGAGAAGCCGGTAATAAGGCTGCGACGTTTGAATCCGCGTGCCCTCGCTGTTCACGTACCACCGCGTCTCTACCGTGGCGTTGAGCACCGCTTCGCCGGAGTAGATGTCCTTGACCCTCGCGAAGGGGGCGGTGTAGAGCCGGATCTTTGAAGCCCATAGCGCCGTGTCGATCGTGAGCGGCGCGACGGGCTGGACGTCCTGAGCTTGGGGTTCAGGTGAGAAGTCCGCCGAGGTGTCTTCCGCCTGTACGGTCAGCGCGGCGTTGGTGTGCGCGGAAGACAGCGTCTGGACCGCCGTCTTGAAACGCTGGTCGGTCTGGGACCACAGCACCGCGCGGACCGCGGCCGTGTCGTCGTCGAGTGGCACCGCGGTGAATCCTCCGAGTCCCATCAGTGCGGCCACGCCAAAGAATCCGCTTCGCGCCCCATGCGTATTGTCCAGCTTGGGCGTGCCGACCCGCAGGTCGACGATCAGCGAGCGGTGCCGCTCGCGGATGTTTTCGTCGATCGCGCCGAACGATCCGCGGATCGTCGCCGTGTTCGCCTCGGCGATTTCGTAAGAAATGAAGTAAGGAGGGGTCGGCTGGGACGCGAACCCGCGCATCTCCCGGTTGAGCTCGAAGCTCATCGCCGTGAGCATAGGTGACGTGGTTGGGGGCGGGGACCAGCCGGAAGTCGCCAGCAATGACGTCGCGGCGACGATGAAGCCTGCGCGAATTGGGATCATATACCACATAAACTGCGCAGGCTCCCCTCAGGCGGTAAGCGTCCCAGAACGGAACGGCCCGAACTCGTGCCGTTGAGCAACCTGGCGATAGAGACGCTTTTGAACCGGGATCCATGCACGGGGCGTGCTGGCCGGCGGAGCTCGCAATTACGCGATGGCGGCGATCAACTCAAGTTTTTTTTTCGAGGCTTCCTGGATCTCGGGCAGTGCGGCCAGGAATGCTTCGAACACCCGCGGCGACCACCACTGCTTGCACTTGGTGATCTCGGCCAGCGCGGTCTCGTGCGAGAGGCTGGGGCGATACGGGCGGTTCGTGGTCAGCGCGTCGTAGACGTCGACGATGCCCACGACCTGCGCCGAGACCGGGAACTCGTCGCCTTTGAGGCGATCGGGGTAGCCGGTGCCGTCGTAGCGCTCGTGGTGCCAGCGAATGATGGGCTTCAGGTCCCAGGGGAATTCCACCGCGGCCAGGAGCTCCACGCCCCAGACCGGGTGCATCTTCACGATCGCGAATTCCTCGTCGGTCAGCTTGCCCGGCTTGTTCAGGACTTCGTGCGGCACCTTCACCTTGCCCAGGTCGTGGAGGTACGCGCCCAGACGAATCGTGGTCAGAGCGACATCGTCCAGGCCCGCAGCCTTCGCGACCGCCTGGGCGTAGTTCGCCACGCGCTCGCAGTGACCGTAGGTGTAGGTGTCGCTCGATTCAATCGACTGACCCCAGTCCCTGACGACCGTGAGGTAGGTGCCTTCTAGTGCGGCAACCTTGCCGCCGATGTTGATCAGGTCGACGCGTGCATCGAGCCGCGAGAAGAGGCGATAGGCACGGTTCAGGAGAGTCAGGGCTTCCTGGTTTCGGCCCATCCCCTGGTACAGAATCGCCAGCTCGCGCGTCGATTCAGCTTCCCAGAGTACCGAGCCGGCCGTCCCCGCCAGCTCGATCGACGACCGCAACCGCGACTCGGCCAACGCCCCCTTGCCGGTTTCGCGGTAGACGACGCCGATTACCCGGTAAGCGACGGACTTGGAGCCCTTGTCCCCCAGCTGATCGAAGAGCACCAAGGCCGCTTCGGCCTTCCGACGGGCTTCCTCGAACTGCTGTCGTTCGACGTTGACGTCGGCGTGATTGACCAGGCAGAGACCCTGCAGCTCGACTTCACCAGTCCGCTCCGCGACGGCGTAGCTCTCGTTGAAGTACTTGTCCGCGTCGTCGAAGAGGCCCTCGTCGGCGCTCACCATGCCCAGATTGTGATACGCGATGGCGCAGCCGTGCTCGTCACCGCAGGCCCGGTACGCTTCGAGGGATCCCAGATAGTGCGTGTTCGCTTCGCGGTGGTCACCGCGAATGTTGGCGAGGATGCCGAGGTTCTGCTCCGCCCGGGCCATGAGCTCGCGGCTCACGCCGCCCTGTGCGAGAGCTTCCCGGAATGTCTTGTCCGCGTCTTCAAGCCGGCCGGTCTGGAGATCCAGCACGCCCAGCGTATTCAGCGCTTCGGCAACGAGCAGTGGATCCGCGATGCGCCGTGCCACCTCCACGCTGCGATGGCACAGCGCGCGCGCGTCGTCCACCTGGTTGCGGCGGTACTGCACGACCGCCACGCGCCGCAACGCTTCCGCCAGGACTCGATCTTCACCCGCCCGCTCAGATGTCGCGATGGCATCCTCGTAGCTGGCCAGCGCCTCCGGCATGCACCCCGCCCGTTCCTGGGCGCGGGCCTCGTGCAGGATGTCGCTCGCCCGTCTGGAGCCGGTGAGCGACCGCACGGGAGATCCGCCGAGTGGAGTGGCGGGAATCATGGTTCCTTACCAGGCCACCGCGTAGTGCGAGAAGTGCCAGACCTGCCCCGTCACCTTCCGGGCCAGGATGTTGTCGACGGACAACAGCAGCGACAGGATGCCGTAGTTGTCGTTCGTATACGCGATCTGCTTGGGCAACAGGATTCCGAGCAGGTTGCAGTTCGCGTAGCTCATCGTCAGGGACGCAGGTTTCGCGAACTGGAGCCCTTCAGGCATAAACGTGATCGCGTTGACCGTGTCGGCCGAGAGCGACGCGGTGATGGTCACGTTCTGCGAGAGCGCACCCGCGGGCACCGTGAAGGTGTGGGGACCGACTTTCAGCGACCCCCCCCAAGGACCGATCGTGGCCGTGGTGGTCGCCGGAGCGAGCGGCGAGCACCTCAGCAGTCCGATCGACTGCAGGAGGCCGCCCAGCAGGTCATTCTGCTGACCCGTGGTGGCCTTGGTGGCGGCGACCGACGTCGGCTGGTCCGCCGTGACACCCATGGGGCTACGGTCCGTGCAGCTCGCTGCGACGAAGACCAGTGCAGCGACGAGCAAAAAGCGTGTGGACTTCATACCTCACTCCAGATTGGGGGTGAACTGACTACATGTGGGTAATGCAGTCCACGTACCCTGAGGAATTGTGAGCCATGTCACTCGACACGAGTGACTTTATTTCAAAGTCAAATTTAGAATTGGTGAAACTGGTGGTTTTA
>DASQIZ010000003.1:0-21989 GCA_035631315.1 Gemmatimonadales bacterium
CCGTTACCGTTGCATTGACACCGCCTGGGCCGTTTATCCCGAGACAGCTCCGTGTTCGCCTCCAAGATTCGGACACGACGGCGATTACTACTCCCTTGGGGACGCACTAGGTGGGCGTGGTGCCTAACAGGCGCCTGGAGCGGACGGCGCGCGAGGATGATGGAATGAATTTATTGTCAGCGCGCCGCCGCTCAGGCGCGCTTCGTTAGACGGCGGTTAAACACTCGGTCTATATGAGAACCCGCGTTCTGACTCCCCTCGAAATCCTGACTTCCGTCTTGTACGGGTATCTCGGGCTCGCGCTGCCGTGGAATTCCACCTTCGGGGTCGTGCAGGGGCTCCACTTTGCGACGGTGTTTGTGGCGGGAATCGTCATTGGCGTCGGCGCGTGGGTTCGCGCACGGTGGGTTCCGAAAGCCGCCCTAATCCTGGCAGCGTGGGTGGGAATCCCCACGTTTGCAAGCGCCGCCGGCGTGGTCCGTGTCATCACTGAGGCAGCGAGCCCCGCTGTTGGGCTTTCTTTCGGGATGGTGCTCCTTGGTGCGTGCTGTCAGCTCGCGGTGCTCGTTATCGTGGTGCGGGCCTTGGAGATCCCAGATGCCGCCGTCTAACAGGCGCCTGGAGCAGACGGTGCGCGAGGTTTATGGAATGAATTCTTTTTCAGCGCGCCGCTGCTCAGGCGCAATTCGTTAGACGGACGAGATGCGATCCCAACCTGTGCCGGTGGTTGATGAACGCGAGGGGTGGCCAAGGGGGCTGAGATGGCACAACGAGATTGGAGGGACGTGATTGTCGCCGCTGAGTACCCATCAAGCGGGTTACTAACGTCCTCGGCCCGTCGGGAGGCCCGGGAAGCCGCGTGGGAGGCCGATTGGGAGCGGTACCAATCGTGGCTTCGGCTTGGCTCGTCCGTCTAACAGGCGCCTGGAGCGGACGCGTCCATGATTAGAGGAAGAGAAGCCTTCATTTTTTGGCCGCGCCGCTCAGGCGCGATTCGTTAGGCTGCCGCTACGAATGCTTCGAAGACTCCGGGCAGTAGCGATGATCGCGGCACTGTGGGGGATTGCGTGGCTCCCACCAGGGCTGGCCTTGGGAATCCGGTCGAGCCTGGTGTTTTCTTCGGACGTCCCTAAGCCTGCCGGTCTGGCGCTGCGAATCGCCGCTGCCTGGATGCTGTGGGGTGCTGCAAGCGGAGCTCTCTTTGCGACTCTCGTCGCGTTGGCGGAGGGCCGTCGCTCAATTCAGAAGTTGTCGCGTCTCAGAATCGCGTTGTGGGGAGCCGGCGGCTGCGTGGCCGTAGGTACAGCATTCTTGATCTATCGGATGGCAAAACTTCGGGATCCGCACTTCTTTACCGACAACCTGCTCTTCGTCTTCTTGGTCTGTGCTGTGTTGGGAGCCATGTGCGCAATGGCCACCCTGTTTCTTATGAGGAGTGCAGCCGACGCGAGACAGTTTGCGTAAGCGCGGCAGCCTAACAGGCGCCTGGAGCAGACGCGGCCTATGTTCAAAGGAATGACTACGTCTATTCATCTGCCGCGCTGCTCAGGCGCGATTCGTTAGGCGGCTCAGGTAGCCAATGATTCGCTCGATTCTTGCAAGCGTTGCCACCGCTATACTCGTTTCAAGTAGTCTCGCTGCACAGGGGCGCGCGCGAGTTCAGTTTCGCGATTTTCCGATTGCCGAGCATTTCACAGGTCCAATCGCGGTCGTTGACCTGGGCACCATCCCGTCCGACGGCCCCTATAATATGAAGGAGCTCGTCAGCGCCGAGGCCGTCCAGGGCCCCAACTTCGCTGGTCATTTCCGAATAGTTGACGCCAGCTGTGGAACAAGTTGCGGTAGTGTTTTGATTGTCGACGAACGGACGGGAAAAGTGTACGGAGGCCCAAGCACGTGCGCCGGTGAAGATCACCGGATTGACAGCGACCTCTTGGTTGCGGATCCCAAGGCCAAGGGCGAGTCGGTCTGTTCAGACCCCCCCGTGTTCTACCGATGGGTTGGTCACGAATTGCTGCGCCTCGATCTCGCGGACGAGCCACCAACTTGTCGAACACATCAGCTCGATACCGCCGACGCAGACCCGCTAACGCATCTCAGGCAGTACCTAGCGTCGCTCCCGGACTCCCTTCTGGTCGCGGTCAGGTGCTCGGTCGTATTCGCCTTGGTTCGCTTCCGGTCTGGGCCCTCGGTCCGGAACGACTCGGCCTTCGCCCTGGTCCAAGGGTTTGTCGCGCACGTCCTAACCACGTACCGCCCCGTCATCGATTCGTCTACGTCGGCCAGTGACCTGGCCTCGTTTGAAACCGCCATTCGCCCATATGGCTTGGCGTTGACACGCGCAGGAGCCAGATATCGAGTGGCAGAGATACCGGGGTGGCTCCGTGCACGTTTTTCCGGGAGACTGACACAGTGATGGCGATGGGACGGAGCTGCCTAACAGGCGTCTGGAGCGGACGCGTCCAATGATTAGAGGAACAGAAGCGTTTATTCTCTGGCCGCGCCGCTCAGGCGCGATGCGTTAGGCAGCAGCTACGCACGTGCGACCCTCTTTCGTGTCGATCCTTGTGCTTGATCTGTCCCTGGTCGGGTGCAATGCCGCCCCCGTCGCAGCGCGTTCATGGGCTGGGTGCTACCAGGTGTCGGTTGGAGCCTGGGCGCCAGATTCGGCTTCGCCTCGCAACCGTAGAGTCCTGCCGGATACAATCCTCCTCCGCAGCCGGGCTCTGGCTTCGAGAGAGGGTTACAGTTTGGGCCCAAATATCTTCGGGGAGTACCATCAGCAGATTCCCCCCGTTTGGACCGTTACGCAGGACACTGTGCATCTCGTATGGACTGATACCGTGATGGGAATTCGAGTCCACTTCGCGTCTAGTGACTCAGGTTTTACGGGTCGCGCGGAAAGGTTTGAAGTCGGCCGGCCGTCCATGTCGTCGCCTACGGCCCCGGTTCGTTTGCATCGAGTTGCCTGTGGATCCGGCGCTGCTGCCTAACAGGCGCCTGGGGCGGACGCGCCGTATGATCAAAGGAATGAAACCGTCTATTCACCTGGCGCGCCGCTCAGGCGCGATTCGTTAGGCGGCGTCGTGCCCTCAGTCCTTCGATTCTCCAGGGCTGGGTCCTATTGGTGGCGGAAACCGCTCGTCAAGGTGAGATCGCGCGCGCTTCCTGCCGAGCTCGCGGTGTTGGCGCGTGAAATGGGTCCCGCCGAGCAAGGTGTATGGCTGAACACCCGTGCAAAGGCGAGCGGGGTTGTCGATCTCGTTCCGGCCGCCTCGGGGAAGAAGACGTTCGAGACACGCCGGGAGCCGCTGCCAATGTTCGTTGCCAGAACGCTCGAAGAGATCTATGCGCGCAGGCCTCACAAGGGGCTGTCCCGACCTGGTCATTTGGCGAACAGATAAGGACCAGTTCAGGCTAGTTGAAGTGAAGTGCCGCGACTTGGACAAGCCAAGCGAGGACCAACGGCGGTTTATGGCGGCCGCCGAGCAGCACGGAATCCCGACGGCCATTGTTGAATGGACGTTTCGTGACGCCGCCTAACAGGCGCCTGGAGCGGACGCGTCCAATGATTAGAGGAACAGAAGCGTTTATTCTCTGGCCGCGCCGCTCAGGCGCGATGCGTTAGGCGGCCAACCAGTCCCGTGCGCGACCTCCTCACTCACGCTCCTGCTTGGGTTCCTGCGTCCGTGTTTACGGCTCTATTCGGCAGCATCGCGATCTACTATCTCTGGTCGGCACTGGAAGGCATCCTTGCATATCGCTGGCCGCTTGTGCCCGGAGAGGTCGAGTCCTGGAGCATCGAAGAAGAACCGAGCCGCTTCAGCCGCGGTTACACCCCCACGGTGATCTACTCGTATCTGGTGGCGGGGACCAAGTATCAAGGCAAGCGTCTTCGATTCGGCAACAACGGATATTTTCTTCGAGCTTCGGCGGAGTCGCGCCTCTCTCCCTATCTCGTGAGCTCTAACGTTCGGGTGCGCTATGATCCTCGTAGGCCCGGCCGTGCAGTCTTAGAGCCAGGTGTTGGGGCGAGTACCATTTTCAACTTGGTGTTCTTTTGTCTAGCGCTCGGCGTGGTGGTCATCTTGCTGTTGCGAGCGATTCGGTAGCGCTGGCCGCCTAACAGGCGCCTCAAGCGGACGCGGCCTATGTTAAGAGGAATGACTACGTCTATTCATCTGCCGCGCCGCTTAGGCGCGATTCGTTAGGCGGGGCACGTTCGATGCCGAGCAGGGTTACGATCTGCCTCGTCGCCGGTACGGCCTCGGTGCTCACGACCTGCAACAACCCCGCCGCCCCCCTATGCTCCGGATTCGTCTCGGTATCCGTCGCAAATGGGCCCGAGCCTGGGATCTCGTGGAGCGGCGATTGCACCATTGATCAGGTTATGGTATCGCTCGTACTGCCCCCATCTGCCGGCGGGGACCAGCCACAATGGCTGGCGCGGGGTACCGGGATTGCTCGGGTCTCGCCCCCGATTAGTTACGGTCGTCCGCCGCTTGGGATGGAGACTGTGTTTGGCCCCGTGGCGCTCGTGATGGGGCACTCGTACGATGTGCAGGTCTATGCGCATGGCGTCGCTCTTGGCGAGGGATCGTTCCAACACTAGGGGTGCCTGCCTAACAAGCGCCTGGAGCGGACGCGTCCATGATTCGAGGAAGAGAAGCGCGTATTCTCGGGCCGCGCCGCTGCTCAGGCGCGATTCGTTAGGCAGCGTCGTGAGCGACGATGATCTCCGCCGCAGTGATCGAGTTCTCCGGGCCGTCCTTGGTGCGATAGTGGGCGCAGGCGTTGGCCTGATGCTGATGCTGCAGTCGTACGAGCGACCCACGACGGGCTCGGGGCGGGCGCTGGATGCCTGGCTGGTCCCGGTCCTCATCGTGGCTGCCGGTGTGGGCGCGGTCCTCGGGTCCCGGAGCAGGAGGTGACGCTGCCTAACAGGCGCCTGAAGCCGAAGCGGCCTATGTTCAAAGGACTAAGCACGTCTATTCATCTGCCGCGCCGTTCAGGCGCGAGGTGTTAGACAGCCCCAACCGCGAGGCACTGGTGCAGGTCGAGATACTCACGCTGTGCGATGCAGCGGCGGACTACAACGCGAAACTCTCCTTGCTGGGAGCGTTCGACACCATCACCTCACCCTCGTTCCCAACCACGCACCAGCAATGCTCGATCGCTCTCAGAATCCGCTTCAGTCGGATCGAGGAAGGACCGCACACCATTCGGATACACGTCGTCGATGATGACGGCGAGCTCGTCATGCCCAACATCGAGGGCCACCTTGGCGTCTCATTCGTCGATCACAGTGAGACAGCGTCGGTGAATGTCATCCTTGGCATCCAGACTCTTCCACTTGCCAAGCCTGGCACGTACGCGGTAAACCTGGCGGTGGATGGCAAACAGGAAGCTTCGGTCCCTCTGTATGTCAGACAAGGTGGGGAGAGTGGGGCGGTCTAACGGCGCCCGGAGCGGACGGCGCGAGGACTATGGAATGAAATCGTTTTCGGTGCGCCGCCGCCCAGGCGCGATTCGTCAGACAGCCGAGGGAACATCGTGCCCGCGATCGTCCTGACCACGGCCATAGGCGCGCCCCGTCGAGCGCTGCTTCGACTTGGCGCGCAGTGTCGAGCAGCACCTCGATGGCATGCGCGCCAGTGGCGAGCGTGCGGTGGCGGGAACGACCTCCGGCCTCATGGGGATGGGTCAGGAGGTGACGTGGGAAGCCCGCCACCTTGGGGTTCGGCTGCGCCTGAGATCACGGATTACCGCCTATGAGCGGCCTCGCTACTTCCAGGATTCAATGATGTCAGGACCTTTCGCCGCCTTCGTGCACGATCACCGTTTCGCGTCGGAGCATGGGGGCACGACGATGCGGGACGACGTCGAGTTCAGGAGCCCGCTGGGAGTCCTAGGAGCGCTGGCGGATTGGCTGGTTGTGGGCCCCTACCTGCGTCGGTTGTTGATGAGGCGGAATCGAGCACTGAAGCGGGCGGCCGAAATGCCGTGAGGAACATGGAATGAATTCCCTTTCGGCACGCCGCCGCTGCGCAGGCTCGATCGTCAGGCTGCGGCGATGAGATTGGTGATATCGCTGCGCCTCTGGCCGGTTCTCCTCTTCGCTGAGGCGTGCGCGTCGTTCCGCTACCCTGGTCCACAGCCGGCTCCCCTTACGCAGGCTCAGCGGCGGGTTTACGGCTGCTATGCAGTCTCTTTCCCCGCGACGGCCGGCGATCCTGGCACCTGGCAAGTTCGCCTCGATTCAACGTTCCTCCGATCGGACACCGCACAACGGCTCGCCGAGTTCCTGGCGCCGAAGGGGAAGTGGTCTCCGGCCCTGTATTGGTACGCGTTGCCGGGCGATTCCCTCCAACTCCGCAGTGTGACGGGAATGGAAGGGCAGGGCGTTGAAGTCACGATGGCCTTGCGGGGTGATAGCTTGGCAGGGACTGCCGTTGAGAGCTGGAGCTTCGGAGGAAGCAAAGACAGGCCACTGCATCTGGGCTCCGCGGTCGGCACCCGGATCTCTTGCCCTACAGCAAAGGCTTCACGGTGACGCCACAGGCGCCGACACTGATGCACGTCAGCGACGTCATGCTGTGGCGCGATGGTGGCACCATTACGTTCGTCCTCAGCGATGGGGCCTCGGCCGGCAACTACCGGCTTCAGACCCCCTTCGCGGGCGAACCCAGATTCCTGTTCCGGGACGAGGGGCAGCTTCCGTACGGTGGCGCGGCGGAGAGAGAGGTGGCGATCGTGTCGCGTGCCTGGCTCCAGGCGAACGTGACGCAGCATGTCGAAGCTGCCCTGCAACAACTCGACTTGCTTCACGAATGGAGGAGCCTACCCGGCGACCTGGGCGCAGTGGTTCCGCTCCACCGAATACGCACAGTGATCACCTGTCTCGAAGCCAGCACCGGCGCGCAACCGGCGCCTGAAGCGGACGCGGCTGATGTTCAAAGGAATGCCTACATCCACTCGACCCTGACCGGGCACTTCAAGGACGGCTCATGCGCTTCGTAACTCCCCAGCTGCACCGGATCCTCGACTTCGTAACGGTGGTGGCGTTCGCGCTGGCTCCGACCATCGTGCCCCTCGCTGGATTCGCCGCGATTCTCGCGTACGCCCTCGCCGTTGTGCACCTCGCGGTCACCTTGAGCACCGAGTTCGCAGGGACCGGGCGGCGGCCGCTGCCCCTCAGTGGTCACGGGGCTTTGGAGTTGATGGTGGGCATCGCCCTGGTCGTGCTTCCATTCCTGGCGGGCTGGATGGGTCGCGAGCGAGCCTTCTATCTCGCAGCGGGCGCCGTCATCCTGGTGGTATTTGCAGTGAGCCAGTATCGCGGCGAGCGGCAGGCCTCAGCTGGGGCCGCCGTCTAACAGGCGCCTCGAGCAGACGTGTCCTATGTTCAGACAGGCAAGCATGAGTCCAAGCGTGGAGAACAGTCGAACCACAGACATCCGCGCCGGGGCGGCAGGGGCTGCGGTACGCGATTGGGTTTGCGGTTCTCGCGACGATCATCGTCGCCATCGGTCTCTCAAGCCTCGCAGCCTGCCTCCGGGACCCTGACGGGCGGGGGGTATGGAATGAATTCATAACTGGCCCAGCCTTGTTGGCATCACTAATGGTCGCTGGTATGGCTTGAGCGCCGCGGTGATCACAACCGGCGTCTTCGCGGCCCTCACTTTGCTGCCGCGTCGCTCTGGCGCACTTCGTTAGGCACCGACCATGGCACAACGGTGGGAGCAAGTCCTGGTGGCGGTGTCCTAATCATGATTCACCCACGCATCCCTCCCGAGGTCAACTTCAGCGAGTGCCGGCAGTACTACGCCGCCGCACGCACCAGCGCCGACTCGATTGCAGTGGATCAGCGGTATCCCATCGGGGTACCCTGGTCGCCCAGTGCGCTAACGTGCGGGCAAGTCAGGCATGCGCTCGACTCCGCTTCGCGGGCACACCCCTCCGGCTCCTCGTGACACGCTTCGTGGTGGTGGCCGCCGCAAACAACTGCCGAATGCCATGCTCCAACAGGTCGACCGCCCGCTCCAAGGCGCCGAGTTGTCCAACGCGCACGATGGCGACGGACAACGGCAACGCAAATGACGGGGGGCGCAACACCTCAACCGTCCCCAGGAACTCCTTCCTGGCAAGAAAGCGAGCCGGCAGCAGCCCGACTCCATATCCGGACTGAATGAGTGCGAGATGCAAATGCACGTTGTGGTGGATCTCGGCGGCGATCGTGGGGGCGACGCCGGCACGCGCCATCTGCTCAATGAGGCTGGCCCGAAGCAGGCACCCGGGTGGATTGAGCACCCACGGTGCTTTGCCCAAACTTTCCCAATCACCGGCCACCGTGCCCGCGGCGCCTTGAACGATCTCCATCTGGTCGCGAGCGATGACATGGGTGACCAGAGGGGGAGGCGCGGTCTTCCCCTCGGGTAAGAAGACAACCGCAACATCGAGCTCACCGGCCAGCAGCCGGTTGAACAATTCACCGCCCAAGCCGCTCAACAGCCGCAGCTGCACCTCGGAGTATTCCTCCGTCAGCGCCCGGATCGGTTCGAGCAGCGTCCCCTCGGCCAGCGCATGCGCAAGCCCGATCCGCAGCAGGCCATGAGGCTCGGCGTCGGGTGACGCCAGAGCCTTCAGCGCCTCGGTCCGCCGCAACATGTCTCGCGCTCCCTCGAGCACCCGGGACCCCAGCGCGTTCAGACGCGGCGGCTTCGTGGAGCGGTCGAGTAACTCCGCACCCAATTCCGCCTCCAGCCGTTGCAGCTGCCGGGTGACCGCCGACGGAGTCCGAAAGAGCCGTTCTGCCGCCCGCTGCAACGAGCCTGACTCGGCCAGGACGACGAAGGTCCGCATCTCATCGAGCATCGCAAGCTCCTAAGTGCTAGAGACGCAATATCATATTGCGAAACTTGCACTTGACGCAAGTGCGCCTCACCCGTCACCCTTCGGGCACACGCACCTGACCGGCATCACCAGCGTTCGCACGCCCTCACGATCACAGGAGACCGTATGAAGCTGCTGCACCGTATGGCCATCGCGGGTCTTGCTCTCCCCTTCGCGCTCTCCGCTCAACAGCCCGCGACGACGCCGGCCAACCCGTTGACCACGGTGTTCAAGACCCGCATCGCGGCGTATCACCACAACATTGCGCAGGCCTTCGACTCCATTCCGGAGTCGAAGTTCGGCTACAAGCCGACCCCCGCGCAGCAGACCTTCGGCTTCATCGCCCAGCACGTCGCGAGCGACAGCTACTTCTATTGCAGCAACTTCGGCGCGATGAAGCCGACGATCGACCCGAACGACACGGCGACGCCGGACTCGGTCAAGGCCACGTGGCCAAAGGCCCAGCTCGTGGCGAGGCTCAAGGCCTCGTTTGCATTCTGCGAGCAAGCGATCGACCAGGTCACGGACGCCACACTCCCAGAGCCGATTTCCGTTACCTACGCCGGCACCGAGCGGAAATCGATTCGCGGCAATCTGGTGTTTCTCCACGCGCTCGATCTTGTCGATCACTACAGCCAGATCGCCAACTACATGCGCCTGAACGGCATGCTCCCGCCTTCGGCGCTGCCGAAGCCGGGGCACGGAGACTGAGCCCGTGAGCAAGACGGCCATCACTTCGCCCGATCTCGCGCCACCGGCTGGCCCGTTTTCCCAAGCGGTCGTCATCGATGGTTTCCTCTTCGTCAGCGGACAGGTCGCCCAGGACCCAGGCACAGGCAAGGTGGTCGAGGGGGGTATTGGGCCCGAGACGGAGCGCGTCTTCCAGAATCTCTCGGCGGTGCTCAAGGCGGCCGGCCGGAGTTTCGATGACGTGGTGCAGGCCCGTGTGTTTCTCACCAGGATGATTGACTTCGCCGCGATGAACGGAATCTACGCGAAGCACTTCCGTCAGCCCTTTCCCGCCCGCACGACGATCGGGGTCGCCACGCTGCCGCTTGGAGCCTGCGTAGAAATCGACCTCGTCGTAAAGGCTTGAGGAGCGTTTTCATGGGGATTGTGCTTCAAGATGTCCGCTACGGTCTGCGCATGCTGCTCAAGAAGCGAACGTTTACGATCGTGGCGGTTTTGACGCTGGCGCTGGGCGTGGGAGCCAACACCGCCATTTTCAGCATCGTGAATGCCGTGTTGCTGCGCCCTCTGCCGTACCGCGATCCCGATCAGTTGGTGCGGATTTACTTCAATGAGCCCGGCGCAGGATTGCGGGACGTCAGGTTTTCCGAGCCCGAGCTGGAAGACCTTGAGACGCGCTCGGGTGTCTTCGAAAGTGTCTCCCCGATCTTTGAAGGGAATGAGATCGTGATGGGCGCCCATGGAGTGCCCGAACGGGTCGAGGGGGTCAATGGCAGTTTCAGCTACTTCGCCTTGCTGGGGGTGACGCCGCAACTTGGGCGGTTGTTCGATGCGCAGGATTTCGTGCCCGGTTGGACGTACAAAGCCGTGATCAGCGACGGCCTGTGGCGTCGTGCCTATGGCGCTGATCCGCATGTGATCGGCCAGACCATGCGGCTCGACAATGATCCCCTGACCATCATCGGCGTTCTGCCGCCCGGATTTCGCCATCCGGGACCGACCGTCGCCGGCGAGCCGGAAGTGTTCGCCGCGGGCGGATTCATCGGTGCTCCCTTTCCCAAGCCAGAGCGGGGTACCAGAGTCCTCGTCAGCGCGATCGGAAGACTAAAGCCGGGTCTGACCCTGGCGCGCGCGCAGGAACGGCTCACGGCCATGGCTGCCCAATTGCGCCAGGACTTTCCCGGCGATTACCCGCCACAGGCGAAGTGGACCATAGAGATTCAGTCGTTGCAGGAAACGCTGGTAGGCAACGTGCGGCCGATGCTGCTGGTGGTACTGGGTGCCGTGACCCTGATCGTGTTCATCGTATCATTGAACATTGCCAATCTGCTGTTGGCGCGCGCGTCCGGGCGGCAACAGGAGATGGCGGTGCGGCTGTCGCTGGGGGCGAGCCGCGGCCGCGTCGTGCGCCAGATGCTGACCGAGTCCATGCTCCTGTCGCTCATCGGCGGCGCCGTGGGAATCGCAACGGCAGTGGGGACATTGCGTTTTCTGGTGCGCTTCGTGCCGTCGAGCATACCACGGCTCAATGAAGTAGGCATCGACTGGGTGGTGCTGACCTTCGCGCTGGTGATTTCCATTCTGACCGGCCTCGTGTGTGGATTGGTCCCCGCGTTTCATTCGGCAAACGCCGCGCTCTCCGCGACGCTTCGGGAAGGCGGTCGAGGGTCCGGGTACGGCACGAAGACCGGACGGTTGCGGGATGTGCTGATCGTTTCCGAACTCGCATTCGCCGTCATCCTGATGGTCGGAGCGGGCCTGCTGCTGCGGACGCTGCGGGAGCTCCTCACCGAAAATCCAGGATTCAATCCAACGCAGGTGGTCACGGCCAACATCGAGCTGCCCAACCCCAACGACCGGGAGACGGATCCGTATCGCGACGTGCCTCGCCGAGCCACGTTTGATCGCGAGCTGTTGCGGCGAATGAACGCGCTCCCGGGGGTGGAGCTGGCCGGCATCACCTCGGCGCTGCCGAGCACCAACACCAACCCTAATGCGGTCGGTGGCATAACGAATGAAGGGTTTGCCATTGAAGATCGACCGGTCGAGGTCTCGCTGGACCTGCGCGCGGAGAGAATTCGGATCAGCCCCGAGTACTTCACGGTGCTCCAGACCTCCCTCGTGAGTGGTCGCGCCTTTACCGAAGACGATGCGGACGGCAAGCCCCTGGTGGCCATCATCGATGAAAGCACCGCCCACAAGTATTGGCCGAACAGCGATCCGCTGGGCCGGCGCGTGCGTTTCTCACGAGACCGGACCTTGCCGTGGTCGACCATCGTGGGCGTCGTCAAGGACATCAAGAGCGACGGTCTCGACGTCGATGGCGTTCCCCATATCTACGTGCCGCTCTACCAGGACAACGGCAAGCGACTGAGCGTGGTGTTGCGGACGTCTCTCCCCGCGGCCGGCCTCGAACCACAGATTCGACGTGAAGTCCTCAGCCTGGATCCCACCATACCGATATTTGGTGTGTCTTCCATGAACGACGTCCTGGATCGGTCGCTGGCGTCGCGCCGTTTTTCTGCCGATCTGGTAGGTGGCTTTGCCGGGCTGGCGGTACTGGTGGCCTCCATCGGGATTTACGGCCTGTTGGCGTTTATGGTCGGCCAAAGATCGCGCGAGATCGGGATCCGCATCGCCCTGGGCGCGCGGCGGGAGGACATTCTGAGGATATTCCTACGCAAAGGGGTCGCGCTGGCCGGCGTGGGCCTCGTTGTCGGGTTGGTCGTCGCTGCGTCCACTGCGTCCGTGATGGCAAGCCTGCTCTATGGCGTGCGCCCTCACGATCCGATTGTGTTTCTGATCGTACCCTTACTTCTGTTCGCCATCGCCGTTCTCTCGAGCTACCTTCCAGCCCGACGCGCAGCGGGAGTCGACCCGGTGATTGCCCTCCGCGACGCATGAAGCTCTGACACTTCCGAGCCACTGGAGGTCGCCGTGCCCGCCCGCAAGAAAGGCAAGACCTCCAAGCCCCGAATTCGGAAGCCCGCCAAGCGCACGGCGCTGCGGAAAAGCATGCTCACCGGCAAGGCGAGCCCCGCAAAGGCCGCAGCCGGTGACAGGCCGGTCTTCGCCTACATCGCCAGCTTGCCTCAGCCACAGCGCGGCATCGCTGAACGAGTGGATGCCCTCGCGGCCAAGACCCTCCCCGGCCTGCAACGCTCCGTGAAGTGGGGAATGTCGTATTATGGCGTCGGCGATGGCTGGTGCTTCAGTTGCGGCGGCTTCGCGAAACACGTCAAACTCATGTTCGTGAACGGCGTGACGCTCACGCCGGTGCCGCCGGTCACGCCCGTGGCGATGGGCAAGGCGACGCGGGGCGTCGAGCTCGAATCCGTTGCAGACCTCGATGAACGCCAGATCGCGGCCTGGATGAAACAAATAACCGCCGCGCCCGGCGCCGGGGGGAAAAAGCGATAACTCCTGGAGGCTGTCCATGTTCGTCGGACACTACGGCCCCGCCTTTGCCGCGAAACGTGTTGAGCTCTCCATTCCACTTTGGGCCCTGTTCATTGCCGTTCAGTTTCTGGATGTCCTCTGGGCGCCGTTCGTGCTCCTCGGCATCCTGGCTGGCCTTCAGGCGTGGTCGACCTTCCTCGCGCCGGCGCCGGCTTCCGATCGCGCCGAGGCGACGACCGCGCTCTTCGCGTATGGAGTTCTCGCTTTGGCCGCGTGGTGGCTCGCGGATCGCCCTGCGTCAAAGCCGGGAGCCGCCTCAACGTGACACTCCTGCACAGCGACGATGGAAAGAAACCCGACGCCACGCCTCAGGAGATCGAGGCGGCCATACGGCAACTCGATGGCGTGACCTGGACCTTTGTGCTCGTCGAAGACCCCTCGGGCCGGACGCTCTCGATCGGCGGCGGGCCGCAACGGTTTGTCGCCGAAGTAGCCGACGACGCGACCCGCCGGTTCACCATCATTGACCCCAGGCGTGGGGGTGGCAGAATTGCGCTGGTTGTCGGCGGTCAACTGGTGGACTATCCGGCGCGGGTGTGCGTCACCCTGGATGTGGTGCTCGCGGCTGCGAAAGTCTTCGTTGAGCAAGCAGGCGCTCGGGCCCCTGAATTGACGTGGTCGGTTGAGTCGTAGCGCGCTGTCTTGAGGCGGAGGGTGAACCATGGGCAAGGTCGTCTTCGGCATGATGCAGTCCCTCGACGGCTACGTCGATGGCGTCACGGGCAAGCTGGAGCTCCCTCCGCCCGGCCCCGACCTGGGCCGTCATTTTACGGACAGAGTCCGCGGCCTGGCCGGCTGCCTGTACGGTCGGCGGATCTACGAGATCATGCGTTACTGGGACGAGGATCGACCAGGGTGGGATCCCGGTGACCACGAGTTCGCGGCGGCATGGCGCGCGCTTCCGAAGTGGGTCGTTTCGCGTACGCTGAAGTCGGTCGGTGCCAACGCCACCCTCGTCGCGGAGAGCCTCGACGCATGTGTCCGCAAACTGAAGAAGGACATCGAGGGTGAGATCGACGTCGCCGGGCCCACCCTCGCCGCGACCCTGACCGACCTCGGACTCATCGACGAGTATCGTCTCTACTTCCGCCCGTTCATCCTTGGTGGCGGCAAGCCGTTCTTTTCCGGCGCCCGGCCACCCCTCAAAGTCATCGCCAGCGATCGCATTGGCGAGGACGCGGTTCGGGTGACGTGTGTCCCAACGTGAGCACACCCCATTGAGGTCCAACCGATGAAGCACGACGGCGTCGTAACCGTTACTTCGTTGTTTGTCGTCCTCCTCGTCACCCTGCACCTGGCGGGCGACATTGTGCTCGGCCTGGAGCCAGGCAACCTCACCGACCTGGTCGTGCCGGCGGTGGTCGCCGTTGTCTGGCTCTACGGAACGCTCCTCCTGCCCGGGCGTCGGGCGGGGTACGTCATCTTGATTCTCGGAGCGCTTCTCGGATTGCTGATGCCCGTGCTGCACATGAAGGGGGCGGGGTTGAGGGTCGGGCAGGGGGATTTCTTCTTCGTCTGGATCATGCTGGCGCTCGGGGCGAGCTCCGTTTTCCTGCTGCTGCTCGCGGTGCGCGGGCTCTGGCGCCTTCGCTCTGGATGATCCCCTGCACGCCGCCGCTGCCACCGGAGCACCTCGCCGCTAGCTTTCCTGGTCATGCCACACCCAGTCCCTGAGCTCCTCGCCCCTGCCGGAAGCCTCGACGCCGTTCGGGCGGCACTCGGCAACGGCGCCGACGCCGTCTACCTCGGTGTCGACCGCTTCAACGCCCGGGACGAAGGGGCGCAGCTCGCCCTGGAGGACCTGGAACAATCCTGTCGCCTCGCGCACGCGCACGGGGCCAGGATCTACCTGACGTTCAACATCCTCTTCAAGCCGGCCGAGCTGCGGGACGCGCTGCACCACCTGGGCGAGTGCGTCGATCGCGGCATCGACGCCGCCATTGTCCAGGACCTCGGCGCCGTGCGGCTCATTCAGGCCGTGTACCCCGACCTCGAGATTCACGGCTCGACCCAGATGACCGTGCACGACGAGCACGGCGCCCGCGTCCTCCGTGACCTGGGGTGCGACCGCGTCGTCCTCGCGCGCGAGAATACGATCGAGGACATCCGGGCCATCCACGGTGCGGTCCCCGAGCTCGTTCTGGAAAGCTTCGTCCACGGCGCGCTCTGCATCGCGTACTCCGGACAGTGCTACATGTCCGGCATGATTTCGGATCGCAGTGCCAACCGGGGCTCGTGCGCTCAATCGTGCCGCAAGGACTATGCCCTCACGGATGCCGGGAGCCGTGCTGAGCTTGATCGCGGCTATCTCATTTCGGCCCGCGACCTCGGCGCCTGGGAGCACCTCGCCGACATCGCCGACGCCGGCATCCACACGCTCAAGGTCGAAGGCCGGAAGAAGAAACCCGAGTACGTGGCGACCGTCACGCACGGCTACCGCGACTTTCTCGACCGGCTCGCCGCGGGCGACCGGCGTCCACCCACGCCGGCCGACGTGCAGCCCCTGGTCCAGATCTTTTCGCGTGGCTTCACGGGCGGGATGTATGGCGGCCGGGCGGGGCGGGATTATGTGACGCGCACCCAGCCCGATAACCGCGGCGCGGTGCTGGGGACCGTGACGGGTCGGGAGAAGGACGAGCTGATCGTCTCGGTCTCACAGCCGATCCAGCGCGGCGACGGACTCGGCTTCGAGCATCCGGAAGGACCTGCGAAAGGGAACCGCGGCTTCGGAGTCCGCAGCGTCCGCACCCTCGGCCGCCAGCACGGCAAAGTCCGCCAGGCGATCCAGCCGGCCGAAGACATTCCGGCCGGGTGGACCGTCGTGCGCTCCGCGGAAGCGGCGTTACTCGCCAGTGCCCGGGAGAGCTTCGCGGCGATTCCCTCCACGGGGGAGCCGGAACGCGGCCGAGTGGATGTCACCGCGCGGGGTGCCGCCGGCGACCCACTCACGTTGAGCTGGCACTCTGGAACCCACGACGCCACCGTAAGGAGTGCGACGCCGCTCGTGCCTGCCACGCAGCATGGGTTGGACGAAGTGCGCCTCCGCGCTCAGCTCGGCCGCCTCGGCGAGACCCCGTTCGCGCTGGGCAATGTCGACGCATCCGGGCTGGCCCCGGAGCTTTTCGTGCCGGTCAGCGTTCTCAACGAGCTGCGCCGGGAGGCCGTGGAGATCTTGAGCGAGCATCTCGAACGGGACACTGGCGTCCGGCACCAGGAGCGCGATCGCGCGATTGCCGAGGGCGTGGCCCGTGTGGCGGTAAAGAGCCGTCCCGACGTTCCTGCGCCGAGGCTCGTCGCGGAGGTGTGGCGCGTCGAGGATGCGGTGCTCGCGGCCGATGCCGGCGCTGACGAGATCTCGCTCGACCTGTTCCTCCGCCATCCGATGCCGCCCGTATCGCGCGTCAAGCAGCTCGTTGCTGACCTCGAGAGCCGGGGGGTCACGCTGCGACTCCGTACGCCGACCATCGTCCGACCCGCCGACCGGAAGCATGTGGAGAAGTGGCTCGCCCTGGGTACGCCGCTGGTCAGCGGGCACCTGGGAATGGTCGCGGAGCTCGCAGCCGGTGGGCGCGACGTCGTCGCGGATTACGCGGTCAATGTCTTCAATCCGCACAGCGCGGCCGAAGTGTTCCGGTTGGGGGCGCGGCGGATTGTGTTGTCGGTGGAGCTGACTGGCGGCGAGATGGCGGAGGTTGCGGCGCCGTGGGAGGGCAGGGGCTTCGAGGTGTTTGCGTATGGCCGCCCGGAGGGGATGACCATCGAGCACTGCGTGCTCTCGGCGGCGTTCGACCGCGAGGTCACCACCTGCCGCGACCTCTGCGTGCAGAAGCACACCAATGTCGAACTCACCGATCCTGCAGGGTACGTCTTCCCGGTCGCGACGGACTATGCCTGCCGGAACCGGCTGCTCCACTCGCGTCCGGTGGACGGGTCCGCATACCTGCCGGACCTGTGGCGGGCCGGATTCCGCACCTATCGGCTTGTGTTCAACGTCCCGGGCGATCCCGTCGCCCGGGTGACCGCCGCCTATCGCACGTCCCTCGACGCGCTGGCCGAGGGCCGCGTACCCGATCCCAACGGGGTGCGGGCGGTGACGGGCCGCGAGTACACGAGGGGTCATTTCGCCCGGGCGGTGTAACGAGGTAGCTAGAGCTTGGTAGAACTCAGGGGCGTCAAGACCAGGAAGACGAACATGAGCCCGGCCGGGATCAGCATGAACACGAGACCGGCAATAAAGGGACCTGGGCCACGCTCGACCAATATCCCGGCAACACTGAGCGCTTGCCATACGATGGCGAGCGCGAGACAGGCGAAGTACACGACCCTTACCCACTCGACCAGTACTCCCGGCCTCCGGAGACTTGGCCTGCGGAGCAAGACGATCGTGCGAACGAAGTAGACCAAACAAAACATCAGCAGTGAGAGACTCGCGCCTATCCAGAGGGCCCGATCTGGAATCGGGAGTAATTCTTCCGTTAAGGGCACGAACGACAGCAGACATGCTCCCGCAGACAAGACGAGCATGTTGGTGATTCGAAACCGTTCCGCCGGTTGCCACTTGCCGTCGCGGCCGCTGAATGCGGCAACCACTCCACTGAACCCCGCTAGCGCGGTTGCGACGCTACCGATTCCCAGTAGCGTCATGACGGCGTGATCGTTCATCACCTACCCCCGGGAGGACCAGTTGAAGCATCCACGCATTGAAGCGCTCGTTCTTGTCCTTCTCACTGCATGCGCCGCGCAGAAGAACACGACCAGCGCATCGGACGCCGCCCACCAAGCGCACCAAAACTACGTGGACGCCATCAACTCCAACAACCTCGATTCACTGAACGGGATGCTTACGGACGATGTCGTCTTCTTGTCGGCGGGCGAGCCGGTCATGGTTGGGCGAGCGGCCGTCCGCCCGTGGCTCGTATCGTATCTCAAGACCTACAAGACGCATTGGGACAAGCCGGTCCAGGAGTTCGTGGTCAATGGGGACTGGGCATTTGAACGTTATTCCTACGTTTCCACGGATACGGCGCGGGTGGGCGGGGCAGTGATCCGCGGTACCGGCTGGGGACTCCTGATCTATCACCATGACGCCGACGGAAAGTGGCGCGTCGCGCGCGACGCGTTCGGACCAGACAACCCGGGGCACTGACGGTCTGGGCCGGACAGTGCGGCGATAGACGCCCGTCTCATCGGGCACGTGCCGAGCCGCGGCTTTACGCCGCGCCGGCAACCCGGGGCCGGTCCAGTGGGCCCGTTGGGGGTAACTAGCGCCCTCTCCGTCCAGCGATCAGTTTGCTCAGTCCGGGGTATGACACGCAGACCTTCCAACCGCACCCCCGGAGGAATCATGAGCAAACGTCTGGTCTGCGCCGTAGGTCTCGCTCTGCTTGTGGCTGTGGTAGTGGGCCCGAAGAACCCCTCTCCGTCGTCAGCATCCGCACCGATCGTCAAACCTATGCCGACACCGGCATCGGGGTCGTCACGGTGCGTCTCCTTGCCGGGATGCCCGTCTGGGTCTACGGCTGCTACGGCAGGCCGGCGTTCGAAGTCGACGACTCGACCGGTTTTCCTGCGACGGGGGCGGCCTGTCCCCTCGGGACGGCGGACGTCCACCCGATCCGGCTGGGGCCCGGCGATTCCCTCGTGACATCGTTCGGTCTCTATACGCTTACTGGAGGGATGTATCGGGCACAGGTGATGTACGGAGTGAATCAGGGAGGATGCTGCGTGGTGGCCGAGGCCAAGTTCGTCGTTCAGTAGTTGTGGCATGGAACGCCCTGGAATAGGTTCGGTATAAATCGGGCGACCAAACTGCCCGGGGAGCCGTCATGCGTCGTGTGCCGTCGATCCTCGTTGCGACCTCGTTGGTCTTTGCGGGCGCCGCGTCCGCGCAATTGCAGTCTCCTCGCACTTCCTTCAATCCTGAGCTCGTTTGCACCCAGCTCGCCACCGGTCAACTGACCCGGGTGCAGTATGATCTGCCCCGGTCAGGTGGCACACTGGGACCGGACTTGAGCTGCGATCTGAATGGCGTGACGCTCGATGCGTACGCCGGGCAACCGGGGCCGCAAACCATCGACGCGGCGTCCATTCGGCAGCTCTGGGTGCGCCGAGGCTCGGGATTGGCGGGCGCGATCTGGGGCGGGTTCGCCGGTGGGCTGCTGGGTTACGCGATCTCCTCTGCCCGGACTCACCTCTGTGACGCGCCGACCGGCACCGTGGATGCCGGGAAGTGCCACGGCAACATCCCGGTGGGTATCGGCGTCGGGGTGATTTCCGGCGTTGGCATCGGCTGGTTCTTCGGTCGGGGGATTCCGCGCTGGTCGCTGGTTTACCGGGCACACCAGTGAAGTCCCTGCGCCTGGCGATGACAGCGGTGTTGTTCGCGGCACCGCTGTCGGCTCAGGGTACCATCGCCGCGCGGGCGGACATCGCGTTCCTCAATCCCGATACCGCCAAGAGCATCCATCTCGCCTACGACCTCGGCGCCGGCATCGAGGTGGGACGCCGCTACACGTTTCTCCTCGACTATGCTCGTCAGAATTTGAGCGGGATGATCCAGGGCTACGGCGCCAGCTGGGTGACCATGCTTGGCGGAGCCTTCGAGTACGCGCTCGGTGACGCCCGCCTTTCCTATCGTCGTCAATTCACGCTCGGCCTGCGGGGCGGGATGATGCAGCCGCATGGTCCCTACTTGAGCGCGCCGTACGTCGGGTTCGCTGCCGGCTTCCGGTATCCCGTGAACAGCTTCCTGCGCATCGACGGCCACATCGAAGACGTGGTGGCATTCCTGCCGCGTCAGAATGCCACCGTCTGCGATGTCTATGGGGACTGCTTCACGAGCCGAGTCGGTGGGAACGCACAGCAGAACTTCGGTGTGTTCCTGGGCTTCGAGTTCCACCCCACCACCCCAGGCCTATGACTACGCGACTTCGGCAGGTACTCGGCGGGCTGATGCTCATGCTTGGTCCCGCCGGAGCGGGAGCGCAGACCAAGGTGCTGCGCATCGACATGGGCGCAGTGAACCCCGAGAAAGGCTATCACCTGGCGTGGTCCGCGGCCGCAGGTCTCCAGGTGACCCCGCAGTCGACGCTGCTGCTCGAGTTCTCACGACAGAATCTCAGTGAGGAGATCGGTGGCCCGATGTCGGTCTGGGAGAGCTATCTGGGTGGAGCCTGGGAATATGGGTTCGGATTCCCCAGGACGATGCAGCGTCAACTCTTCTTCATCGGCCATGGCGGGCTCTTGATCCGTCCCAACCCGCTCGCCAATGCTCCGTACGCCGGTGTCGGGCTTGGCCTGCGCTATCCCGTCTCGGAGTGGATCGGGTTCCACGCGCGGGTGGAAGAGATGCTCGACTTCCCCAAGAGCCAGGTGGTCACCGGCTGCGATGAGTTTGGGGACTGCGGTCCGTTCAAGGTCGGGGGGAGTCTCGAGCACAACCTCAGCGTCTTCGTCGGCGTCGAGGTGAAGCGGTAGCTAGGGAGTCCGGTCGAGCCGGGACTCACGGGCGCTGGTCAGGGCCTCCACGTGCGCCCGCTGCATCTGCTCCAACGTGAAGTGTCTGGCGACCCGCGCCGTCGCTTTCATGCCAAGCGCCGAGCGTTCGGATTCATTCGCCAGCAGACGCGCCAATGCCGCAGTGAACGCACCCACATCATCGGACGGGACGACGATGCCGGCGTCACCGACCACTTCCGGCAAACTTCCCGCGCTCGCGACCACGACGGGACACCCCGCCGCCATCGCCTCGGCCACCGAGAGCCCGAACGTCTCCATGGTCGACGGATGTGCAAAGATCGTCGCCGCGGAGTACGCACCCGGCAGATCTTCGGGCGTGAGGTAGTCGCAGAAGCGCAGATCGACCTTCAGCCCATGTGCCCGAGTCGTCAGCGACTCCCGCTCAGATCCGTTCCCCACCAGCACGACGGGCGGTCGTGGATCGGCGAGACCTCCGACCCCTTCGACGAGCACGTGAAAGCGCTTCTCCGGCTCGAGCGCGGCGAGGCCGAGGACGATCGGGGCGTCGTCGAGACCCAGGCGCTGCCGGAAAAGCGCTCCCGCATCCGCGTTCCGCTTGAAGCGCTGCACGTCAATCCCTTCGGGGATCACGACATGCGGCGGGCGGAGCATGTACGCCACGTGGTCGTCGGCGAAGCGAACGGCGGACTCCGTGAGGAAAATCGTGACGTCGACTCGTCGATAGGCGAGGCGGGCCAGTGGATCCTGTGGAGCATCCCAGCGGGGGAAGTTGAACCGCATGGCGAGCGCGATCCCCGTTCCACGAACCGCCAATGCGCCATGCACGAGGTCCCGGCGCTTGTCGACCAGGAGGACTTCGATCCCGTGTTGCTTGAGAGCCTGTCGGAGCAGGGCGGGGGCGCGAAGCGACGTGTGTGCGACGGGCAGTTCGGTGGCGGAAACGCCCTCACTGGCGGCCCGCATCACCACGTCCCGGGCGCTCGCGAACATCTGCGCGTGCCCGCCCGCCGCCGCCACGCCGCGGGCGATGTGCACGAAGCTGACCGATGACCCCCGCCAGCTCCGGGCCGATGTCAGCAGTCCTACGCGGAGCGTTCCAGCTCCTCGGCCTCGGCCAGGAAGGGCTTGCCCAGAGATGCATCGGACAGCGACGCGACATTGATGCGCACGTTGGCCAACGATCCGGCGAGTGCTGCGCGGCCCAGCGCCACGCCGACGCCGGCATCCGAGCTCGCGTTCTTGTTGCCGATCGAGCCGATCTCCTTGGCCAGGGCGATCACCTTCACGGCCGCCCGGGCCATGGCGAGAGGCGTGCGCGCGGCGCCGAGGAGGGCCTGGTCGATGACTTGGGGACGGGAAGGGTTCTCTTTGGGGACCTTGTAGGCCGCGCTCACGCCGCCATAAGCCACGGCGTCATCGTCTGCCAGCTGCCGCAATTCCCCTCTCAGTGTCTCCGCCTCAGCCAGAAT
>DASQIZ010000004.1:0-17349 GCA_035631315.1 Gemmatimonadales bacterium
AGAGTCATCCCCTCGATGTACCAGTTCCAGCTTCGCCGGTTGGGGACGATCGGGTAGTAGATCGCCAGGGCCGGTGGCCCCTCGATAGATTGTGCGTGCACGTCACCCACGACGCCGACCACGTGGTAGAACGGTGGCCGGCCATCCGCCGAGGACACGCCCTGTCCAATCGGGTTCTTCCCGGGCCAGAATCGCTCGGCGAACGCCTTGCTCACCACGGCGGCACCCGCCTCCGGGTGCCCCTCGTCGTCTTCGGTGAACGTGCGACCGGCGATCAGAGGGATGCCGAGCGCTTCGAAGTAGCCCGGCGTCGTGACGGCCTGACCCGCACAGGTGGTCAGATGTTCGTTCCGCAGGCGCTGGTAGACGTCCTGGTCCTCGAACCCCTGGGTGGTGCAGCCGTAATCACTCAAGAAAGGGAGGTCCTCGGACACGCCGGCCGCCGTCACGCCCGGAAATGCGCGCACGCGCGCCAACACATCCCGGTAGAAATGCCACATGTCGGTCATCTGGGAGTAGCGCTGGCGGGGCAGATAGATGCCCACCGTGAGCACGCCCTGCGGGTCGACGCCCGGATTGGTGGCGCGCATGCGGCCGAAGCTCTTCAGCAGCAACCCGGCGGCCACGACCAAGACGAGCGACAGTGCCACCTGGGCGACGACGAGGCCGGCCCGTAAACGCTGGCGGTCAGGGCCGGCGGTCCCCGAACGGCCTCCCTCGCCCAGCGTCCCGACGTCGCCAGCTCCGCGAGCGCGCCATGCGACCACTGCTGCGAGGCCGCCGGCCGTCAGCGCGACCAGGACCGCCGTGAACAGCACCACGCCGCCGTCCAGGGCGACGCGATCGAGGCGGGGAATTCCAGGGGGCGTGAGCCCGGTGAACCACGTCACACCAGACCAGTCCACGAAGAGGCCAACCGCTCCACCCGTCACCGCGAGACAGAGCTCTTCGGCGAACGCCTGGCGTGCCAAAGCCCACCGGCCGGCACCCAGGGCTCGGCGGATGGCGACTTCCCGGCGTCGAGCTTCGGTTCGGACGAGGAGCAGGTTGGCGACGTTGGCGTATGCGATCAGCAGGACAAGGCCGACCGCGCCGAACACGATCCAGAGAACGCGTGCCGCATCGCCGACCGCGTAGCGCCGCAGAGGATGCACCATCGTGTGAAATCCGAAGCGCTGGAAGAATTCCGGACTGTAGGCGTGGGGAAACATCGCGGGAAGCTCTGACGTGAGCCGGGCGATTTCCGCGGCGGCCGTAGCCGCCGTCGCTCCCGGTGCGAGCCGCGCAAGGATCGGGAAGACATGATTGTTGTAGAACGGCCCGGCTGGATCGAGATGCATCGGTATCCACACGTCGGCCGGCGGCACGATCGGACTGCCGGGCTCGGGGGGAAGATCGACGCCCGGCGCCATCACGCCGGTGATCGCGTATGCGGTTTCGTCCAGCGTGATGGTCTGTCCAATGACGTTCCGGTCCCCGCCGAATTCACGCTGCCAGAATCCGTACGACAGGACGGCCGTGCTTGGTGCATTGGGAGTGTCGTCCGAGTCTCCGTACAGGCGCCCGAGCGCGGCGCGAGCGCCGAGGATGTCGAGCAGCCCCGCATTGGAGAATACGACGCGCGCCCGCCCCGGCGTCCCGGCCACCGTCACGTTCGCGTCACCGGTTTGGAAGATCCCGAGACCGGCGAGCGTCCGGGCATGCTGGCCGAAGTAGAAATACTGCGCAGTGGACATGTCCCATTCGGCGTCCGGCGCGACGCCCGGTACCTGGTTCTTGAGCCGGACCAACCGGTCGGCCTGGGGATAGGGAAGGGGGTCGAGCACGACTCGCTTGAGGATGGTGAATACCGCCGTGCTGGCGCCGAGACCGAGTGCGAGGGTGGCGACGGCGGCGATGGTGAACCCGGGGGCTCGCCGCAGCCCGCGTACCGCGTACCGGATGTCCTGCAACAGGTGTTCCATAGACGGCTCCTTCTTCGAGGGATCAGGGGTTCGGGATTGGATGGTTCTAGCCCCGAACCCCTGATCCCTGGCCCCTATTCCGTTCTCAATGCGATGATGGGATCCACCCCCGCCGCTCGTCTCGCTGGGATGTAACTCGCCGCCAGCGCAACCAACGCGAACACGGCGACCACGCCCAGATACGCGACCGGATCGAGCGTGCCGACGCCGTAGAGCTGGCTTCGGAGCACCCGCGACAGCATCGCCGCCACGACGAGCCCAACTCCCAGCCCAGCCGCCGTCAGCCCCAGCCCATCCTTGATCACCAATCCCAACACCGAGCTGCGCTCGGCGCCCAGCGCCATGCGGACGCCGATCTCCTGCGTCCGTTGTCCCACCGAATACGCGATGACGCCGTACAGGCCGAGCCCGGCGAGCAGCATCGCCGCGGTCGCGAAACCTGCGAGCAGCTCGAGATCGAAGCGGCGCTGGGCCAGGGATGCCCCCAGCAAGTCATCCATCGTGCGGACCGCGTAGTAGGCCGTCTGCGGGTCGACGGCCGCGAGCTCACGCTTGATGGCTGGTACCAGCAGGTGCGGATCGCCCGCGGCCCGAACCACGAGCGTGATCAAGGGCTCCGCTCCCTGCTGGTACGGATAGCTCACCTCCGGCGCCGCGGCCACATCGAGCGCCTCGGCGTGCGTGTCGCCGAGTACGCCGACGATGGTCTTCGCGGTCGTGTCGCCGTTCATCAGCCGCAGCTTCCGGCCGACCGGGTTCTCTCCGGGATACCATTCGCGCGCCGCGCTCTCGTTGATCACCACCACCTGGGGCGCACCGGCGGAGTCGCCCAGCGTGAATCCGCGTCCCTTGACGATCGGAATTTTCAGCGCTGCGAAATAGTCACCGGCAATGATCCGGTACCCGGCATTGGGCATGTCCCCCATCGACTTCGCCGGATGGTCGATCACGTCGACGGACGTGTTGTCCCCGATGTTGGAGAGGGGCAGGGTGTTAATGGCTCCCGCCTGCATGACACCGGGAAGCGACTGGATCCGGCTCACGACGGTGCGCTCGTAGTCGGCCCAGCTTTGCTGCGTCGGATACCGGGCCGGCGGAATGAGCGAGAACATCGTGATCACGCCCTTCCCGTCGAATCCCGGATTGACTCCCGAGAGCCGGACGAACGAGCGCAGCAACAGCCCGGCGCCGGTCAGCAGCACGATCGAGAGGGCGACCTCACCGATCACGATTCCGGCGCGCAGACGCCGACGCTCGCGAGTCCAGGCGTGCCGGCCTCCCTCCCGCAGGGCCTCGTTCGTGCGGCGGTCCCGCCGGAGAATGGGCCAGAGGCCGAAGAAGAAGCCGCTGACGAGAGACGTCACGAGGGTGAACACGAGGACGCGACCGTCCAGCGAAACGTCGGCCAGACGGGGCAGGGTCGCCGGTGCAAAGGAGCGGAGCCCCTGAACGCCCCAGATGGCGAGGACGACGCCGAGGAGGCCGCCCATCACCGACAGCAGAAGGCTCTCGGTGAGAAGCTGCCGAGCGAGGCGGAACGACGAGGCCCCCATCGCCGTGCGCACCGCAATCTCCCGCTCCCGGCCCGCGGCGCGGGCAAGCAAGAGCCCGCCGACGTTCGCGCACGCGATCAGCAGCACGAAGCCCACGGCTCCAAGGAGAATGACGAGTGGCCTCGAGGCATCCCCGATCACCTGCTCCTTCAAGGCCCGGGGCAGCATCGAGAGATTGGCGTCGGTGTTCGGGAACGTCTCGGCGTGGCGACGGGCGAAGGCGTCGAGCTCGGCTGACGCTTGTGCCAGGGTCACACCGGAGGCCAGACGGCCCAGGATCCAGTAGTTCTGGTCGCCGCGGTTCTCCATCCCCTGCCGCTCGAGACCCACCGGGAGGTAGATGTCGGGCTCGCGGGACGGGAGGGGCGTATTCGCAGGCATCAGCTCCGGGAAGCGGAAGCCTTGGGGAAGCACGCCCACCACCACCGTCGGCTTGCCGTCGACGTCGACGGTGGTTCCGACGATGGAAGGGTCGGATGCGTACCGCCGATGCCAGAGGCCATACGAGAGCAGCGCTTCCCGCGTCAGACCCGCATCGGCCCCCGGGGTGAGGACCGCTCCCAGCATCGGGTGCACCCGGAGCGCAGTGAAGACGCTGTCGCCGGCGTAGACGCCCAGAACCGCTTCAGGACCGCTCTGCCCGGAAAGATTGAAGAGCCAGTAGCGGAAGGCGCCGAGCTGAGCGAATGACCGGCTTTGCTCGCGAAGGTCCCGGAAGTCGGGGAACGAGTATGACGTCCTGCTTCCCACTCGGCTGGGTTCGCCCTTGAAGGCGATGTTCACCAGCCGGTCCGCCTGTTGATACGCCAGGGGCTCGAGCAGGACGCCGTTCACCACGCTGAACATCGTCGTGATGGCGCCGATGCCGAGGCCGAGCGTCAACACCGCGACGATGGTGAATCCCGGCGATTTGATGAGGGTGCGGGCGGCGTAGCGAAGATCTTGCAGCAGCGTGTCCACGAAAAGCCTCCAATTCGGGAATTCGGGAACGGGGTTTCGGGATGGGTCGTGGACACCCCATCCCGAATCCCGAATCTCCTATCCCGCCTATTCTGCTCTCAGTGCGATCATCGGATCCACTCGCGTCGCCCGGCGTGCCGGCCACCAGGTTGCAGCGAGTGCCACCGCGGCGAGCAGGACCGCGGTCGATCCGAACGTCAACGCATCCGATGGTGCCACTTCGAACAGCAACGACTTGAGTACGCGGGTCACGGCAAAGGCGGCCCCGAGTCCAATCACCACGCCGACGGCCACCCGGCTCACATTTTCCTGCACGAGCAGGCCGACCACCTGTTGAGGCTTCGCACCCAGCGCTAAACGAATGCCGAGCTCCCGCGTCCGCTGCGTCACGGCATACGAGGTAACGCCGTAGATCCCGACCATCGACAGGGCAACGGCGAGCATGGCGAAGAGTGTAAGGAGCGTCGTGTTGAAGCGCCGGGCCGCGGTCAGGCGATCCGCGACGGCATCGAGACTCGCGATCTCGCCGATGGGCTGCTCCGGGTCCGCCTGGTGGATCGCATCACGGATGGCGTTCGCGAGCTGCAGCGGCTTCCCGTTCGCGGCGCGGAGGACCACCCACATCTGCGACACGTCGGGTTCCTGAGCCGCGGACGTATAGATCTCAGGCTCGCTCGGGGCATCGAGGGAGCTCGACCGGATGTCGTCGATCACGCCGACAATCGTGATCACCCCGCGGCCGAGGTTGAGTTGCTTGCCGACGGGACTCTGATCGGGCCAGAGCTGCTTCACCGTCGCGCGGTTCACGATGGCGACCCGTGGTGCGGCGGATTGGTCCTCGGCGGTAAACGCCCGCCCCTGGCGGATCGGGATCTTGAAGGCCGCGAAGTAGTCCGGAGAGACGGCGAACGAGCGCAGCAGCATGAACGGCTGCGGGTAGTCGGGCTTCACGGAGCGCGGATCGAACGCCATGAACCGGAATTGCCCCGAGAGGGGGAGCGCGCTGGCGAGGGAGGCCGACTGCACCCCGGGGCGGGTCGACAGCGCGGCGAGTACCTGATCGAAGAACTGCGCCTGCGCCGGGCCCCCGGCGTACCGGCTGGGGGTGAGCCGCACCCGCGCGGCGACCACGTCACTCATGTCGAAGCCGGGATTGACGTTGCTCAAACGGATGAAGCTCTTCACGAGCAAGCCGGCCCCGACGAGCAGCACCAGGGCCACCGCGATCTCCGCGGCCACGAGTCCACCCTGCAAACGGCGGCGACGCGACCCGGTGGTGCCCGCCGACTCCTCCCGGAGCGTGCCTTCGATCTCGGGAGCGGATGCGCGCCAGGCGGGGATGATACCGAACGCCAATCCGGTGACGATCGCGATCCCCGCTGTATACGCGAGGATCCGTCCGTCCATGCCGAAGTCCTCAGCATGCGGCAGCACCTGCGGCCAGATGGCGATGAGGGCTCTGGTGCCCCACAACGCGAAGAGGATCCCGACGGCGGCGCCTGCGAACGCCAGCATCAGGCTCTCCGTCAGGAGCTGCCGTACCAGCCGCCCCCGCGCGGCGCCGAGGGCCTGGCGCAAGGCCATCTCGCGGCGGCGCGCGGTGGCACGCGAGAGCAGCAGGTTTGCCGCGTTGGCGCACGCGATCAGCAACACCAGGCCGACCGCGCCGAAGAGAATGAAGAGGGGTCGCCGCGTATCTCCGATCGCCACGTCGTGCAGGGGTACCGCTTTGAGCGTGTGGTCGAGCATCGACATCTTCGGACCGCCGCCGCCACCGGTGGCGATGCCGATGACGCGCCGCCCACCTCCCGGACCAGCCTTGGCATTCGCCGCCGAATCCTCGGCGTTCAGACGCGCGCTCATGACTTTCAGCGCGGCGCTCGCCTCCTCGAACGAGCTTTTCGGCGCGATCCGCCCCACCGCGACGAAATTGAAAATGCCGCGGTTGGTTTCGGCGTCCGGGAACTGGGCGAGGGCATCACCGATCGGCGTCCAGACCTGGATCGCGTCGTCCGGGTAGTGGAAGTCGGCCGGCATCACGCCGACCACGGTGTACGATTTTCCATCCAGAGCGACCGACTTGCTCAGGATCTGCGGATCAGACCCGAAGCTCGTGACCCACAACCCGTGCGAGATGAGCGCGACCGGTGACCGGTCTTCATTGGCGGCAAAGAGACGCCCGACTTCCGGGTGGACTTGCAGGACCGTGAAGAGATCAGGAGTGACGGACGCTGCCTGGATTTCCTTCGGATCGCCCGCGCCCGTGAGGTTGTACCGCTGCGAGCTCGAGGCGCCGACCCCCGAGAACTGACTGGTCAACGCCCGGATGTCCTGGAGGTCAGGGTAGGAAAGCCCCATGTGGACACCGGTCATACCGCCCGTCTCCAGCTGCACCAGGCGCTCCGACGACGGGAAGGGCAGCGGCTTGAGCAGCACCGTATCGATGGCGCTGAAGATCGCGGTGTTGGCGCCGATGCCGATCGCCAGGGTGAGAATGGCGACCGCGGCGAAGCCCGGGGACTTGGCCAGGGTTCGCACGGCATATCGGAGGTCTTGCAGGAGCGTGTCCATCGAACGGTCCTCTGAAGGGTTGCTGGCTAGATGCCCAGCCCTCCGAAAAGGTGTCAGGGGTCAGACGTCCCTGGCACCTGGCACCCGATACCTGACACCTATTCTGCCCTCAACGCCACAATCGGATCCGTCCGCGTCGCCCGCCGCGCCGGCAGATAGGTCGCCAGCATGGCGACGGCGACGAGCACCAGAGGAATCGTTACGAAGGTGAGCGGATCCGTGGCGCCCACGCCGAAGAGCATCGTCCTCATCACGCGGGTGAGCGCGAACGCCGCCACCAGGCCGACGCCCACGCCGGCGAGCGCGAGGGTCACTCCCTGCCGCAGCACGAGCCCCAGCACGTCGCTGGTGGCGGCGCCAAGGGCGAGCCGGACGCCCAGTTCTCGCGAGCGCTGGCTAACGGTGTAGCTCATCACCCCGTAGAGCCCAATGGAGGCGAGAACCATCGCCAGCGCTGCGAAGCCGGTGAGCAACAGCATCGCGAACCGACGCGAGCCCAGAGTGCCCTGTACGAGGTCGTCCATCGAATGGACGTTCGCCAGCGGAAGGTCGGCGTCCACGCCGTGCACCGCGGTGGTAACCGCAGGCAGTTCGGCGAGGGGCGACACCGTCGTGCGTACCGTGAAGCCGAAGTTGCTTTGCGGAACTTGGGCCAGGGGGAAGTAAACCTGGACGCGCTTCTTGGCGTCCAATCCCTCGGACGCGAGATGGCCCACGACTCCCACCACCTGAATCCAGTGAATACTCGAATCGGTGAAGTTATTGAAGGTGATCCGCTTACCCAGCGGGTCCACGTGAGGCCAGTAGCGACGCACCATTTCGTCATCGACGACGCACACGGCTGTTCCGCCGTCCCGGTCGCCGCTATTGAACGGGCGGCCTGCGAGAAGTGGAGCCCGGAGCGCCGCGAAATAGCCGGGCGTGACTACGCGCATGTCCCCCCACGGGGACGGTGTGTCCTTGGGGGGCTGATAGCCCTCCACATTGAAGCTCGAAGTGGACCAGTTGCCGTCGAGTGGCACGTTGGAAGTGCCCCCGGCCGCCACCACACCGGGTGTCGTGCTCAGGGCGTCGGTGATTCGCTGCAGCGCCACCGCGCGAACGGTGTCATTCGGGAACTTGGCGTCGGGCAGTGTGACCTGGAACGTGAGCAGATGATTGGGCTGAAATCCGGGATCAACCGCGACAAGACGCGCGAACGACCGGATCAGCAGCCCCGCGCCTACCAGCAGCGTCAGCGCGAGCGCGACCGTCGATACGACCAGTCCCCTCCTCATCGCCAGACTCCCGTGCTCGGCCACGGCGCCGCGCCCGCCCTCCTTCAGCGTCTCGTGGAGGTTGGTGCGCACCAGGTGGAGCGCCGGCGCCAGGCCGAACGCGAGGCCGGTGGCGAGAGACACGGCGAGGGCGAACAGTAGGACCGGCAAGTTGAGTGCGACGCGAGCCGTGGGCGGAAGGTCATTGCCCCCGAGCGCCAGGAGAGCAGGGACCGCCCACGCCGCGAGACCCACTCCCACACCGCCGCCCAATACCGCCAGCAACACGCTCTCGGTCAGCAAGAGCCGGGCGAGCCGGCGGGGTGAAGCTCCGAGGGCCACGCGAACGGCCACGTCACGGGCGCGGGCAACGGCGCGGGCGAGCTGGAGATTGGCCACGTTGGCGCAGGCAATGAGCAGCACCAGGGCGACGGCGCCGAGCAGGAGCAAGAGGCCGGCGCGCACGCCGCCCGCCGCCGCGGTCGAGAGCGGCGTGACGAGCAGATCCCAATCCGGTGGGTAGCTGGCCGGATAGCCGGCGCGGAGCTGGGCCGCGAACGCGTGCATCCGCGTCTGGGCCTGTTCGACGGTCTCACCGGGGAGCAGGCGCCCCAGAAACGACAGGTTTTCGCTGGTCCGGCGGTCGTCCGTCATCGCGCTCGGCGGAAACACCAGGGGCGTGTACAGGTCGGTGCTGCCGGAGAAGAAGTCTTTGAACGAGGCCGGCATCACGCCGACGATTTGGTAGGCCTGGTCATCGAGCAAGATGGTGCGGCCGGCGACGTTGCGATCCCCGCCGAACTTCCGCTCCCAGAACGCCCAGGTGAGTACGGCGACGTGATCCTTGCCGGCCTGCGCCTCATCGGGTTGGATGGCCCGGCCGAAGGCGGGGGGGACACCCAGAAGAGGGAAGAACTGCCCGGTCACCTTGCGGACGATCACTTGCTCGGGTTCCCCGGCGCCGGTGAGGTTCATTGCCCCGCCGCGTCTCTCCACCGCGGACGTCGCGAACACGTCCGAGCGTGCACTGTAGTCCCGGAAACCAGGCGCCGAGACACCGGCCTTCAACCCGTTGAGGGAGGGATAGTAGTGGTCGACCGTCACCAGACGGCCGGGGTCACGGTAGGCAAGCGGCTCCAGGAGGACGCCATTCACCACCGAAAAGATCGCGGCGTTGGCGCCGATGCCGAGCGCCAGCGTGAGGACTGCGACCGTGGTAAAGCCTGCTGAGTTGCGGAGCGAACGGACGGCGTACTTCAGATCCTGGATCAACGTCTCCAATTGTGCCTCCCGTCGGGATTGGGAATTCGGGATTCGGGATCGGCGGCACCCGAATGCCGGCCGACTCCCGAATCCCCAATCACCCATCCCCGTTATTTTGCGATCCAGCCGTCCTTCAGGTTGACCACGCGATTGCCGTACGCCGCGTTGGCCTCCGAGTGCGTCACCTGCACGATCGTGGTGCCTCCGGCATTCAGCTGCTTGAAGAGCTCCATGATCTCCCGGCCCTGACCGGAGTGCAGGTTGCCGGTGGGCTCGTCCGCGAGGAGCAGCTGCGGTTTGTGAATCACCGCGCGCGCCACCGCGACGAGCTGCTGCTGTCCGCCCGAGAGCTGGCGCGGATACAGGTCCTTCTTCGCCACCATCCCGAACCGGTCGAGCGTGTCGGCGACGATGGCCTGCCGCTCCGCCTTCTTGATGTCCCGGTACGACAGGGGGATGTCGAGATTCTCGGCGACGGTGAGATCATCGAGCAGGTGGTACTGCTGAAACACGAAGCCGACGTATTTCTTGTGCAGAGCGACGCGGTCCTTCGGCTTCATCTTGTGGACCAGCTGATCGAGGAGCGTGTACTCGCCGGTCCACTGTCCGTCGAGCATGCCCAGGATCGCGAGGAGGGTCGACTTCCCGGCGCCCGACGGCCCCATGATGGTCACGAACTCGCCACCGTGAATGTCCATCGTGATCTGGCGCAGGACGAAGGTCTGGGAGCCCCCGCCGGCGTAGCTCTTCTCGATGTTCCTAAGGGAGATCATTGGTTCCCCAGCATGGGTTTGCCCGATGGACACGGGATTGGGGATTCGGGATTGGTGAGATCACCGAGGCCCCCAATCCCCAATCCCGGATCCCCGATTCACTCGTATCTCAACGCGACCATCGGGTCGACGCGGGTGGCCCGAAGGGCGGGGAAGTAGCTCGCGAGCGTCGCGACGAGCACCAGCACCATCGCCACGAGCGCGAGGACGCTCGGGTCGTGCGGAGAAACGCCGTACAGCAGGGAGCTGAGGGCTTTGCCCGCGATCAACGAGCCGACGACGCCGATCGCCACCCCGATCGCGGTGACCTTGAGCCCCTGACTCACGATCATGGCGAGGAGATCACGGCGCGCGGCCCCCAACGCCACTCGGATGCCGAGCTCCGAGGTGCGCTGGGAGACCATGTAGCTGAGGACGCCGTACAGTCCGATGGCGGAGAGCAGCAGGCCGAGACCGCCGAAGAGGCTGAACAGGGACGAGCCGAGCCTCCACGGCCGCATCTGGTAGGCATAGACACGGGGCATTGGGTCGACTGCAGGGTAAGGGAGCGACGGGTCGGTGGCCTGCACTGCTTGCCGCACCTGAGCCTCATACTGATCCGACGGGCCTGCGGTTCGGACGATCAACGAGCTGGGCCCATCAGCTGGGAAGATGGAGTCGGACTGTGCGAGGGGGACATAATACTGGAGGCTCGTCTCCTCCTTCACGGTGTTGCGCCGTATCGCTTCCACGACTCCAACCACGGTCGTGCAGGTCGCCGTCCTCGGGTCACCAATCATGAGGCACTTCCCGAGCGGACTTTCACCAGGCCAGATCAAACGGGCCATTGTTTCATTGACGATCGCGACGTGCTCCGATCCCCAGGTATCGACGTTCGTGAACGCCCGTCCCTGAAGGACGGCGGTGCCCATGGTGCGGAAGTAATCGGGCGTCACTCCGTCAACGTAGGGTCCGCCGTCCGGTACCGTGGGGATCGAATCATGACCGGGCACTTTGATACCGACCCCCCACGACGCCCGAAAGGGCGTCCCGATCGACAACGAGGCTTCGGTGACGCCAGGGACTTGAGCGACGCGCCCGCGAATGCGTTGATACATCTCCATCATCGCGGGCTTCTTGAGTCCCATACCGTCAAGCGCCACCGAGCTCACGATCAAGCGGTCGGCGTCAAATCCAAGCCGCAGCCTTTGCACGTGACGCAGCGTGGCGATGAAAAGGCCGGCGCCCGTGAGCAGCACAAGGGTCAATGCCACCTGCCCGACGAGCAGTCCGGTCCGCGTGAACGAACGTTGGAACGTGCCCTCTCGGGCTCCTGCCTTCAGGGCGGCGGAGAGGTCGGGTGTGGCCGCGTGCAGGGCAGGCGCCGCCCCGGCGAGAAAAGCCGTCACGAGCGCCCCGAGGGCCGTAAAGACGAGGATGCGGACGTCGATCGCGTCGGCTGCGTTGGCATCAGGAATGATCGCAGCCCGCAAGACCGGCCCGGCCCACAGGATGACGAGCACCGCCACGGCCCCACCGAGGACGGCCAGCACCCCACTCTCGACGAAGAGCTGACGCAGGAGCCTGCCGCGCGAAGATCCCAACGCCACGCGGAGCGCAATCTCACGCCGCCGCTGAACCGCTCGGGCGAGCAGAAGATTGGCGACATTTGCGCACGCGATCAGCAGCACGATTCCGCAGACCGCCTCGAGCCAGAGGGCGAGGGGAGCGGTATTGCCGGGGCCGACGAGCGCCTGGTTCATCGTGACGAGTTTCGCGATCGCCGTCGTGTCCCATGCCTGCGGCTTGCCCCGCAACGGCTGATAGTGCCGATAGATGGCTTCGGCTTCGGCCTCGGCCTGTGCGACCGTGACGCCCGGGGCCAGTCGCACGATTCCCCCCGCCAGCCAGCCGCAGCCGTCGCACGTCAGGACGTTCTCCCAGAGCGCTTCGGGCGCGGCGGTGGCCATCGGGACCCAGACATCCGGAATGTGGAGCGCCACGCCGGCGAACCCGGAGGGCGCGACGCCGATGACGGTGTACATCGCGCGTCCGAGTTGGAGCTTTGTCCCGAGGACACTCGACGTCCCGCCGAATTGCCTGTGCCAGAACTCGCTGCTCAGGACTGCGACGTGCTCGGCGCGGCCGGGCGTGTTCTCGTCGTCCGTGAAAAACCTGCCCAGCACGGGCTTGACCCCGGTGAGTGCAAAGAACTCTCTGGAGGCCAGAACGGCGTCGACTTGCTGGGAGTGCTCCCCGACTCCGAGGCTGAACGTACGCGGTTGGTACGACGCCACCTGCGCGAAGGAATGGGCGCGAGTCTGGAAATCCGCCAGGCGGGGATATGACGAAAGCCCCTGCGTAGCCGTGCCGAAGAACGGCGAGGTCACCGTGAATTGGAGCTCCCGGACGCGATCCGGGTTCTGCAGGAGCGCCGGCGGCCGGAAGAACAGCCGGTCGACCACGCCGAACATGGCACTGTTGGCGCCGATGCCAAGACCCAGCGTGAGCACCGCGGCGACGGCCAGGACGGGCGTCCGGGCCAGCGAACGTGCCGCGTAACGCAAGTCCTGAAGTAGAGATTCGATCACGGGGAGCCTCCTCACCAATGGGGAGTGGGGATTCGGGATTGGTGAAGCCGCTGAGGCCACCAGCCAATCCCGAATCCCTCATCCCGCCTCTTAGGCTTTTGCTCCCGCATGCTCTTCAAGGACCCGTCCGTCGAACAGCTCGATGTTGCGATCGGCGTGCCGCGCGTAGCGGGGGTCGTGCGTGACCATGCAGATCGTCGCACCACCCTTGTGCAGCTCGCGGAGCAGCTCCATGACCGCCTCGCCGTTCGAGCTGTCGAGGTTTCCGGTCGGCTCGTCCGCGAGCAGGATCGCTGGATCACCGGCTACCGCTCGGGCCACGGCGACCCGCTGCTGCTGACCGCCGGAGAGCTGGGCCGGATAGTGCTTCATGCGGTGCGACATCCCGACCTTCTCGAGGGCCTGCTGGACCCGCTGCTTGCGGTCCGCCGCCGACATGCCGCGGTAGGTGAGCGGCAGCTCGACGTTCTCGTAGACTGTGAGATCGCCGATGAGATTGAAGGCCTGGAAGATGAACCCGATCTGCCGGTTGCGGACGCGCGCCCGGTCCGCCGCCGAGAGATTGGCGACCGGCCGGCCGTCCAGTACGTACTGGCCGTCGGAGGGCGTGTCCAGAAGCCCGAGGATCGACAGCAGGGTGGTCTTGCCGCACCCCGACGGCCCCGAGATGGCGACGTACTCGCCCTTCAACACGTCGAGATGAACCTCGGCCAGGGCGTGGGTCTCCACTTCGTCCGTGTAGAAGACCTTCTTGATGCCCTGCAGCTGAATGAGTGAGTTGCCGTTCCCTGCCATCGGAGCGCTCCTTGGGTTTGAGCTGCTATCTCTTGATCCGGACCTTATCGACGTTGTCCCACTGTGACATATCCGAAAGAATCACCGAGTCATGCACCGCGAGCCCGCGGATGATCTCGATACTGCCCACAGAATTCCGGCCGACTTGCACCTGCACTCTTGAGGCGTACTTGCCGTCATCCGAGATCTTGAACATCCCAATCGTGCTGTTCGGCTGCCCGTAGGCGGGGCGGCCCGTGAACAGCACGTTGTTCAGCCGTTCGACGACGATGGTCCCGTCCACCGAGAGATCGGGCCGCATGCCCGGCGCGGTGCCGTCGAGCGCCACATCGACCGCCACCGTCCCGTTGATCGCGTTCGGATCCGAGCGGATGACGTGCCCCGGGATGATGCCGTTCCGGGTGTCGATGGACGCACTCTGACCGATCACGACGTCCTTGGCCTGGGTCTCAGGGATCTGGAGGACGGCCTTCAGCTTGGATGGCTGAACCACCTTCGCGAGTTGCGTCCCCGCCGTGACGTACTGGCCGAGCTGAAGGGTCAGGTCGGACACGACGCCGGAGTCGGGGGCGCGGACCTCGAGGGAATGCACCACGTTCTGCTGGAAGTCGGCGATGGCGCGGAGGCGGTCGACCTGCGACTGCTGCACGGCGAGCTGGGAATCCACGGTCGCCGTCATCAGCTGCAGCCGCTGCTCTTCGATGTCCAGCCGCGTAGAGTCTTCCTGGGCAACGTCCCGCCGCTTGGCCGCCTCGAACTCCGACAATAAATGAAGGGCCACCAGGGAATCGGCTTCGTTGAGATCCCGCTGCGCCTGGTGGTAGGTGGTCCGCATCGTGGCGACCGCGCCCACCTGCGCGAGGCGCTGGGTCTCCAGGGTCGTCCGCAGACTCACCAGCTGTGCCCGCGCCGCCGTCAGCTGCTCCTCGGCCTGCAACGCCTGGATCTGCACGTCGGGGTTCGAGAGCTCGAGGAGCACGTCCCCCGGCTTCACATGCTGGGAAGGCTGCGCCAGCACCTTGTCGACGCGGCCCGCGGAGAGCGCGGTGATGTAGCGGATGTGCTCTGGAACGAGGGTGCCCGGACCACGGAGGTCACGGACCATCGGGCCCTGCCGGACCGAGTCGACCCACAGTGTGCCCCGGTCCACCGGCGGAGCCGCCGGAGAAAGACTGGAGATGATGAGGGTCAATACAATCAGCACGCCGACCCCGATACCGCCCTGGATCAGCCGCTTCCGGTTCTTGACTGGCGCGCGTGGTATATCCATGTCCGACCTATCCTTGAGGCACGGGCCGTGCCAGCGGAGGCTCGACCTAATCCATTACGGAGTAGCCAGTTAGATGAGCGGTCGCCGGAAACGGTTGGCTGCGGCCGTTCGAAGGTGGGATTCGCAATCCCAATTCCGGACGCTTCAGAAACTGACCCGGACCCTAGATTAACCGATCGTGTCGCCGGTCACGGCAGCGGCGGCCACTAGAGCAGCAGACTATCAACCCCTGCTCGCTTCAAAGAGGAAGATCGTGGAATCACCCCAGCCACAAGACCAACTCTCGGCCGAGCGGCGTCCGTGGCAGACTCCTGAGTTGACGGAGTTGCCCAAGCTCACCGACCTGACGCTGATCTCGGGAATCCCAGGTGGTGGCGGCATCGGCGGCAGTACCGTCTTCTAGGCCACCCATCGTGCTGCTCGGTTTCGCCCTCACTCAGCACTGCAATCTCCGGTGCCCGCACTGCATCCGTGACGACGTCGCCACGGTGCAGGCCCTCGACGTCGGTCTCATCGAACGAACGCTCGACGATGCCCGGCACCTCTTCGGCGAGGTAACCGCCAGTTTCACGGGCGGTGAGCCTCTGCTGCACCCGCGCTTCGCTGACGTCGTGTCCGCGTGCACGGACCGCGGGATCCCGTACCGCTTCGTGTCGAACGGATGGCATCTGGGCCGTGTCATGCTCCTTCTCGACCGCCATCCGCCGCAAGCCGTTCGCCTGTCGCTCTCCGGCGCCGACGCTCAGGTGCATGACGCGGAGCGGGGACGGGACTCGTTCCGGCGGGTGCTGTTGGCGGTCACCATGCTTACCAGTCGCCAGATTCCGGTGGAGCTGTCCATCGTGATCGACCGTCGCGACCGCCATCAGATCGCCGAGGCGGCGGAGCTGGCCGAGGGACTGGGGTGCGTCCGCCTTCATTACATACTGCCCCAGCCAGTGCCCGGAAGCGTCGTGCGTGATTCGGACCTTCCGCCGGAGGAGTGGCTCCCGGTGGTCCGGGAGATCGACGCCCTCGCGGGGCGGCCCGGCATGAAGACGGCAATTCAAATCGACTACGGCGCCCCGTCCGACACTCCGGAAGTCCGGTGCGATACGTTCGCGCTCCGGCGGGTCTACGTCGATGCGCGTGGCCGTTTGTCTACCTGCTGTCAGCTGTCCGAGTACGGGTTCAACGAGGCAGATGTGGCGGCCGACCTGCACACTGAGTCGTTGCGCGATGTGTGGCCGCGCTATGTCGCCCGCCTGAAGCGGCAGGAGCAGGCCGCGAAACCTGCCGGTGATGACCCGCTCGATCCGTTCCCGTGTCTGCGGTGCGCCAAGGCCTGCGGCAAGCTGGACTGGTTGCGCGACTACCCTGCGAATTCCTGGGCTCAGGCCCTCATCCCTCTGGAGTCGATATGTTCCGTGTAGTCCGCCGGGGCCTCGTGCCCGCCGCCGCCATCGCCGGCGTACTCAGCTGCAGTGACCGGACCCCACTGGCTCCGGTTACTCCTGAAGGGACGACGTCGAGTCTGGTGATATCGTGCAAAGCGACGGTGGCGAGTCCGTCGATCTCGTGTGCACCGCAGTCGACTGGGAATCCGCACCTCAAGTCTCTTACTGTCGGAGGGCAGGGTGTCTACGTCACGCTGCGGTCGACCAATGTGATGTTCAATAGCAGTGATTCCATTTTTCAGGGCGACATTACAGTCCAGAACCTCATGGCGCAGACCATTGGGGACAGCAACTCATTGGTCACCGGCGTTCGGGTCTTTTTCCTGACTGAGCCGGCTCCTCCGGTAACGATCGTCGGTGATAGTACTGGAACTGTCACCATGTCAGGGCAGCACTATTTCGTTTATCACCAGTCGATCGCCCCATTCGGGTCGTCCACCTCGCAGACTTGGCAATGGAATCTTCACGGGGCTGTTTCCTTCACGTTTTCGGTCCTGGTAGACGCGAAGGTCGAGGCTGATAGCGGCGTACTGCGCTGGACCCCACAGACCACGACGAGCACGTTCAACGGGATCTGGGGAGCGACTGCCAACGCGATCTACGCGGTCACGCAAGAAGGCAGTATCTGGCGCTTCAACGGAACGACGTGGACGGACCTTCCCGCCGGAGGCTTCAACGGGCTCCTCGGCGTCTGGGGAAGCGACACCAACGACATCTACGCGGTCGGTGGGGCCGGTGACATTCTGCACTATGACGGCAAGAGCTGGCTGAAGGAGACCTCGGGAACCGCAAACGGGATCGCCGGCATTTCTGGGAGCTCGAGTACCGACATCTACGCCGTGGGGGACGTTCACACAATCCTGCACTACAACGGCACGGCGTGGAGCGCGATGACTGACTCGTCCACACAGAACTTCGCGTCGGTCTGGGTCGCCACC
>DASQIZ010000005.1:0-2721 GCA_035631315.1 Gemmatimonadales bacterium
TAGGCCGATGGAGGCGGCGTCGAGCGTGGCGACTTGGCCAATCAAATCGCTCACCGTCCCCATGGTGCCGGGCCCGGGGCGGGCCGACTCGTCGTCGTTCTGCGTTGTCGCGAAAGAGGCAAGCGTCGTTGCGCCCTCTCCCCTGCTACGAGCCGGGCGCGGCCGCGCAGATGCCGGCGGTGCCCGGGCGAATAGTCGACGATGCAAGGCTATGGGGGCTGACGTCGTGCCGGCTGGCGCATGAGCGAGGTCCGAACCTGGCAAGGCATCTGGGCGCCGAGGAGGAGGTACCCGGCGATCTCGTGAAAGAGCCGGGCGTTCTGTCCAGCTTTCCGGGCTGGATGGTGGCGTGGTATTCGATGGTGGTCAGCACGGTTTCCAGATCTAATGTGGAGCTGACCGCGCGCCCCACCTCGCCCAACGCCGTGAGCTTCTCGACCGACTGGGTGAGCTCTCCTGTCTTGGCTTGCAGCTCGCTGAGCAACCGCGCATTGTCGATGGCGATTGCCGCCTGGTCAGCAAAGGTCTCCATCAGGGTGATCTGGCTGTCGCTGAACCTCTGGACCGTCGGTCTGGTGATGATGATCACGCCCAGAAGCTCGTTAGCCCGAAGCATCGGAATCGCCAGCAGGGTCCGCATGGGTCCCACCTGCGTCACCCCATTGGTGAACTCTGGATCGGCCCGCATATCTTCGATGTGAATGGTCCGCCGCTCCAGGGCGGCGCGTCCCGCGCCGCTCCCTCGCCCCGGCCGGACGGGATTCGCCTCGACGAATGCCCGGAGTGCGAGAGAAACGTTGTGGGTTGCCACGCAACGTAGAACTTCCCCGTCGAAACGAAAGATGAACGCATGATCCGCCTCGCACAGTCGGACAGCGTTCTCGGCCAGTGCCTCGAACACCGGCCGGAGATCAAAGGTGGAGCGGCCGATTACCTTGAGCAGCTCGCTGGTGGCCGTCTGCTGTTCGAGGGCCACCCGTAGCTCGCTGTTGCGCTCTTCCAGTTCCGCAAAGAGGCGCACATTCTCGATGGCGATGACGGCTTGATCAGCGAAGGTTTTGAGGAGATCAATCTCGGTGGATGAGAAGGGCAGCGGGTGCTCGCCACGATGGACGAGGATCACGCCGACCGCTTCCCCGTGGTGGAGCATGGGAACTGCGAGCACCGACCGGCTTCCCCCGCCCACGGTGCTTGACACGTGGCGAGTTATCGCAAACCGGGCATCATGGTGGGCATCGGGGACATGGATCACCGCGCGGTCGAGGATAGCTCGCCCGGTGACCGCCTCTGGGTCGGGAGCTCGCGGATAGAGCGTTTGCAGAAGGGCGCGACCCTCTGGTGGGAGGTTGCTGCACGCGACAAAGTGCTGACGCTCGCCATCGAACCGGTAGGCGTCAGCCCATGCGCCATCACAGAGGCGTACGGCACGGTCGACGATTGCGTCGAAAACTGGCTGCACATCAGTCGGCGACTGGCTGATCACGCGCAGTATCTCCGCCGTCGCCGTCTGCTGCTCAAGCGCTTCGGCCAGATCCCGATTGCGCGCCTCCAGCTCCTTGAACAGCCGCACGTTCTCGATGGCGATCACGGCTTGGGCCGCAAATGTTTGGAGCAAGGCGATTTGTCGGTCCGTGAACGGTTGCACCTCCGCGCGGCGGATCACGATGGCACCGATTGGTACCCCTTCGCGTAGTAGAGGCGTGGCGAGAACGGTACGCTGTTCGGGGTGGAGGCCCGGGAATTCGGACTCCAGCATAGGCAGGATGTCGTCGATGTGGATCGTCCTGAGCTCGATGACGGACCGACCGCTCGGGTACCCGCGGCTGACCGGAATCACGCCGGGCGCGGCAAATGGAATGGACCCGCAGCGGGCCACGAGCCGTAGCGTGTTCCCCTCGACGAGACGGATGGTTGCGTCGGCTGCGTCACAGACGCGCGCGGCGTTTTCGGCCACCGCGTCCAATACCGGCTGAATGTCGGTCGGCGAGGTACTGATAATTCGTAAAATCTCGCTGGTCGCCGTCTGCTGATCCAGCGTCTCGCTGACTTTCGCATGGGCCTCGGTCAGATCGCGGTTACGCGCCTCCAGTTGCTTGAATAACCGGACATTCTCGATGGCGATCACCGCGTGGTCGGCGAACATTCTCAGCAGCGCAATGTGTTTGTCAGAAAATGGTCGGATCTCGGCACGTCGGATGAGGATTGCACCGATCGCCTTGCCCTCCCGCAGCATGGGAGACGCGAGTGTCGTCCGGTGACCGTCGCGGAGAGCCATCGCCTGGCCTGCGGGGAATTCATCTCCCGCGGTGGAAAGGTCGTCCACATGAATCGGGCGGCCATCCACGACGGCGCGCCCGCTGACCCAGTCGCGGCCGATCGGAATTCGCTGAGGCGGCGCCGGAATCGGTCCGTGATGCGCTCGTATGACGAGGGTCTCGTCATCGCTGAGCCAGACGCTGGCGTCAAACGCCTCGCATAGCCGAGCGGCGCTCAGGGCGACCGCATCGAGAACGGGCTGCACGTCGGTCGGGGAGCTCGAAATGACTCGGAGGATCCCACTGGTGGCTGTCTGCTGCTCCACACTCTCGGTCAAGTCGCGATTGCGCGCCTCCAGTTGCTCGAAGAGGCGCACCTTCTCGATGGCGATGACCGCCTGGTCGGCGAAGATGTGGAGAAGTGCAATGTGCTCGTCGCTAAACGCGTCGGCTTTCCCTAAGCCGA
>DASQIZ010000006.1:0-3703 GCA_035631315.1 Gemmatimonadales bacterium
GATAACGGCTCCGAATGGGGCACCGACTTCACCTGGCATCTCCACGATCTCGGCATCGCCCACAAGCACATCCCGCCCGGCTGCCCCGAGTCGAATGGGAAGGTCGAGCGCAGCCATCGCACCGACGAGGATGAGTTCTACCGGCGAGTGGCCTTCACGACCCGGCCCGAGCTCGTCCGCAAGCTGCGCGCGTGGGAGCACGAGTACAACCATCGCCGGCTGCATCTCGCCCTCGGCGGAAAGACCCCGGCCGAGCGGCTCGCTGAGCTCAGGATCTCGCCGGCCGCCGGCGTCCTGCGATCCGCTTGACTCTCACACCGCGGTGGCCTTCCTCGCGCTGACATAAGCACCCATTCTCAGACACCGCCCCTCCAGGAACCCCCCAGGAGCCGATGCCACAGCGCCTGCGACATGAAGGTCCTGCGCATCGCGACGACCGCCTACCTCTCCTCTCTCGCGGGTCCGAGTGAGGCGAGCGCGCGGACTGAAGCCCAGCGAGAGTTCTCGACCGTCCTCGACACCATGACGCGCTTTGCCGCAAGCGCCGGCACGAAGACGCTGGCCGACTTCCCTGCGACGACTGGACTGGCGCCCGGCGAGGCCTGCCGTCTCGCCCCGTGATGAGCCATCGGCCCATCCCGCTGAGGACCTGCGCCCCACTCGGGCTCAACAGACCCAGCCAAGCCCATGGACGGTGCGTAGTTCTGGGAACGTGCGTGGCGTCCGCTTCTTCAGATCTAAGTGATGCCCCTGGCGTGGATTGACCGAGGCCGCACCGTCCCCTTCTCCGCGATCCGGCGGGCGGCGGCGTAACGAGCATGGGGTTCAGCGCCGCCGAGATTCTGAACAAGGTTCGCTGTTGAGCATGCGCCAGTCATGACAGCCCCCACCGGAGAGTAGAAATTGAAGGTCTGACCTCCTGGTCCAGGACTCGCGGCGGCTGTCCTTCGAGCTTGTCGGACCTGTGGTTCCACGAAGAGGTCAATCTCGGTCCCAGCCTTTCATCGGGCATGGTCGAATGCACGATTGAGTTGTTGGATGGCCTGGGACGTGCCGCCGTAACTTGCCTCCCCTGCTTTCCGGCTTGCGGTGTTGAGCAGGTTCTCAAGGAAGTGCAGTTGACCTTCTATCTGGGCGCGATGCTTGACCTTCAGATCTTCGACCAGATCTTCGGCCAGCCGGGGCGCGCGCGGGTCGAGGCCAAGATTTGTAAGGACACGCCAGATGTTTTGCCAGGCGAGCTCAGAGACAGCCGCTATTTCACGCGGACATAATCCCTACAGGAAGATGATCGTAGCGGTCCCCTGACTGATCCCCCGCTTGGCGAAATCTCCCCACATGAGGCCGACCGACTCTTGAAGCTGCATTCTGCGGTCGATGAGCTGCGCTTCTGTCTACCGCCTTGAGATTTCTACCACTTTTGGATTGAGCATGACGTTAGTCGGCTTTGCGGAGGCGCCGCTGGATCTTGGTGGCTGGCGTCGTCATGGCGGCGGCTCGCCCAAAGCGCCCTAGATCCCCGTTACGTGTTGGCGGCCACGGAATAACCGCTTGCGTCCCCAGTAGCCCAATAGGAGCAGGGCCGTTCCAGTGAAGACCATCGTGCTGGGCTCGGGAATGATCGTCAGGCTTACCGTGCCAGGATCCCAAAGCTGACCGAGACTGGGGGTCAAGGGGAGCGTTCCGATTCCGCTGCCAATAAACTGGACCGCGACCGTCGGTTGGGCCGGAAAATTCCCGTTACCAGGCGTACCTACGAACGTACCGGTCAAGGTGAACGGCGCGACAATGGTGGCCGAGGCGCCAATCGGCGGCAGCGTGAACGGTGCGCTTTCGAAATCGACACTGGCCCGATTGACGGAATTCAGACCTCCCACGTTGGTGAAGGTCTCGCCGCCCAACGTGACGACTCCGGGCAGGTCATTTCCGATCCACCTTCCGAAAAATTGGGTCTCGGTACCGGGACTGAGGCAGCACTTTGGGCCGGTCACCCCAAACTGAGCACCTCCGATGAAAGAGAAGCCGTTCGTGCCAAAGAGAATAAGCGGCCCGGCGCCCGAACTGCTATCCGGATTGAAGCTGAAGGAACCTGACGTAATAGTCACGATCGAGTCGGCGTGTGCTGACGCCGCCGTGCACCAGACGATCAGCGCGACGGCGAGAGCGAGAAGACATGGGACGTGTCGACGCATGCCGACCTCCATCGAGTCAGTGTCTGCCGGGGGCTCATGGGACGGGCGGCCGCGCTTTACTATGCTGTGGGCGCTCATCGTCTCCTCCTCCAAGGGTCGGGCTAATGGGCCATGTGCTCCGGATGTGGCCACGCGTCGCGGAGCGCTTCTCATTCTATCCGCTAGTCCACGAGCTCGCTCACACGCACCCGCAGCGCCTTGGCGAGCCGCCGAAGGACGCCGAGCGTCGGATCTTGCAGGCCGATTTCCAGGCGTGCGAGGTAGCCCCGGCTGACGTCCGCCTTCGCCGCGAGGCGCCCTTGGCTCAGGTTGCGGCGCGATCGCAGCTGCTTCAAAAATGGTGTCTAGAAAACTGCGCGCCAACCGTGTAGCCAAAAGCGTAGTCACTCTGCCGCCAATTTGGGCGAAATCGGGCGAAGGCGGGCGAAAGTCTCGCCCTTCGAGCGAGTCGAGGGAACGGGATCCAAATGACGGATTTGTCGTGGAAGTTCGAGGTGGTCTGGCTCAACCGGTAGCGTTCAGAGCTTGACCGCCCCCATCCGGAAAGGCCGCGTGGCGGGGCGACGGTCCTTTTCCTGGACCGCTCGGAGATTAGGGTACGGTGATCGTCGTGCCGTCGCCGGTCGCGGTGATCGAGAAGGTTCCCGCAGTGCTCGAGGTGTACGTATATGTGCCCCAGGCCGGTGACCCTCCCGGCGGCGGGTTCGGGACCGAAGCCATGAAAGGTCCCGCGCTCTGGTTGAGTCCGTTGACCGCCGCGGAGCTGAGATCGGTCAGCGCGGTCGGCAGGGTTCCCATGTGGGCCGCGTACAGGCTGACGGCGGAGGCAAGGGTGCGCGTATCGGCCTGGGCTTTGGCCACCCGCGCCCGTGACTGGACATTGGCATAGAGCGGAATGGCGATGGCGGCCAGGATGCCGATGATGGCCACCACGATCATCAGTTCGATGAGTGTGAAACCGCTCTGACCAGCCGGCCCTCTCTCGCTTCGCGTCAGGAATGTCATCGGGGAATCTCCTATCTGTTCACAGGAACATCCAGGAGGACTGGCGGGCTCCTCGTCGAATGGGGAGCGCGGGTGCACGAGAAGTGCCGACTCTGCGACGGCGGGGCCTGGTTTCCCTCCACGGCGCCGGGCGTCGTCCAGCGTCGCGGAGGACCGAAAATCAGCGCCGAGCGTTCGCTGCCCGCCATGGCGTGGGCATCGTCCGTCTGTGGGTGGTGCCCTCCCGGCATCGAGGTAACGTGGACCTGTCAACCTATCGACAGCCGATCTGCCGCTGACGAACACTCGCGACTTCCTGACACTGCCTCCTGTGGCGGACGTTGGAGCCTCCGACGACTCAAGTTTCAGCCAGGCTCGGGCGAGGGATCATTGATTGACAGGGCGCCGGGGCAAGTAGTACCTAATCAGCCAGTGCCGCCGCGAGTCTTCCGGCTCGGTCTCGCGCTCTTCGTCATCGCGTTCGTCGTTGCGCTGACGCCGCTGGCGTATGCCGACCCCCCCGATCC
>DASQIZ010000007.1:0-2668 GCA_035631315.1 Gemmatimonadales bacterium
GTCAGCGCCTCGCCGCTGTCCATGAAGTAAGCGAGCTGTGGCTGTCCCCCGCATTGCGGGCAGGGGGAGGTGATGTCGATCACCCGCCCCGTGGCGCCGATGTCTGCGCCGCGCGCCTCGAGCACCGGACCGGCGGCGGCCCGGGCGAGGAAGGTCTCCACGGGTGACTGCCGGTCGCCGGCGAGCCACGCGCGGATCAGGCCGACCGGATCTCCGGCTTCGATGCGCTGCGCACTCGCGGCGCGGAGGCTGTCGGGTCCCTCCGCGACCGTCACCGCGACAATCTTGGGAAGCACTCGCACAGCGACGTAGGTGCCGAGGCCGGACGGATCGAGCGGGCTCTCCAGCGCCTCCAGGCACGCCGCTTCCTGTGGATCCAAGAGCGCTGCGTAGAAGGTCAGGATCTGCTCGGCGAAGGGGTAGCGATCGGCGAGCTGGCGGGCCCGGCGACGTCGCCGGGCCCAGCCTTCGCGCACCTGCGCCGACGTGACGATCTGCTCCATCAGACCTTCTCGATGTTCACCAGGAACGACTTGAACTCCGGGGTGCGCGAGTTCGCGTCGCCCACGAAAGGCGTCAGCGCGTTCGCCAGCCAGTTCGCCCCCTTCGTCGGGTCCCGGTCCGCCGCAATACCCACGAACCCCCAGTGGATCGGTATCCCGATGTGGTAGACCTTCTTGCCCCCAACCTCGATCGGTCCGAGCCGTCGGGTCACGATGGCCGCGACTTCGAGCTTGCCCCGCTTGGACGACACGCGCACGCGGTCACCGCTCTTGATGCCTTTCTCACGGGCAAGCTCGTCCGGAACTTCCACGAACGGATAGGGCTGCAGCTGGGTGAGATGCGGCACGTGTTGGGTCACGTAGTGCTCGTGCTCGGTCAAGCGATAGCTCGTCGCGATGTACGGGTAGTCCTTCGCGGTGCCGAACCGACTCTCGCGTCCCGCCGCCTTGTCGTACAGAAATGCCACCGGCGACTCCGATTGGTTCGGGTGGAGTGGGTTCGGGATCGGCGACTCCATCGGCTCGTAGTGCTCCGGGAACGGCCCATCGAGCATCGAGGCCGAGAACAGCCGGCCGACACCCTCGCTGTTCATGATGAACGGGCCCCACGCCTTCGGGCTGCGAGGCTCCATCGTCGGCGGGTAGTCCGGCACGTCCCCCGTCCACTTCTTCTGCTCGGCGTCCCAGACGATGCCGGGGCGTGTCGGATCCCAGGGCTTACCGTCGAGGTCGGCGGAGGCCCGGTTGTACATCACCCGCCGGTTCAGCGGCCAGCTCCAGGCCCAGCCCGGATAGAAGCCCATGCCGGTCGGGTCGTTCTTTGCCGGATCCTGGATCCCGGCGCGCCGCTTGGCCAGGTTGCCGGCCTCCGGGTAGGAGCCTGTGTAGATCCAGTCGCCGGCGGTGGTGGTGCCATCGTCCTTCAGCTTGCCGAAGGTCTCGAGCCGCTTCCCCGTGGTCAGGTCGTACCCGTTGATCTCCTTCGCAATCTCGTCCAGCTCGGGCTTCAGAGGATCCTTGTAGGTCATGGTCAGCGCCATCAACGGGTCGGGGAACTTGCCGCCCTGCTGCTGGTAGAGCTTCTTCACTCGCTGGAACACCTCCGCCATCACCCAGTGGTCGTGGCGGGCCTCGCCCTCGGGCGGGATTACCTGCTCCTTCCACTGCGACCACCGCCCGCTGTTCACGAAGGACCCATCCTTCTCGATCCAGTGCGTGGTGGGCACCATGAAGACCTCGGTCTGGATGCTCTTCGGATCGGCACCCGGTCGCCGCCAGAACTCGGAGCTGGTGGTCGGCAGGGCATCCATGACCACCAACCACTTGAGGTTGGCGAGTGCCTGCATCACCTGATTCGAGTCGGGCCCGATGCTGGTGGCGGTCATGCCAGAGAGGATGACGCCCTGCATCTTCTTCTTGAGCGCCTGGTCGTAGATGGTGATCCACGAGGAGTTGGTGGCCGGCTTGGGCACGAAGTCGAACGCGAAGTTGTTCTCCGGCTTCGCCGCGTCGCCGTACCAGTTCTTGAGCAGGCTCACCATGAAATTGCGGTAGTTCGTCCCGAAGAAGTTCCAGGAGTTGGTATCGAACTTCTTCGGCGCGCTCTGCGCGACATAGTCGTCCAGGTTCTTCTGGCCGGGAGCAGGAATACGCAGATAGCCGGGCAGGATCTCCCAGGAGATGGCGTGATCGGTGTTGCCCTGGATGTTGGCGTGTCCGCGCTCAGCGTTCATGCCGCCGCCCGGCCGCCCCATGTTGCCCAGCAGCAGCTGGAGCAAGGCTGCGCTGCGGATCAGCTGGCCACCGGTCGTGTGCTGGGTCAGACCGACCGCGTAGACCATCGTCATGACCTTGTCGGGACGGCCGCACTCTCCGACGATCTTGGCGATCTCGAGGAACTGCTCGGTCGGGATGCCGGTGACCGCGGTGACCATCTCGGGGGTGTAGCGCGCGTAGTGCTTGCGCAGGAGCTGGAACACCGAGCGGGGATGCTCGAGCTGCATGTCGCGCTTGGCGATGGCGATGCCTGCGCCAGGGCGCGCCTCGCCCTTGGCCACCGCGCCAGCCTGCGCCTTCTCGAGGGTGGCGGTAGCGGCCGCGTCCGTCTCGTAAGCCCACATGGACACGTCGTAGGCGCGCTTCTGGGGGTCGTAGCCCGCGAACAG
>DASQIZ010000008.1:0-3561 GCA_035631315.1 Gemmatimonadales bacterium
TCGCTGCAGCGCACGAACAGCTGGTTGTTCCCCTCCAGCGAGGTGCGCCGGCGGAGTGCGATGGTCACGGTCTCGGAGACGACCTCGCAGCGAAACGGCTTGGAAGGCGGACGGTTCACCGAATGTTCTCCCTTGCCCGCATTTTCTCACGCTTCGCGCGGAAGACCGGCAAGGGACCGGATCCCATCTTTGCTCTGTGGCATCGGGCTCCCAAGCGAAGCTGAACATGCGCGCAACGGACCTCAATTTGCTGAGAAGCTGACCGCAGGGAAGGAGGAGTACGCGTTCGTCTTCCCCGAAAGAACTTACCCTAGACTTACCCCGAGCCATCGAGCAGAAAGGAAGACCATCGGCGGGAATTAGCCAACGTGGCAGCACGGGGCGATCGGCAGAACCCGGCAGATCGGCTCGACCCCGCACGTCGCCCGCTGCGCGTCGATGAAGGCCACCATCGCCGCGGACGGCGGTCGAGCTCCGCCTGCGCGAAAAACGCCGAGGCCTTCCGCAGGATCTCACTGGCGCGCCGCAGCTCCCGATTCTCCCGCTCGAGCGCCTTTAGCCGTTCAGCCTCCTGGCTGGTCAGCCCCGGCCCACGCCCCGCGTTGCGCTCGACTCGGCGAACCCACTTCCGCAAGGTCTCCGTCGAGCACCCGATCTTCGCCGTGATCGAGCCGATCGCCGCCCACTGGGAGGGATGCTCCCCCTGGTGCTCGACCACCATCCGGACCGCCCGCTCCCGAACCTTCGGTAAGTACCTCCAAGAGCGCTCTGGAGGGAGAGCGCAACCGAGTGCCGGCGTTTTGCCGATCTGAAGGGCTCGACCGACCGTCAAGGCGCTAGCCCTTGGCTAACTTCTCCACTTCCCTCTTGGACATGCCCTCGATGCGCGCCAGGATGCCCTTGACGGTCCGCTCCGAGGTGTGAGCGGCCAGAATAAGCTTCGTCGATTTCGTGCCCGTGACGATGTAGGCGACCCAATCATCAAGGCTTGGCGTCCCCCGCCACGCCACGGTCAGCCCACTGAAATGCATCCGCTTCCTGCTTTCGACCTTCGCCGGCGGTTTGCGGCTGGCCTCCATGACTCACGATCCCCTCACGCAACGCGTTCACATCCCATTTTCAGATGAGGACTGGCGCCGAGACGCCCACCTTAGGTATGCGCGCATGGCGTGTCAAGACGTCGTTTCACCGCGCCAAATGCGGCTTTTCTCGCGGTAGGCCCGTGGGACCTGCATTAATCGTGTGTTTTTTGAACCTGTCGGAGCGGCGGGGGACTGGAGCGTCATGTTTTCGTTACGTGCCTGCAGGGCCGCTTCAGAGCGTACGTTTTTCATGATGTGGATCTCTGTGGATAAGTGGATAAGGTGTGGGTTACGGATGGGCCTTGACTTGCCGACGCCGAGCAAACGCGAGCGCGACCGGCAAGTGCAATGCGACGTTCGGTGGGTAGCTGAACCCCTCCTGGCACGGGTGGCTCAGGGAGTCGCTCGGTCGATGCAACTTGTATCTGATACGTCCTTCGCGCCCCGGCTTCCGTTTAGAGTCCCTAAAGCTCCTTCTATATAGGCGCCTAACTCGCACCGGATCCCAAAACCCCCGTTCGGTGCCGTTGTCGTATTCGGCTGCTCAAACAAGCGCATGGCGGAGTCCGCGAGATTCACCCCCGAGTTCCCCACGACGCGGATCCCATGCTCGCCGTTTCCGTTGAAGACGTTGGCGGCCACGTCTGCATGGGAAGCCTGCTGCACGGTCAAGCCATGGCGCCGATTGCCGCTGATCGTATTTCCGATGATGCGGGCGGTAGAGGACCGCAGGACCACGATCCCATCGCCCCCGTTGTTCTCGACGACGTTCGGCTGTGGGACCCTGTCGCCTGTCTGCATGACGCCGAAGTGGACGGACGCGCTCCCTAGCACCAGCACCCCATGCGACTGATTCTGCCGAATGCTGTTGTTGACGACCCGCGCAAAGCTGTTCTGGGAGACCTCGAGACCACTGAGCACGGCATTCTGCATCGTGTTGCCCTCAACGATCGCCGTTGCTCCTCGGTTGATCGCGATCCCGAACTGTCCTCCCATGACTGTCAGCCCTTTGATCGTGATCTCCCGTCCCAGGACCTGGACAGCGGGCTGACGTGGATCCGGGGCATGGATCGTCCCCTTGCCCTGCCCGTCGAGAATGACGTGATTGATCCCTGCCTGTATCAGGATGTTCTCGCGGCAAGTCCCTTGTACCAAGAGGACATCGCCGGGTTTCAGACGCGCGAGCGTCGGCCCCACAGCACCTCCCGTATTGCAATCGACAGTGGCCGTTTCGGCAGCGACCCGCGAGGCCGCTGTGAGCCCAAGACCAAGGAAGACGATGACCACCCCGACTTGCTTGGCCACGAGAAGCGCGCGGCGGAGAGAGCGTGAGAACGTAATGACATGCAGAGACATTGGCACCTCCTCGGCCGCGTCGATCCGGTTGGTGCGTCCAGGACGGCGGTACTCCACCACAGGACCGGGGCGGTTGGCTACGGCCTGTCGAGGGCGTAGACCGAGTTGTCCCGAAGGGTGATCAAAGCGGTCAGGAGCATGAGCGGATAAAACGAAGAAGGGCGCTCGTTTAGGTCATAGGGTTGGCGATCCCGGATCGAATCCCGCCGGGGTCACCCTCACCAATGATGGCACCGCGCCAGCGATCAGCCTGCCCAGACTGGCTGTGGCAGGGGCTCCTGAGGCGGTCGGTTAGGGGAGGCAGGCGGTCTGAAAAGCCGGGAGCGAGGGGATACAGAGCCTGTGGCAACTGACTCACCGCGGCGGCGACCCCGGGGGAGAGGAGGACGCGCACGAAGCCGACAGCGTAGCGGGTCAGCCGCCCGGCGGGGGTACGTCTCGCAGGAAGCGTTCGTGCTTGCCTCGTTCCTCTTCGGGCAGCAGAGGTGACATTCGCCGAGCGCGCGTGATCAGGAAAAGAAGTGCAGCGAGTCCACCTAATAGAGCCACGAGCCCCGCAAGAACGGGAAACACGCAAGCCGTAAGAGCGAATAGTAGGAGTGCGAGCACACCGACCGCCGATCGGACCAACCATCGAGGGATCATGTTTTGACCCTCCCGGGCGTGATCACCTGAAGTATGGCACAGCTGTTCTGCTTACGTCGTCAGGCGTTGCCCGCTTGCCTGACAATACACTGCTGTTTCTCTCGCTCGAAACTGCGCGGCAGCAGCACTATTCGATGACCTCGTCCGCCCGCGCAAGCAGCGACGGCGAGCTAGCTGCTGGGCATGTCATCGTATCCCCGCTTCCTCACGTTCCCACCAGAACCGGTCGAGCGCCACAGCCCCGGGACCCGCAAGGACCAGGAGAACGCAGGCGACGAGCAGCATGCGATCCAGATCACTCGCGTTCCAGCCCTGTGCTGGAATCTTGACCCACAAGGTCGTCACAAGCATCTCCACGCCGAACAGGGCCCCGAGCACACGGGTTCCGACGCCGAGAATGAGCAGGATGCCGCCGACAAGCTCCAAGATGGCGATAAATGGGGCCATGAGACCCGGGAAAGGGATCGAAATCTTCGCG
>DASQIZ010000009.1:0-2643 GCA_035631315.1 Gemmatimonadales bacterium
GGCGTCGCAGAGGCGAAGGGCGCTGGCGGCGATGGACTCGAACACCGGCTGCGCGTCTGTCGGTGAGCTTGAGATCACCTCGAGGATCTGACTGGTCGCGGTCAAATCACGATTGCGCGCCTCTAGCTCCTTGAACAGGCGGACGTTCTCGATCGCGATGACGGCCTGGTCGGCGAACGTCTTGAGCAACTCGATCTGGCTGTCCGAAAAAGGCCCCGCCTGCGCCCGCGCGACCAGGATCGTCCCAATGGGGTGTCCCTCCCGGAGCATCGGGACAGCCACCCCGGCGCGCCAGCTTCCGGCCAACGCGATGTCCGGCACGTACTCAGGGTCGTCCAGGAGGTCGGGGATGTGGGCAACCGCTCGACTGAGGATGGCTCGACCCGTCAGCTGATGACGACCTGGCCGCATGGGATACATGCGCTGTACGGCGGCCTGCGCGTCCGGGGTGTAGTTGTAGAGGGCAACACTGTGCAGGAGTTCGCCATCGAACGTGGTCACGCCGCCGAAGAGTCCATCGCACAGCCTCACCGCACTCCGCACGATCGTGTCAAAGACCGGCTGCACGTCGGTCTGCGAGCGGCTGATGACGCGCAGGATGTCGCCGGTGGCCGTCTGTGTATCCAGCGCCGTGTTCAAGTCGCGGTTGCGGGACTCCAGTTCGGTGAACAGGCGCACGTTCTCAATCGCGATGACGGCTTGATCGGCGAACGTCTTGAGGAGAGCAACTTGACGCTCCGTGAAGAGACGCGGTTCGGTGCGACGAATCATAATCGCACCGATTGCGAGGTCGTCCTTTCCCATGAGCGGCATGCTGAGAACCGTGCGGTTTCCCACGCGCCGCGCGATTTCACTCCCCTCCGGAAACTCGTCGACCTCGGCCTGGATATCGGCGATGTGGACGGTGCGTCCGTCCAGAACCGCTCGCCCGGGGGTCCAGCCTCGAATCAGCGCCTGCATCGATGCAGTTGGAATCGGACCCTCGTGAGCCACTAGATGCAGGGTGTCGCCGTCCCGGCGGTATATGACCGCGTCAAACGCATCACATAGCCGTCTGGCGCTCCGGACAATCGTGTCGAAGACTGGCTGAAGGTCGGTCGGCGAGCCGGAAATGACCTGTAGGATCTCGGCGGTCGCCGTCTGTTGCTCAAGCGCCTCCTTCGTCTCGTTGAACAGGCGCACGTTCTCGATCGCGATGACGGCCTGGTCGGCGAACGTCTGGACGAGCGCGATCTCCCGGTCCAAGAAGGGACGAGCTGCGCCATTCAGTTCTCCTCGTCCGACGCTGATGGCTCCGATGGGGCCCCGGTCGCGCAACATTGGGACGACAAGCAGACTCCGGTGCCCTATGGCACGTGCGATCTCGCGACTGGCCAAAGGAATACCTAGATCGCCTTCGAGATCTGCTACATGAATGACCGTTTGATCCAGAATTGCCTGGGCGACGACACTCGTCCGACTCGGCGGTAGGGGGTAGAAGCGCCGGAAGGTGTCCAGCTCAGCGGACGAGATGCTGTGATGGTGGGCCATCAGGTGGATGAGGTTGCCGTCAAAACGATACACAGTTGCCGAAATGCCATTACAGAGCCGCACCACGCTCTCGGTGATGGCCTCGAAGACCGGCTGGGCATCGGCTGGCGAGCTGCTGATGACCCGCAGGATCTCCGCTGTCGCCGTCTGCTGCTCCAGGGCTTCGGTCGCGGAACGCTGCACATCCGCATACGACGGCGCTGGCTGGGTATTCCCTTCTGGCCGCTGGAGGGGCGTGCCGCACTCTTCGCAGAATTTAGCGGCCACGTGATTCTCGTGCTGGCAGCGGGGACACGTCATGCCGGAGCCTCCCAGCGGCCGGGGCGGCGAAAGGTCGGAACCGTTGGCCGAGACTAACCGGCCGGGACTCGCATGGTCAAGAACACGGTCATCGGGTCACGCCTGGGGACGCCGCATTTCCCTACTCTGTTCGGTAGTGCGCTGTCCGCTACGTCGTCAGCGAGTTCACGACTCAGACTGAGTGACGCCGTGATTCGGCCTCACAGGATGTCCCTGCTCGTGGCTCCCACATCCGCTCGGCCCACCGCTGCGGGTCAATCAGATATTGCCCTTACACTTGGGAGAGGTTGAGCTGCGACTTTCCGGGCTTGAGTCAGTCCGCCTCTGATAGACTCCCGGCGATTCAAGCGCCTCAAGGGAGGGACCGTGAGCGACGTTCCCGGGACAGAACCTCTCGGCCGCTCATGCTAGTAGACCGCAGGAGGTTCATGGCCGCGATCGCGGGCGGCCTCCTCGCCGCGCCGCTTGCCACCGAGGCGCAGCAGGCGGGGAAGGTTTACAGGATCGGGTTCCTCCGGGCGAGTCCACTGCCGGAAGACTTGGCCGAGGCGTTTCAACAAGGCCTCCGCGAGTTAGGATACATCGACGGCCGGAATGTAGTCGTGGAATACCGTCTCACCGACGGTAGCGTTGATCAGCTTCCGCAGCTTGCCGAGGACCTGGTCCGGTCCAAGGTTCGATGTGATCCTGGCTTCAGGCGGGGCAGCGGCTGTGGCGGCTGAGAAGGCGACGACGTCCGTACCTATCGTCTTGGTCGGTGTGTATGATCCCGTCGAGCTCGGCGTCACCGCGAGCTTGAGCCACCCGGGAGCC
>DASQIZ010000010.1:0-65711 GCA_035631315.1 Gemmatimonadales bacterium
CATTGAGCCGGATTGTCAACTTCAACGTTGGCGATGTATTGGGTCCAGTACTGAGTGTAGTCCAGATGGCACCCGTGATTGTCCCCACATGACACGGCGATCACCACCGCAGCGACACCAACGAGCAGCCCCTCAAGTATCACTTTCATGCGAACCTCGTAGGTTAGGCTCAATCAATGCGTGGCGTCGAACACCGCGGGACTGTCAGGAATTCGCGTGGCATGGGCGGTGGCGAGAGGATAGTCCGCGCGCGGCTGGCCGATATGCGGCGGTAGGTAGCGGTAATCCTTGCCGTCGGGCTGGGTCGCTCCAGCGGCGCGGAGCCCGAATGACTCGTTCGCCGGGTCGAACAGACCAACGTAGACGTCTTGCGTGGATACCGGTTGATTGGAGGACGCGTTACGGGTCAGCGTTACCGCATGATCGATCCTCACGTGCCACAGAAGGTTCTGTGGACTCCAGTCCCCGGGCATGACCAACTCCGGTGTCGAGGCCACAAGAGCGCCCGTCCGATGGTTAATGAGGACTGCGGCAGATTCCGGACTAATCGGAAGGCCCGGCTGCCGAACGGACAACGCCGTCGCGAAAAAGGAGTTCCCCTGCATCGGGGGAAACCGAAGAGTGTCATTGACGACTGAGACATCCGTGTTGTATGCTGAAATCCCCAACAGGATCGCTTGCCCCTGATCATCGCAGTAGGTCACGAACCACCACGGTCCAAACACCCGCTGAACAGGCAATGGAACACTTGGGTCAGCGATCGGCTGCCAAGGGGACCCTGCCCGGTAGTCGCGCCCGCATTGGGCGAGAGACGAGGGATGGATCGGGATCCCCCGACGGGATTCGAGGGCTCGGATGATTTGTGGTAGAAAATCACGAATCCACAGACGCCCGAGCGTGAGGACTTGGGCCTCGCTTATCTCACCACTTCCCACCTCATTTACCGAGGTCATGACGAACCGACCGTCTGGACCCAGGTTGGCTTTGGCGGCGCTAGTCAACACGGACGAGTTGTTGAGGTGGGGCTGTCCTAACTGAGGCTGCAGGGATCGGTCGCGACATGCCCCAAGGAAAAGGCCTGTCGCAACTGCGACCATTTCGATGCTGACCTTAGATGTGTGAATCATCAGTCCTCAGATGTGTGAATCATCAGTCCTCCCCTGCTAGGTAATAATCCCAATGCGTCCTCTTTGTGCAGGCAGTTTGTGAAGAGCACCCTGGCCGAGTCAAGTCCGAAATGTCAGTTGTTACAGTAACGATGCGGTGTTTCACGATGGTCACGTGGAGCGTCCGCGCGTCGTTACGGATGAACCAACTTGAACATGAGGGAGAAAATGCGCACCTCGAGCACCCAAGGACCCGTTCAGCTACGCGACAACGGGCTCGGGGGAACCGAGCCCGTTCGTTGCGGCAACTGGTATCGTCCTTCAGGTACTGCGTTAGCTGGCGCGCAGCTGCCGAGCGAGGTCCACGGTCCGCGGTCCATCCTCCACCAGCACGCCGAGGTCGTCGTCGGCCAGGTGCACGTAAATCATGGTGGTGTGCATGCTCGCATGTCCGGCCGCCTTCTGGACGAGCGCCAGGTTGTGCCCCGCCGCCACCCACCGCGTGATGCGCGTGTGCCGAAGGTCGTAGGGCCAGAGATTGGCGGGCAGTCCCGCCCGCTTCGCCGCGTTGCCAAACGCCCGCCGCAAGTCGTTCAGGCGGTCCCCCGCCGCCGCGTGCCGGTCCCCGCCAATATGATGAAACAGCCACGGCGAGCCGCCCTGGAAGCGGTATGACTCGAAGTGCGCCCGGAACGCGTCCAGCATGCGGCGCGACAGGGGTAGCACCCGACTCTTACCCGTCTTCGTCCGGTGGCCGTCCCGCCCACTCACCACCTTCAGCCGCGCATGGCGGAAGTCCACGTCCTCCCACCGGAGCCAGAGGGCTTCGCTGTTTGGGCGGAGGCCAACTCCGCACAGGTGAGGATGAACAGCCAGAGCATGGGGTGATGCTTCGCCGCGTTCAGGAGACTCTCCACCTGCTCCGGGGTCAGCACGTTCGCTTGGCGCTCGTCTCCGCGCGGGGGCTTCTTCACCGCGCGCACCGGGTTGTCCGGGCGATAGACGCGTCCCACGGCAAACTCAAACACCAGGCGCAGCACCGCGTAGTCGCGGCGGCGGGTGCGCTGTGGGCGCGTGGACGTCACCCCGCGAATACTGGGACGAAGCCAACAAGCACCATGTCTGGGACGAGCTAACACTGAATCTCTGCCTCACCGAAGCGAGTGCCGCTCCTTCCGAGGAACTGATACGAGCCTGGATGGACCCAAACGTCACACTCGAAGGCATGGAGGCGTTTATCAGGGCGAAGGGGGCCAGCGGGGACAAGTAGGCACAGCTTGTGCCGCCTGTGACCGACGGCTAACCTACGGCCTCGTCGTGCCGTGCTGGTGCCCGTGGTACAGAAAGTGGTTCAGGGCCCCACCCGGAAGGGCGTAAGTTGTTGTAGGGAGGGCTAGACCTAATTGGTAAGGCGGCGGTCTTGAAAACCGCTGGGCGCAAGCCCTTACAGGTTCGAGTCCTGTGCCCTCCGTCCGCTACATGATCTGCTGGACCCGTCGACCATCTTGTCCGACAGCCCTCGGAGAGTATTGACCCGTCCCTGACCGAGATCCCCGCCCATCGGCTTGCGCCACTCCCGGCATATACTAGTTTGCTCTAGGTATGTGCCAAACAGGGGTCCACTTCGCTCGAGGGGCTGAATGGACAACAACAACCGGCGTGACCTCTTTCCGGGCGCGCTCGAGATGATGGTGCTCCGACTCATCCAGCGCGAGCCCGCCCACGGGTACGCGCTGGTCCAGCGCATCCGGGAACGCTCACAGGATCTTCTCCAAGTGGAGGAGGGATCGCTCTACCCCGCCCTGCAGCGCCTTCTGAAGGCGGGACTCGTCAAAGCATCGTGGGAGCGTTCGGCCACCGGCCGACGCATCCGCGTCTACCGGCTCACGTCGGCAGGGTCCCGTCACCTGGTTGCGGAGGTGTCGAGCTTCGAGCAGATGTTACTCGGCATCTCCCGAGTCGTCGCGCCAGGGAACGCGTGAACTGGCTGCCCGGCTGGACCAGACGCTTCCGGGAGCGCCGGGAGCTGTCGGCGGAGATCCAGGCGCACTTGGAGGAACGCACGGATGCCCTCGCAGCGGCCGGCGTGCCCCGTCGGGAGGCGGAGGCCATCGCGCGACGGGAGTTCGGCAACGTAACAGCCACCACGGAAGCGGGCTGGGAAACGTGGCGCCTGCAGACGCTCGACTCATTGCTGGACGACCTCCGCTACGCTGCCCGCACGCTTCTTCGGAATCCGGGCTACGCCGCCGTGGCCGCAGTCACGTTGGCGCTCGGCATCGGCGCCAATACGGCCATCTTCAGTGTGATCCGCGGTGTGCTGCTTCGTCCCCTGCCCAACCGCGACGGCGACCGGCTCCTCTATCTCCGGCAATCCGTCAACAGCTCCGGGGAATCGGACATCAACTTTTCGGTTACCGAGATCCGTGACCTCCGAGCCGGCGTCCCGGCGCTCGGCGGCGGGATCGCGGAATACTCTCCGTTCGTCGCTGTACTCCAGAGCGATGGTGATGCCACGCGCCTGAACATCGGACTCGTGACGGGCAACTACTTCGACGTGATGGGATTGGTGCCGTTTCTGGGCCGCGTCACGCGGCCGAGCGACGACGGGACCGGTGTTCCACCGGTCGTGGTACTCACGTACGACTTCTGGCGCCGGCGTTTCGGCGCTGACTCCGGCATCGTCGACCGGCCGGTGACGATCAACGGACAGCAAGCCATCGTGATCGGCGTGCTCCAGCCGGCGCCGTTCTTCCCGCTCCAGATGGACGTATTCATGAACATGGTGATCAGCCCCCACCACGTGGGTGCGCTGATGCAGAACAACCGGACCCACCGGATGACGGAGGCGGTGGCGCGCCTGGCCCCGGGTGCGACTCTGGCGCAGGCGGAGAGCCAGGTCGCGACGGTGTATGCCCGTTTGCAACGGGAGTTCCCCGATGCCTACGACGCGAAGGCCAACTTCCAGCTCTCCGTGATCCCGTTCAAGCGCGCGCTGGGCGAACGCGCCCGCGTCACGCTCTGGCTCCTCATGGGAACCGCCGCGCTCGTGTTGATCATCGCCGTCGCGAGTGTTGCGAACGTGACCCTGATGCGGAGTGTGCGGCGGGAGCATGAGCTCGTGGTACGGGCGTCCCTGGGCGCCGGCGTCGCGCGCCTGCGCCGCCTCCTGCTCACCGAGCACCTGATGATCAGTGCGATCGGCGCCACGTTGGGGCTGGGGCTGGCAACCGCCGGTGTCCCCCTTCTGGTTTCGCTCACGGGCCGGTATTCGCCGCGGGCCGGCGAAATTCACCTCGACGGGATGGTCCTGGCTTTCGCGCTGGTACTGGCCATCGTCGTCGCGCTGGTTCTATCGGTGGTGGCGTTCCTGCCCTCCGAGGGCGCCCTCGCCAGCGTTTCGGCGGGGGGACGGAGGGCTAGTGGAGGCCTGCGTAAGCGCAGCCTGCAGCGCGGCCTCGTGGTCCTCCAGGTTGCGGTGTCCGTCATGCTGCTGGCCGGTGCCGGGCTGCTCACCCGCACCACCATCCGGCTGTCTGACGTGCCCACGGGACTCGAGTCGGACAACGTGCTGACGCTGAGCGCGAACCTCCTCGCCGCCAACCGGGGCGCCAATGCCGATGGCGGCGCGTCGACCACGCAGGAATATGAGCGCATTCGCGATGCCATCTCGGGACTCCCCGGCGTACGGCTCGTCGGGATCGCTTCGGTGATGCCGCTGCGCTCGACCGCACCCGACCTGGATCTCGCTGTCGAGGGACGCCCCTTGGCCCCCGGGGCGCCCGCGCCGACCGGCGCGGTGGTGCTGGCCAATCCCGACTACTTCGCAGCCGCCGGTCTTCCCTTGCTCCGCGGCCGTCCCTTCGTGGCGACCGATCAGGGGAATGCCGCCAAAGTCGTCATCGTGAGCCAGCTCCTGGCCCACCGGCTGTTTCCAACCGAGGATCCGATCGGGAAGCGCATCCAGCTGGCGACCACCATGGGGATGTTCAGCGGAGACTGGCGGACCATCGTCGGGGTGTGCGGCAATACCCAGGACGGCGGTCCCGCCGGCGCGCCGACGCCGACGCTCTACATCCCCTTTGCCCAGGAGTCCCCATACGCGGGCGGGTTCGTCATCCGCACCCTTTCGAACGTGACAGACGCCGGCGTGGCGGGTGTTGCGACTGAGGCCACGCGGATCGTGCGACAGGCGGCGCCGACTGTACCCGTGGAGGACGTGATGACTATCGGGCAATTCACGGACCTCACCGTGGCACCGCGCCGGGTGAACGCGGCGCTGGTCTCATCGTTCGGCCTCCTCGCCCTGATCATCGCCGCAGTGGGCATCGCGGGCGTCCTGGCGTTCAACGTCAACGCGCGCACCAACGAGATCGGCATCCGGATGAGCCTCGGCGCGCAGCCTGGCGCCGTCGAGCGGATGATTCTCGCGGAGGGGGGCCGCCTCGTCGGCGTCGGTATCGGACTCGGCGCGGTTGGTGCGTATGCGTCGGCCGGCATCCTGCGTGGACTGCTCTTCGGCGTCACCCCGCACGACCCGGTGACGTTCGGCGTGGTCCTGTTGACGATGGTAGGAGTCGGGCTGGCGGCGTGCTGGCTCCCGGCGTCCCGGGCCGCGAGGATCGACCCAGCCATCACCCTACGTGCCCATTCGTGACGTAACTCACCGTCAGGCGGGTCTCCCATCGTCTTAACCCGGGAACGCCTCCCGCGTCTCCTGGGTACACGAGTCGACTCCTTCTTCTGGAGCCCTGACGATGAGAAAGCTCATGCAGTCGTGTTCCCTCGCCGCCGCGACGGCGCTGCTCGCCGGCGCGTTCGCGTGCGTTCCCCCGCCTCCGCCGGGGTCGGTGATCGTCGAACGACGGCCTCCCCCCGAACGGGTCGAAGTGATCGGTGTGGCACCGGCACCTGGCTACATCTGGATCGCCGGTCACTGGGCCTGGGGTGGTGGTGACTTCATGTGGGTCGGCGGACGTTGGGCGCCCGTCGAACGCGGCTACCGAACGTGGGAACCAGGCCACTGGCGCCATCACGGGCACGAGTGGTACTGGGTTGAGGGTCACTGGCGGTAATCCCCAAACCGGGAGCTGATGCTCCCGGTTTTTTTGCTCCGCTTCGCGGACGCAACAGCTCGTGACGGAAGTCACTCCGACGACGGTCAGGGAATTCCGGAACGCTCAGGGGAACTTCGGGTACCCGAGTCGAAGTTTTCCCACTTCGACAGGAGCGATGATGTCGTCCCAACGAACGACTCTCTTGGCACTCGCTGTTGCGTGCGCCGCCGGTCTCGTTCCGACTGCCCTGACCGCGCAGGCCACCGGTACCACGACCTTCAACGCGCCCTATCGCGCGTTCGACAACTCGGAGTTCGGTATTCTGGTGAGCTTTCCCGACGGAGGAGGCACTGCCTTCGAGGGCGCATACCGTTTCGCCTCCGGCAAGTTCGACGTCGGCTTCAAGGGCGGCATCTTTGCGCCCGGGGGCGGCGCAAAAAGTTCCCTACTGCTCGGCGTCGAGGGTCGCGAGCGTGTCCTCTCGCACAACGAAGACTTCCCCCTCGATGGCGCGTTGATCGTCGGCGTGGGCGGCAGTTTCGTGTCAGGGGCGTCCGCGCTGATCGTTCCCGTCGGCCTCTCCCTCGGCCGCCGGATCGACCTGCAGGATTCACCGGTCAGCATCGTGCCGTACGTGCAACCCACGGCCTTCCTGATCGCCGATGGCGGCAGCCACGTCGACTTCGACCTCGGACTGGGTGCCGACTTCCGGCTGACCCGCCGCTTTGATGCCCGCATCTCAGCGGGTATCGGGGACATCGAAGGGATTTCGATCGGCGCCGTCTGGGTTCACTAAAAGAGCCTCCCCAGGTTGGTCGTAAGTCCCAGAAACACCGCATTGGGCGAGTTTTTCGTCGAGCCCCACTGACCACCCGCGTCCACCACGGCCCATGGTGCGACGCGGATGGTCACGGCACCGAGAAGGCCGGCCAACCGGGGACCTGCGGCGCCGGGAGTGAAATCGAAGCACTCCCCCGTCACACCCACCGTCGGTCCGCCCCAGGATCCGCTCACCGAGAAGAACCATTGCGTCGCGCCCGCGCCCACGCCGGTGGGTCCGGCGTTCAAATCGAAGTGGACCGACGCCGGCAGGTCCACGCTGTACACGGCCGTGAGCGCGCCGAGCGCCCGCCCGGCACCAAGTCCTTTGGCGGAATTGCCGGTAGGCGCGGTCACGGCCGGAATGAGAGCGACCGCCGATTTTTCCGAGAGATCAGTTCGGAACTTGAGCGCGAGTCCAAGGTCCCCTACACCCCCGCCACTCGGCGTCCGCGAGTACACCGGGCCAAAAAATTCAGCCTGAAGCGGGGGCGCGATGCCCAGCTTCAGTGCCATGCTCCACACCGTGCCCTGCGAGAGCGACGAAACGCCGGACGCACTCACACCCTGCTCGAGCTCGATGTAGCCAGGGGCGACGGCGTACGCGTGGGTGGCATAAGTTGGGCGCTCGGGGTTGGCGAGCCGCGGCGATTGTCCAGTGGTTGTGAGCCACGGCACCGTGCCCAGCGTGACGGCCATCACAAATTGGCGCATGGTGCGATAGAGTAACGACCCAACGCCTCTAGCGGGAGCGCGCACTCCGGGGCACTTTCTTGTCCCATGGAAAGCAAGTACGCAATTCCTCCGGCTGAGCGCCGGCGGCGCCCCTTCGATCGCCGCGCCCTCTTTCCGCGCCGTAAGAGCGCTGACCGCCGGGTGGAAGACCGGCGGATTGGCGCGTCCTCGGCGTCGAATGGGGAGCGGCGGTCGCGCAGCAAACGGAGTGGTGAGGAGCGGCGGGCTGGGAAAGAACGGCGGAGCTGGGCGGAGCGGCGCCACACGCACTAGCAGGCGCTAGTTCCTGGTCATCTCCCAGTTGATCTGCAGCGAGTAGTGCCGGGCCGTCGACGAGTCCACGAAATCGCAGACCCCCGTTCCCGCATTCACCGCATCACGGGCGGCTGAGAGCTGACCCGTGTAGGCGCAGAGTGTGCCCGCGGTGAACTGCAGCCGGACATTGCTCACGGTCCCGTCCGTCACCAGTCCATGCCCCGTGTTGAAGAACTTCGTCGTCCCGTTCTTGCACACCCCCGACTGGACGTAATTCCCCGTGAACTTCGGACCATCCTGGGTGAACGTGTAGCTCCCCGTATCCGCGCAGGTGATCTGGAAGAGGTTGTCGGCGAGGGTCTCGGTGTACTGCCAGCCACCGTCGATGACGGCCGGTGCGGGAGGGTCGTCGACGTTCCTGCAGGAGAGGGCTGCCGCTACGGCGATGCCGCCGAGCCCGGCGCGGACAAGGTATCCGCAAACATGTCCCATTCCACTATGCTACGGCCTCCCGGTCCCACGTCAAGTTTGGTAGGTTCCGATGCCATGGGTCGGACAATTCTCTTACTCGCCCTCGTGTCCGTTTCCGGCGTCACTTGTAGCGCGCCGTTCGCGGTCCCCACCACACTCGTCGTCATCAATGACAGTTATCGGTTCGTGCCCGACACGATCACGGTCGACCGCGGAACAACCGTCGAGTGGAAAAATGAGAGCTCACAGTACCACGTCGTTCAGGGCGACACGACGGCTCCGGGGGGCCTGCAGGAGATGCCACTCGCGCCGGTCGGCGGCCAGAGCAGAGATTATCCGGAGACGCAATGGGACCTGACGATGGGCGATCCCGGGGTCTACCCGTATCACTGCACACTCCATCTCCAGATGCATGGTGTGGTGATCGTCCGCTGAGGGCCGGCTCGTCGCGCTCCTTGTGTCCCCTTACACCCCTGGCTAAACTGCTCCCCTCGCTGGTGAAGTCTGTCGGGAGGGGTGGCCGAGTGGCTTAAGGCGGCGGTTTGCTAAACCGTTATAGGTCCTAATAGGCCTATCGGGGGTTCGAATCCCCCCTCCTCCGTTCTCACACCCGACACCCTTTGACGACTCGCGTCCGCTTCGCCCCATCGCCGACCGGATACCTCCACGTCGGCGGCGCCCGTACCGCCCTCTTCAACTGGCTCTATGCCCGCCATGTCGGCGGGCGATTCCTGCTACGGATCGAAGACACCGACAAGCAGCGGTCCACCGACGAGCATACGCAGGTCATCCTCGACGGCCTCACCTGGCTTGGTCTCGACTGGGACGAGGAGCCCATCTTCCAGGGCGCCCGCATCAAACGCCACCAGGAAGTCGCGGACAAGCTGCTGGCTGAAGGGAAAGCCTACAAAGACGAGGACGCCATCCGGCTCCGGATCCCCGAGGGCGAGATCGCCTGGGATGACGCGGTCCATGGCCGGATTTCGTTCCAGGGCGCCGACGTGAAGGACTTCGTCATCCTCCGCGCCGACCGCACACCGTTATACAACTTCGCGGTGGTCGTCGACGACGTGGACATGCAGATCACCCATGTCCTGCGCGGCGACGATCACATCTCGAACACGCCAAAACAGATCGCCGTGTATCGCGCGGTGGGGGCCGCCCAGCCCGTCTTCGGGCACGTGCCCATGATCAACGGGCCCGATGGGAAAAAGCTCTCCAAGCGCCACGGCGCCACCGCCGTCGGCGACTACCAGCACCTCGGCATCCTCCCCGCCGCCATGCGCAATTTCCTCGCGCTCCTCGGCTGGAGCCCCGGCGGTGACCGCGAGATCATGACGCAGCGGGAGATGACCGATCTCTTCTCGTTCGACGGGATCCAGTCCAAAGCCGCGGTCTTCGATACGACCAAGCTCGAGTGGATGAACGGCCAGTACCTGTCCGCCCTGCCCGCCGCGGAACTGTCGCCGCTCGTCATGCGGGAGCTCGAGAAGCTCGGGGCCACGGGCGCCCCGGACGCGATCGGGAAGGCCATTGGCGCGGTGAAGACCCGCTCCCGCACCATTCTGGACGTCGCCAAGCAGACGGCGGTGCGTCTCGACGCGAAGTTTGTGGAAGTCGATGAGAAGGCGAAGAAGGAGATCGCGAAGGACGAAGCCGGTTACCTCGGGTCTCTCAAGGCGAGCATCGAGGCCCTGCGCGGCGTCGACTGGACGCCCGAGAGTCTCGAAAAGGGCCTCCGCGAGCTCGCGGAGACGCGCGGCGTGCCCGCCGGCAAGATTTTCCAGCCGATCCGAATCGCCCTCACGGGCGGTACGGTGTCGGAACCGGTGAACGAGTTGCTGTTTGTGATCGGAAAAGAAAACGCGTTGAAGCGGCTGGCTGCGGCTACTGCGTGACCGTCGTGTCCTTCTTGAGCCCCTTCTGCCGCTCCGCGAAGTCGTGCTCCGCCTGCTTCCGTTCCCGCAATTCGTGCACGTACCGCCGGAAATCCGCGAGCGTCTGCGTCCGCATCGCTGAATAGAGCAGGTCCTGCCGCATCATCTCGAGCTGCCGGGACCGCCGGTACTCGTCGTAGTTCCCCTCCGGCAATCTGATCGGCAGGAGCGCCAGAGCCGCGGTGGGAATCGCGATCCCGGCGACATGGATGTACTGCGAATCGATGCCGAACTCCTTCCCCGCCACCTCCGTGGTCCACGAGGGCTTCCGCGTCTGGCCGCGCTGCTCGTCGAGGATCACGTTGAGGGAGTCCACCATCGCCTTGAGCCGCTGCACCACGGGCCGGTCGCGCGCCAGCGTGTCGTTGTACATCACGTCCGCCACGTCGCCCGGCAGCGGCGGCCGCGGCGCGACCCAGAGTACGCCGCTCCCCAGTTGGGGTATCGGAAGTCCTCGGGACTCCCGCGGCGGTCCGCTGGTGGTTTCCGGAACCGCCGCCACGCTCGCCGGCGTCTGCAACTTGGGCGCGGGCGCCTGGACGGGAGCCGGTGGCTGAGGACGCGCCGCCCCGTAGCCGCCCTGCGGTGCCGACCGCTGGAAGGTCCCGGCATACGCGGGGCTGGGGCGGTCCAGCGGAATGATCGTGATGACGTCGGGCTGCGTCCTGTGCGCGAAGGGCATGGTGATGAGCACCACGATCGCCACCACGTGAATCGCGATGGCGATCATCCACCCGGTGGAGATCCGGGCGAGGGGTCCCCGCTCGCGGTCAAACAGCGGCGAGCACCTTCCCCAACCGCTCGGCACCCTCGAGCAGTCGCGGGGTGTTGGTCGTGAGCGCGATCCGGAAGAATCCCTCGGCACCCGCACCAAAAGCGGACCCGGGAAGCGTCACGACGCCGACGTCCTCGAGCGCCCGCTTCTGGAAGGTGGCCGAGGGCAGACCGTCGGGGAGCGGGAGCCAGAGATACATCGTCGCCTTCGGGGTCTCACAATCGAAACCTTGAGCCGCCAAGGCCTGCACCATCGCGTCCCGGCGTTCCTGGAACTGGCGCACGTACCCGCTCGAAATCTCCTCCGACCGCTCGAGCACCGCGGCGCCTGCCGCCTGCACCGGCAAAAAGATCCCCGTATCGACGTAGTTCTTCACCTTGGCGAGCGCGGTGATGAGCTCCTTCTTCCCCACCGCCCAGCCGAGCCGCCAGCCGGTCATGCAGAACGACTTCGACACCGAGTGAAATTCCACCGCGATGTCTCGCGCGCCCGGAATTTCGAAGATGCTGGGCGCCACATATCCGTCGAACGTGACGTCCACGTACGGATTGTCGTACGCGATCACGATGCCGTGCGTGAGACAGAACCGGACGGTGCGCTCGAGATAGTCCCGGGGCGCAATCGCGGCCGTCGGATTGTTGGGATAATTGAGGAACACCATCTTCGCGCGCTTCACCATGTCCGGCGAAACCTCCTCCATCTCGAGGAGGAAGTTGGTCCGCGGAGTGAGCGGCACGAGGTGCGGGGTGCCGAGGGCCAGGACGGTGCCGCCATGGTAAACGGCGTAGCCAGGCTCAGGCACGATCGCCACGTCGCCTGGATCAACCAGCGCCATCGTCAGATGCGCGATGCCCTCCTTCGATCCCATCAGCGGATGCAGCTCGGCGTACGGGTCGAACTTCTGGCCGAAGCGCCGCTCCATGTACGCGGCAGCGGCCTCACGGAACGCCGGCAGCCCGATCTGAAAGGCGTACCGGCTCATCTTGGGATCCTGCGCTGCCCGGGCCAGCGTATCGATGGCGATGTGCGGGGCCGGAAAATCCGCGTCCCCCGCACCGAGATCGATCACGTCGACCCCCTGCTCCAGCAGCCGCTTCTTGATGGCCGGAATCTGGGCCATCGGGTAGCCGGGGAGGGTCGCGATCCGTTTGCTCAATTCTTTCATGCCGGGAATCTACCCCTCGGAGACCTTCGTTTCACACCGGCTCGCCGATGCCATGGCGGGCGAAGAACTCCTCGCACTCGTCCCGGACATCAGGCCAATTCCCCACGGCCCGCGCCGCGGCCGGCAGCCCTTCCAGCAGGAGCGGACCGTAACGTTTCGTGACGACGCGCCGGTCCAGCAGAAGTACGGCTCCGACGTCCGACCTGCTGCGAATGAGCCGGCCGAATCCCTGCTTCAGCTTGAGCGCCGCATGCGGGATCAGGTAATGCGTGAACCCATCCACGCCCATTTCGGCCAATCGCTCGAGGCGGGCCGCGGTGAGCGGTTCCGACGGTACTTTGAAGGGCAGCTTGGCAAGAATGAGCGCCCGCAACGCGCGCCCCGGCACATCTACCCCCTCCCAGAACGAATCGGTTCCGAGTAGGACCGCCGAACCCGATTCCCGGAAGCGCCGGAGGAGCTGGTCGCGCGGCGCTTCGCCCTGCACGAGGAGTGGCCAGCGAGCCCCCACATCCCCACGCACCGCCTCGGCCGTTCTCCGGAGCGCGCCATGACTCGTGAAGAGACAGAACACGCCCCCATCGGACGCGCGGGCGACTTCGAGTAATACCCGCGCCACCGCGGCATCGTGCCCCGCTTCGTTGTCGCGCGGCTCGGGGAGATCGGTGGGAATGCCGAGCACACACTGGGACCCGAAGTCGAACGGCGAATCGAGCACCTCGCGCACCACCACGCGCGACGGCGGCAGGTCGAGACCCAGCCGCTCTTCGAGGAAGGTGAACTCCCCACCAGCCGCCAGGGTCGCCGACGTGAGCACCACCGTTTCCACACGATCGAACAGCGCGTCCTTCAGGATCGGCGCGAGATCGAGTGGGACGGCCGAGAGGCCGAGATTCGTCTGCCGCCGGCCCTTCCGCTCGATCCACCGGACGGCCGGTGGACCACCCGGCGCCGGCTTGAGCGCCGCAGTCAGGCCCGCGGCCGCGGACTCGAGCCGCCGCACCACCGCGCGCATCTCGGCAATGAGCTGACCGCCACGCTCGCTCCGGTCGTCGAGCGAGAGCCGGTCGGCAATCGACTCGACCCCGTCGCGCAGCTGGCTGAAGGCAAGCAGGACATTTTCGAGCGCGATACCGAGCCCCTCCGTCCACACCCCGTCCTTCGCGAACTCCTCGGTGAGCCGGAGCACCGGCTCCGTCAGCCTGCGGTCGAGGAGCACGAACAGCTCCTCCGTTCCTCGGCGCGCGCCGCGGAGCGAATCGAGCAGGCGCCGCTGGATGAGATCGCGGCCCTTGGCATCGAGGGGCGAATCGTCCCGCTGCGTCAGCTCACGGGCGAGGGTGGGCAGGAGACCGCGCCCATTCCGTTCGAACCGTCCGAGCAGACGGGTGATCCCCACCTGACTCACCTGCGCGCCCAGGTGCGCCGCCGATACGTCTTCGAGATGGTGGGCTTCGTCGATGATCAGCCGTCGATAGGGCGGCAGGACGGCGGCGTCCACCCAATTGTCCGATGCCATCCGTACGGCGAGATCCGACGCCAACAGATGGTGATTCACCACCACCACGTCCGCCTCGGCCGCCGCGCGCCGGGCGCGGAACACGAAACATCGGTCGAAGAACGGACACTTGAGCCGGGTACAGAGATCGGACTCTGCAGCCACGGCGTCCCACACTTCGTCCGACGGCTCGTCGGCCAGGTCGGAGAGCGACCCGTCCGCCGAGTGCGCAGCCCACTCCGCGAGTCGCTGCAGCTCGGACGCCCGTTCGTCCTCGAAGAGCGAATCGGGAACCGCGCGGGCCTGTTCGAGACGCGCGAGACACAGGTAGTTCCGCCACCCCTTGAGGAGCGCGAACGTCGGCGTGTGATCGCCCGTGGCAAGGGCGCGCGCCAGAATGGGGAGATCCTTCCCGACCAATTGCTCCTGAAGATTGATGGTGTTGGTCGAGACGACGGTTCGTTCCGAGTTATCACGGGCCCAGACCAGGGCCGGCACGAGATAGGCGAACGACTTGCCGACGCCGGTGCCGGCCTCGAGCAGCGCCACGCCGCCGCCGTTGTACGTGTCGGCGATGTAGGCCGCCATGTCCCGTTGGCTGGGCCGGTCTTCGAAGCCGCCGAGGGCCTTCCCCACAGCTCCGTCCTGGTCGAGCATCCCGGCGATCTCCGGCGCATCCAGGACCACCTGGGGGCGGGCGCGGGGACACTCGACCACCACATACAGCTCGGTCACTTCGTTGTCGACGATCCCGAACCCCACCCCCGCGTCGTGCAGCTGGGCGGCAACCGTCAAGTCGGCGGTGGAGGGATCGAGCCGGCCGCTGGGATGATTGTGGAGGAGCATCTCGCCGCGGGCCGCGACCCCCGGAAGGGCCAACACGGCGTCCACGGTGCCCCGCGCGACCGCGCGGACATCCACGAGGTCACCATCTCCATCGAGGCGGGCAACGAAGCTGACCTCGCGGCCCCCCGCGCGGGCAATCTCCTCCCGAAGCACCGCCCGCGCTTCCGGGGACAGGCGCTCGATCACGTCTTGATCTCCCGCTTCTTGGCCGCGGGAAACAGCACGTTGTTGAGAATCAGGCGATAGCCCGGTGAATGCGGATGCAGGGAGAGATCGGTCGGCGGGTCACCCACCTGGTGCTGCGGATCCTCCGGATCGTGGCCCCCGAAAAACGTCCACGTCCCCTTCCCCAGATCCCCGTGGATGTACTTCACCCAGGGCGCCCCCTGCTCGTCGGCGAGAACGATGTCGGCCGGCTTGAGGCGCTCGCGGACAAAGCTGGTGGTCAGGCCGTAGAAGTCGGGAATGACCTGCCGGTGGTTCTGCACCAGCATGGTGGGCACGGGATCGACCTTGGCACTGAAGCCGAAGATCGTGAAAGCGCCGAGAGGCTGCCGGTGACCGGGGTTGTTGACCTGATGGCCGTCGATGTCGGAGAACGACGCGATGGTCGGCGACTGCTCGACGTGCCCGCCCGTGAATGCGAAGGTCTTGCTCCAGTCGAGCTTCGCGTCGGCGTCGGGGTCAACCGGGGTGCCATCCGCGAACGCCGCCGCGATGTCCACCGTCTCAGCCGCCAGCGCGAGGTCGATGGTCTCCGTGGCCGTGCACATCGCGAACAGGAACCCTCCGCCGTCGACGTAATCCCGCATCCCGCGGGCCACGCCCTTCTTGAGCGCAGGCACGTTGGGGAACCCGAAGTCGCGCGCCACCGCTGTATTGTGGCTGACCATGTCGGCCAACCAGGGCGCACCCTGATATAGAAGATAAAATTTCGAGTACTGACCGGTGAAATCCTCGTGATGGAGGTGGAGCCAGTCATACTGCTTGAGCTTGCCGCTGAGCACCTCGGGGTCCCACACCTTCTCGAACGGAATACCGGCGTATTGCAGGACCATCGTCACCGCATCGTCCCACGGAGCGGCAAAGGGCGGGACGTACACCGCCACCTTGGGGGCCCGCTCGAGCTGCACGGTATCCATGTTGCCCGCTGCGATCTCACCCCTGATGTTCGCGACCGCGCCGTCATCAACCGGCGTGACCGCGACTCCCGTCAGCGCCGCATCGCGCCGAATGGCATCGACGTCGGGCAACAGAAACGACCCACCGCGGTAGTTGAGGAACCACTCGACCTTTCCGCCCGCCTGAATCGCCCGGTAGGTGACGCCGTACGCCTTCAGGTGATCGCTCTGGACGTCATCCATCGGGACGAGCAAGGAAGAGTCGGCGTCGCGACCGAGGAGCCGTCCAACGGGAAGAAGACCTGCGAGTCGGGTGCCGACGAGCCAGCGGGTGGCTGACCCTACGAAGCCGCGGCGATTCACGATCGGGGAACCGAGCCCTTCAAACGGTCGAGCATCCGGCGCGCTTCGGGAATGACGGCGCTCCCGGGATACTGCAGGATCAGGTGTTCGAGGTGCGCGATGGACTGGTCAGGATGGTTCTGCTTCTCCAACAGGCGCGCCCACTCGAGCTCCGCGGCCGCGGGAGCCGCCCCCGCGGCCCGGGTACTGTCGCTGACGACTGTCCGGAAGAGATCCGCTGCGAGCGCCTGGTGGGTGGAGTCGAGTTTGGCGGACACCCGGCCGGCCAGCACGAGCACTCCGCCACGGGGAGCCAGCGGCAGCGCCGCGGCGGCCGTTCGCAGGCCTTCCACCGCATTCGCGGAATCTCCGCGCGCCAGGAGCAGCAGCGCCCCGCCAAGCTTGGTCCCCTGCCCGGAGTCGACGTCCGTAATCAGGGCGAGCATCTCCGTCCGGCGCGTCGCGTCCGCGCGGTCTCCGGCGTACGGGCCCGCCACCCGGAACGCATCCCGGGCCTGGGCCACGTTGCCGCGATAGAGAGCCGTCCAACCGCGCTCGGCCACCGCATCCACGCTGGAATCCGATCCCAAAACGTGATCGGCCCGGTCCAGCTCTCCGCGGTCAGCCCACGCGCGAGCCAGCTCGAGCCGCAAACGCTCCTCATCATCCCCCGTGAGCCCCTTCGCGCCGGTGAATCGCCGCTCGGCCTGCTCCAGGTCTCCATCGCCGATCAACACCTCGACCAGCGCCGCGGTGGGCACGCCGGCCTCCCCGCCCCGGCCCTCGATCTGCGCCACGACCTTGCGGGCCCCCTCCTTGTCTCCGGCTTCGAGGAGGGCGCGCGCGGCTTCGGTTCGCGCGCGGAGTGCCAGAGCTCCAGTGGAAAGGTCGGCAAACCGGGCCAGCGCATGGCCGCGCGCGCCCTCGGCGACGGGGGTCCCGATCTGCTCCCCGCGCTGTGCGAACGTCCAGAGGGCCATCACCGCTTCGCGGGTGGAGTCCGAGATGGTCCGCTCGAGGACGGCCCACGCCTGATCCCCATGCCCCCAGTCGAGGAGCAGATTGGCACCCAGGCGCCGCGCCGGGACCGTCTGCTGCGACTTGGTGAGGGCGTCGGTAACGGTCGCATGCGCGACCTCGGGCGCCGACTCGAGCTGGACGACCGCGTTCGGGATTTGCCCCTGATCCGTGGTCACCGCGTCACCCCAGTCCTGCGCCGCGCCCGCCCAGTCCCCCGTCGACGCCGCGATCTCGGCCAGCTCGATCGCAAACGCCCGCGGGTTCCCCACGGCCTTGCGACCATCCAGCAGAATGCGCCGCGCGTCGACGGCATCCTGCTGGTCCAGCTTCGCGATGGCCCATTCGCGCCACGGCGTTTCGTCGCCCGGCACGCGGGCAGTCCAGCGGCGTGCGAGCGCGGCCACGCTGTCGCTCATGCTCAGCGCGACGAACGTGCGAAGCTCGAGGCCGAGGATGCGAGGATCGCGCTCCTGCGTGCTGCGGGCCGCCCCCTGCACGAACGGCACGAGCTCCTCCAGCCGTCCGAGCTGCGGCAGCACCCGTTCGAGTCCGAGCAGCGCAACCAGGTTGGTCGAGTCCGAGCGCAACACCGTGCGATAGTAGTCCACGGCCTGCGGAAGTTTGCCGGCGCGCTCGAGCTCGAATCCCTGGCTGATCCCCTGCGCGGCGAGTGTCCCGCCGGCGGTGATCAGCGCGAGGATGATCGCAACGGCCGGGAACCGCTTACGGGCCGGTGTGAGCAGGAACCGGAGCGGGCGCATTCAGGAGACGGAAGTATTGGAGGACCTGCTGCCGCTGATCGGGCGTCAGGTCGCGCAATGATTCCCAGGTGGGATACGGAACTCGGGGCCCGAGCCCGGTGGCTCCGGGACGTATGGCGGGCGGAAGGAGCGGATTCACGGTGCCGGCGAGCGGTGCCCGGCGCTCGCGTTGGTCGTCAGGCTCGTTGCCCGTGAGCGACCGTCCGGCGTCGAGCAGATGATGATAGAGCGCCTGCTGGCGCGCGACGGTGACTGGATCGAGTTGCCCGGCCTCCATGCGCCGCGCGATTTCCTTCGCTTCGTCAGCCATCGATCCCGCACCGGGCGCGTTTCCCGATGCCTGGAGCCTCTGCAGCTGGTCCGCGAGCGCGCGTTGGCGCGCTGCAAGCGCGCGGAGCTGCTCGTTGACCGCACCACCGGTGCCCATCATCGGCAAGATCCCCTGCGACTCCCCGTTCAGGCCTTGCTGCTGGCCCGCCATCTTCGAGAGCTGCTCGAGCGCCTCGGAGAGGCCGCTTCCCGATTTCGATCCATTCACCTGCGCCCGCGCCTCGGAGATGCCGAGGGCGGTCGCATTCAGGGCGTCCACCGCCTGCGCGGCGAACTGGGACGCACTCTGGGTGTTGGGACGCGCCTGCTCGAGCTGCTGGCGGGCCTGCGCCATCTGCCGTCTCGCGAGCGCCATCGCCGCGGCGAGCTGCGGCGAGACGAGGGCGTTCTTGCCCGCCGTCTCCTGCATCTGCTGAGCCACCGCCTGCGCACCCTCTTCGACGGACGCCTGCGACGACCGCATCGGCGCGCCACTCTGGCCCTGACTCAACTGGTCAGCGATCTGCTGCTGACGCCGGGCCAGATCCGCCGTTTCGCTCATGGCGCGGTCAAGGGCATCGAGAGTTTCCTGGCGCCAGGCGCCGGAGAGCGAATCCCGTCGTGAGCGCAGCTGGTCCGGCAAATCTTTCAGGGCCTCCTCGGCCCTCTGGCCCTGCTGCTTCGCATCCCCGGGATTTCCCTGGCTCGCGGCGTCTCCGGCCTTCCCCATGGCCTGCCGGGCCTGCTGCGCCGATTGCATCGGTTGGCCGAGGGTTTGTCCCGCGCGCAGGTCCTGACCTGCCTGCTGAATCCCTTTCATGAGGGAATCGGTCCCAGCCGCGAGCTCCCGCTCCTGGGCCGCGGCGGCGGAATCGGCCTGCGGGGCCTGCGTCGAGTTCCAGTCTCCCTGTCTCCGTTTCAACTCCTCGGCGTCCTGGGTCAACGTGGCCAACTGTCCTTCGACGGCGGCCCGGCGGAAGAGCTGATCGCTCCGCTGCAGCGCGTCTTTCAATTCTTCCTGCGCCTCCGAGAGATGCTGGAGAGCCTGCCGGGTGGCTTCGGGGTCGAGGCGCTGGAGCGCGTCCTGAAGCTCGCGGAGCCTCTGCTCCAGCTCCGGCGTGATGGCCTTCTGGAGTAATTGCTGGACGTCGGCCAGCCGCCGCTGGAACGCCGAATCGTCGATGCCCGCCGCGTGCGCGGCCTGGGCGAGCTCCTGCACGGCGTGAGAAAGGTCTTGCACCTTCTGACTGAGCGCTTCCTGACGCCGCGCAAGCTCTTGCGCCCGCTGGGACGACTCGAAGGGCATGGCGCCCGCCTTCGGATCCGTTCCCGGCTGTTCACTCCCCGTTCGCTGCGTAGTTCCGGCCCGCGTCCGCTCCGCGGCGAGATCCCGTGTCTCGGCACCGAGGTTCTTGGCGGCGTTCAGCACGGAGTCAGTCGAGGAGCCGAGCTCCTGCGTCGCCGCGCGGGTCGCCGCGCGCAGCTCCGCGAGAGTCGGCAGTCGCAGGGCGATGGTGGCGCTGTGCCCCTCATGGGCCTGAGGCGCGTTGTCCCAGGCCACGACGCGGAGCTTCAGTGTGTCACCAGGGAACAGGCCCCGGGCAGTGGCATCGAGGTCAGCCTGGAGAATCGCGCGATCAGTCGCGGCGTCGAGTGAGAGCGGTTGCGAAAGCGTGTCGCCAACTTTTCCTGTCTGGCTCGCGCGCCAGCTCTGAAGCGCTACTCGGGTGAGCGCGTGGTCGTCATGGGCGTCGACTACCACCGGTTGATGGAGCGTTGGCGGAAGCGTCGTGTCGGCGGTCGGGAGATTGAGCGCGACGACGGGCGCGGAGTCGGGTGCCACCTTGATCGTGAGGATCGGCGGCTCCCCTTCCACTGGGGATCCGTCGGCCGGCGCGATGATCAGTGCGAACCTTCCGCCTCTGGTCGGACGGAACGACCCCTTGAACTGGGCACTATGCACGTCGAGCGGCGAGCCGGGGGACCAGCGTGCCGACGCGATGGGCACGCTCGCCTCGCCTTCCGTCGAGAGGACGGTGCCCTCAGGGATCACCGCCGTATCAGCACCCAGCGGCAGTGTTTCATCCGGGCGCGAGAGGTATTTCGGATAATGCGCCGTTACGGTCACCGCGCCGACGAAGGCGAGTGGCGGGATGTGCACCGCGAGTGTCGGCGACGTGCGCGAGCCGCTCGTGACACGGACGAACACATCCGAGGTCAAAGGCCCGAGCGCGCGGTGTGCGGTCCCATTCGAGTCGAGGATCACCGTGGCTTCGGACCAGGGCTCACCGGGTGCGCGCGTCCAGAAACGCGCAGCGGTCCCCCCTTTGACGATGATGGTCGCGGTGACGGTGTCGCCCCGGTGGGCCACGGTGCGGTCGAGCACGAGGCGCACCGGTGAGTGCGCGTCGGCGATCGTGCGGAGTGGGTGCCAGAAGGCCGCGGCGCGCGCCGACGTCGGCTGGGCCAGAAGCAGGAGCCCCGCACCGCCGGCAACCGTGCCAAGCCCCATATAGTAGAAGCGACGGGTTCGGCGGTTCAGATGCCCAGCAACGTCATCGGTCGCGCGCGCTACCTGCGCTGCCGCCCGCGCGTCCGCCGCACCCCACAGGCCCTCGCCCGACGCGGTCCGAGAGTGGAGCACGTTGACGACGCTCCCCGACCGCCCTCGCCCCAGTTGCTCGACGAGTCTGCCGACATGGTGATCACCGAGAGTTCGCGACTCCTGCCGCCAGATCCTCCAGGCCACCACGCCGGCGCCGGCGACCAGTGCCCAGCCGAGGGTGACGCCCCAGACATTGGGAGCGAGGAGGACGCCGAGCGCCGCCGCCACCAGCGCGAGCCCGGCGGCGACGATGAGGGCGGCGAACGCCCTGCCCCGCGCGTGCGGCGCCGCAAGGCGCGCGACGCGGCGGGCGGTCTCAGTCACTTGATCCCGCTGACGGCGTATGCGAAGAGATTGACGCCCATTTCCAGTGCCTGCTCGTGCTTGTCGGCGGGTACGTGATGCACGTCGAAGTCCTCCCACCCGTCGTTCAGGTCGGTCTGGTACGAATAGTACACGACCAGCCGTCCGTTCAAGAAGATGCCCAACCCCTGCGCCGGGAGTCCGTCATGCTCCATGATTTTCGGGATCCCCGTCGGCAGGTCGTACACGATGTGGTACACCGGATGGGTCAAGGGGACGTCAACGAGCGGGTGGTCGGGGAAGATCCGCGCGATCTCGCGGCGGAACGACGCATTCATCCCGTAGTCGTCGTCGGCGTGCAGGAACCCGCCCCCCTCCAGGTACTTCCGGAGGGTTTTCACCTCGTCGTCGGTGAAATGGATGTTGCCGTGACCAGTCACGAACAGGTACGGAATGTCCCACAGATCGGGACTTTGCAGGGTGACGACGCGCTCACGATCCGAGACTTTGAGGCCGGTGCGCTGGCGAATCGCCGCGAGAAGGTTCGGGAGGGCCGACGGACCTGAGTACCAGTCGCCCCCTCCGTCGTAGTGCAGGCGTCCTATGGTGAGGACAGGAGCCGGAGGCGTCGCCGCGCCGACCGAAAGGAGAGCGGCGACCAGTGCGGCAGCGAGCATTCTCACAATTCGTTGACCAGCCGGTAGGCGGTATTGCGGGTGATGCCTGTCTCTTCCGCCAGTCGATCCGCCACGTCGCGGCGGGAGAGTCCCTCCGCCAAAAGCTCCCGCGCGCGCTCTTCCGGATCGGGCAACTGCGGATCCACCTTGGTTCCCGGATCGCGTCCGGTTCCGGCGACCACCACCGTCACTTCCCCGCGCGCAGGCGCATCGGCGTAGTAACCCGCGAGCTCGGCCAGGGTCCCCGCACGCGTCTCTTCGAACACCTTGGTCAGCTCGCGCGCCACGGCCGCCCGGCGGTCACCACCGCAGGCTTCCGCCAGATCGGCGAGCAACGCGCCGACGCGGAGCGGCGACTCGAACAGCACGACCGTCCAGGAGCTCTCCGCCACACTCGCGAGGAGCCGTTTCCGGTCCCCGCCCTTCCGCGGCAGAAAGCCGAGAAACAGGTACCGGTCCGCGGGCAACCCGGCGACGGCCAGTGCGGCGACGACCGCGTTGGGTCCCGGGATGGTGACGACGGGAATGCCGCGCTCCCGCGCGCCCGCGACAAGACTCACGCCCGGATCGGAGACGAGGGGCGTGCCGGCGTCCGTGATGAGCGCGATGTCCTGACCCCCTGCGAGTCGCTCGAGGAGGCGGCGGAGATCGCCTTCATCCGAATGCGCGTGGAACGACACCAGCTCGGCGGACGAGCCGACGTGCGTCAGGAGGGGACGGCTATGCCGGGTGTCTTCGGCCGCGACGAGCGCGACCGACTTCAGGGTTTGTGCGGCCCGGGGCGAGAGGTCGCCGAGGTTGCCGAGCGGCGTGGCGACGACGTAGAGCGTGCCGGCCACGTCACCAGGTCACCGACCAGGGGAGCGCGTCGTAGAACCCGGCGGACTGGAGCACGTACCGGTGTTCGCGCGTCGCGCCGCGCAGCACCTTCACCGCGGTTCCCGGCATCATGATCTCGACACCATCGAGCAGATCCTTGCCCCAGGTCGCGAGTGCCGCGGACAGCTCGTCGGGGCGCACCACAGCGTCGGGAATCTCCGTGCCCCGCGGCACCCCGATGCTTGTCAAGGCCTTGTGATCGCGCTGGTGCGAAGACGACAGCCGCTGGGCGCGCTTCTTCCCTTCCCCCGGAAATTCCTGCTCCACCGCATCGACGATCCGCCAGTAGAGCTCGCGATACGTATTGATGAGGGCGTGGGGTGCCTGCGCGGGCAGGTCGGCGACGTACGGGAAGAGCGCGGCGGCGAGCGCCGGATCGGATCCGTCGGGTAACGGCTTGAAGAGCGATTCGAAGTAGCGCGGCACCGGCATGTCGGCCGGCTTCTCGCAGAAGTAGCCGCCGACGAACCGCCCCTCGTCCATCCGGACATAGGAGACTCGTCCGTTGGAAATGAACTCCAGCACACCGGTCACCTTCTCTTCCTTCAGGACCGGGAACAGCGCGGCAGGCTGGCTGGGATCCACGAGCCGGGGTTGCGGGGGCAGCGCGCAGGACTGGTACATCCAAGCGAGCTGCTCCATCGGCGCGGCACAGTACGTCAGGTCGCCCCGTTCCGTCTCGGCGCGCATGCGGCGCAGGGCTTCGGTGATGGTGATGACTTCCCGACCCGAGACCTCGAACGCCGCGGCGTTGACGGGCTCGCCTTTCCGGAAGAACAGGAGCAGACAGCCGTCCGGAATGTGGGCGCAGATGTAGCCATCGACGCGGCCGTCGCGGTCGCGTTTGGCGTAGCTCAGCAGATTGTCGAGGTGAATGAACGCCAGGCGGGTGCGATGAATCAGCTGGTCCACCTGCGGGAAGCGGAGGTCCGCGAGGCGCACCGGCGAATTCGTCAGTCGGGCGGTGCTGGCTCGCATGGACCTCCGCCTGGATGGTTACCCGATGTGGCGCGTGATCTTCTCGTCGAACACGGGCTTGGGGTAGGCACCCACCAGGGTGTCTACATGGGCCCCGTCCTTGAAGAATAGAATACTCGGAATCGACCGAACGTTAAAGCGCATGGCCGTCTTCTGGTTGGCGTCCACATCCAGCTTGGTCACTTTGACTTTTCCGGCATACTGCCCCGCGATCTGCTCCATGATGGGGGCCACCATGCGGCAGGGGCCGCACCAAGTCGCCCAGAAATCGACCACCACGAGGCCTTTTTGCTCTTCGACTTCGCTCGCGAAGTTGGCGTCCGTGACCTGCGTCAGATCCGACATTGCTCTCCACTCTCCTCAAAACCGTTAAGTTCTTGTCGCAATGGACGACCCATCCAACCGAATCGCCCACGTGGGGGTCGCGGTCCGCGACCTGGCCGAGGCCAGCCGGTTCTACCGGGAGGTCCTGGGCCTGAAGCCTTCAGCGCCGGAAATGGCCGACGGCGCGGAAATCGTGCACTTCCACTTCGGGGGGGTCGACGTCGAGCTGCTCGCGGCGGCCGATCCCTCGAGCCCCATCGCCGGATTCATCGAGAAACGGGGTCCCGGCATTCATCATATCTGCTACCGGGTCCCAGACCTCGATCGGGCCCTCGCCCGCTGCCGTGAAGCCGGCTACCGGCTCGTCGATGAGGTCCCCCGCAAGGGTGCCGGCGGCAAACGCATCGCTTTCGTCCATCCGAAATCCACGGCGGGCATTCTGCTCGAGCTGACCGAGTAACGCCTGAAGACGGGGCCCGGTTCCCTACGGTTTCGCCGCATCGGACGGGTCGCGATTGCACGCCTTCGACGCGTTGGAAACGTCCGTCAAATCAGTGCCCTGGAACACCCAACCGCCACGCTTCATCTGTGCAACCGTCAGATCCACCACCAGCGAACAGGTGGAGCGCTTCAGTTCGACCTTGTAGGAGCGGCGACTCGGCCAGGCGGGAACCGGATTCGGTCCCTGGATCACACGGAACCCACGGTTGGACAGATAAATTTGGAGCGGATAGACACGCATACGGAAGGCATCGGGCTTGACCAGGTTGACTTCGAGATCGTTCTCGTCGCCCCAGACGTCGCTCATGCCTTTAATGTCCTTGTTCTTCACCGCGGTCAGGAACTGATTCAGGGCGACGTTGGGATCAGTGGGAACCGGCGTGGTGCTGGCGGCGCGACCTCCACCGCAGGCCACGAGTAACGGCGCGAGCAGCACGATTCGCCTGAACACGTCTTTCACCTCGTGGTGAGCGGGTTGCACCGAAGGTAAGAACTCATGCGCCTGTACGTCAACATTGATCACGTCGCGACTATCCGCGAAGCGCGGAAGACCGACGAGCCCGACCCGGTCCGCGCCGCCGCCGACGCCCTGGCCGGCGGGGCCGACGGTATCACCGTGCACCTCCGCGAGGACCGCCGTCACATTCAGGACGCCGACGTGAAGGCGCTCGCGGCACGCCCCGGACTGATTCTGAACCTCGAGCTCGCGGCGAGTCCCGAAATCGTGCGGATCGCAGCAAAGCTCCGGCCTCACCAGGCGACGCTCGTCCCTGAGCGCCGTCAGGAGGTCACCACGGAGGGGGGGCTCGCCATCAAGGCCCGCGACCGGCGCCTGGCGGGAGCAGTCGCCAGGCTGCAGGACGCCGACATTCGCGTTTCCCTCTTCATCGACCCAGATCCCCGCACCATCGACGCGGCCGCCGCCCTCGGCGTTCCCGCGATCGAGCTGCACACCGGCCGGTACGCCCACACCTGGCGGAAGCATGACCGGGCCCTCGTCCATCTTCAAAAGGCGTCGATGCACGCGCGGAGGTCCGGCCTGGCCGTCCACGCCGGCCACGGGCTCACGTACCTCAATGTCCGCCCTGTCGCGGCGATCCCCGAGATCGAAGAGCTCAACATCGGGCACTCCATCGTGAGTAATGCCGTCTTTTGGGGCCTCGAAGGGGCCGTCAGACGGATGCGTGAGTTGGTCGACGGCGCTACCTTGGTTCCCCGATGAGCTCGAGCACGCCTCCCACCGGCCCGCACCGGATGACCGACTTCTTCGCCCTTGAGGCGGGGGAGTATCTGGAGCGCCTGGACGGAGCCCTCGCGGGAGGCGCGACCCCGCCCCCGGTGGACGAGATGCTCAAGCTCGCCCGGGCGCTCCGGGGCAGCGCGCTCATGGCCAACAAGGCGTTGATCGCGCGGGCCGCCGCGGGACTCGAGGCACTGGTGCGAGCCGTCCGCGAGGGACGCCGGAACTGGGACGCCGAGACCCAGCAGATCACGATTCGCGCCGTCGACGATCTCAAGATCCTCATCCGGTCCGTCATGACGTGGACCGACGCCGATTCGGTGAAGGCCGAAGCGCTGTCGGGAGAGCTGGAGCGGCTCGCGGGCACGCCCCGGGCGTCCGGCGCGGTGCAGAAGATGGATGCGCCATCCCTGGACGCGGGCGCGCGGGCGTTCGTGGCCCGCGAGGGGGCGGCGATTGCGAGCTCTCTCGACCGGGCGTCACAGGCCTTGCGTGCGAATCCAGTCGCACGCGACCCGCTGCAACAAGTCACCAAGGCCCTTCAGCCCCTGCGCGGACTCGCGGCGCTGAACGATCTCCCTCCCCTTCCTGACGTCCTCGAAGGGATCGAACGCGCAGTCGCCGAGCTGGAGCGCAGTGAGGGCGGAGCCCCTGCGGGCGTGGATGCGCTCTTCCAGGCGGCGGCGAGCGCCATCGCCGCGGCCGCACGCGAAGTCGCTGAACAGGGCCGGCCCAATCCTGAAGGGCCGACCTTCAAGGATTTCGCCACCAAGCTGGTGGCCTTCCTCGGCAGCCAGGAAGCGGAGCCCGGCGTCGTTGCGATCTCGTCTCTGTATTTCGAAGACGACGGGCCGCACGTCGTCAAACGCGGCACCCCCACTACCAAGCCTGCGACCCTCGGCCGCCTCGAACTGGTGAGCCATGGCGAGCATCTGCGTCAGGCCGCCGACTCCCTCGAGCGTGCGCCGTCGGCGACGCAACGCGAGCTGCGCGCTCACACGTTGGCCGGGACCTTCCGGGCCCTCATGAACACGGGTGGCGGGCCACTGGCGACCGGGGTGAGCGAGTTCGCCGAGGCCGCGCGGGATGCGGTCCGGGACGGGGCGGCGGTCCGTGACGCGCCCGCCTTCTCGGCGGAGCTCCGGCGTGCCGGAGACATCCTGACGCGGTCATCGACGGAAGAAGAGGCCGGGCTGGCAACCGAGCTCAGCGACGTGACGGCGACGATTCGGAACCTCGGCGGATTTCCTGCTGAGGCCACGCCGATCGTACCGATCGAGTCTCTCGCTCCCGTCGCTCCGGCGCGTGCGCCAGCCCCGGTCCCCGCTCCTGTTCCCCCGCCGGCTCCGGCACCCGCGTCGGCGGCGGTTCCGCCCGCCGAGGACGTCATAGAAGAAACGCCCGATCTGGTTGGAGCGTGGGCCATGTATGAGCGTGTTGGTTCCGGTGATCTGGGTGCAGCATCGCTCGACGTGCTGATCGCAGGAGCGACTGCCGTTGCGCCACCGCCGGTCGCCGTCCGTCCGGTCGCCGCGACTGCTCCGGCGCCGAAGCCGGCACCTGCCACGCCTCGAGCGCCCGCGCCGGCCCCCGCGGAGCCGCAGGTCGTAGACATTCGGACGCTGCTGTATCGTGGGGACGCGGCCCGCCGCCGGGCCGCGGAGCTGAGAGCCCATGCGCGCAATGTCTCAGGCGAGGAGCTGCGCGCGCTCGTCGAAGAAGTCTGCGATCTTGTCGACCTCGCCCTCGAACCCGCCTAAACGCCCCGCCTCCTGGGCCTGGGCCCTGGGGCTCGTGATCACCGCCCTCTGCCTCTGGTGGGCGGTGCGCGACGTCCACTGGGGTGAGGTCGGCGCCGCCCTCACCACCGTCAACGTTCCGCTCCTTCTATTAGTAGTGATCCTTGCCACGCTCACCTTCCCCCTGCGGATGATCCGGTGGCGGGTGATGCTGCGGGGCGATGACGACTCACCCGTAGCGTGGTCCGCGCTCTGGCACGCCGTCGCGATCGGGTTCATGGCGAACAACCTCCTGCCGGCCCGGGCCGGAGAGTTCGCACGGGCATATGTGGTCAAGCGTCAGGCTCCCGTTCGTTTCATCACGGCGCTCGCCACCATCGGCGTCGAGCGCTTGTTCGACGGGTTGCTGATGCTGGCGCTCATGGCGGTCGCCATCGCGGCGCCCTCCTTCCCCGCCAACACCGTGATCCAGGGAGTGTCCCTCGCGCACGTAGCGAATGGCGCCGCCATCGTGTTCTCGGCGTTTCTGGTCGTCGCGTTCATCGTGGCGCTCCATCCCGCTCCGTGGCTCCGACTCGCCGATCGGCTCACCCGCGCGGTGCTGCCGGAACGCATCGCGCATCGGGTGAACGATCTCCTGCACGGACTCATCGAGGGCCTCGCGGTCTTGAGGAAGCCTGGCCGCTTTCTTGCCGTCTTGTGGTGGTCGCTCGTCCAGTGGGTGGTCAATGCGGCGTCGTTCGCGCTGTGCTTCAAGGCGTTCGGACTTTCGGTGCCGGCGGTGGGGTCGCTTCTGTTGCAGGGGATTCTGGGATTCGGGGTCGCGATCCCATCGTCGCCCGGATACGCCGGCGTGTTCGAAAGCGCGACCAAGGTCACGCTCGAGCTCTATCACGTGGATCCCAGCCGGGCCCTCGCGTACGCCCTGACGTATCACCTCACCACGTTCATCCCGATCACCGTCCTGGGACTCTACTCGCTCTCGCGCGCGCGGCTGCATCTCGGTGAGCTCCGCAGTGCCGCGGCGGAGCAAGCGTGACCCCCGATCGGCTGAAGACGCTGGCGCACGCGAAGGTCAATCTCTTCTTGCGAATCCTGGCCCGGGAACACTCCGGCTTCCATCAGATCGAGACCGCGTTCCTGCTCCTCGAGCTCGCGGACGAAATCGAGGTTCGGCGGATCGACCGTGGCGTCCAGCTCGACGTCGACGGCCCCGATCTCGGTCCGGTCGAGGAGAACCTGGCGGTGCGGGCAGCGAAGGCGGTCCTCGAAGCCACGGGGGCGAATTTCGGCGTCGAGATTCAGCTCGCCAAGAAGATCCCCACGCGCGCGGGGCTCGGCGGCGGCTCAAGTGACGGGGCTGCCATCCTGCACGTGGTGAATGCCCTGGCCGGGAACGCCGTTCCCCGACACGAGCTCAACCACCTCGCGGCCAGGCTCGGCTCCGATGTCGCCTTTTTCGCCGCCGGTGTGCCCGCCGCGTTGGGCTGGGGCCGTGGGGAGCGGCTGCTGGCCCTGACGCCGCCGCCGGCGGCTCCCGCCTTGATCGCTCTCCCCCGCGGAGTCGAGGTATCCACGCCTGACGCCTACCGGTGGTGGGACCAGAGCGGGATGCACGAGGGGAGCCGGGGACCCGTGGTGCTCGAGCCGGGTTCGCTCTCTTCCTGGGGGAGCGTCGGACGGCTCGGCGCCAATGACTTCGAGCTACCCGTGTTCGGGAAGCATCCCGAGGTCAGGACGCTCTTCGAACGGATGGCGGAGACGAGACCGTATTGGGTGCGGATGTCGGGCTCAGGAAGCGCCGTGGCAGCGGTGTACCGGACCGAACGCGATCGAGATGACGCCATCTCCCGACTGGGGACCAAGGACCAGACGAGCATTGCTTCGACGACCCGCGCGATCCCTGCGGCACCGCCCGCCGTCGCCTGAGGTGGACACCCGACAGCTTTCTGACTAGAGCGGGTCTTGCGTTAGATGCGCAAAATGAGCACCGTCCAGCCATGCGGAAGATTCTCCTGCTCGCAATCGCCGTGGCAGCATGCGGTGATGTCACCGGACCTGCCAAGAGCGTCATCACGGCCACCGTGAATGGGACCCCGTTCACCGCAGCAGATACCCAGCCCTTCGGGCTCGGCATGCTCGACACGCTCAACATGTCGCTGGTTCTCACCGGGTCGCAGTTCGTGTCGCCACTCGTATACCAGAGTCTGTCTGTCTCGCTCCGCGACTTCCACGGCGTCGGGCAGTATCAGACCTGCGGGCACTTGAGCTCGATGTTCGGCATCTACTACCAGATCGATCAACACGGCACGACAGGGTCCCCAGCCTACACAACCGACACGCTCTGCGGTGGTGAGGTCGATATTCTATCCTATGCGCCCACCTCGCTGACGATTTCAGGAACATTCCACTTCAACGGTACCAGCGTCGCCGCCGCGGACACGGTTCGCGTCACCGACGGCAAGTTCTCCGGCAGGATCACCCTGGCCGGACTCATCGTCGATCCGCCCGCCAGTCCGGAATCTCTGCCACCCACCGCGCTGCCCGCCCGGCGCCGTTAGTCCTGCCCCCTTAGCTTCGAAGGCACCCTCGAAGCCCTCGCGGTGCAGATGAATGAGCTCGCGAATGCGCAGGAGTTCATGCAGCGCATGCTCGTGAAGAAGGTCGAACCCCAGTCCAAGGCGACCACGCCCCACTAATCCGTTGCGGATCTCCAACCCTCGCATCCTCGTCGCAGTATGCCTGGGCTACTTCATGGCCGTGCTCGATTCGACGGTCGTGAACGTGGCTCTGCCCGACATGGCCCAAGGTCTGGGCACGGGCATCTCCGGCATGCAGTGGGTCGTAGACGGCTATGCCCTGCTCTTCGCGAGCCTGCTGCTGCCCGCGGGCGCCATCGGCGACCGTTGGGGCAACCGCGGCACCTTCGCGCTCGGCCTCGCGCTCTTCACCGGCTCCTCAGTGCTCTGCGGCATCGCCCCCAACCTCGGCACTCTGATCGCCTTCCGCGGGATCCAGGGGATCGGCGCCGCGATCCAGGTGCCTGCCTCCCTCGCCCTGCTCCGCAACCACTATCACGACCCCGCAGAGCGGGCCTACGCGATCGGCATCTGGGCCGCCGCGACGGGACTGGCCGTCGCCGCGGGGCCCGTGGTGGGTGGGGTCCTGACGCACGCCTTCGGGTGGCGGAGTGTCTTTCTCGTGAATCTCCCGATCGGCATCGCCGGCGTGTACCTGACCATGCGGTACGTGCCTCCGGTTCCGCGCAGCCTCGTGGATGCGGACATCGGCACGCAGGCGTTGGCGGTGACCGCGCTGGCCGCTCTCACCTTCGCGCTCATTCAGGGAGAGCCGTGGGGCTGGACGTCGTGGATGGTCGTCGGATCGGCCTCGCTGGCGGTGGTCACCGGCGCGCTGTGGCTGCGCGCGGAGCGGAGAGCCGAGCATCCCTTGTTGCCGTTGGACCTGTTTCAGAATCCCACGTACAGCGCCGCCAACGTGGTGGGCTTTGCCCTGTCATTCGGATTCTACGGGCAGCTGTTCCTCATGAGCTTGTTCTTCCAGAACATCCAGCACTTCAGCGCGCTGCACGCCGGCCTCGCGATTCTTCCGCAGACCTTGATGATGAGTGGCGTGAACTTCGCGTCGGGCCGGCTCACCGCGCGCTACGGCGCGCGGCCACCATTGGTGTGGGGGCTGACGATCGGAGGAATCGGACTGCTGGGATTGGGACAGCTGACTGCGACATCCGCGCTCGGCGTCGCCGTTCTGCCCATGCTCGCGGTCGGCGTCGGCTCGGCCCTGACGATGCCGGCGATGACTGCCACCGCCATCGAGCACACGCCCAAGGAGCGGGCGGGGATCGGTGCGGCAGTACTCAACGCCGCCCGTCAGGTCGGCGGCGTGATGGGGATCGCGCTCCTCGGAGCGTTCGTGGCCGGCACGCACTTCATGAGCGGTTTCCCGTGGGGCATGCGGCTCGCCGGCGCCCTCTTCCTGGGCGCCGGCGTATTGAGCTGGACGTCGGTGGAGCGTTAAGCGAACGGTCAGTACACGTGAAGCGCGTCCAGGATCAGCCGCAGCGCGGCGGGATGCGGCAGGAGGAGAATGTGTCCTCCGAACGGCACCGTCTCTCCCGACAGGCTCAGGCTCGACTCGATGCATAGCCCCATCTGCCCCTTCGTGAGGTCCTGCCCCGCCAGAATCCGATCGGGGGGCTCCACGCCGAAGGTCGGGACCGAGAGCATGACCATGCGACCCGTGAGGGACGCCAGCGCTCCGGTGTAGGCTCCGCAGATGATGTTCGCCGTCTCCATGAGCGACGACTTGATCATCCCGTCGAATGCGCCCTCGGCCGGCTCGGTCTGCCCCAGGAGCAATCCCGCCAGCCGGCGGGCCCGCTCTTCGGGCATCAGGAAGACCAGCGAACCCGTGACATCACCAAGCACCTGCATCGCCACGACCACGACCTTGCGGTCGGCGTAGCCCAGGACCTGCGGCACATTCTCGGCCTTGGTCAGGGTGAACTCGGGGATCGAGATCCACACCTGGCGGTCGGTGAGCTGTCCCAGCGCCGTCGCGGCGTGCCCGCTCGCGATGTTCGCGACTTCCCGGAGGGCATCGATCTCGATGCCGGCCGGGTCGAGCTGCGCCCCGGTGGTCACTGTTCGGCGTCGCCCAGCGCCTCGAGGACGCGAGCGGCGGTGAAGGGCTTCACGATGAAGCCGGACGCGCCGGCCGCGAGAGCCTCCTGCATGATCTTTTCCTGGCCCATGGCGCTGCACATGACGATCTTGGCGCCCCCGTCCTGCTTGCGGATTTCCCGCACGGCGTCGAGCCCGCTCATGTCCGGCATCACCACGTCCATCAGCACAACATCGGGCTTCAGCCGCTCGTACTGGGCCACGGCTTCCTTCCCGTTCGACGCTTCGCCGACGACTTCGTAGCCGGCCTTCTCCACGAACCCGGTCAACATCATCCGGGTGAAGATCGCGTCATCACACAGCAACACCGTCCCGCTCATGGTTCCTCTCCTGTAGGTTTCCGTTCACGACGCCGCTTCCGAGTCCATCCGCTGATGCAGTCGGCGACCTGCGAAAGCGGCAATACCACATCGATCGCGCCTCGTGCGACCGCTTCTTTCGGCATTCCGTACACGACGCACGTCGCTTCGTCCTGCGCGACCGTCGCCGCTCCGGCGCTCTTCATGGCGACGAGGCCTTCGGCCCCGTCGTCTCCCATCCCGGTGAGGATCACCCCGAGCGCCTCACTCCCCACCTGTTCGGCCACCGAGCGGAACAGCACGTCCGCGCTCGGGCGGTGACGGGACACGAGGTCTCCGTGACTGAGATCCACCGCGAACCCGGTCCGAGACCGCTTCAGGCTCAGGTGCAGACCCCCAGGGGCGATCAACGCCAACCCGTCCTGCACCTCGTCGCCCGCCTCCGCTTCGCGTACCGCGATTTCGCAGCGTTCGTCCAGATGCTTCGCGAAGGCCGTCGTGAACCCCGCGGGCATGTGCTGCACCACGATGATCCCGGGCGTATCCGCCGGCAGCGCCGCCAGGACCTCATGCAGCGCCTGCGGCCCCCCAGTCGACGCGGCAATCGCGATCACCCGCCGGCTCGCCCCCCCCGCCACCGGCATCGCCGGCGGAACGACCCGGGGCGTCGGAGCGGCAACCGCGGGACCCCGCCTCCGCAACCGCGCCGCGGCTGCGCCGCGGATCGCGTCGAGGAGAATGATCCTCGACTCCTGCACGAACTCCCGCACGCCGATTTTCGGCTTCGCGACGACCTCGACGGCGCCGTCATGCAGCGCTTGCAACGCGGCCCGCGATCCCTGCACGCTGTGACTCGAGCAGATGACCACGGGAATCGGATCCTGTGCCATCTGCGACCGGAGGAAGGTCAGACCGTCTTCCTCAGGCATGTCGAGATCCAGCACGATCACGTCGGGCCGCTTGATCGCCATCCGCCGGCGCGCAACGATCGGATTCGGTGCGGTGGACACCGAAACGCCGTCCGACTCCGCAAGCACCGCCGTCATCGCTTCCCGCACCACGGCGGAGTCGTCGACCACCAGCACGTGGAGTGGCTTGCTCACGCCGCCCGTCCGGCCGTCGGAGAGGCGAGGCGGTACACCGCCGGCATCACCGACTTCATAGGCAGCCCTGCTCCCGCCATCCCCTCGGCGTGGCCAAGGAACAGATAGCCACCGGGATTGAGATGGCCGACCAATCGCCGGAGCACTTCGTGGCGTGTGGGCGCATCGAAGTAGATCAGCACGTTGCGGACGAAGATCGCGTCGAACCGCTCGCGCACCGGCCACTCGGCGTCCCGCAAGTTGACCTGCGCGAACCGGATGTGACCCCGGATCAGCGCGCCCGCCTTGACCTTCCCGTCTTCCGGACCCACGCCCTTCAGCATATATGACTTCCGGTAGTGCTCGGGGATTGGCGCGGACTTCTCCGACCGCCACACACCTGCCGACGCCTGGTTGAGCACTTTCGTGGACAGATCGGTAGCAAGGATGTCGATCCCCCACCCCAACCGCCCAAGCCGCTCCTCCAGCACCATCGCGATGGTATGCGGCTCTTCACCGGTCGAGCAGGCGGCGCTCCACACCTTCACGGTGCGCGAACGCCGGCCCGCCTCCTCTTCCGTCAGCCATTCCGCGCATACCCTGTCGTGGAGCAGATCGAACTGCGCTCCCTCCCGGAAGAAGTGCGTCTCATTGGTGCAGATGGCATCCAGCATGCGCGTCATCTCCGCCTCGCCACCCTTCTGCACCGCGGCGTAGTAGGCGCTGAAGGACGACAGGCCCAGCTCCCGCATCCGCCGCGCGAGCCGACCCACCAGCAGGGCGCGTTTCCCGTCCGACAGGACGATCCCGGCCCGCTGGTGAATGAGCCGCTGGAACTGGCCGAACTCGACGTCGGTCAGCCCCGGTACCGCGAAATCCGTGACGAGCGTCATGCCGCCGCGGCGTCCAGCTGCCCGATGTCCAGGTCGGTCAGCACCCGGTCCGTGTTGAGCAGCAGGATGAAGCGGCGGTCGGTGCGGCCCAGGCCGAGGAGCCAGTCGGTCCGCACGCCGGTCCCGAAGGCCGGCGCGGGCTCAATGGCGTCTTCCGGCAGTTCCGCCACCTGGGTCACGCGGTCGGCCATTATGCCCATCACCGTCTGCTGGCCATCCCGCTCGACTTCCACCACCACCACACAGCTCCGCTTCGTGGGGGCCGAGCTGGCGCCCCCGAACTTCACCGCGAGGTCCACTACCGGCACCACGCTGCCCCGGAGGTTGATGACCCCCCGGATGAACGGCGGCGCGTTGGGAATCGTGGTCACGACGCCGTACTCGATGATCTCTTTCGCCCGCAGAATGCGGACGCCGTATTCCTCTTCCCCCACCACGAACGTGAGGTACTGGGTCTGGAGAGGATCCGTCTTCGTGGTCGTCATTGCCCTGGATCCTTTGGGTTAGAACCGCGTGAAGTGCGGCTCGGTCGCCACCGCGGTGGCGGCGACAGGCGCCGTCTTCAGCGCGCTGTGCCCGTTCCCGTGACCGTTGCCGTGCCCATGGCCATGCCCATTGCCTTTGGACGACTCACCGGCGAGCGTCGCGAGCGCGATGGTCTCGGCGCGATGGGTGGTCTCGTGGTCGACCCGGAAGAACGACACCAGGCGCTGGAGCGACTCGGCCTGCGCCGCGAGCTCCGTGGCGGTCGAGGCGAGCTCTTCAGCCGCCGCGGCGCCGCGCTGGGTCACCTGGTCCACCTGTCCCATCGCCTGATTGATCTGATTGACACCGGAGGCCTGCTCCCGCGAGGCGGCGGCGACTTCCTGCACCAGCTCGGCGGTCCGACGGATGGCGGGCACCAGCTCGGCCAGACGGGTCCCCGACTGCGCGGCGACCGCGGTGCTCGAACCCGCGACTTCCGTGATGGCCGTCGCGGCCACCTGACTGCGCTCCGCCAGCTTCCGGACTTCCGTCGCGACCACGGCGAAGCCGCGGCCATGCTCACCGGCGCGCGCCGCTTCGATCGCGGCATTCAACGCCAGGAGGTTGGTCTGATAGGCGATGTCCTCGATGATGCCGATCTTTTCGGTGATCGTGGTCATCGCGCAGACGGTCTGCTTCACCGCGTCACCGCTCGCCTCGGCATCCCGGACACCCTGGAGGGCCATGGTCTCGGTCTGACGGGCGTTCTCGGCGTTCTGCGTGATCGAAGCACTCATCTCTTCCAGGCCGGCCGTGGTCTCTTCGACCGACGCCGCCTGCTCACTGGTGCCCTGCGAGAGGGACTGCGCGGTCTGGGCGACCTGCGTGGACGCGGCCGACACGGCCACGGCACCGGCGCGGACCTGCGCGAGCGTCTCGCGGAGGCGATTCGTCATCGTGCCGAGGGCGCCGAGCAGCTGGCCGACCTCGTCAGCGGAGTCCTGGGTGACGGTGGTCTGCAGATCACCGCCCGCAACAGATTCGGCGAGGCCAACAGCACGGCGGATGGGCCCGACAATGCCCCTGATGATGGTGAGGGCGAGACCGGCCGCGGCCAGCGTTGCGAGCAACACAATCACGAGGAAGCCGGCGCGCATCCTGTTGTATGCCGACTGCGCTTGGGTATCGATCCGGATCAGATCCTGCTCGCCGTCCGTGGTCGCAACCGCGACGAGCGAATCGAAGGTCGCGGTCGGTCCGCGATCCATTCCCTTGACGAGGCTGTCCACCACCTGGGCCGCACGGGGGTTCCGGCGGTCATAGTGTGAGAGTGCCTCGCGGTAGCGCTTGCCCAACTCGGCGTGCGTGGCGACAAGACGGGTGATCATCGTCGTGTCCGCGTCGGTCGCCGCGAAGAGCTTATTGAGTGTGACGAGGGTCGACCGGACCTGCGCCTCTTCCTGCGTGAACTGTCCCAGGTACTTGGCGAACTGCGCGGTGTCGCGGCCCCGGAGCAGGACGTCCTTCCAGTCCTGAACCTGGATCTTGAAGTGCACCTGCGAGCTGCGGGCCGTATCCACCATGGTCTCGACGTCCTTCGCGGTCGTGATCGCATCGTGAAGGCGTGCCTGCACATTCCCGGCGCCGATCAGACCCACAATCGCGAGCACCACCATGAATGCGGTGAGGCTGGCGGCCAGGCCGAAGAGGCGAACTCCGATCTTCAACGAGCGCAACATGTCCTTCTCCCTGTTGTCAGGCAGCCGAGCGGGCGCGCGCACGTCGTGTGGCGAGCTCCACCAGCTGCGGAACGTCCAGAATGAGTGCCACCCGGCCGTCGCCCAGGATCGTGGATCCCGCGATGCCCTTGGGGCGATTGAGAACGGCCGCCAGCGGCTTGATCACCGCCTGGCAGTCGCCGTCCAATGAATCCACTACCACGCCGACTCTGGCGTCGCCGTGGCGGATGATCACGACACTCGCGCGTCGCGGCGTTTCCGCGCCCCCGAGTCCCATCAAATCCCGCAGGTGGGCGTACGGCACGGCCGCGCCCCGGAGGTTCAGCACTCCTTCAGCACCGCCTTGAGCGCGTACCGAGCAGAAGTCCACACATTCTTCGACCGATTCGAGCGGCAGCACGTAGCCGTCATGGCCGACGCTGACCCGGAAGCCCGCGATGATCGCGACGGTGAGCGGCAGACGGATGACGAAGCGGGTACCCTGCCCGGGCGAGGAGATGACCTCGATCGTTCCGCGAAGGGCGTTGATCTGCCGGCGGACGATGTCCATGCCGACACCCCGGCCCGACACGTCCGAGACCGTCGCCGCCGTCGTAAAGCCGGCTTCGAAGATCAGCGCGTGGGCCTGCTCATCGGTGAGCGCATTCGCATCGGCGCTGAGGCCGAGCGCTTGCGCCTTGGCGGCAATCCGAGCCCGGTCGAGGCCGCGCCCGTCGTCCGACACTTCGATGACGACCGACCCGCCCCGGTGCTCGGCGCGGAGCACGATGCGCCCTGCGGCCGACTTCCCGGCCTTGCGCCGTTCAGCAGGCGACTCGATGCCGTGATCGACGGCGTTCCGGATCATGTGCGTGAGCGGATCCCGGAGATGCTCGGCGATCGACGTATCGACTTCGACGTCCTGCCCGTGAATTTGCAGCTCAACGTCCTTGCCCTGCTTCTGGGCCACATCACGCGCGGTGCGGTGGTGCATCCGGAGCGTGGGCCCGAGCTGGACCATGCGGAGCTTCATCACCTCTTCCTGCAGCGAGCCGTGCAGCTGCTCGAGACGGTCCAGCGTACCCGCGAGCCCCGAGTCGATCGCGCCGGTGGTTCCAGCGAGCTGCATCAGCCGCCCGCGGGCGATCGTGATCTCGGCCGTGAGGTCGAGCAGCGTATCCAACCGCCCGATGGCGACGCGCAGAGTCGAGTCCTTGACCGGTGCTTTCTTCTCAGCCGCCACCTGTCCCGACACCTGGCCAGCGGAACGCAGCAGCCCGCGCAGCTCGTCGACCGCCTGAAGGAGCCGGGTGATCAGGTCGGTGCTGAACGCCAGCGTGCCTTCACGCAGCTGCTCGAGCTGGTCCTCGAGGATGTGCGCGGCGGCGGCGACGGCATCGTACCCGATCGTCGCGCTGTTGCCTTTGAGCGTGTGCGCGGCCCGGAGCACGCTGCGGATCAGCTCGGCGTCCGGATGACCGCTCCGCTCGAGCGTGAGCAGAGCCTGCTCCATCGTCGCGAGATTCTCGGACGATTCGATGCGATAGACCTCGACGAGGCGCTGCAGTTCGATGTCCATGCGGCCTAGAGGGACCGGACGACGAGGTCGCCCGTATGAGGATGGAACGTGACGTGCCGGGCCTTCGAGCCCCCGGTCTCCGCCATCATGACCGGCAGCTTCATCTCGTGCAGGGTTTCGAACGCGATCGTGACGTTCTGATTGCCGAGGTGCGTGGCTTTGTCGCGGAACACGTCGAGGACGCAGGCGCCGCCGACGACCTTCGCCACCAGGTGCTTGCGGCGCGCCCCAAGGCGTTCGACGGCCTCGAGGAGCTGCGGCAGAGCCTGATCGCCATAGCGAGTCGAGTCCTCACCGTGTGGTGCGCGCGGCAGGAGATAGTGATTGATCCCGCCCACGCCCATCGCGGCGTCATGCAGAGAAACGGCCACACACGAACCGAGAATGGTGGTGATCCGGCAGGGCGTCGCGGAGGCCGCGAGCTTGCCGGGGTGCACGAACACGCGGTTATCGGCCAGGACCAATGCGGGCGCAGCGGCCATTACGCGGCTCCGGCGGCTTCGAGCCAGCTCTCGACCTTCGCGAGGAGCTCGATCTGATCGACCGGCTTCGCGATGTAGTCGGTGCAGCCCGAGGTGTAGCCCGTTTCGACGTCGATCTCTTCGTCCTTCGTGGTGACCATGATCACCGGCGTCTTCCGCGTCTCGGCCCGGTCGCGCAGCGCGCGGCAGGTCGTGAACCCGTCGGCGCCCGGCATCACCACGTCGAGGAGGATGAGGTCAGGCGTGTGGGCGATGGCGGCCCGGAGACCCGTCTCGCCGTCCACCGCGACGTCGATGTCGTACCGGGAGCCGAGCATGAGCTCGAGCCAGAGCCGGTGCGTGGACGAGTCGTCGACGATCAGGATCCGGCGTCTGCGTCCGCTTGCGTCTGCCGCCATGGTCTCCGTCACTGTGTGTTCCTGGGTTCGTTTCTGCACGGCGACAGTGTATCGAATGAGGGGTCAAGAGCTCCAATACCCGTTCGCTGTGGATGTCATAGCGTGGACGCATGGCGCTGGACGGCCCTGCGAGCGGCTTCTCGAGCGGGACGCAGAGGTGGAAACGTTGGGCGGGACGGTCTCGTAGGGTCTTTCATGACCACTGTTCCTGTTGTGCGCCGGGCCGATCCCGGGCGAGTTGCGCTGGTCACGCTCGGATTGTCGCTCGCCGGCACGGTGTTCGGCGGCTTCGCCGGCGCCGCAGCGTTCGGCATCGCGATCGTGACCCACGGCGGATTCCACCTCGGCGATCTCGTCATCTCGGTCATTCCGGGAATCATCGGCGCAGGACTTGGCGCGGTGCTCGCTCCCCTGGCAGGGTGGGCGCTGCTCAGGCGGGTCCCTCTGGGTCGTGCGTTCTTCGGATTGACCGTGGGAACGATTCTTGGCGGCATCGCGGGCTTCGTCACCCACGACTATCTGGGCGGGTTCTTCATCCAACCGGTGCTCGCGGCTGCGGTTGGGTTCTGCTGTGCGGCGGTCGGCTTAAGGGTGCTGCATTCGAGGGCTCTTCCCCCCTCACCGAGTTGAGCTCAGCGCCGCGCTGTCCCCTCCGGTGTACAACCCTCCATGCTCTCGCTTGACTCCCACCCCGGTTCTCGCAGCTTGTCATCCAGGTGAAGAAACTCTGGGCGCTTTGCCGACGATCACCTCGATTTCACCGTCTTCGTCCCCGACGTCGGCGACACCCTCGGCCCCTTCCATCTTGTCCGTAAACGGCCCGGCCAGACCGCTTGGCGGCTTGTAGAAAAGCGGATGTAGCTTAGAAGGCGTGACCCACAGCCAGGTCGTCTATTCCATCGGCAGCGCCTTGTGGACCGGGTTGGCGTTTCTGAACGCCCGCCTCGCTGAATCGAAAAACGATCGCGGATTCAAGTGGTTCATGCTGTCGCTGTGGCTCGGTCCGCTCGCGTCTCTACTCGTCTTGGCCCGCCCGACTCTCGATCACCCACCCGACGAAAATGTGAAACGGATCCTTCCCTGATGGCGAAGAAGAGCTCCCCTCCGCCCGGAAAAACCGCGTCGTGGATGATCGACCAGCGCATCGAAGAGCTGGACGATTGGCGCGGCGAGACGCTGGCCCGGCTCCGCACGCTGATCAAGCAGGCGGACCCGGACGTGGTCGAGGACTGGAAGTGGGCGGTGCCGGTGTGGAAGCACGACGGCATGATCTGCACCGGTGAGACCTACAAGAAAGCGGTGAAGCTGACGTTCCCGCATGGCGCCGCACTGAAGGATCCTGCGAAGCTCTTCAACTCGAGCCTCGAGGGCGCCACACGGCGCGCCATCGATTTCCCCCAGGACGCGAAGATCAATGAGAAGGCATTCAAGGCCTTGATCAAGGCCGCCGTAGCGTTCAACCAGACGGCGCCGTAGCGGCCTCCGCGGCCGAAATCCGCTTCAGCAAGTACCGGCGTTCGGAGTCGCTGCGGGCGAGGGCGAGCGCCCGCTCGAAATGCGCTTTGGCGGCGACGCCATTCCCCTGCCGGCGTTCCATCTCGCCGAGCGCGGCCGGAAGAAACGGGTACGAGGCCAGACGCGCGCGGTCTGCGATCGCCTCGATGGCCGCGAGGCCGGCGAGGGGTCCGTCACGCTGGCCGATGGCGATCGCGCGATTGAGCGCCACGACCGCCGACGGCGCGACGCGCATGAGCTGATCGTAGAGGTTCACAATCGCCCGCCAGTCCGTGTCGGCCAGTCCCGAAGCCTTGGCATGTACGGCGGCGATGGCCGCCTCCAGATGGTACGTGGTGACGTCTTCCCCCCGCGCCGACTCTTCCAGAAGTCCCCGCCCCTCTTCGATCAGGGTGCGGTCCCACGCGGAGCGATCCTGGTCCCACAATGAGACCAGCTCGCCGGCATCGTTCAGGCGGGCGGGCAGCCGGCTGGCGTGCAAGGCCATCAACGCGGACAGCGCGAACGTGGCGGGCGTGCGCGTCGCCGGGTGCTCGCGGAGGAGTACCATCAGGCGCATCGCCTCGTCGCAGAGCTCGCGGCGGACCGTTTCCCGGGTGGAGGCGCCGTGGTATCCCTCGTTGAAGAGGAGGTAGACCGCGCGATGCACCGCGCCGAGGCGGTCGACAAAGTCGGCAGCGGTGAGGTCGAACAGGCGCGCCGACTGTGCGAGCACCTTCTTGCCTCGCGCGATGCGCTTCTCGACGGCGGCGCGCTCCTCGAGGAAGGCCGCGGCGATTTCCGCCGCCCCGAAGCCGCAGAGGATGTTCAGGATGAGTCCGATCTGCGCGGGCTCGCGGAGGGCGGGATCGCAGCAGGAGAACATCATCCGCAGCTGTTCACCCAGCACGACGTCGCCGGTGAAGGACTCGTCCACGAGGGTCGACGCGGTCCACTCACTCTCCAGAAGGCGCGTGAGCTCCGGAGCGAAGGTGCGGGCGGTGCGTTCGCGGCGGATGACGTCGAGGGCGCGATTGCGCGCCGTCGCCATGAGCCACGCGGCGGGGTTCGGGGGTGGCCCCTGGAATTTCCAGACTTCGAGGGCGCGGGCGAAGGCGTCCTGCACAACGTCCTCGGCCAGCGCCAGGTTGTGGACTCCGAAGAGGCGTGTCAGGGCGGCGGTCATCCGGCCCGCTTCGTGCCGGAAGAGGTGCTCGTGCAGGGCCGCCGGGTCTGTCACGCCGCCCCCTACATCGCCGCGACGGGCCGCACCTCGACCGCGCCATCGGGGTCGTCGAGGGCCGGGCAGCCTTTGGCGAAGTCGGCGGCCTGAGCGATGGAATCGGCGACGATGATCGAGTAGCCGCCGATCACGTCCTTGGCTTCCGCGAACGGCCCGTCCACGATCGCGCGCGAGCCGCCCTTGACCAGCTTGCCGGTCGCCTCGAGCGGCTGGCCCGCGGAGCGCACGTGGCCCTTCTGCTCGAGGTCACGGAGCCACGCTGTCCAGCGTTCCATGCTTTTCTGGCGGGCTTCGGGGGTGCCCATCGCGGCGGTGCGGGCGCGGGCGGAATTGCGGTAGATATAGAGGAACTCAGCCATGGGACGTCTCCGGTCTGAATGGTGACTCGGGGCGGCACCGTGCCGCGACCCTGCATCTTATCAACGTTTGAGCGTCCCGGTTCCGGACATCGCCTGGGTGCCGGTCCCCCGCCCCCCCCCCCTCGCAACCTTCCCAGCCGGCCCCCGTATCGTACTGGTGGACATCACCCGAGGTGGACCGGACCCGGCCGATGCGAAGCTCCGCCCGCGAGCAGGGACCCGCCTTTTCGCCCGGTCCGTCACAGGTTTTCGGATAACGGAAGCCGCCTACGGGCCCGGGGGCCGGGTGCGCCGACACACCCACGACACCGCGGGACTGGCCATCGTGCTCGACGGCGGATATCGCAAGCACATGGCCGGCGTGGAGCATCAGTGTGGCCCGGGAACGGTGACCATCGAGCCCCCCGGGGTCGCCCATGGGGAGTCGTATGGCCGCGCGAGCACGCGTGCGGTGCTCTTCGAGATCGACCCATCCCTCCTCGGCCGGCTCCTCGAGACGGCCTCCTGCTTGAGGGTGCCCGGCTGCCTGACGGACGGTGCCGCAGGTCTGATGGGTCGACGGGCAGTCCAGGAGCTCAGGGCCACGGACGGCGCGTCGTCTCTCGCACTGGAAGCGATCGCCCTCGAGCTGATCGCGCTCGCTGAACGGCGCTCCATCCGGCCACGCCAGGCGCCGGCCTGGCTCGACCGGGTGCGCGAGCGGCTCAACGAGGAGTTTCTCCGGGCGACGCCCGTGGCCGAGCTTGCTGCACTCGCCGGGGTCCACCCCACTCACCTCGCGCGCGCATTCCGGGCGCAGGAGGGATGCAGCCTGGGCGAGTGGGTGCGGCGCCGGAGAGTGGCATGGGCGGCGGATCAGATGGCGACCGAGGCCCCGCTTTCGACCATCGCCCACGCGGCCGGGTTCGCGGACCAGAGTCATTTCACGCGTGTGTTCACCCGCTTGATGGGATTGAGTCCCGCCCGGTTCCGAGCCGCGCTGCCGCATCGACGCTAGCCGCGTGCAAGAGCCCCTTCGGGCGTTCAAGACCGTCTCGCCTCTCTGGTCTACGTTTCCCAGGACCTTCCGCGCTTTGGAGCATGGATGCGCTTCGTGAGAACGTGTTGTTGCCTGCTGCTCCTGGGACTGATCGGGGTCGCCGTTCCGGCCCAGACGCCGTCGAGGGACACGGCCCTCCCCGCCACCGGCATCGACTTCTCAGGTGTCGACGAATTCTGGGTGGTTGGTGGAATCCTGGAGCGCGACGCGGAGCCGTCGGAACGCGACTGGCAGACGCTGTTCTCGACCCCCGGATACCGGCTTGCGTTCAAGAATCTGGGTTCGACCCTGCGGGACAACATCGACCTCGCCTTGCGTCCATCGCGGCACGCCGAGTTCCTCCGGGCGGTGGCTCGGCGGGACGACCGCGGGCTCGCGCTGGAGCACATCGCCCTGGCCTGGACCCGGCGCGCGGAGCTCGAGGCCTATCGTGACTCCCTGGCGCACGGCACCCCGATCGCGGACGCGCTGGCACTGGCCGCGCGCTACTTGCCCCCTGGCGCGACGAAGAACGGCCCGCCGCCCCTCGTCACCTTCGCGATCTTCAAGGACGATGGATACTCGTTCCCGCAGGGGGTCGTCGTGGATCTCCTGTATGCACGCGTGCTCGCGGAGGGCGGAACCCCGCTGACCCGGGATTTGGCGCACGAGTTCCATCATTCATTCGTGAACCGGATGGCCGGCCCCGCGTCCAGCGCTCCGGGGCCCGACGCAGAGCTGCGGGACGCCCTCTATAACCTCCGCAACGAGGGTCTCGCTGATCAGATCGACAAGGCGTATCCATTTCATTCGCCCGACCCCGGGCTCGCCCAGTACGCCGCTCAATACAACATGGAGTATGCGCGTACGCCCGAGGTCATTCAGGATCTCGACTCCATGCTGTCGGTGATGGCGCGGGATTCGGGAGCGGCGCGCGCGACGGCGATGCAGGCGTCGATGCTGTTCTGGTCGAACGGTCACCCGAACGGGGCGTATATCGCCCGTGAGATCCTCGAAACGTTCGGAGTGGATTCCCTGTATCCGGCGGCCCGAAGCCCCGCCGCCTTTCTCAGGACCTTCCAATGGGCCGAGCGTCGCCACGGGCGGAAGGACCCGTTCTCGAAGAAGGCGTGGGGGGTATTGGACGGGTTGGAGGGGCGCTACTGGCGCTGACTCTGCCGCGCCGGGGGCACGGTCGCTAAGTTAGGTCCTGCCGCGACCGCTGCCCCCTCGTCCAACGGCAGGACATCGGACTTTGGATCCGAGAATGGTGGTTCGAATCCACCGGGGGCAATCACTCCAGGAATCCCCCACGCCATTGTGCCGTTTCCCGCGCCTGACAGGGTGCTCTCGGCGCGATCACGGTCTGAAGACCTCCCACTTCCCGGTCGAGTCTGCCGTGCAGGCCTTCTTAGGGCGCGACGGTATCGACGAGAAGCCGCGCTTCGAGTTCGTCTCCGGAGCGCTCCGCGCCGATCTTCGAGGACCTGTACCGTCGGTCCCGCCGCTAGGGCGTCTTCGGCATCTGTCCCGGCGTCCAGGGCACCCCCGCCCCTTCCGCCGCGTCCTCGAGCGCCTTGAGATCGACGCCGACCAACTGCTGAATCTTCGGCAAGATCGCGTCGAACTGCCCCCGGACATAGTCGACCTGCGCCCGCTCGGCCGCGTTCATAGGTGCGAGCGAGTTTCCCGAGCGGCCACCGACCGCCCCGCCGAGCCTGGCGAGGAGCGACTGCGGCGACGGCTCTTGATGACGACCCAATGTGGGATCCCCTGCCAGGAGTTCCCGCGCATCACGCAGCCGGTTCTCCATCTCACGCACCCGGCTCGCGAGCGTTGCGTCCGCGCCCGGCGCCTCGTCGATGGCTCGCTTGAGGAATCCCACGCGCGTCAGCGCGTCACTCACCAGCGCCGAAGTACCGAGCACCTCACGCTGCAGTGCCGCCACCTTCTCTTCATCGCCAAGGGACGCATACGCCCGTCCCGGCAACGCACTGTCGATGTCTACCACCCGGAACCGCTGCGGCGTGCCGAGTGGCGTGAAGGTGCTGTCATCCCGCTCCGAGAGCGCCACCTGATAGGTCCCCGGTGGCACGTACGGCCCGCGCGGGCCTCCACCGAATGGATTGTTCGGATCCGGCCTGAACGGCGGTCCGTCGACCGGATTGCTTGAGGGCAACCGCAGATCCCACGCGACCCGGTTGAGCCCTTTGCCGGTCGGACCATTGAAACGCCGCACGACGTTCCCGGCGGAGTCGCTCACCGTCACCACCACCGCCGGCTCCTCCTCGCGCTCCTCGGCCTTCAGCGAATCCCACGACGGATAGCCGACGTCGCCGCCCTGCTTCTCTTTCGCGGCATCCGCCTTCTGCCGCCGCTCCTTCCGGGAGAGCGGCGGATCCTTCAGGAAGTACGTGAACATCGCGCCGTAGGGCGGGTTGTCCGCCAAATAGTGCCCCGCCCCCTGGAACGCGATGCCGGGAAGTCCCAACGGGCTCGAGGGGACGTAGAGCGGCGCCGGACGAACCGGAAAAATCGCCGCCCGCTGTGTCAGCGTCTCCGCATCCAGGTGCCGGAGCGGCGTGTAGTCGTCGAGCACATAGAACCCACGCCCAAACGTGGCGAGCACGAGGTCGTTCTCGCGCCGCTGGATCGTCAGGTCGCGTACCTGGATGGTCGGCAGACCGCCCTTGAGCCGCGTCCATTGTTTGCCGCCGTCGACCGTGAAATAGAGTCCGAACTCCGTGCCCACGAACAGCAGATTCGGATCGACGCCATCTTCGGCGAAACACCACACATCACCCCGGTCCGGCAGATCACCCGAAATGTTGGTCCAGGTGCGCCCAAGGTCGGTGCTCTTGAGGACGTATGGCTTGAAGTCCCCCGACCAGTGACCGTTGAAGACGGCATAGACAGTGTTGGCGTCCGTTTGTGACGGGACCACGCGCGTGACGAACGTCGTGTCGGGCACCCCGGGGAAATGGTCCGTGGCGCGCCAGTGCGCGCCGCCATCCTCGCTGACCTGGATACGCCCGTCATCCGTGCCGGCGAAGAGCACGCCCTCCTTCAGGGGCGACTCGGCGATCGTGAAAATCGTGCCGAACAGGGTCGTCGACACGTTCTTCTCCACGGCGTCCACGCCCCAGACACGCCCCATCATCTTCAGCGCGTTCCGGTCGATCTGTCGCGACAAATCGGGACTGATCGGACGCCAGGAATCGCCGCGGTCATCGCTCCGGTAGACACGCTGCGCGGCGAAGTACAGGCGGTGATGATCGAAGGGACTGATGATCACCGGCGCGTCCCAGTTCCAGCGAAGCGCTTCGCCGGTCGTCGGATCAAAGGGCTGGATCCCGACCTGCTCACCCGTACGCAGATCGAAGCGGACCAGATTTCCGAATTGCGACTGCGCGTAGACGGTGCTGGGATCGGTGGGGTCGACGACACTGCCGAACCCGTCACCCCCCGCGGTGATGAACCAGTCCGAGTTACGAATGCCGTTGTTCGTGCGGGTGCGGGAGGGACCGCCGACCGAGAAGTTGTCCTGCGCCCCGCCGTACACGTTGTAGAACGGATGCGCGTCGTCCGTCGCGACGCGGTAGTACTGGGTCACGGGCAAGTTGGCGCCGAACCGCCAGGTGTGACCAAGGTCGAACGTCTCGTACACGCCGCCGTCGCAACCGACGACCAGGTGGTCGGTGTTGTCAGGATCGATCCACACCACGTGGTTGTCCACGTGCTTGTTGATCTCCCCCAGCGAGCTGAACGTCTTGCCGCCGTCATTCGAGATCTGCAGGAAGACGTTCACGGCGTAGACGCGGTCCACGTTCTTCGGGTCGGCGAAGACGCGGTTGTAATAGTTCCCGCCGAACTGCGTGCCGCTCATCTTCTCCCAGCTCGCGCCCCCGTCTCGCGACCGGAACAGTCCGCCCTTTTCGTCGGCCGCCTGCGCGATGGCATAGATGACATCGGGATCGGCGGGAGACCGGGAGAGCCCGATGCGGCCGAGGTCCCCTTTGGGGAAACCGGATTGCGACTTGACCCAGTTCTTGCCGCCATCGGTCGACCGCCAGACACCTGAGCCCGGACCGCCGGCGATGAATCCGTAGACACGGCGCTCGCGCTGCCAGGTGGTGGCCACGAGCACGTCAGGATGACGCGGATCAAGCTGGATGTCGTTGGCGCCCGTCCAGTCGTCGACCGTCAGCACCTTGGTCCAGGTCGCGCCGCCGTCGGTGGTCTTGAAGACGCCGCGGTCGCCGCCGCCACTCCACAGCGGTCCCTGCGCCGCGACGTACACGACGTCCGAGTTGCGCGGGTCCACTACGATCCGGCCGATGTGTTGCGACTCCTTGAGCCCCACGTTCTTCCAGCTCTTGCCGCCGTCTACGGACTTGTAGACGCCGTCCCCGAACGCCACCACCCGCTGGGCGTTGTTCTCGCCGGTGCCCACCCAGATCACGTTGTGGTCGTTGGGATCGATCGTGATCGCGCCGATGGACCACGACCCTTCGTCGTCGAAGATCGGTGTGTAGGACGTGCCGTCGTTGATGGTCTTCCAGACGCCGCCCGCGGCGGTCGCCACGTACCAGACCGCCTTGTCGGTCGGGTCGACAGCGATGTCGGCGATGCGACCCTCCGTCAGCGCCGGCCCGATGGACCGGAGCTTGAGGGCGCCGACGACCCCGCCGAGTCCACCGCTGTCGGCCCGGGGTCCGGGAGCTGCGGGGGACCCGGCAGGTTTCGCAGCGGGTTTCCTGGCGCGGGCCTGCCCGAGGGCCGGAGCGAAAGGCACGAGGACGAGAAGAGCGAAGGTGGCGCGCATAATTCCGAAGGGACGAGGGTGAGGCGCAATTGTACGGTCGTGCGGGGCGGCCGGTAAGAGTGTTCACACGTCCCTAGCATCGTCCCTTCTTGACACTCCGCCGTCCAGACCGGAGCCTATCCGCACTCTCAAACCCGGGCCGCTCATGCAGCGCATCGCCGTCGGTGTCGCCCTTGTCCTCGCCGCCACTCCCCTGACCGCGCAGACCCCCGTCAACTGGGACTCCCTGGGCGCGGAGACCCAGCGCGTCCTGACCGCGTACCTGCGGCTGAATACCACGAACCCTCCCGGGAACGAGATCCAGACCGCCCGGTTCCTGCAACAAGTCCTCACGGAGAACGGCATCGAGGCACAGATCCTCGACACCACCGAGGTCGGGGCCGGCCGCGCGAACATCTACGCCCGCTTGAAGGGCAACGGCTCGAAGAAGGCCGTCGCCCTCGTCAGTCACATGGACGTGGTGCCGGTGACGCCGGCGTTCTGGTCGGTCGATCCCTTCGGCGGCGTGGTGAAAGACGGATTTCTGTATGGTCGCGGCGCGCTGGACATGAAGGGCGAAGGCATCGCCGAGTTGATGGCGATGCTGGCGATCAAGCGGTCAGGGGTGACGCTCAACCGCGACATCGTCTTCATCGGGAATGCCGACGAAGAGCTCGGCGGCACCGGCGCCGCGACGTTCGTCGCCCGGCACGCCGACCTGCTCAAGGACGTGGAGTTCCTGATCACCGAGGGCGGCGCGAACCCGCTCGACCACGGGCGCCTCCTTTATTACGGCGTCAGCGTGAGTGAGAAGCGCACCTTCTGGCAGCGGATGACGGTGCACGGTATTCCGTCTCACGGCTCCCGGCCCACCAAGGACAACCCCCTGCCGCGCCTGGTCGCGGCACTGGACCGCATCGCGCATTACGAAACGCCCATCCGCGTGACGCCGGGCGTGCGGAAGTATTTGCATGACCTCTCCTCCCAGTATTCGGGAGACGAGGCCCGCTGGCTCGCGAACGTGGACTCGGCCTTGAAGGTCGGTCAGGCCAGCTCGTGGATACTCGGTCACGTGGAGTGGAACGCGATTCTCCGGAATACCATTTCCGAAACCGGACTGACCGGTTCTTCGAAGACGAACGTCATCCCCGCCGAGGCGACCGCGGAGTTGGACATCCGGCTCCTCCCCGATCAGGACACCGCGGCGTTCCGGGCCGAGCTGGTGAAGGTGGTGAGAGATACGGCAGTGCACTGGACGACGATCCTGCCTCCCAAGGCACCCCTCGAGAGTCCCATCGAGACCGATCTGTTCCGGGCCATCGAGCGGGCCGCGCACGAGCGGGATCCGAAGGCGCTGATCACGACGGTCATGCTCACTGGCGCCACCGACCGGCCGACGTACCGGGCGCTCGGCATCGTGACGTACGGCCTCGACCCCTTCAAGGTCGAGGTGCAGGACGACCAGCGCGGGGTCCACGGGAACGATGAGCGCGTGAGCCTCGAGAACCTGAAGTTCGGGCCGCATTTCTTCTACGACATCATCCGCTACGTGCAATAAAGGCAGGAATCAGCGATCAGTGGTCCGTGACCTCCGCCGGAGCGTGGCTCGCGGGACGGGACCGTAGATCATTGAGGTGATCGAGCGTAAACACGGCCGGACCCGGCGATCCATCGGGATTCCAGAGATCCCACTCCGGCGCCCAGTACATCACGCCGATCCCTCCGGGCGCCTTCTTCACGGTGTTGACGAGATCCACCATGAACTGGAGACGCCCCTCCGGGGTGACCGGCCAGAACATGTCGGGATTGTCGGGCGAGTGCGTCGGCTCGTACCCGGTCTCGGCGACGAGAAAGTCCTTGTGATACCGCTGGGCACACTCGGTCATGTTCTTCCAGAGGTCATCCAGCGTGCCGTGCCGCCAGGGCGGATAGAAGCTTTGCGCGATGATGTCGTAGTCGACGTGCGCCGCCGCGAGATGATCGAAGAACCACTCGGTGGTTACCCAGTCCCCGCCGCGGTCGATATGAATCGCGATCCGGGGCGGCGTGTTCCCCGCCCCTTCGCGCACACCGCGGATCCCCGCCTTGAGCAACCCGATCAGGTGATCCCACTGCACCGCACTGTCGGCGCCCGACGGCGGGTTGTACTGCGTGGCCCCCGGAACGTGCACCTGCCCGAGGGGCCAGAGCGTGCCGCGGGTGATCTCGTTGCCGACTTGCACCCAGTCAGGCATCGCCCCGGAGTCCTTGAGGGTCTTGATCACGTCGCGGCTGTAGGCCTCGACGCGGGCCTCGAGAGAGTCGAAGGACAGGCTGCGCCAGGCGACCGGGATCTCCTGGTGCTGGGGATCGGCCCAGGTGTCCGAATAATGAATGTCGAGCAGGAAGGTGGCGCCGGCGGTTTTGATGCGCCGCGCCAGCGGGATTGTGTTGGCCAAGCTGTTGTCGGGCGCCTCGCGCACCGGGGAGACGAAGACGCGGAGCCGGAAGGACGTCCACCCGTGTCGCATCAGAATAGAGAGCTCGTCGTCCGCCTTGCCGTTCTCCTGATAACTCCGGTGCGCTCGCCCGCGGACCGCGGGGGCGTCGAGGTAGGAGATGTCGGCGCCCAGTGTGAACGGGCGGGGGGCCTGTCCCGATAGGGGCCCGGGTGCTCCGAGGATCAGCAGGCTTCCGGCGAGCGTCGTCCACGACCGCATGGGATGCTCCGATAACAAGTATCCTGTATGGTAGCGACGAATGGCGTCGCCGGTGCGTCGAACCGTGAAACCCGAGGCCGCACGCCGCCGTAGGCCGCGTCTTCCCGGCACCAAGGAGTCGTCCCGCGATGCTGTCCCTGCTCTGGCTCCTGGCGGCAAGCAATCCCCCCGCCCGCCCCACGTCGCCGGCAGCCGGCGGCCCCTATTCCGGAACCGCAGGCAACGTGGCGGTCGCCACCCCGCGCATCGACGCCTCCGCCAACGTGGATGGCTCGCTCGACGAACCGCCCTGGCAGAAGGCGGCAATTCTCACCGGGTTCTCCGAGTACTATCCCGTCGACGGCCGCCCCGCGGACGACTCCACGCAGGTGCTCGTCTGGTATTCGGCGACCGCGATCTACTTCGGGATCCGGGCATTCGAATCCCATGGCCCGGTGCACGCCACGTTGGCCACGCGCGACCACATCTCGACCGACGACATGGTCGAAATCCTTCTCGACACGTTCAACGATCACCGGCAAGCGATCGCCCTCGGGGTGAATCCGCTGGGGGTGCAATCGGACGGCACGCTGAACGAGACCCACGCCGGCACGAGCGACACCGTCGATCTCTCGACGGACTTCGTGTATCAGTCGAAGGGCCACGTGACGGACTACGGTTACGAAGTCGAGATCCGCGTCCCCTTCAAGAGCATCCGCTACCAGCCGACGTCCACGCAGACCTGGGGCCTGCAGATCATCCGCACGGTGCAGCATTCAGGTCACATCCAGACCTGGACCGCGGCGCGCCGGCGGGCGGCGTCCTTCCTTGGGCAATCAGGAACGCTGGAAGGCCTCACCGACCTGCACCGGGACCTGGTGCTCGATGTCAATCCCGAGGTCACGGGCAAGGTGGATGGCGGTCCCTCCGGACCTGGATGGGGCTACCACCATCTCAATCCCGATATCGGCGGGAACGTGCGCTGGGGGATGACAAACAACCTGACGTTGACGGGCACGGTGAACCCGGACTTTTCGCAGGTCGAGGCCGATGCGAGTCAGCTGGTATTCGATCCGCGGCAGGCGCTCTTCTTCCCCGAAAAGCGGCCCTTCTTTCTCGAAGGCCTCGAGCAGTTCGCGACGCCCAACAACCTGATCTACACCCGCTCCCTCGTGCAGCCGATCGGGGCGGTGAAAGTGACGGGGAAAGTGGGCAACATCGGCATCGGGGTGCTCTCCGGCATGGACGCGCAGGCGTTCTCCGCGTCCGGCACCGACAACCCCTTCTACAATATCCTCCGCGCCCGGGCCGATCTCGGCGGCCAGTCGACGGCGGGCATCGTGTACACCGACAAGCAGGACGGGACCGACTGGAACCGCGTCATGGGTGCCGACGCCCGCATCACGTTCGGCGGCATCTACACGCTCGGTCTTCAGGGCGCGGAAAGCTTCACGCGCACCGCCGGAAGCACGATTCAGGGACCCCTCTGGTCGGCGTCCCTCGTTCGGTCGGGGCGGCAGTTCCAGTTCTCCTACTCGTTGGCCGGCATTCACCCGCAGTTCTTCGATCAGTCGGGGTTTATTTCACGGAACGGCATCGCGGTGGGTCAGGCCGATCACCAGATCACGTTCTACGGCGCGCCTGGCGCCGCCATCGAAAGCTGGAGCGGGGACATTCTCCTCTTCGGCCGCTGGCTCTACCCGCACTTCCAGTCGGCTGATGCCCCCGACGACCGCGAGATCCATTTCAATACCAACACCGTCATCCGGGGCTGGACCGTCAGCACGGGACTGTTCTTCGAACGCTTCGGCTATGATCCTTCGCTCTACGCGAACTACGCGCTGCAGCGGACGGTCGGGAGCGTAACGGATACGGTGCCGTTCGTCGGCGTGCCGGACATCCGGAACCTCGACATCCTCATCCAGTTTGCGACACCGCAGTACCGGCACTTCGACGCAAACTTGTTATTTCTCCCCGCTATTCAGGACGAGAACTTCTACGAGTGGTCTCCGGCCCGAATCCTGATCATGCAGGGCGGCGTCAACTGGCGTCCCAATGACCGGATTCGGGTGGGCGGAACATACCTCCACCAGGAATATTGGCGGCGGGACGATGGCACCCTGGTCGCGCGGCAGCTGATTCCGCGACTCAAAGTGGAGTACCAGGTGTCGCGTCCGCTGTTCGTTCGCGTGGTCGGACAATATGTCTCGACGTTCCAGGACTCGCTGCGCGACGATTCGCGGACCAACGACCCGATCCTGATCAAGAATCCGTCGACCGGCGTTTACGAACGGGCACTGCAGTTCACGCAGAATGGCTTCCGGATGGACTGGCTCGTCGCATTCACGCCTTCGCCCGGTACGGTGTTGTACGCCGGGTACGGCTCGAGCCTCGACGATCAGGGGACCTTCGCGTTCCGGGGACTCCAACGGACGGCGGACGGGTTCTTCACCAAGTTCACCTACCTCTTCCGACTGTAGACTCACACGAAACGAACGAGCCCTCTCGATCGGGAGGGCTCGCGCGTTTACGGGACTTCGTTAGCGACCCGGACCGCCACCCATGCCACCGGCGGGACGCTGACGCATGACCCGCGGAGGAGGCGCCGCCTCGAGCTTCGTAGCGGCCGCCGCGGAGATTTTGCCGTGGATCTCCTTCAGCAGCGCGTCTTCCTGGTCCTGCAGTGGCTGCATGATGGCGCGCGCCGCGGCAAAGGCGGACCGCATGTCGCCGCCCGGGGCCATGCTTGCCCTGAGCGAGTCGCGAAGGGTCTGAGCTCTCTTCAGAATCGCATTGATCGAGTCGTACTGCGGCTGAATGGCCGTCTTCTCGGCGGCGGTCAGGCCCAGGGCCGTTCCGACCGAGTCCATGGTCATCCAGTGATTCGGGGGCGGCGCGAACCCGCGGCCACCACCCATCCCCCCACCGCCCTGCGCCGCGAGCGGCATGACAGCGCCCCCCAAGAGGGCGACGGCGACAAGCATCTTCCGCATCGGTTGTTCCTCCCTAAGGGCGCCGGGATTGGCGCCACAGGTGTTTCTACGCCGCAGGGCCTCGCTTGGTTGAGAGGTTTTAACCCCTTGGCTTTGCGATGCTTGGCGGCTATCTTGCGCGGCTCAGAAATGGCGGATTTGACCTTCTCCCGAAGCCAGCTGCTCCTGCTCGCGGGCACGGCCAACCGGCCGCTCGCCGAGGAGATGGCTCAGCATTTGGGACAGCCGTTGTGCGCGGTCACCATCCGGCGGTTCGCGGACGGTGAGATCTTCGTCAAGATCGACGAAAACGTCCGCGGGCGGGATGTCTTCATCATCCAGCCGACCAATCCGCCGGCCGAGTATTACATCGAGCTGCTGCTGTTGATCGACGCGGCTCGGCGGGCCAGTGCGGCCCGCGTGACGGCAGTCCTGCCCTACTTCGGGTACGCGCGGCAGGACCGGAAGGATCAGCCGCGGGTGGCGATCAGCGCGAAGCTGATGGCGAACCTGATCAGCCATGCGGGCGCGGACCGGGTGCTGGGAATGGATTTCCACTCCCACCAGGTGCAGGGCTTCTTCGACCTCCCGGTGGACCATCTGTACTCGGCGCCGGTGTTCGTCGCGCACTTCCGCACCAAGGACCTGCGCGATCCGGTGGTCGTGGCCCCCGATGTCGGGTCAGCCAAGATGGCGCGCGGGTTCGCGAAGCGGCTCAACGCGTCGCTGGCGATCATCGACAAGCGGCGGCCGTCGGCGAATGTGGCGGAAGTGGTGAACGTGGTCGGCGATGTGGACGGCAAGGACTGTCTCATCCCCGACGACATGATCGATACCGCGGGCACGATTACCGAAGCCGCGGCGGCGTTGAAGCGGCTCGGAGCCAAGCGGGTGTTCGCGTTCGCGACCCACGCCCTGCTCTCGGGTCCGGCGGTCGAACGGCTGCGCGCCGCGCCGATCGAGGAAGTCGCGGTGACGAACACCATCCGGCTGACGCCGGAACGGCAGTTCGAGAAACTCAAGGTGCTGTCCGTCGGGGCGATCCTGGCCAAGGCGATCAGCTACGAACATTCGAATCAGTCGGTCAGTTCTCTTTTCGACTAAGGCAGGAGTCGCATGGCACAGATCGTCAGTCTCACCGCGCAGGCCCGCGAAACGACGGGCAAGGGCGCGGCGCGCCAGGCCCGGTTCGCCAAGAAGGTGCCGGCCGTGGTCTACGGACATGGCCGGGCCGCGCAGAACCTCACCGTCGACGGACCGTCGCTCGAGAAGGCTCTCATGGGCATCGAGCCGGAGAGCACGCTGATCGAGCTCACGGTCGACGGCAAGAAGGCGAAGGCGCTCATCCGCGAAATTCAGCGTCACCCCATCCGCCCCGACATCATCCACGTGGACTTCTACGAGATCCACGCGGATGAGAAGGTCAAGCTCAAGGTGCCGGTGCACCTCGTCGGGACTCCGGACGGCGTCCGCAACGCCGGTGGCGTGCTGGACCAGGTGACGCGCGAAGTCGAAATCGAAGTGCTCCCCGAGCACATCCCGGATCGCGTCGAGCTGGACGTATCGGCCCTGGTCATCGGGCACTCGCTCCATGTGAAGGACCTGGTGATTCCGAACGCGACGATCCTGACTCACGCCGATCTCACCATCGCGGTGGTCGTCCCGCCCCGTGCCGAGGAAGTCGCGGCGCCCGTGGCGGAAGGTGCAACCGAGGTGGCCGAGCCCGAGCTCATTCGCAAGGAGCGCGAGGGCGACGAAGAGGAAGGCGAAGCGGGCAAGCCGGCGGCGGAGGCCAAGGGCGAGGCCAAGCCCAAGGGCGAAGCCAAGCCCAAGGGCGGCAAAGAGGGATAAGTCCTGCGCGCCGTCGTCGGCCTGGGGAATCCGGGCGAAGAGTATCAGGCGACGCGCCACAACGCAGGCTTCTGGTTGGCGGACGCGCTCAACACGCGGTGGGGCTTCGGTCCCTTCCGGCGGGGTGAGCGCGCCCGCGTTTCGGAGGGTGAAGTCGAGGGCGTGCCGGTCCAGGTCCTCAAGCCCCAGACCTACATGAATCGCTCGGGCGCAGGCCTAGTCTCCTTGCGCGCCGATCCTGCCTTCACTCCGGCCACCGATCTCCTGATCCTCGTCGACGAGTTCCGCATCGCCGCCGGCACGTTCCGGCTCCGGTTGGACGGATCGGCGGGCGGCCACAACGGGCTGAAGAGCATCGAAGGCGCCCTGCAATCCCAGAGCTACGCGCGTCTGCGCATCGGCGTCGGTCCCCTGCCCGAAGGCACCGGCGACTGGGCCGACTACGTCCTGGCCCCGGCCGATCCCGAGCAGAGGGAGCTGATCGAACAGGCGATGCCGAAAATGGTAGAGGCGGTGGAACGCTGGCTTCGGGGGGAAACTCCCGCGTGAACCTCGTCCCCTGGTTCCCCGAAATCGCCGTGCTCGCCGGCGCCCTGGCACTCCTCCCCGCCCTCGTCGGCCTGCGCCAGGCGACCCAGCGCCCCGTGCCGGCCACCTACCTGGAGCCCGTGGTGCTCGCGCTCATCGGGATGGTCGTGCTCGATGGCCTCGTGAGCGCGCGCACCGGTGCCAGCTTCGCCCTGGGCGCCATCTCCGGCGCCGCGGTCGCGTGGGTGGCGGACTTCAGTATCGAGCCTCGCCGGCTCGCGTTGTTCGCCGGCGGCGTGGTGCTCGTTGGCTTGGGACTGGTGTTCGAGCTGTTCGGCGTCGCGGCCGGTCTCGATGACGGCGGCTGGCACCTGTTCGGCCAGCTCGTCGCCGCGTTCGCGTTGGGATCCGCATTGATCACCGCGCTGCGCCCGAGCACGCCCACGGCAGACGCATCGGATGCCGCGACGTTCGGTGCCGCTGCCACCCTCGTCATCGCTTCGGCGTCTCCGCTGGTCGCGAACCGCGTGGATGGCGCCGCGCTGCCGATGCTCGTGCTGGTAGCGGCACTGGTCCCGCTGGTCCTCGCGTTCGCGGGCAAGCGGTCGGGAAGCGTGAGCACCGCCGTGAGCGCGGCGGCGGTCGCGGCCGTTGCGGCCGTCGTCGCGGCGGGCCTAGACCCGGTGGCCCTCACGCTGCGCGAGGCGCCGATCCCATCCTGGGGTCCTACCGCCGCCATCCTGGGCGGCATCGCGCTCGGCGCGGTCGCGGTGGTGGTGCGGGACAAGCGCTGGGCGCTGGCCGTGCTCGTCGTCTCACTCGTGCCCTTTCACGTCCTCGGACCCTACGGCACGGCCCTCGGGGGACTCGCGGCAATGGCGGGGACGGGGCTCCTGCACCGCCCGTCGGTCGCCACCACGTTCCTGGGGGCGATCGCGCTTCTCGCGGCGTCGCACTCGCAGAGTCCGCTCGCCACTCCCGCTCACCTGGCCGGGTGGGTCAGCGTGGCGGTTACGCTGCTCGTCGTCGCCGGGATCGGCGCGCTCGGGAAAGGCTCCCGCCTGACGCTTGTGCGAGTGCTCTTCCTCATGTGGGTCGTATTCGCCCCCTTCATGTCGCGATAGAAAGACCGTAATGCTTCGTCTTGGCATCGTCGGACTCCCCAACGTCGGGAAATCCACTCTCTTCAACGCGCTGACGTCATCGAAGGCGGCGGCCGCGGAGAATTATCCCTTCTGTACGGTCGACCCGAACGTCGGCGTGGTGGAAGTCCCCGATCCCCGGCTCGAGCAGCTCGTCGAGCTGGTCAAGCCCAAGAAGAAAGTCCCGGCGGTCGTGGAGTTCGTGGACATCGCCGGACTCGTCAAAGGCGCCTCGCAGGGCGAAGGCCTCGGCAATCAGTTCCTTTCGCATATCCGCGAAGTGGACGCAATCGTCCATGTGATCCGGTGCTTCGAAGATCCCGACGTCGTGCACGTGATGGGTCCCGTGGATCCCGTACGCGACCACGACGTGATCTCGGCGGAGCTGGCGCTCGCGGATGTGTCGGTCATCGACCGCCGGATGGACAAGACCCGCAAGAGCGCCAAGTCGGGCGACAAGGACGCGCAGGTCGAGATGGCGCTGCTGGAGCGCGTCACGATCGAGCTGAACGCCGGGAAGGGAGCGCGCGCGGCCGCCAAGGATGCAAAGGAGCTCGCGGCCCTGCGCGCGATGGGTCTCCTCACCTCCAAGCCGATTCTCTACGCCGCCAACGTGAGCGAGGACGACCTCGCTGCGGGCGGCGGAAAGTTCGTCGACGTCTTGAAGCAAGCCGTCGCCGCCCATCATGAGGAGGCCGAGCTGGTCCCCTTCTCCGCCAAACTGGAGGCGGAACTGGCGGAGTTGTCCCGTGACGAGCGGAAGGAATTCCTGTCGGGTGCCGGCGTGAAAGAGCCGGGCCTCGACCGCTTGATTCATGCCGGCTACGCGCTCCTGGGACTCCGGACCTACTTCACGGCCGGCGAGCAGGAAGTGCGCGCCTGGACGATTCACGTGAACGACACGGCGTACGATGCCGCCGGCGTCATTCACTCGGACTTTCAGAAAGGTTTCATCCGGGCGGAGACGGTGAGCTTCGGAGATTTCACGAAGTCCGGCGGGTGGAAGCCGGCACGCGAACAGGGATTGGTGCGAAGTGAGGGCCGGGAGTACATCGTGCAGGACGGCGACGTCCTGCTCTTCCGCTTCAACGTGTAGTCAGCCCGGGGTGAAAGCCGCGGGTCCAGATCACCACGGTGAACTCCTGTAGCGGCAGCTGTTGCAAGTAGTCGGTCTTCACCATCCACTGCCGGTCGGGACTGGTAGCCGCAGGCCGGGGAGGGTAGGGCACCGGGTAGTACTCGATGCCGGCCACGTCTCCGAGCGGACGATCATCGGCATTCTCGTCCCGCTGAAAAACGCCATCCACATAAATCGATACCAGGACCGGCGTACCTCGATAGAAGGTCCGAGCGCCGCACCCGCCGCCCCCGACGAGACAGCCGTGGGCGATGTCGAGCGATTTCAGCAAGGCACGCAGATTCGCAAATCCCGCGCGGGCGATGTCGTCCCGGGTGAAGAACTTCCCGAACCCCTGCCGCGCCCGGTCGAAGAAGCCCGGCATCCCCCATCGGCCGACGAGATGCCAGTCTACATGCTCGACCGCAGGATCGAGGTCAGGTGCCTCGGTGTCGACCACCACGCGAAGCGCCTCAACGGTCGGACCTGCAGGGATGACGGCCGTTCCGCTGACGCCGCCCCAGGTGAGGTGGAGCCGGGATGCGGACCCGGTGATCTCGAACTGCCCCGTGGAGTCAGTCGTGACCTGGCCGCCACCCGCCTCCACAACCGTCACCCCAGCGAGCGGATGCCCGGAGGCCAGGGACAGTACGGTTCCTTTCAAGACACTGGAATCGGCGTGGGGGAGGCTCAGGAGTACCGCCAGGCAATAGGCCCACATGCCTTTACCTACGCCCTTGGCCCCCTCCCCGTTCCCGACTATCTTTCGCGCCTCAATTCCCCTACTCGGTGCCGCACCTGCACCGGGTCGTTCTAGACCAAAGGGAGGTGGCATGACTCGTCGATACGAGACGGTCTACATCTTTGACAGTGCCCTCGAGGAACCCGCCGTCACCGAGAAGCTCGATCGTTTTCACGCACTCCTGACCAAGGACGGGAAGGGGTCGATGACGAACGTGAGCCATTGGGGCAAGCGGACCCTCGCCTATCCCATCAAGAAGAAGGACACCGGCTACTACGTCGTGGCCCAGTTCGAGACCGCCGGGGACCTGCTCCCCGAGTACGAGCGCGCGGTCAAGCTGGACGAGGGCGTGCTGCGGTTCCTGGTGGTCGTCTCCGAAGCCGAAGCCAAGGCCGTGCCGGCACCGGCGATCGGCGGCGATGACGACGCTGAGGAGGACGACGCGTGAGACGCCCTTCGAAGACGTGCCCGGTGTGTGAGTCGGGAGTCCGGGTCCTGGATTACAAGGACGACCGGACCGTGAGCCGGTTCCTGACCGAGCGCGGGAAGATTCTCCCGTCGCGCCTGTCCGGCATGTGCGCACGGCACCAGCGACAGCTGGCCACCGCCATCAAGCGGGCGCGGCAGCTGGCCCTGATCCCGTACATCAAGGGCTTCACCGGCTGACGATGAGCTCCCCGCGGAGCATCTGGTGGCTCGTGAGCGGCACGGTAGTCCTCGCCGCCTTCGCGACGACCAGTGTACCGCTCGCGGGGGCGACGTTCGCGGGTCTCCAGCTGATCGGGGGCTCGCAGTCGAAATGGCACCGCGCGGCGGCCCTGGTGATCGGGCTCCTGGCGCTGGGGGCCCTGGTGGCGCCGCGAGAATCGCCGAGCGGTGCGGTGATCGCCGTCTTTCAGCTCTTCGCCGCCGTGGCCTTCGTCGTGATGGCGTGGAGCGCGCCGGGTCCGTTCCTGCCCCGCGCGACGGCTGCCCTCGCGTGGAGTGGAGCGAGTGCCGTGGTGCTCGCGTGGATGCTGAACGGCGCAGACACCTGGGGCCTCCTGGCCTGGGACACGCTCCGCGAAACGAGCTTCGCGCTGCGCTCGACGTTCGAAGTCATGTCCATCGACTCGGCCGTCGGGACGCTGGCGGACATGTACGGGAAGTTCGAGCCGCTGGTGCGCTTCTTCAGTACCGCGCGCCCGGCGCTCGCGATCTTGAGTGGGTACGGAGCCCTGGCGGTAGGGTGGCAGTGGCACATCCGGGCCGCCGAGAAGCCGCTGGGTCCGGCGTTGCGCCCGTTCCGGGAGTTCCGGCTCGCGGACGGCGCCGTGTGGGGCGTAATCGCGGCGGCGATCGCGTGGATCCTGTCGGGCGACGTTCCGGGCCTGCGCGTCGCCGCGCTGAACATCGGACTGATTCTGGGAGCGCTGTACGTGCTCCGCGGGGCGGCTGTGGTCGGCGCCGCCGCCGCCATCGTCGCGGTTCCGGCCTGGGTGCAGGCGCTGGCGGTGTTTTCGGGGGTGCTCTTCGCACCCGCCACCGCCCCGAGCCTCTGCGTCCTGGGTGTGAGTGATACCTGGTTGGAGTTCCGGCGCCGGCTCGAGAGCCGGCCGAACTGATCACGAGGACGGCATGGAAATCATTTTGCGGGAAGACGTGGAGCACGTCGGCAAGGCCGGCGAGGTCGTGAAGGTCAAGGACGGCTTCGCGCGCAATTTCCTGCTGCCCAAGGGCCTGGCCTATCCGGCCACCGAGGGCAACAAGAAGAAGATCACCTTCGAAGCGTCCCGCATCGTAAAGGTGCGCGCCGCCGAGAAGGATGCGGCACAGGTCGTGGCCGACAAGCTCGCGCAGGTCCACCTCACATTCGCCGTGAAGGTGGGTGAAGAAGACAAGCTGTACGGCTCCATCACCGCCGCCGACATCCAGCGCCGCCTCGCCGAAGCGGGGCACGACATCGACAAGCGCCAGATCGATCTCGCCGAGCCGATTCGCGCGCTGGGCGATTTCAAGGTGGGCGTGAAGGTGCACGCCGACGTCCGGCCCGAAGTGCAGGTGACGGTGGTCAAGGAGTAAGGCGCGCCCCGTGCCCGCCGGCATCAGTTACGTCGATGGACCCCGCCTGTCGCGGTCGCTCCTGGCCGCGGCGGACTGGGTCGCGGCGGGGCGCGACGAGCTGAACCGGATGAACGTGTTCCCGGTGCCTGACGGCGACACCGGGACCAACATGTGGCTCACCCTCCGTGAAGTCGCCCAGGCCCTCCGCACGCTGGGAGACGCCCCCCTGCCCCAGGTGACGGAGGCGATGGCGCAGGCGAGCATTCGCGGCGCCCGCGGCAACTCCGGCATGATGCTGTCGCAGTTCCTGCTCGGTCTCCGTGACGGTCTGGGAGACCGCCCCACCGCCACGGCTCGTGACCTCGCCCGCGCCATCCGCATGGGCTTCGATCGTCTGAACGGCGCGCTCGACGACCCCATCGAAGGCACCATCCTCACCGTCGCCCGCGATGCCGCCGACGAAGCCGACGCGGCCGCCGAGGAGCGCGATCTCAAGGTCTTCATGCGGCGCCTGGTCACCCGCGCGGACCGCTCCCTGCAGGGCACGCCCGAGCTGCTCCAGGCCCTCAAGTCCGCCGGGGTGGTGGACGCCGGGGCCAAGGGGTTCGTCAGACTCCTGGATGGCGTCAAGCGTCTTATAGAAGAAGGGGGCCAGGCACAGGGCGCCGTGGACCGCGACCTGGTGAACGCCGCCGCGACGACCGAAGTCGCCTCCGACCGCGACTTCCGATACTGCACCGAGGTCATGGTGCGCGGGACCTCCCTCCCCAGGCCGGAGCAGGTCCGCGGCGCGCTCCGGGAGCTGGGTGGGTCCATCGTCGTCCTCGAGTCGGGCGACCTCCTGAAGGCGCACGTCCACACCGACACCCCGGATGCGGTCTTCGCCCTCGGCCGCGGCTGGGGCACGCTCGAGTACACCAAGGCGGAGGACATGCGGGCCCAGCACCAGGCCCTCGTGAACAAGCGCCCGGTGGCCTTCGTCGCCGACACGGCGTGCGACCTGCCGGATTCCGCCGTGTTCGAGAAGCAGATCGGCCTGGTTCCGATGCAACTCATCGTTGGCGACCGCGTCTACCGCGACCGCCTTGAGCTTTCGGCGCCGGAGTTCTACACCCGGCTGCGCTCGGGACAGGATGCGACGACGTCACAACCCACCCGTCAGGCCTTCGCCGAGGTGTATACGGACGCCCTGCGCGTGGCCGAGAAAGTTGTGGTGGTTGCTGTATCCAGGGCCTTGTCGGGAACCTTCGCGAACGCCGATGCCGCGGCCAAGGAAGTGGCCGGCGACCGGATTTCGCTCGTGGACTCCCGCAGCGCCTCGCTCGGAGAGGGCATGCTGGTGCTACGGGGGCTCGAATTGGCGGCGCAGGGGATGGCCTCAGAGGAGATCGCCAAGGAGCTGGCGCGCGTCCGGACTCAATCCTCCGGCTTCTTCGTCGTAGATAAGCTGGACCGCCTGATCCGGTCCGGCCGCGTGTCCCGGCTGGCAGGTTGGCTTGGGACGCGCCTGAACGTGAAACCTATCCTGACGCTGTCGCCTGGTGGCGTGGTGGACCCGGCGGGCCGGGCCCGCGGGCGCGAGGCGGCGCGCACGAAAGTCCTCGCCCTGCTCGACCGGGCGCTCGCCGAGAAGCCGAAGTCCCTCCGGCTCGGTGTGGTGCACGCGGGGATCCCGCAATTCGCGGAGACCCTCCGTCAGGAACTGGTCCACCGCTTCGCGCCGAAGGAAGCTTTGCTCAGTCCGATTACCCCGGTCCTCGCGGCGCACACCGGGATCGGGACCTGGGGCGTGTTCTATCAGGTCGAAGACGGAACAAACGGCGCCGGGGGGCGCTATGAGTAGCGGTCGAGGGCGCGTTTCACGCGGGAAACCCGCCCCCGCCCTCGCCGGGCTCCGGCCCATCCTGGAAGGGTTGTCGGACCGGAAAGCGGTGAACGTGATCGTGTTGGACCTGCGGGGATTGTCGGAAGCAACGGACTACTTCGTGATCGCGTCGGGAACCTCCGACGCCCACGTGCGAGGCATGGCCGATCATTTGATGTCGCTCGGTGGAGAGAACAAACCCCATCACGTCGAGGGGCTGACGCAGGGCCGGTGGGTGCTGCTGGATTACGTGGACTTCGTGGTGCATCTCTTCCATCCGGAGCTCCGAGACTTCTATCAGTTGGAGCGGCTCTGGGGTGAGGCACCGGTGGTCGCGGTCGGGGAATGAAGGCTCGTACCCGGGGGTGGGCTGGTATGAAGGCGACGAAGGTTCTCATTGGCGCGGGATTCCTGTTCGCCGCTCTCAGCCGTGCGGCGGCGGCGCAGGATTTCGATTCCTTCGGACAGAACAAAGTCCAGTACCGCACCTTCCAGTGGCAGATCATCCAGACCGAACACTTCGACGTCTACTTCTATCCCGTGGAACGCGAAGCCGCGCTCGACGTGGCCCGCATTGCCGAGCGTTCGTACGCGCGCCTCTCGCGCATTCTCCATCACAACTTCATCGAGCGGAAACCGATCCTCCTGTACGCGTCGTACAGTGAGTTTCAGGAAACCAACGCCCTGGGCGGGGAGAGTCCCTCGGAAGGCGTCGAAGGCGTCACGGAGTTCTTCAAACACCGGATGGTCATCCCGTTCACCGGGTCGTACGATCAGATGGAACACGTCATCGAGCACGAGATGACGCACCAGTTCCAGTACGACGTGTATTCGGGCGGACACCCGGGCGCCGGCATCCAGACGATGGTCACGGTGAATCCGCCCGGCTGGTTCATGGAAGGCATGGCGGAGTATCTGTCGCTCGGACCGATGGATCCGGCGACGACGATGGCGCTCCGCGACGCTGCCCTGCAGGGGCACCTGCCGACCATCGAGGACATGACCGACGACCCGAACATCTTCCCGTACTTCTACGGGCACGCGCTGTGGGCATACATCGGCCAGCGCTGGGGTGACGAGGTGGTCGGGGAAATCCTCCAGGCCTCGCGCGGTGCCGGCATCGAAGGCGCCTTCAAGCGGGCGCTCGGCATTTCGATCGACGAGCTTTCGAAGGACTGGCGCGATGCGGTGCAGGCGACCTTCCTACCCCAGATCTCGGACCACTACCCGGCCCGGCGCATCGCCGAGCCCCTGCTGACCGAGAAGCGTTCTGGTGGACCGCTCCATCTGGCACCGGCGATCTCCCCGGACGGCCGCCTCATCGCGTACTTCGGCGCCAACGACATCTTCATCGATCTGTATCTCGCGGACGCCGAAACCGGGAAAACCATCCGGCGACTCGTGAAGTCGACGACGTCCAGCAATTACGAAAGCCTGCGGTTCATCTATTCCTCAGGATCGTTCTCACCAGACGGGCGCTACTTCGCCATCGCAGTGAAGCACAAGGACCGGGACGACCTGGTCATCTTCGACATCAAGAAGGACAAAGAAGCCGCCCGTCTGCGCATTCCGTTGAACGGGGTGAACAACCCCACCTGGTCGCCGGACGGGAACCAGCTGGCGTTCACGGGCTTCGACGGCGGCCTGGCCGACCTGTACGTCGTCAACCGCGACGGCTCTGGCCTCAAGCGCCTGACCAACGACAAGTACGCGGACCTCCTGCCCCAGTGGTCCCCCGACGGCAAGACCATCGCGTTCTCGACCGACCGCGGGCCTAACACCAATTTCGGTGACCTGGCCATCGGCAACTTCAGGATCGCCCTGTATCATCTGGAGTCGGGCCAGGTCGAAGTGCTGGACCACATGGACTACGGCCGGAACATCAATCCGGTGTGGGCGCCCGACGGCCGCTCCCTCGCGTTCGTCTCCGATCGCACCGGGATTCCGAACGTTTTCCTCTATGACTTCAGTGACAAGAATGTCTACCAGCTGACCGACGTCTACACGGGCGTCTCCGGGATCACGCCCATCTCCCCCGCCCTGTCATGGGCCAAGGAGACCGACCGGTTGGCGTTCGCGTACTACGACGACGGCAGCTGGGACGTCTACGCCATCGACAACCCGCGCTCGTTGCGCGGCCGGCCCTATGCGGCCAAACCCATGCCCCCCGTCGGGTATGTCCAAACCAGGCCGCGGTACGAGCTGGCCGGCCTCAATGGGGACACCAGCAAGGGTGCGACCCCCGCTGCTCCGGCCGACACCGGGAGCGCCGCTGCACCCTCGAGCTCCATCTACCGGGCTCCCTCGGGCCTGCGGCAATCGAGTGCCCAGCCCGCCGAGACCACCAAGGTGGCGACCCCGGTCTCGGTGAAGCAGCTGCTCGACTCGAACACCCTGTCCCTCCCCGACACGGCTGAATTCTCGATCATGCCGTACCACGTGCGGTACACGCCCGACTACGTGGCGCGGCCGACGATCGGCTATGAGCGCGACAACTTCGGGCGCGGGTTCTTCGGAGGCACGGCGATCTCGCTCTCGGACATGCTGGGCGACCGCACCATGATCTTCTCCGGCGCGGTGAATGGCCGGCTGGCCGAGGCCGAGGTGCTTGCTGCCTACATCAACCAGGTCCACCGGACCAATTGGATCATCGGATTCACGCAGGAGCCCTACTACTTCTACGAGCCGTCCACCAGCTCGTTCGATTCCGTGTCCGGCGCCTACGCGCTGAACACCAACATCCGGCGCTTCGTGATCCGCGACATGTTCGGGAC
>DASQIZ010000011.1:0-2045 GCA_035631315.1 Gemmatimonadales bacterium
CCCCCATGCCATCGGCAACGATGTAGAGGTGCCCCAGAGGCACCCGGGCGCCGCTCATGCGGTCCTGATTTTCCTCGCGGGTGTACCCGGTTTCCGAGAGAGCCCCAACTTCTAGTCGTTCGTCGTTGGAGTCCATACCTCACGCCTGCGTGAGAGAGGAGCGTCGCCTAGGTGTCGAGAATCTCTGAACGCCGTGTCCGGCTTCCCTGTCTACAGGACGACGGACCGATCTGATCCCTTGCGTGCTTCCTCCTTCGCAACGCGGGGTGAGCCGCCCGCCCCGGTTGCCATCACCTCGAAGGCTGATTCACCCAGGCGAATCCGATCACCGGGCCGGACCATGACCGGAGTCCCGCCGACTCGCTGTTCGTTGAGAAACGTGCCGTTCCGAGAACCCTGGTCATAGAGAAAGAGCCCATCGCCTTGAAAGCGCAGGCAGGCATGCTCGCCCGAGACACTGTCGTCGGTCGCTACGCACAGGTCGTTGTTTGCGTTTCGTCCCAGCCGGTAGTTCGACTTGTCGACGAGATAGTGCCGTCCCTTCATCGGCCCCTCCACCGCCACAAGCTCTGCGGTCGGATTCCCCGAACTGGACGGGACGAAGTTGCCTCCCACCACGGTGGCGCGCCGCGGCGGGGGCGGCTCTGGCATGGGAAGGGGTATGGGGGTCAGCACACTCACCGCGAGAAGCTGCGCGGCGCTCAGAGCCAGGCTCGCGTAGACCTGCGCGTCCTGGCTGCGTGGTCGACGCCCACGATCGTTGGCTATCTCACGGCCAACGTTGTACGCGAACTCGATCAGTCGAGCCAGATCAGAATCGAGCGGCCGGGCATCGCGCAATCGTGGCAACGCCTCCCGCACACTCATGGTCGCGGTGACGGATATCCCATTGGCCAGGCAGCCGTCGAATACCGCTTGCCTGACCGCGCCCCAGGCCTCCACAACGATCTCTCGTCCCGTCTGGTCCGTGTTCTTCCCGGAGGAGTCAGGCAGGGTAGGCACCGGGACGGGAGACTGGGCGGTGATCTGCCGCTGAATCGCCGCCGCTTTCTGCTGTTCCTGCTGCACCCGTTGACCGAACTCGACTCTCCACCTGCGCTTGCTGGGATCGATTTCAATCGACGTCGTGCGCTCGATCAGCTCCGACAGCTTTCGATGGAAGATGAGGGCCAGGGCTATGGCGAGAAGGACAAGGGCCACCGGCACTGTCGCTTTGTCGAGAACTATCTTCAGCACGTCCACGTTGGACTCTCCTTCGTCGAGTCAGGAACGATCGCTCGTCGACGGACCTGGCCTCCGGTCGATGAACTTCAGACCTTCGCCTCGCCGAGAATCCGGGGTGGGACGTCTATCGCACCTCCGTCGGATCTTTGCCCTGGGGTGGTGACGACACGGGGTGGTGCGCCACGCGGGGCCCGGGGGGGGTCATCTGGTTGGCCGGCGGCTTGACCATGATGAAGGTCCACAACGTCGAGCCCGTCTTGATCTCCGAGTAGTTCGGCAGATCCGTGCCCTGGTTGGCCTTCAGCATCTGCCCGGCGAGAAAGGTCCCGTTGGAGCTGATCTGATCGAGGATCTCGTAGTTGCCCTGACGACAGAGAATCAACGCGTGTTCGGAGGACATGGAGTCATCGTGGGACACGCACACGTCGCATCGCCGACGGTTTGCTTCGCTGCTCACATCGCCGCTGCCGATGAAAGTCTTCCCTTCCCGTACCGGAAAGAACTCACCCTCAGGCCGCCACGTATACGTGACCAGGATCCCCGTCAGCCGGCGCGTGTCACCCGACCCGAGATGACCAGCCGGCGAGTCCGGCACCCCCATGGCTCGAGTCGCCCGCTGGGCCTCGGCCGGATCGGCCCTCAGCGAGCCGACCACCGTCCGTTGCCGATCCAGGGGGTCAGAATTTTGCACGCTGGTACTCCGTTGCTTCGACTTCTCTTCAGCTTCGCAATACGAGCAGGTCTCCCAGTTCGGGTCCATGGCGTGGCCCTTTGCGCAGCGTCGGGGAGCGCGTGCCTCTACCATGTCAGCCTCCTTGTCG
>DASQIZ010000012.1:0-5101 GCA_035631315.1 Gemmatimonadales bacterium
CGGGGACGCCCGGCACGGTGCGCACCGCCGCGCCCTTTGTGGGCGAGCACACGGACGCCGTCCTGCGCGAGCTCGGCCTCGCCGCCACCGACGTCAAGGCCCTCCGCGAGAAGAAGATCGTCGACTAGCTCCTCTCGAGCCTACCCCCGGCGCCGTCGCGCTCGACGTGCGCGCCGCCGGGGCGGCGCGTTCCCCACGCCGTACCCTTCATTCTTTAGGGTTGACATGTCTTCGTGATTAGGTATACCTAATCACGCCAGCCAGGTGCCGTCCGACCCAGCCTGCCCGCAGTTCAATCCGCATGCAGCGCCGGGAGGACGGCATGAGTCCGAGACGCACTCGCAGAGCCTGGCGGACGCTTCGCGCCCGCAAAAAACTCGTCGGCAGCACGGTGGGCATGAGCTTTCTCATGGCGACCTCGTCCGCTCTCGGCCAGCAGCAGCCGGAGGCCATCGCCCTTCCGGGTCTCCAGGTGGGCGCCCAGCGGCCCAAAAGCTATCTGCCGGACAACCCGAATCTGTTCCGGATCCCGGAGCAGTACCTCGACATCCCGCAGTCCGTCACCACCATCACCGAGACGCTCATGCGCGAGCAGGCCGTCTTCAACCTGCGCGACTCGTTGAGGAACGTCACGGGCATCTCGCTGCAGGCGGGCGAGGGCGGCGGCGCCCAGGGCGACAACCTCACCCTGCGCGGCTTCAACGCGCGGACGGACATCTTCCTCGACGGCATCCGCGACACCGGCCAGTACAACCGCGACGTCTTCAACCTCGAGGCGGTGGAGGTGCTCAAGGGACCCTCCGCCGTCTACTTCGGCCGCGGCTCCACGGGGGGCGTCATCAACCAGGTCAGCAAGACACCGCAGGCCGCCCGCTTCTACGACTTCACGGCGAGCGGCAGCAACGGCCCCATGGGCCGCGGGACCGTCGACCTCAACCAGCCCTTCGGCGAGACCATGGCCGTGCGCATGAACATGCTCGCGTACTACAACGAGCCGGTGGGACGCGACTTCGTCAACTTCCTGCGCTGGGGCGTGGCGCCGTCGTTCGCGTGGGGCATCGGCACCGACACCCTCTTCACCGCGAGCTACTACTACTACCAGGAGAACAACCTGCCCGACCGCGGGCTACCCATCGTCAACTACCCGGGCCGGATCGGCAAGCCGCCGGGCGTGGAGCCCTCCGACTTCCCGCCACGCGTCGACACGTCGAACTTCTATGGGATCCCCCAGCAGGACGACGAGAACGTCCACCTCAATCGCGGCACCCTCACCTTCGACCACCGGTTCAACGAGAACATCGCCTTCCATAGCATTCTCCGCTACCAGTACTCGAACCGCGAGGCGCAGGTCACCCCGCCCCGCATCCTCGCCACCAGCGTCACCCCCGGGGCGCCGCTTTCCGCCATCGTGGTTACCCGCAATCGCGCGGGCCGCGACGAGAACGAATCGATCACCGCCTTCCAGAACGAGGCTCTCTTCACCTTCGAGACGTGGTCCCTCAAGCACAAGCTGGTCACGGGCATCGACTTCGCCTACCAAACCTTCGACCACACCACCATCACGCTGACGCCGGCCCCCAACACTCCGCTCGTGAATCCGAGCAACTTCTTCCCGGATGGGTTGTTCACCAAGACACGGGGCACGCGCTTCGACTCCAGCGCCACCTCGGTGGGCACCTACGGAGTCGACGACGTCCAGATCCTGCCCTGGTTCAGGTTTCTCGGCGGGGTCCGCTACGACTACTTCGACGCCAGCATCACCAACTTCAACGCCGACGGGTCACGCGCATCCAACTTCGGGCAGACGAACAACCTCTGGTCGCCCCGCGCCGCCCTCGTGGTCCAGCCCAGCCCGCAGCAGACGTACTACTTCGCCTGGGGCCAGTCCTACAACCCATCAACGGAGCAGCTCAACTCCATCAACGTGGGCAACCAGGGCACGGACCCCGAGAAGACCAATACCTACGAGCTCGGGGTCAAGCTCGGCCTCTTCAACGGCCAGCTCGCGGTGACCAGCTCACTCTTCCGCATCGACAAAACGGACGCCCGCACCGTCGACCCCGTCACGGGCATCGCCACCCTCGACGGGCACGTGCAATCGCAGGGGTGGGAGCTGGGGATCGTGGGCCGCCCCCTGCCCCCCTGGAACGTCTTCTTCGGCTACACGTTCCTCAACACGAACATCCTCGAGGGGGCGGAGGTGGGCACGAAGGGGAAGGACCTCGCCAATGCGCCCGTCAACACGCTGTCGCTGTGGACGACGTATGACTTCCTGACCCAATGGCAGGTGGGCACCGGCGTCTTCTACTCGAGCAGCCGCTACGGGAACAACACCAACACCAGCCAGGTGCCGGGCTACGTGCGGTGGGACCTCATGGGCGCCTACCGGCTCAACCGGAACATGGGCATCCAGCTGAACGTCCAGAACGTGATGGACACGACCTACTACGACCAGGTCCACCCGTCGCAGATCATCCCCGGCGACGGGCGGACCTTCATCCTCAGCGCGAACTTCACCTACTAGCGCGGGCCGCCGGCCCGCGCGCGAACTATACACACGGAGGGACGTCGCGTGCTGCTACGCATCGAGAGAGTCCTCAGCGACGAGCAGGTCGCCCACGCCCGCCACGTGCTAGAGCGCGCGAGCTGGATCGACGGCCGCGTCACCGCCGGCCATCAATCCGGCCTCGTAAAGGAGAACCGGCAGATCAAGGAAGGCACGCCCGAGGCCCGCGAGCTCGGCGATCTCGTGCTCGCCGCCCTCGAACGGAGCGCGCTCTTCATCTCGGCCGCCCTCCCCTTGCGCGTGTTCCCGCCTCTTTTCAATTGCTACGAGCCGGGCATGCACTTCGGCGCCCATGTGGACAACGCCATCCGGCAAATCCCCGGCACGCCGTTTCGCGTACGCACGGACCTCTCCGCCACCCTCTTCCTCAGTCGCGCCGAGGACTACGACGGCGGGGAGCTCGTCGTCGAGACCGCCAACGGCGGGCAGTCGGTGAAGCTGCCCGCGGGCGACATGATCCTCTACCCCGCGACCAGCCTCCACCGGGTCAATCCGGTGACGCGAGGAACCCGCTTTGGCTCCTTCTTCTGGATCCAGAGCATGGTGCGGGAGGAGAGCCAGCGCGCCCTCCTCTTCGACCTGGACATGGCCATCAACAAGGTGAACCAGGCGGTGCCCAACCATCCGGGCGTGGTCGCCCTGACGTGCTGCTACCACAATCTCCTGCGCACCTGGGCGGACGCGTGAAGAGACGCGACGCGGACCCGCTTCCATCGCCCCGAAGGAGCGCGGGCGGCCTCCTGGCCGCGATCGCGCTCCTGGTACTGCTTGCCAGCCCCGCCGCCGCTCAGGGCATCTGGGACGAGCCCGCCTTCGCCCTTTACCGGCAAGGACTCGAAGCCCTCGATGCCAAGGACTACGCGAAAGCTGCTTCCCTCGCCCGTGAGGCGACGGTGGCCTACCCAGGCCACGTTCTTGCCTTCTATCTCTGGAGCCAGGCCGCCCTCGCCCAATCGCAATGGCAGGAGGCGGCGAACGCGCTGGAGAAAGTGGCCGCCCTCTATCCAAACGCCGCCGCTCAGCGTGACCTGGGCGCAGCCTATCAGCAGCTGGGGCGCATCGAGGATGCGGCGAAGGCGTACGAGGCAGCACTGGCCCTCCGGCCCACGGACCAGGAGAGCCGCGCACGGCTGGCCGTCATGCTCATGAACGCCGACCAGCCGGGGCGCGCCTACGACCATCTCAAGGCCCTCGCCAACGCTGACACCAAGCTCTCCGACGTCTACTCGGCTCTCGGGCGCATCGACTACGAGCGCGGCGACTTCCCTGCCGCGGCGGCCGCCTTCGAGAAAGCGCTGACCATTCGCGACTCAGGGCGGAGCTGGCTGAATCTCGGTGTCGTCCGGGCGAAGATGGGTAACACCGCGGGCGCGAAGCAGGCCTTCGAGCGCGCGGCGCAGGACGCGGACACGAAGGATCAGGCCGCCAAGGAGATCGAACGGCTCAAGGCGGGACCGCCGCCCGCTCCGCGCTCGTCGCGTCCCGGCCTGCCCCGCTAGGGTACCGACGCCGGCGCGCGCCTACCGTCGGTTGATGCCTGGCACGTTGCGGAGCGCGTCGTTCAGTTTGAAGTCAGTCTGCTCGCGCATGACGCCTTTGGGTACGACGGTCTTGCCGTCTCCTCCCAGGAAGAGCAGGTCGCGGGGAGCGAGCCAGCTCCCCGCCACGGCTGTCCGCGGCAATCCTCATTCGTGCGCATGGGGCGGATTGCCTTTCAAGCGATAGACCACACCGGTCTTCGTTGCTCCGAGCGCGATCCAGTCCCTGGCGGCCTGCTGAAGGGTGAGGAAGAACGTCTCGGCCCGCTTCATGGCCTTGTCGTTCAGTTCATCCCGCCGCTTGAACTTGATCTCGAACGCGAACTCTCCGATCAGGGGATTATGGTCACCCCGATTCCGCCATAGCGCCACATTGGCACCGGCCGTGACGCCCTTCCCGAAGTCGAGCACCCCGATGTCCTGCAGCACCTCCTCGACGATCGTCCCGCTGACGAGCTCGATCTTCTCGTTTCGGCGTCGACGGATCGACTGGAGCGCCGGGAGCACGTGTACGATCCCATCCATCGACCCGCGATCCCCTTCGCTCAACGAGCTCATGCCGAACTCCACGTTGTGGGAAAAGAGCATACGAATCCCGCCGAGCCCGTCCTTGAGAGGCAAGGCTTCCGCCTTGAACTTGATCCGATAGTCGCCCTTGATCCTCGGACGCACATCGATCTCGGCGGCCTTCTGCAGGTCCGGGTGACGGTACTTGAAGACCACCTCTGGATCGCCCGTCGGGAAGCCGTCCTTGTAGGGAATCCGCCTCCGCAGGATGAAGGCGTTGTTATAGAGCTCGAAGTCAGGAGTATCGAGGAAGAGCACTTCCCGGATCTTGAGCGGTTCGTCGATGAAACCTACCGCATCGAAGTCGACCCCGCTTTCCTTGGCGGGACGCCGCAAGATCTTGGCAAAGTCAAAGAGGCTGTCCCGGGACGTGAAGTGATTGGGCTTCAGGATGAGCTTGCATTCGAGGTATTTCACCTCGTCCAGGGGT
>DASQIZ010000013.1:0-73598 GCA_035631315.1 Gemmatimonadales bacterium
GGATACACGCCGCGGCTGTTCTTCGACGCCCATCGCAGCCGGGAGGTCACCGCGACGGACGCAGTGCGGTGGTTGTCTCAGGCCATGGGTCCGTGTGCGTTCTACGGCGCGTACGGCGTGCCGGGCCGGGAGATCGGCCGGTGGTTGAACGGTGGGGGCCTGGAGTACGCCATCTACCCGCGCTGGTGGATCCAGGCGCGTGATCCGTGGCTGGGATTCTTCTATTACGGCGCGAGCGCCAAGAACCGGCAGCCGAACGACTGGTGGGTCTACATGTACTCCTACACGCCCTGGGATGGCGCCGCGTGTTACGGTGGCCGCGTTGCCCGGTGTGCGAAGAACGTGTTCGACAGTTCCGCCGTTGCGGACAGCGTGCCGAGTCTCTGGGGAGAGGATCAGTGGCAGCGGCAGCAGCCGTTCTTCGGCGGGGTGACGTATCTCTCGGATCTGGCGCGGGCGGTGGGCCCGGAAAAGTTCTCGGAGCTCTGGAGCTCGAACGAGTCGATGGACAGCGCCGTCCACCTGGCGGCCGGAAAGACGCTTGGCGACTGGACGTTCTCGTGGGCGCGGACCACGGGGCCCACCCTCGATCTCGGTCCGGCGGCCCCCTTTCTCGACGTGTTCTGGGGACTCTTCCCGGCTCTCCTCGCTCTCGGCGCCGCGGTGTGGTATGCTCGGAGACGCCAGATCGGCTAGGAATTGGCCGTTCTCGGACGAAACCATCCCCGTCCGTCAGGCGTCTGACCCGTCGAACCCCCACGGAGACAACCGTCCCATGTCCCGACTCTGGCTCTCGCTGGCTTTGCTCGCGCCCTTCGCACTCGGTGCACAAACTGCCCCAAGCCGCGACACAACCATGAGTGTGCGGGACTCCGCGATCAAAGTCTTCGTTGATTGTCCCGACTTCTCGAACGGATGCGACGTCGACTTTTTCCGCACCGAAATCACCTTCGTCAACTACACGCAGAACCCGCAGGACGCCGAAGTCCACATCCTCATCACGACGCAGCAAACCGGTGGCGGCGGCACGGCCTATACGATCACGTTCATCGGGCAGCACCGGTTCGCCGGGAAGGCCGACACGCTGCACTATAACGCGCCGCCGGCGCAGGCCGCGGACGACGCGCGCCGCGGTGTGAAGGGAGTGCTGGAGCTGGGACTCGTGTCATATGCGGCGACTACGCCACTCGGCGACCGGCTCCACGTCAGTTACGACGCACCGCACGGCGCGGCTGCCGTCGTGCACGATCCGTGGAACTATTGGGTCTTCAGCGCCTCCGTCAACGGCAACCTGAGCGGACAGCAGAGCTTCCACAACGGATTCGCCTTCGGCTCATTCTCCGCGAATCGCACCACCGAGCAGTGGAAGTTCAGCCTCAGCGTCAACTACAACTACAACGAATCTGATTTCAAGCTCCCGGTCGACGATACCTTGGGGAATGAGATCGGGACCGAGACGGTCGCGTCGATCAGCCGAGGATACGGCTGGAACGGCTTGATCGTGAAGAGCGTGGGTCGTCACTGGGGCATCGGCGCCGTCGGTCTCCTGTCGAACTCTACCTTCAGCAATCAGAAGCTTTGGTACCGCTTTGCGCCCGCCGTCGAGTACGACTTCTTCCCGTACAGTCAGTCGACCCGCCAGCTCGTCACGCTGCACTACGAGGTGGGCGCCAGCCGCTATCACTACTACGAACAAACACTCTACGGGAAAACGCAGCAGACCCTGTTCGACCAGACATTGACCCTCGCGGCCACGGTGAAGCAGACCTGGGGGAGCGTGAATGCCTCGGTCCAGGGTGCGACCTACCTGTACGACTTGCGGAAGAACCACCTCACCTTCTTCGGCAGCACATCCCTGAACCTGTACCGGGGACTCTCGTTCCAGCTCTCGGGAAACGTGTCCCTCCAACATGACCAGCTGTCGATCCCGCTGGCCGGCGCGACGGCCCAGGAGATTCTGCTCCAGCAGCACCAGCTGGCCTCGAGCTTTTCGTACTTCGCGTTCTTCGGCCTCTCCTTCAACTTCGGCTCGATCTTCAACAACGTCGTCAACTATCACTTCGGCAGCTCGGGTGGCGGCATCATCATGATGATGTAGGGACAGTTCGGCGGAAAAAACCGGATAGTGAGAGCGGGGGCGCCAAGGTAGCTTCACCCCATGGTTGCCCCCGCTCTTCCGCTCCGATTCGCCCCACTTGGTGACCCGTGGCAGATCGTCCTGGCCCGGGATGGCCGCTACGACGGAGCCTTTGTCTACGCGGTGAAGTCGACCGGCATCTATTGCCGGCCGTCGTGCCCGTCGCGCCGTCCCCGTCCCGACCAAGTGGAGTTCTACGACATCCCGGAGACCGCCGAGCGAGCGGGGTTTCGGGCGTGCCGCCGGTGCAAGCCGCGGGACGTGCGGGGGCCCGATCCCAGAGTCGAGCTGGTCCGCCGTGCATGCCGTGCCATCGATGAGCATCCCGATGCCGTCGAGACGCTCTCCGCGCTGGCCCGTCAGCTCCACGTCCAGGGCACCAGGCTCGTCAAGTCATTTCAAGCTCTGCTGGGGCTGTCGCCCCGGCAGTACCGCGACGCCAAGCGCCTCGCGGTGTTCAAGTCCGCACTGAAACGGAGAACTCGCGTGAGCCCCGCACTCTACGAAGCCGGATTCTCGTCCCCAAGCCGCATCTACGAGCGCACCCATCGCGATCTCGGCATGACGCCCGCGACCTACCAGCGTGGCGGCGCCGGACTCACAATTCGGTATGCGGTTGTCGTCTCACCCCTCGGCCGCCTCCTGGTCGCGGCTACCGACCGCGGCATCTGCCAGGTGAAACTCGGCGACTCAGGCCCTCCACTCGAACGGGAGCTGCGCGCCGAATATCCGGAGGCGATGTTGGTGACGGATAATCGCGCGTTGGTGAAGTGGACCGCCGCGATTCTCCGGCACCTCGAGGGTAAGGAACCGCACCTCGATCTCCCGACTGACGTCCGTGCGACGGCGTTTCAGCAGAAGGTTTGGGCATCGCTCAAGAAGATCCCGTACGGCCAGACGCGCTCGTACTCCGAAATTGCCCGGCTCGTCGGCAATCCGCGCGCGACCCGGGCCGTGGCCCGCGCGTGTGCGACGAATCCGGTCGCGATCGTGGTCCCCTGCCACCGCGTGGTCAGCAAGAACGGGACCGAGGGTGGGTATCGCTGGGGTGTCGAACGGAAACGCAAACTCCTCGCCACCGAGGCTCGCGGGCACTAGCTTCACGCCGTGGCGATTCCCAAGTCGCTTCGGCCCACATTGCACGCAGTCGCCGAAACGGTGGTCCCCGAGACTGCCGCTCTCGATGCGGATGGTTGGTCCGCGCTCGACCGCATTGTCACCAACGCCGTCTCTGCACGTCCCTCGCGAATGCAACGCCAGCTCGCCCTCTTCATCCGCGCCATCGAATGGCTGCCCGTGCTCCGCTACGGCCGGCCATTCTCGAAGCTCGACCCCCAGCGCCGGCACCGGTTTCTCGAATCCCTCCAGGACTCGCCTCTGCTCTTGATCCGCCGCGGCTTCTGGGGCCTCCGCACCCTGATCCTGATGGGCTACTACACACAGGGCCCTGTCATCGGCACGCTCGGCTACCGCGCCGACCCGCGCGGCTGGAGCGTCCGGTCGTGATCGAAAAGTCCTACGACGTCGTGATCGTGGGATCGGGCGCAGGCGGTGGCACCGTCGCCCAGGCGCTCGCACCACTCGTCGCCGCCGGGAAGACGGTCGTCGTGCTGGAGCAAGGCCCGCGGTTGGGCGATGCGGAGTTCACGGGGCGCGAGCTGGAGATGGCAAATCGCCTCTACCGCGACGGCGGCGGATTCCTCACCGCCGACGGGACCATGACCCTCGCGTTCGCCGAGACCTACGGCGGCTCGACGGTCGTCTATACGGGGACCTCGCTGGTCGCACCCGAGCGTGTCATCAAGCACTGGGGTATCCCCGACCTGGCCCACTCGGACATCGCCCAGCGCTCTCGCAAATTCGCCGATGCGAACAACGTCCACCTCCTCCCCCCCGAAGAGATCAACGACAACAATCGCCTGTTCGTGGAAGGCGGGAGAACGGCGGGATACGACGTCCAGCAATTCCCCGTCAACGTCAAAGGATGCCGAGGCTCATCCCTTTGCAACTTGGGCTGCCCAAATCAGGCCAAGCAGGGAACGCACCGCATCCAGCTTCCCGATGCCGAGCGACATGGCGTTCACGTCGTGACCCGTGCCGAAGTGAAGCGCGTTCTGCCGGATCGCGCCCTCGAAGTGCGGGTACGCCCGAAGCAAGTGGGATCAGCCGGTGCCGACTCCGAATGGGCACCGGGCGATTACCTGATTCGCGCGCGCTCGGTCGTGAGTGCCGGCGGGTCCATCGGCTCGACCGCGCTCCTCCTCCGATCTCCGATCGCCCGCGCGCTCCCACGCCTCGGCCACGGATTCACCTGCCACCCTGCCCTGATCCTGGTTGCCGAACATGGCCAGGCCATCACCAACGACGTCGGCCACCCCAAGAGCTATTTCGTCGACCGCGCCGAGACCCTGGGATTCGTGCTCGAGACGTGCATGTACTTCCCGTTCGTCACCGCCAAGGCGCTCACGGGTTTCGGCCCCGCACATGCCGCCGCCATGCGCGCGTTCCCCCGGCTGCAGATGATTCTCGTGCTCGGCTGCGATCGCGCGTCGGATGGGAACCGGATCTCGGTAGGCAAGGAAGGAGCGCCGGTCGTTCGGTACCAGTTCGCACCGAAGACGGTGTTGGGACTGGTGAATGGCGCCAAGGCTTCGGCCCGCATCTTCTTCGGTGCCGGCGCCGAGCGGGTGCACACCCCGTTCGCCGAGCCGCCCACCATCGAGCGGACGGACTCGGGAGTCATCGACAGCAGGATCACCGAAGCACACTGGAAGCCCGGGAAAGTCGCGGTCTCGGCCGCGCACCTCATGGGCGGATGCGGCATGGGACGGACGGCGGCGGATTCGGTCACCGACGGATGGGGCCGGGTGCACAGCCTGCCCTGGCTGCGCGTCGCCGACGCGAGCCTCTTCCCCGATTCCCTCGAGATCAATCCCTACCTGACGATCATGGCCCTCGGCGACCGCGTCGCGGAGGCGCTCAGGAACGACCTCCACTCGCTTTGAGAATGGCGTCGGCCGACCGGGCAATATCCTCGTCGCTGGTGCTCCACCCGGATACCGAGATTCGCATGGCGCCCTTCCCCTGCCACGTCGTGCCCGCCAACCAGCACGTGCCATCCTGCTGCACCCGGTCGATCACAGCCTTGGTGTGTGCGTCCGGACCTCCGCCGCCATCAGGATGGAAGCGCACCAACACCTGGTTGTAGACGACGTCATTCAGCACCTCGACGCCGCGACCCTGCTTGAGCTTCTCCGCCATCAGCCTTGCCTGGGCGCAGCTTCGTTCGATCATGTCGCTCACGCCGCGCCGGCCGAGGGACTTGATCGCCGCGTAGACCGCGAAGCCACGCGCCCGGCGTGAGAACTCGGGCGTCCAGTCTTCAGGATCACGCCGGTCATCGGCTGCCTTCACGAGGTACGCCGCCGTCGCCGTCATCGACGAATAGTGCGCCTCTCGGTCCGCGACGATCGCGATCCCACTGTCGTACGGGACGTTCAACGACTTGTGCGCGTCCGTCGCCCAGGAATCGGCCCGCCCCACGCCCTTGGTCAGCCCCTGGCACTTCGGGCTCGTCGCAGCCCAGAGACCGAACGCGCCGTCGACGTGCAGCCACGCACCGCGCTCCCTGGTGATCGTCGCGATCTCGTCGATGGGATCGAACGCGCCGGTGTTCACATTTCCGGCCTGCGCACAGACGATCATGGGTCCGATCGTGCCCGCCAGCGCTTCCCGCAGCTTGTCGGGACGCATGCGACCCTGGCCGTCCACCGGAACCGTGCGAACCCGGGCGGCGCCGAGTCCGAGATACCTGAGCGCGGCGAAAATGGTGATGTGCGCCTCGCCACCGACGACCACGTCGATTTCCGGAGCCCCGTAGAGCCCCTGCTGCTCCACGTCCCACCCCGCCTTCCTTAGTACTGCGTGGCGGGCAGCCGCGAGGCAGGTGGCGTTCGCCATCTGGCAGCCGGTCACGAACCCGATGCTCGCGGTGGCCGGCAGCCCGAACAACTCGAGCAGCCACGTGATCGCGATCTCCTCGACGACCGACGCCGCGGGCGACAGGACATAGATCCCGGCGTTCTGATCCCACGCCGAGGTGAGCCAATCCGCCCCGAGGGCGGCGGGGAGCGTGCTGCCGACGACGAACCCGAAGTAGCGGGGGCCCGCCGTGGCGACGATGCCGGGGTCCGCATTGCGCGCGAGATCCGTGACCACCCGTGCCGGGTCCGTTCCCTCCTGCGGCAGCGGACCACCCAATGCTGCCCTCAGATCCTGGAGCGAGGCGCGCGCGCCGACAGGCCGGCCCGGAAGAGTGGCGAGATAGCTTCGGGCGGCCTGGACCGCGGCATCCAGCACGTCGGGTGAAGTCACGTATTCCTCACGAGCGGTTGGTGACGAATGCGACGGCGCGATCGACGACCTTCTGGTCCCGCAAGACTCCGCGATGCCCGAGCCCGTCCGTAAGGACCAATTGGGCGCCGGGCCACGTCGAGGCGACCTGCTTCCCCTCTTCTACCGGAATCGTCTCATCCTGCCGGTCATGGACGACCAGGGCCGGGCTCCGGGCCCGGGAGAACACCGGCAGTATCTGCAGCTGATCCCAGTCGAAGCGGATACGGCGTTCACTGCGCGTGCGGAGCGCGGCCCCGGTCCGATCGGACAGCTTGAGCGCCCGCACGAACTCGTCGAAAAACCGGAGCGGGAGGGCGGCGGGAGCCATCAGCGCCACACGACGCGGCTCAAAACCCTTGGCCATCGTCAACGCGGTCACCACCCCACCGAACGAGTGCGCGATGATCGAATCCGGTGCGCCGACCTCCGCCATCACGGCGTCGAGGGCACGGGCCATCTCCGGCGCCGACGACATCCCGCGCCCGGTAAGACCATGCCCCGGTCCATCGTAGGTCACCGCACTGAAACCCGCGGCGAGAATCGGCTCGACGAACGCTGAAAAGCGCCCGCCCGCCCCGCCCCACCCATGCACGAGAAACACCGCCGGTCCCGTTCCCCAGTGCCACGCCCGAATGGGTCGCCCTTCGGACCTGACGGTGAAGGCGCGCGCCCGGCCCAGCGTCTCGAGATCGCCCGAAGACAAGGGACGATGGGGCGGTGTGAAGAAGAGCCTTTCAGCCCACCAACCCGCGAGCTCGGGGAAAACGGCCTGCGTGCTGCGCAAGCCGAGCGAAATAGCAGTGAGTGCCAGGTTCGCCATTGGGGTGACGGAATGTAGCTTACTCGCCGTGGATACCGACGCCCTCGTCATCGGAGCCGGACCCGCCGGGCTCGCCGCATCCCAACAGCTCAAACAGCATGGTGTCTCCCACAGGGTGCTCGAGCGCGGCGACACCGTCGGGCACACGTGGGCCCATCTCTACGATTCGCTCGTCCTCCACACGGGCAAGCGGATGTCGACATTGCCGGGGCTCCGGTTCCCGGCCGATTACCCGACCTTCGTAAGTCGCACCGCTTTTCTCACGTACCTCAAACAGTACCGCGAGACGTTCGGACTCCCCGTCGAAACCGGAGTGCGTGTGGACCGGATCGAACGGAACAATGGCACCTGGACCGTCACCACCTCCAAGAGTCCCGTGACGAGCCGGGTCATCGTGATGGCGACCGGGATCGTCGCGAATCCGGTCGCGCCACGGTTTCCCGGACAGGACCAATTCCGGGGCAAGGTCCTGCACAGCGTCGAGTACCGGAGACCCGATCCGTTCAAGGGGCTTCGCGTGCTGGTCGTAGGGGTCGGAAACTCGGGTGGGGAGATCGGCGCCGAGCTCGCGCATTCGGGGGTTCAGGTCACGATCGCCGTGCGCTCAGGCGCGAACGTAGTGCCGCGGGAGATCGTCGGAGTCCCGATTCAGTACATCGCGTATTACGTGCGGAAGCTCCCCCGGCCCCTCCAACGGGTCGTCGTCTCCATGGTCCGGAAGATCACGATCATCAGGAGAGGACCACCGGTGCTCCCCCCATCGCCGGTGTTCGCGCTCGATGCCGTACCGCTGATCGGTTTTCACCTGGTCGACGCGATCAAATCGGGCGCGGCAGCGGTCAGACCCGGTCTGAAAGAGTTCACGGCTACGGGGGTACGATTCACAGACGGCCGCGAGGAGCCTTTCGACACGGTGATCCTCGCCACCGGCTTCCACGCCGCACTGGCCCCCCTCGGCAAGTTGATCACTACCGACGCTAAGGGATTTGCCCGGAGGGCCGACCGGGTCACGAGTGCCGATCAGGAGGGGCTCTACTTCGTGGGCTCGAACTATGACTCGGGCGGCGGGCTTCTGAACATCGGCATCGACGCGCGCCTGGTCGCGCGCCGGATTTCAGGACGAGGGTGACGTGTAGCAACCTCGCGACAATCAGCTTCCCGATGTCCTCACTGCAGCACCCGCCACTCCTGGCCTGAATCTTGAACTAGGGAATACCTAATGAACGTCGCACGCGCCAAGACCCCCGACGCCAACCGGGTCCTCACACCAGAGGCCCTGGCCTTTGTCGCGCGTCTGGCTGAGAAGTTCGACGCCACGCGCCGCGGATTGCTCGAACGCAGGAAGGCGCGCCAGGCCGATTTCGATCGCGGGGTGCTCCCCGATTTCCTGACGGAGACGCAGTCGGTCCGCCGCGACTCGTGGAACGTCGCGCCTCCTCCGAAGGATCTCGAAGACCGCCGCGTCGAGATCACCGGACCCGTCGAGCGCAAGATGATGATCAACGCGCTCAACTCGGGTGCCCGGGTGTTCATGGCCGACTTCGAGGATGCCCTTTCCCCGACGTGGGAGAATGTGGTCCAGGGTCAGGCCAACTTGCAGGACGCCATCAAGCGGACCCTGACGTTCACGAGCCCCGAGGGCAAGGCCTACAAGCTCAACGACAAGATCGCGACGCTGGTGGTACGGCCACGCGGATGGCACCTCGATGAACGTCATGCCACGCTCGGTGACGCCCCCGTCTCCGCATCGCTCTTCGATTTCGGACTCTGCTTCTTCCACAACGCGAAGGAGCTGCTCGCGCGGGGGTCGGGACCGTACTTCTACCTGCCCAAGCTCGAGTCCCATCTCGAGGCCCGGCTCTGGAACGATGTCTTCACGTTCGCGGAAAACGCCCTCGGCGTCCCGCAGGGAACCATCCGTTGCACCGTCCTGATCGAAACGATACTCGGCGCGTTCGAGATGGAAGAGATCCTGTACGAGCTTCGCGACCACGGCCCCGCACTGAACGCCGGCCGCTGGGACTACATGTTCTCGATCATCAAGAAGTTCAGGACGCAGGCCTCCATGGTACTGCCCGACCGCGTGCAGGTGACCATGACGGTGCCCTTCATGCGGGCGTACACCGAGCTCCTGGTCGCGACCTGTCACCGCCGGGGAGCGCACGCCATCGGCGGCATGGCGGCGTTCATTCCGAGCCGGAAGGACGCCGAGGTCAATGCCCGGGCGATCGCGAAAGTGACGGAGGACAAGGATCGCGAAGCGGGGGACGGGTTCGACGGCACTTGGGTGGCCCACCCTGACCTCGTGCCGGTCGCTCAGGCGTCCTTCGACAAGGTCCTGGGGACTCACCCGAATCAAAAGCAGCGCCTGCGCGACGACGTCAGGACCACCGGGGCGCAGCTCGTCGCCCTCGGCATCCCCGGGTCCTCCGTGACCGAGGCGGGAGTCCGGACCAACGTGAGCGTCGCACTTCAGTATCTGGCGAGCTGGCTCGCGGGCGTCGGGGCCGCGGGCATCAACAACCTGATGGAAGATGCGGCGACCGCCGAGATCTCACGGGCCCAGCTGTGGCAATGGATCCGCAACAAGACCGTCCTGGCCGACGGCCGCACCATGACCACCAGCGTGTACGCCGCCGTCCGGGATGAGGAGCGGAAAAAGCTCAGCACCGTCCCCCACCTCGATGCGGCGGCCCGGCTGCTCGACGGCCTGGTCCTTGCAGCAGAGTTCACTGAATTCCTCACGATCCCGGCCTATGGGGAGTTGGACCGAGCACAAGGAGGATGAGATGAGCAACGAGACCCTGCGGGACATCGCGGCGCTGGAGCGACGCTGGGCCAACGACTCACGTTGGACCGGGATCAAACGGGACTATTCAGCGGCAGACGTCGTGTCCCTCCGGCCCTCCCTCCGGATCGAGCACTCGCTCGCACGCGCGGGAGCCGACCGCCTCTGGCATCAGCTCGAGGCCACTCCGTACGTCCAGACCTTCGGGGCCCTCACCGGCGCACAGGCGGTGCAGATGGTGAAAGCGGGGCTCCAGGCGATCTATCTCAGCGGCTGGCAGGTGGCCGCCGACGCCAACCTCTCAGGCCAGACCTACCCCGATCAGAGTCTGTACCCATCGAACAGCGTCCCCGCGCTGGTGAAGCGTCTCAATCAGGCCCTGATGCGCGCCGATCAGATCGAGCGGGCGGAGTCAGGACATGCGAGCGTCGACTGGTATGCCCCGATTCTGGCTGATGCCGAGGCGGGGTTCGGCGGGCCGTTGCACGCATTCGAGCTGATGAAGCAGATGATCGACGCCGGCGCCGCGGGCGTCCACTTCGAAGACCAGCTGGCCTCGGAGAAGAAGTGCGGCCACCTGGGCGGCAAAGTCCTGGTGCCTACGCAACAGTTCATCCGGACCCTCGTGGCCGCACGCTTGGCCGCCGATGTCCTGGACGTGCCGACGCTGATTGTGGCCCGAACCGACGCATTGTCCGCGACGCTCCTGACCTCCGACATCGACCCGCGGGACCAGGCCTTCCTGACCGGAGAGCGCACCCCGGAGGGATACTTCCGCGTGCGGGACGGCCTCGAGCCGGTGATCGTCCGCGCCCTGGCCTACGCCCCGTACGCCGATCTCCTCTGGTTCGAGACGTCGACTCCCGATCTCGAGGAAGCGAGGCTCTTCGTCGAGGCCATCCACGCGAAATTCCCCGGCAAGCGGATGGCCTACAACTGCTCCCCCTCCTTCAATTGGAAGCAGCACCTGGGCGACGCCGAGATCGCGAAGTTCCAGGAGTCGCTGGCGCAGATGGGTTACAAATTCCAGTTCATCACACTGGCGGGCTGGCATCTCCTGGGCCTGCACACGTTCGATCTGGCGAAGTCGTACCGTGAAGAAGGGATGACCGCCTACGTGCGGCTGCAGCAGGAGGAGTTTGCGCGGGAGGCGGATGGCTACACCGCCACCCGTCACCAGCGCGAGGTCGGAGCGGGATACTTCGACCGCGTGCTGGCGGCGGTGACGGGCGGTGAGGCCTCGACGACGGCCCTGAAGGGGTCGACGGAAGCCGAGCAGTTCCGGGCTACTGCGTCCGGTCGCTGACGGCGCGAGCGGAGCCCTTCGCGCCGCTCCACTGCTGGAACCAGCTCATCATGTAGAGCTGGGTGCGCATGAAGTTCGACGGCTTGGATCCGGTACCGTGATACTCGCCCGCGAAGCGCAGCAGGACCGTGGGCACATGTTTCATCTTCAGGGCCGCGAAGAATTCCTCGCTCTGCGGCATCGGTGTCCGACGGTCGAGCTCGCCGGTCATCAGGAGCGTCGGCGTCGTGATGTGCCCGACGTACATCAGCGATGAGTGCGCCAGCCAGGGCTCGGGCTTATCCCACCAGGGGTCGGTGAACAGGCTGTACGTGAAGAGCGGGACGTCGGTGACGCCCGCCATGCTGATCCAGTCGATCACCGGGCACCGCACCGCGGCCGCCGCGAATCGCCGGGTATGCCCGATCACCCAGCTCGACAACACTCCACCGCCTGAACAACCGGACACAAACATCCGCGTCGTGTCCACGATCCCCCGCCCGATCACTGTATCGACGCCCGCCATCAGGTCGTCGTAGTCGGGCCCGGGATAGTTGTGGTCGATGCCGTCGGAGAACGCCGTGCCGTAGCCGGTCGACCCGCGCGGATTCACGTACAGCACCAGATATCCGTCGGCCGCGAAGTTCTGGAACATGTAGCTCCAGCCCACTGTGTATTCGGAGTACGGCCCGCCATGAATTTCGAGAATAAGCGGGTATTTCTTGTGCGGATCGAATCCCGGCGGTGTCACCATCCAGGCTTCCACGTGCGCGTTGCCGCTCGACCGGTACCAGATCTCCTGCTCCTGCGCGAGACGCTTCCCCGCCAGCACGTCGTCATTCACCGAGGTCAGGCGGGTCGTCCCGTCGAACTTCTTCAGGCTGTACCGCACCACATTGCCGGGGTGGGTGAAGTCGCTCTCGGTGCCGACCGCGGTGAGGTCCTTGGCCATCGAGTTGAGCGAGAGCATGTGGGTACCGGTGGTGACGGTCTTCACGCCCCCCGCCAGTGCGGCGAAGTGCACGTTCTCCGTGCCCGTATCCTGCGCCGTGAAGAACACGCCGCTGTTGTCTCCGGCCCAGGTGAGCTCTCCCGGATCGCGGTCCAGATTGCCGTCGATCTTCCGCGGCTGCGAACCGTCGGTGCCCATGACGTACAGCCCGGCCGTGGAGTGCGACTTGGTGGACGAATCGTATCCGGCGTACGCCACGAGCCGGCCGTCGGGTGAGATTGCCGGATTCGCCCAGAAGCCCGGGCGAGTGGTAAGACGCTTGATGCCGCCCGACGCGACTTCCACCCGGTAGATCTGCGAGGACTCATACGCCCAGTCCGAGGTCGAGTCCATCAGGCCATCCACGAGAATCGCTTTCCCGTCCGGCGTCCAGGCCACCCCTGCCGCGCCCGACAGGCCATCGAACCGGGCGCCGACATTCCAGGCACCGCTCGTGAGCTGGCGCGGCGTGCCGCCGTCCGCGGAGATGACGAACAGGTGGGTGAATCCGGGTTCGGTGAACCCGACGCGGTCTTGCCGGTAATGCAGGCGATCCTCCATCCGCGGAGCGGGCGTCCACTTCGCGCCTTCCGGCGCAAGCGGCATCGCGATCTTCCACGTGTCTTCGTGCGGGACGAACATCACGAAGGCGATCGACTTGCCGTCCGGTGACCATTTCGGATCACCGGGTGCGTGCTCGGTTCGCGTCACCTGACTCGTCGCCCCCTCCGCATCCATCCAGCGAACGAAGACTTGCATGCCCTTCGGGTCGCCGTCCGCGAGATAGAGAATCCGTGAACCATCGGGTGACCAGCGGGGTGACGAGCCCTTGACCAGCAGCCGGTTGTGCGACCCGTCCGTGCGCATGGCCCAGATGGCGGACTCGAACTTGTCTTCGAGCTTGTTCACCCACCGGCGGGTGTAGAGGATCTGCGTGCCGTCCGGGGACAGCTGGGGATCGGACACGCCCTCCATGTCGAGATAGTGATTGACGGTCAACAGTGAATCGGAGGCCGGTTCCTGTGCTCCGGCCCGCGCACCCGTGACGACGGCGAGCGCGAGTACGACGGCGATACCCTTCGGGGCGTTCATCTGAGCACCACTCCTTTGCCGAGAGCCTCCCGGCTTGCGAGCAAGAGAGCACGGCTCGCCGGAAGCGGCAAGTGCGTCAGGAATCCTCTGATCGCTTGCCGACGTAGTCACTGGAAAATGGAGTTAGATTAGATCCATGCGCCTGTCACAACTGCTTGGGAAAGTCAGGCTCTGGTTTGATACGGCGGCCGCACCTGAGTCGTCCGTGCAGCGGGTGGACTGGGTGCGGGTGATTCCGTTCGTGCTCATGCATGCCGCGTGTCTCGGCGTGATCTGGGTGGGATGGAGCTGGACCGCCGTCTCCGTCGCGTTCGGCCTCTACGTCGTCCGAATGTTCGCGGTGACCGGCTTTTACCACCGCTATTTCTCGCACCGCACGTTCCATACGTCCCGCCCCGCGCAGTTCGTCTTCGCCGTCCTCGGCAACACCGCCGTGCAGCGCGGCCCGCTCTGGTGGGCCGCCCATCACCGCCGCCACCACCGGCACGCCGATACCGAGCAGGATGTGCACAGCCCCCGGCAGCACGGCTTCTGGTGGAGCCACATGGGGTGGATCACGTCCGATGGGAATTTCCGCACCGACTTCTCCCAGGTCACCGATCTGGCGCGCTACCCCGAGCTCCGGTTCCTCGACCGGTTCGACATCCTGGTCCCCCTGCTCCTCGCCGTCGTCCTCTTCCTGATCGGCGGATGGCAGCTCCTGATCTGGGGCTTCTTCATCAGCACCGTCGTGCTGTTCCACTGCACCTGCTTCATCAATTCCCTGGCCCACACCCTCGGCCGCCGGCGCTTCGACACGCCGGACGACAGCCGCAACAGCCTCATCCTCGCGCTCATCACCCTGGGTGAAGGGTGGCACAACAACCATCACCGGTATCCCGGCGCGGTGCGTCAGGGGTTCCGCTGGTGGGAAGTGGACTTCACCTACTACGGCCTCCGGGTGCTCGCCCTCGTCCGCTTGATCCGCGATCTCCACCCCGTCCCCCGGCGGTTGCTGCAATCGACCTGATCCGCGGAACCCTGTCCCGCCGGCTCGAGCGCATCACCTACGGACGCATCACGCTCGACGGCCATGTGTTCGGGAACGGCTCCGGCCCCGCCGCGACGCTCCACGTCAAGGACCCGCGATTCTTCCGTGCCATCGCCTTCGGCGGGGCCCTCGGCGCTGCCGACGCATTCATCAACGGGTGGTGGGAAAGCGACAACCTGGTAGCCCTCGTCCAGGTGCTCGTGAGAAACCGCGACGCGCTCCAGGGACTCGAGCGCGGGTTCGCCCGCCTGGCTCGCCCCTTCCGCGCCATCGGCCACGCCCTGCGGCGCAACTCGCGGAGCGGCAGCCGCCGGAACATCGCGGCGCACTACGACCTCGGAAACGATTTCTTCCGGCTCTTCCTCGACGATACGCTCGCCTATTCCTGCGGCATCTTTGAAACGGCCGGTGCCAGCCTCCACGACGCGTCGGTCGCGAAGTTCGACCGCATCTGCCGGATCCTCGAGCTGTCCGCGAAGGATCACCTGCTCGAAATCGGGACCGGGTGGGGCGGCTTCGCGATCCACGCCGCCCGCGAGTACGGCTGCCGCGTCACCACCGCGACCATCTCGAAGCAACAGGAGGTCCTTGCCAACGAGCGGATCGCCGCAGCGGGGCTTTCATCGCGGGTCACGGTGGTGAACCGCGATTACCGGGACCTGGACGGAGCCTTCGACAAGCTCGCGTCGATCGAAATGATCGAGGCCGTTGGTCATCAGTACCTGAACGGGTTTTTCCGTGTCTGCGCGGACCGCTTGACGCCGGACGGGCTGTTCGCCCTTCAGGCCATCACGATTCAGGACCGGTTCTACAAGGCGGCGCTTCACGAGGTCGACTTCATCAAGGCCTACATTTTTCCGGGATCGTTCATTCCCTCCAGGGCCGTCCTGGCCGAGGCGGCGGCGCCTACGGATCTCACCCTCGTGGACCTCCATGACCTCACCCCCCACTACGCCGAAACGCTGAAGCACTGGCGCGAGAGTTTCCTGACCCGGCGGCGGGACGTTCTGGCCCTCGGGTTCGACGAACGGTTCGTGCGCCTGTGGGAGTACTACTTCGCCTACTGTGAAGGGGGCTTCAGGGAACGCGTGCTCGGCGATGCGCAGATCCTGTTCGCGAAACCCGAGAACCGTCGTGGGGGAATGTCACAATCGTGATACGGGTCACAATCTTACAAGACGGACCTCTTTCGCCGGGGGGTACACCCCCCCATTTTGGTGCAGTCAATTTCGAGGTGAAACCGTGTTAGCTACCCAGGTGAAGTTCCAGAGCCGTGCGTCGACGGCTTTCATGGACGAGCTCAAGGACCGTGTGGACGCCTACTTCGCGTCCCGGCACCTCTCGCCCAAGGCAAACTTCTCCATGGTGATCAAGTCGGTGATCCTCTTGAGTGCCTATTTCGGCGGCTATGCGCTGCTGCTCACCAACTGGTTGACCCCCTGGGCCATGCTGGGCGTCGCGTTTCTGATGGGCGTGGCGATGGCGGGAATCGGGTTCGCGGTGTCGCACGACGCACTGCACGGCGCATATTCGTCTGATCCGCGGATCAACAAGGCCATCGGCTACACCTTCGACCTGCTGGGCGCCAACGGATACATGTGGAAGATCACGCACAACGTGATCCACCACACCTACACCAACATTCAGGGCGTGGACGAGGATATCGCGGTGTCACCCCTCATCCGCATGTCGCCGCGCTCCGACTGGCACCCCATTCACCGGATTCAGCAGTACCTCGCCTTCGCGCTCTACAGCTTTTCGACGTTATTCTGGGTGTTCGTCAAGGATTACAAGTATTTTCTGGCCACCAACCTCGGCCCCTACGCCAACAAGAAGCATCCGAAGAGCGAGATCGTCTCGCTCCTCATCACCAAGGCCGTGTACTACAGCTATACGATCGTGATTCCGCTGCTGGTGCTGCACGTGACCTGGTGGCAGTTCGTGATCGGGTTCCTGGCCCTGCATCTGACGGCAGGATTGATTCTCGGAGTGGTGTTCCAACTGGCCCACGTGGTGGAAGGACCGCAGCAGCCGGTCTGCGACTGCAACGGCATGATCGAGAGTTGCTGGCCGGTGCACCAGATGTTGACGACCGCGGACTTCGCGACCCATAACCGGCTCTTGTCGTGGTATGTCGGCGGGCTGAACTTCCAGGTGGAGCATCACCTCTTCCCGAAGATCTGTTCGGTCCACTATCCGGCGTTGAATCCGATCCTGCGGGAAGTCGCCGCGAAGCACGGCGTTCCCTACTACTCGAATCCGACTCTCTGGTCGGCCATTCACTCGCACTACGAGACGCTGAAGGAATTCGGGAGGGCCCCAAAGGCCGTCCCGATCGCCGCCTAGCCCGAACTCCCCAGGGCCACCGTCCCCTTCCGTTCCTGCTTGCCCCAGCCACGGGCGGTCCCCTGGATCGCCGCCAGGACGCTCTTCACCACCACCCAGTACATGACCTGCCGGTAGGCGAACCGCTGGATCAGGATCAGCCAGGCCAGTGACCGGTCCTCGTCGGGCTCCATGAGCAGCGCAATGACCGCCGCCAGGAAGTCGACCGACAGGAAAATCGAGTAGAAGAACACCACTTGCTCGAGCGTCTGGTAGGCGTATTCCGGCCCGTGCTGCACCCAGTTCTGATAGACTTTGCCGAGCGAGTACAGGAACATCAGGTCGGCGACCGGTGAGATGAACGGGAAGAGCAGCTGGAAAATCCAGATGTTCGCGAGCCCGACAAATCCGAACATGCCGAAGCGGGGCCGCAGCAGCGCGTATTTGTGCTTCCACGCGCACTGCAAGGTGCCGAAACTCCAGCGGAAGCGCTGCTTGGCGAGACCGCGCAAGGTGTCGGGCGCCTCGGTATACGCCGTCGCCCGGTCGGCGTACGCGATCTGCCATCCCTGCTCCAGGATGGTCATCGTCAGATCCTGATCCTCGGCCAGCGTCTGGCTCGAAAACCCGCCCGACTGAAGAATGAGATCCTTTCGCCACGCCCCGATCGCCCCGGGCACCACCGTGATGCAGTTGAGCAGCGAGAAGGCCCGGCGATCGATGTTCTGGCTGGTCACGTATTCCACGGCCTGCCAGCGGGTCACGATGTTGATCCGGTTTCCGACCTTCGCGTTCCCCGCGACCGCGCCGACCTTGGGATCGGCGAGGGGTTTGATGAGCGCCGCGATCGCGCCCGGGGGGAAGAGCGTGTCGGCATCGAGCGCGACGATGACATCACCCGAAGACCGTTCGAGACCGAAATTCAGCGCGCTCGCCTTCCCGCCATTCGGTTTCCGGAAGAGTTTGACGCGTGGGTCGTTGCCGAACTCCTCCCGGACCACGTCCGAGGTGCGGTCAGGCGACCCGTCATCCACCACCAGCACCTCCAGCCCTTTGTAGCCCTGATCGAGAACGGTCCGCACCGTCCGGCACACCACCCGGTCTTCGTTGTAGGCCGGGACAATCACCGTGACGGAGGGTTGGTAGTCCTCCGCGGCCGGGGTCGGACGCTGGTGCCGGCGGGCGTACCGCTGGCGGGCCGCCAGCGCGAGAATTACGGCGAGGCGGGCCATGCCGATGGCCATGGCGACGAGGAAGACGGCGTGCATGGTGAGCTCGATGCGCGCCAGCACCGTGTACGACGTCAATTCGACGAAGTGCCGGAACGTCGACCCCTTCGGCAACGGTGCCATCGCCTGCGTCGTGGACACCCCGGCAAGCGCCGTGACCGTCGTGAACGCGTATCCGCGCGCGCGGATCGAGTCGATCAGCGGTCCCAGAGCGGCGACGGTCTGACTCCGGTCCCCGCCGCCGTCGTGCAGCAAGATGATGTTGCCGCGGTCCAGCTGCTTCAGCGTGCTGTCGATGATCGTCTGGGTCCCCGGAGAGGACCAATCGGACGGATCGATGTGAAGCCCGACGGTGATGTAGCCGAGCTCCTGGCCGATCGAGACAGGCACGAGCTCGTCAGGGGTGGTCGGTTCCGCGTCTCCGAAATACGGAGGCCGCCACAGCGCGGTCCGGCGATCCAGAAATGCTTCGAGCAGGCGTTCGGTGGCCGAAAGCTCGAGCCGGGTGGTCCGGCGGCCGACCAGCGCCAGGTTCGGGTGGGTGTACGTGTGATTCCCGATTTCCATCCCCTCGGCCAGCTCCCGGCGGAGCAGGTCGCCATGGATGGCGGCGTTCTCGCCGATCACAAAGAACGTCGCCGTGATCCCCCGCGACTCGAGCGTGTCGAGGATCATCGGCGTCCACTTGCCGTCGGGACCGTCGTCGAACGTGAACGCCACGGCGTGTTTCCGCCGTCCGTAGCGCCGGATCACATAGGTCGACGGCGTCTGCGTCACCACCTCTCCGGTCACGGTCTTCGTGACGGAGTCGATGGTCATCGTCCGCTGGCCGAGGGTCGGCTCTGCCACCATCCGGAGGATTTCGCCGGTGCCGATGAAGTTCACGTCGTAGCCGATCCGCATCGTATCCATCGGCGCCGGATCAGCGGCCAGCCCGTCCCGGTGCAGCACATTCCAGAGTGAGGGATCCTCGGCGCCCAGGCGCCAGATGCCGACGCCCGCGACTCCCCGTCCGAGCGCGTACCTGATCTCGTTCCAGGCGGTCGGCGCATCCAGGTACCAGACAATGCTCGTGACTGAATCCTTGTCATCCCAGCTGAAGGTCGGATTCAGCGCGTCCCGGTCCATCGAAGGTTGGAGATTGTTGTCCCGCGCCAGCTGCATCACGTCCTGAAAGGTGAGCTCCGTCGCGCTTTCGGATGTGTCGGACCATTGGTAGCCGTATTGTCCGATCCCGACGATGATCTTGCGTGCCGGGATGCGACGGAGGGTACGCTCCAGGTTGTTCTCGAACCAGTGCTGGCTCGCGATGGGACCGGGATCGTCCGATGGATCGTGCTCGTCGTAATCCATCAGGAAGATCTTGTCGTCGACCTTGGCGTACGCCTCGAGAGGCCAGGACGGATCATCTCCGGGCACGGCCTGGGTCAGGAGCTTGTCCTTGGGAAGCTTTGCCAGGGCGCTCTTGAGCTGATGCAGGAAGGACAGCAGCAACGGGTGCATCGAGGAAGGAAGCTCTTCGAAATCGATCGTCACCCCCGCCAAGTCCAATGCGCTCACGGTGTCGACGATCATCTTGATGGCTCGCCGGCGGTAGGACGGGCGGCCGATCAGGGTGGACACCGCACCGGCATCGAACCCGTCACCCGTGGCGTTGGTCAGCATCATGAAGATGCCGGGCATGGGGGTCTTCGCCTGCTTCTGGTAGTAGAAGACGCTGTCCTTCACCTGGATGAGGAGCGGGAGCGAGTCCTTTCCGCGGTTCCGCACCAGCCCCCACTCCGCAACGATCCAGTCGATGTTGTTCTTGTTGGTGTCCAGCGAGACGCGGCTGTTATCGTCCCAATTGACGTAAAATCCAGCCACGATCGGGTCACTGGGCACCCGCTGCTTTACCGACGTATTGGACGCCGACCTGCGGGTGTACATCTGCTCGAGACGTCGAGCCGGCGGCGCCGGATGCTGCTTCAGTTGCTCGAACAGCTTCTCCCGCTCCGCGACCCGCTCGCGTTCGGCCGCCACAGAAATGTTCTGGCGAATCTGCGGTCGCACCGCACGGGGCACCCGGCCGAGGGAGTCGGCCGCGGTCTGGCGGAGGGGCAAGTCCGGAAGGAGCGGAGGGATGATGAGGCCGGTAAGGACGAAAATCGCGGCGGCCAGGGTGATCGTGCCCAGCACCCAGGCCCCGAGCCGGACGTTGCGCCGCCGGCGTCCGGTGGGATCGAGGAACATCTGCGTCGACGAATGGGGTGTCACGGCGTAAAAACTAACGCCGGGACGGGCGCCGGGGGGACGCCGTCAAAGCTTGAAGCGATACCCCGTAATCATCTTCAGAATGAACCGGTCCGTACCGGGGGTAAGCCCGAACCCGGCGCCGAGGTTGAATTCCCAGTCGGGTGACAGGTTCAAGTCCAGCGCGGGGAAGATCTGTTGCTCCTGCTCGTTCAGCGGGTCGAACCCCGACAGGGGGCCGAGGGCCCCGTAGTACTCAAGGCCGAGCGTGACTTTCTCGGTGAAGTCGTAGGTCACGGAAACGTTCGGCGAGAACTCGAATCCCCTTCCGGCGTTTTCCCCGCGGAGGGATTTCTCGAGCGTCGGATCGACGGCCCAGTAGAGCTTCCCTGCACGCTGGTCGATGATGGGCCTGATCTCCCAGGTCCACGTGTCCGGAGAAAAGACCCGCCGCTGGTAGCCGATCTCCTGTGACAGGCTCACACCCACCGGCCAGTGCCAGCTCTCGGGGACGCGGAACCGCGGACGGATGTGGTCCCCGACCCAGTCCCACCCCTGCCCGGCCCGTGCGCTCGTGAAGATGTAGAAGCCGGTCTCGAACCACGGCGTGAAGCCGTGCGTGATCTCGACCGTCTCATGGAGTGCGTGTTGCGTCGGAAACATCCCGTCGACCACCGTCGCCCGGCCGTCGAACGTGAAGTTCGAATGCAGCTCGAGCATGGTGTGGTGGGGATCGACCAGGTCGGCGCCATACACCTGGATTTCGTAATTGTCCTGTGCGGATAACGACGCGGCACCGAGGACGGCGAGCGCGAGAACGGCGAAGGGTCGCATGGTGCCAATAGTACGTGGCCGTCGGGGGGACCGTTGGCGGATCGCTCCCTTGCCAACATCTTTCTGACGGTGACCACCCCCGTGACCGACTCGCGCGACCGCCGCGCCGCCGTTCTCGCCGGCTTCCTCGGCTGGACGCTCGACGCCTTCGATTTCTTCCTGGTCGTGATGACGCTGACCGCCATCGCCCAGGAATTCCACAGGCCCGATGCCGCGATCGCCTGGTCCCTCACGCTGACCTTGCTCTGCCGCCCTGTCGGCGCGCTCATCTTCGGGCTCTTGTCCGACCGGTATGGACGCCGGATCCCGTTGATGATCAACCTGGTGTTCTATGCCCTGGTCGAGATCTTGACCGGCTTTTCCACCAGCTACGCCGCATTCCTGTTCCTGCGCGCCCTCTTCGGCATCGGGATGGGTGGGGAATGGGGCGTGGGCGCATCGCTGGTGATGGAGAAGGTGCCCGCCGAGCGCCGCGGATTCTATTCCGGATTGCTTCAACAGGGGTACGCGGCAGGGTATCTGCTGGCCGCACTCGCGTACGCCTTCGTATTCCCACGCTGGGGATGGCGTCCCCTCTTCTTCATCGGCGGTGCCCCGGCCCTGCTCGCGATCTTCGTTCGGGCGCAGGTGAAGGAGTCCGAGGTCTGGCTCAAGAAGCGCGAGCCCACCTGGAACCGCCTCGGCTCGACGCTCGCGAAGCAGGTACCGCTCTTCCTCTATCTCGTCGTCCTGATGGCGCTCATGAACATGTCGTCGCATGGCACCCAGGACCTGTATCCCACCTTCCTTGAACGCGCCTGGGGTCTCTCCCCCGTGTCACGCTCCTGGGTCACCGTGGTGTCGATGGTCGGGGCGCTGACGGGAGGAATCCTCTTTGGCCATTGGTCGCAACACTGGGGCCGCCGGAAGACCATCATCGCGACCTTGTTGGGTGCGGTGGTCGTCATCCCGCTGTGGGCCTACGCGCCGTCACTATGGCTGTTGGTGGTGGGCGCGTTCCTGATGCAGTTCCTGGTGCAGGGCGCGTGGGGCGTGATTCCCGCGCACATCACGGAGCTCGTGCCCGATCAGGTACGCGGCGCCTTGCCTGGATTCGCGTACCAGTGCGGTGCCGCCATCGCCGGATTCATGCCCGGGCTCCAACGACAAGTGGCGGGGACCCTCGGGTTCCCCGCCACCATGGCTCTTTCTGCCGGCGCCGCATTTGTGATCTGCGCCCTCGTCACTTCACTCGGGCGAGAAAAACGTGGCATCCTCTATGGTTCCTAGGCGTCTGTGCGTCCAGGCGTCTAGCCGTGTTACATCTTGGGTGGGCCCGCCAGGGCCTGCTCCATGGCCGCCTTCACGAACACCCGCGTCTCCTTCTTCATCGCCTCCCTGAGCTTCGCCCTCCCCGCCTCGCCGCCGATCTGACCGAGGACCTGCACCGCGGTCTGCGCGAAGAGCGGGTCATAGTCGGGAATCAGCTTCAGCGCGAGCGCGGCGGCGCGGGCCGAGTCGCCGGTCGCAGCGAGGGACCGGAGCCCGACCTGGCGTATGAACCGGTCTTCCGAAGTCGCCGTGTTGCGCTCGAGGGCGTCTTCCGACCTGGGGTCACGAATGCGCGCCAGGAAGCCCATGGCGGTGAACCGCAGGTTCGCGACCTGATCGGGGCCGACTGACGCGAGCAGCGTCGGGAGCGCGTCTTTGCCCTTCTGCGACGCAATCACCGATAGTGCCACCGAACGCACGTCGTCGTTCGGATCGCTGGCGTACATCCCGTTCGCCGCCGCCAACGCCTGCGCGGCGTCGAGCGAATCGAGGGACTGCAGGGCCTGCATGCGGACCTGCGGCTCGGGATCGTGCAGCGCCGACGCCAGGACACTCTTCGAATCCGGGTTGGCGTCATGATCCATCATCCGCGCGGCCGCTTCACGCAGCCATTCGGTGTGGTCATTCAGGACCAGGAACCGCCGGGTCTCGACGGCCGCGGGGTCCATGTTGCCCTCGAGCTCACCGAGCGCCCAGCGCCGCCCCCGGATATCCAGGTCATGCTTCGCTTCGTCGGCGAGCTCGGGCACCGAGAGGTCGCCTTTGACGGTGCCGAGGAGCCACCCGCCCTCGTCAAACCGGAACGAAAGGGGCTCGGACGGCAGCGCGATGGCAAAGGTGTCGGTTTGGTGATGCACAAAGATCTGCTGACGGATCACCGAGTCGCGCGTGATCACCCGGATCGTGGCCGGGAACTGGAACACCGGATGCAGCGAGTCGATGGGCTGCGTCTGCGACACCACCACATGCAGCGTCTTGAGGTTCGCGGCCCAGTGCCGGTGGAACTCGACCTTGGGATACCCGATCCCGTACGCCCACTGGTCGAAGAACCAGTCGAGATCGCAGTTGCACGTCTTCTCCATCGCAATCGCGTAGTCGGCGGTCACGACGGGCTTGTAGGCGTTGTCGACCAGAAAACGATGCATCCCGGTCCAGAACGCGGAGTCCCCGAGCAGCCGTCGCAGCTGGTGCGCCAGCTGCGCGCCCTTTGGATAGACGTGCCCGGAGAAGAAGAGCGCGATGGGGTCGGTGCCCTGGTACTTGCCCCAGACCAGGGATCGGACCTCATTCTGGTCCGCCTGCATGGCCGCCTGCTGCTGGCCATACCAGTTCAGCTCCGCGTCGTCCCACCCGCGGGTCTTCTCGTCCTGCACCGACTCCATGTAGGTCGTGATGCCTTCATTCAGCCAGATGTCCGCCCAGTCGGCGGTGGTGGTGAGATCGCCGAACCATTGGTGCGCCAGCTCGTGCGCGTTGAGGGACCGGCCGGCATTCTCCGGTTCCTCTGACGCGGGATGGAGCGCCAGGTCCGTCTGGGTCGTGGCGGAGACATTCTCCATGCCGCCGTATGTGAAGTCGGGGATGATGGACTGGTCGTACTTGTCCCAGGCGAAGTTGACACCGAGGACTTGGGAGTAGAGCTCAATCATGGAGGGCGTCTCACCGAACGTGCGCCAGGCCGCGTTCACGGTATCGGCGTAGGTCCAATACTCGACTGGAATGCCGCGCCACTGGTCCTTCAGTACGGTGAAGGGCCCCACCACCACCGAATACAGATAGGTCGACGCAGGTTTTTCCTGCGACCAGTGCCAGGTATTCTGCTTGCCGCCAGGCGCCGGGGTGACGCCGATCAGCTTCCCGTTGGACAGAACCTTGAGTCCGGTATCCGCCGTGACGAAGAACTCCCAGGTCGTCTTGTCGTTCGACGCGTCGTAGGTCGGGATCCAGGCGCGGGTCTCCGTCGCCTCACCCTGGCTCCACACGACGTTCCTCCGCGGGACGATGTAGAGGCCGCGTTCAGGAATAGCGTGATAGGTCAGGGAGAACTGGACGGTGTCTCCGATCGCGGCGCGGTGGGCGAGCTTGACCGTGACGTGTGCCGTATCCTGCGTGAATCGCAGGGAGCGCCCATGGTCATCGGCCGCCGCGTCGATGGTCAGATTCTCCGCGTTCAGAAAAACTGTATCGGTCGGCGCCAATGTGACGACGAGGCGCGTCGTGACCGTGGCGAAGAGCTCGCGGTGCGGCACGTCGAAGCGCATCTCGATCTTCTGGTGCAGGAGGTCGAACCGGCGGGCTTCCGGCTTCCAGACCCGTGGCGGCGTGTACTGTCCGATCACCCCCGTCTGGCGTTGAGCGGAGGCGATCATCGGAGTGATCACGGCGACGGCGAGCAACGACATCAAGCGCTTGCGCACGGAGACCTCGGTGAAGGTGTAAGTTCTGAGCCCATGTTGGATACTCAAATTGAAGCATGCGTTGAATCGGTGGAATCTGCCGCCGATGCCCAGGCGGGAGGAGCACACCGCGTCGAGCTTTGCACAGGGCTGACCGTAGGCGGGACCACCCCCTCGCCCGAGACCATCGCCCGCGCCCGCGAGCGCCTGAAGATCGGTCTGTTCGTGCTGATCCGCCCCCGTGGCGGCGACTTCTGCTATACGCCTGAGGAGTACGAGACCATGGCCCGGGATGTTTTGAGGGCCAAGGAGCTCGGGGCCGACGGCGTGGTCATCGGAGGCCTCACCAGGGACGGCGAAGTGGACCGGGACCGTATCCGGCGCCTGCTCGAGGCGGCCCATCCCCTCGCCGTGACGTTTCATCGCGCATTCGACGCTTCACGAAATCTGGACGAGGCGTTGGATGTCGTTCAGGAACTCGGAGTTAAGCGCATCCTGACCTCGGGAGGCGCGGCGACGGCTGAGGAGGGGATCCCGGTGCTCAGGCGACTGGTCGGCAGGGCCGGCCCAGGCGGCCGGGTCTCGATCCTGGCCTGCGGGACAATCGGGGCGAATGCGCCAAGGATCATCCGGGAGACCGGGGTCAAGGAGATCCACATGCGCGGCACCCGACTCCGGGCGGTGGTCAACGCCCTCGCGGTGGCGTAGCTTCGCGGCGCACCGTCAACCCGAGCCGAGGGGACTTCGTGATCAAGACCAAGCTGTCGATAATGATGTTCCTTCAGTACTTCGTCTGGGGCACCTGGTTTGTGACCATGGGCACCTACCTGGGCCAGACCCTGCACTTCAGCGGCGGAGACATCGGGCTCGCGTACGGCACCACCGCCATCGCAGCCGTGGTCTCCCCCTTCTTCCTCGGGATCGTCGCCGACCGGTTCTTCGCCACCGAAAAGCTCCTGGCTCTGCTGCATATCGTCGGGGGTGCCCTGCTCTGGTACGCCTCGACCAAGACCAACTTCGGCGAGTTCTACCCGCTCCTCATTGCGTACGCCCTGTGCTACATGCCCACGCTGTCCCTCACCAACTCCATTTCGTTCCACCACGTCGAAAACCCGGCGAAGGACTTTCCGGTGATCCGGGTCTGGGGCACCATCGGCTGGATCGTGGGATCGGGAGTGCTTGTCGGATTGCTGCTGCACGCCGAAGCCGCCGTCACGCCGTTCCAGATCGCGGCCGGCGCGAGCGTGCTGCTCGGGCTGTTCTCGTTCGCCCTGCCCCACACGCCGCCGAAGGCCGCGGGCGCGCCGTTCAGCGCGCGCGATGCGCTGGGGCTCGACGCGCTGGTGCTCCTCAAGGATCGCGCGTTCCTCGCATTCGTCGTCTTCTCGTTCCTGCTGTGCATTCCCCTGCAGTTCTACTACGCGTTCGCCAACCTCTGGCTGTCGGACATTCACGCGCCGTCCCCGGCCGGCATTCAGAGTCTCGGTCAGGTCGGCGAAATCTTCTTCATGCTGGCGCTGCCCTTCCTGCTTCGGCGCTACGGCATCAAGAACATCCTGCTGGTCGCCATGGCGGCGTGGGGTGCGCGGTACCTCGCCTTTGCATACGGAAACGCCGGTTCGCTCATCACACTCGTGTTCCTCGGCATTATTCTCCACGGAGTCTGCTACGACTTTTTCTTCGTCTCAGGGCAGATCTACACGGATGAAAAGGCGGGACCGCGCATTCGCGGGGCGGCGCAGGGATTCATCAATCTGGTCACCAACGGCCTCGGCTACTTCATCGGGTCGTTCGCTTCCGGCAAGACCGCGGACGCCTTCAGTCATTGCGCCGACGCCGCCAATCCGTGCGTCAACGTGATTCGCGATTGGCACGGGATCTGGCTGGTCCCCGCGGCCTGCGCCTTCCTCATCCTGATCGGATTCGCACTTGCCTTCCGGCCGCGCCTCCAGGCGTCACCGGCCATTTGAGGAGCCGTCATGTCCAAGCGTAAAGGCATCTCCCGTCGTCGTTTCGTCGGTGACGTCACCACCGCCGGCCTGTCCTTCACCATCGTCCCCCGGCACGTCCTCGGCCGCGGCTACCTCGCGCCGTCCGACAAGCTGAACGTCGGCTGCGTTGGGGGCGGCGGACGCGCGAAGGACGACATCGCGGGCGTCGCGCCCACCGAGAACATCTACGCCATCGCGGATCCCGATTGGGACAACGCGGCGGAGTCGTTCGCAAAATTCCCGCAGGCGAAGAAGTACAAGGACTACCGGGAGATGCTCGACAAGGAGAAGAGCATCGATGCCGTGATCGTGGCGTGCCCCGACCACAGCCACACGCCCGCGGCCCTCCTCGCCCTGAGGGCCGGCAAGCATGTCTATTGCGAGAAACCGCTCTGTCGCACCATGGGCGAGGTCCGCGCCCTGATGAAGGCCGCCGCCGAGCGGCCGCGGCTGGCGACGCAGATGGGGAATCAGGGACATGCGGGCGACGGGATCAGAACGATTCGCGAGTGGGTCGAGGCGGGACTGATCGGGACGGTACGTGAGGTGCACTTCTGGACCAACCGGCCGATCTGGCCGCAGGCCATCGACCGGCCCCTCCAAGAGTACTACGTCCCCTCGACCCTCGACTGGAACCTCTGGCTCGGCCCCGCGCCGGAGCGCCCCTACCATCCGTCGTACGAGCCGTTCAATTGGCGCGGCTGGTGGGATTTCGGCACCGGTGCCCTGGGTGACATGGCGTGCCACATCATGGATGCCGCCTACTGGACGCTCGATCTGGGCTACCCGACTCGCGTGATCGCCGAGACCACCGAGCAGTTCAAGGAGACGGCGCCGAAGAGCTCGCGGATCGAGTATCACTTCGCCGCCAAGGGCGCGCGCCCGGCCGTGACCTGCGTCTGGCGTGACGGCTCGCTGTATCCGCCACGGCCCGCCGAGGTTGCCGCCGGCCTGCCCTGGCCCCCTTCGGATGACGGTGGCTCATATTGGATCGGCGACAAGGGGAAGCTCATCGCCGGCACGTACGGTGGAAATCCTCAGCTGCTCGATCCGCAAGCGATGGCTGAGGTCACTGCACATCCGGTGGCGCAGAAGTATCCGCGGGTGGCCTCGGTGTACGCGGAGTGGCTCAACGCCGCCAAGGGGAACGGGAAGACGGGTTCGAGTTTCGACGGCTACGCGGGCCCGCTCACCTCGATGGTGCTGCTCGGCGACCTGGCGGTGCGGATGGCTGGCGCAATCGACGTGAACCCGGCAACCGGGGACGTGACCACGTCGGGGATCCCGGCTGACTGGGTAACTCCGAGTTACCGGGCCGGCTGGAGCATGTGACTAACCCCGGGCGTCAGCCCGGGGTTAGCTCCACGACCACCACCGGCCACGGGCCGTCCGGAGCCTGGGCCGGGAGTGTGATGGTGTTTCCGGCGACGGTCAGCGGAGTCCTGGCCGAATCTGCCATCAAGTATGCCCTGGCGATCGGAGCCTTCACTTCCGGCAGCTCGGCGGTCGAGCTCCATTCTTTCATGAACAGATTCAGCTTTCTCGGCTGCGACGTCACCCGGAATGGAGTTTTCGGGAAGGGTGACGCCGTCGAGCCGTAGATCGCCGTGCCGTTTACCCGCATCCACCTCCCGATCGCCGCCAGACGCCCGACGCTCTCATCCGGGAAGGTGCCATCCGGCTTCGGCCCGACGTTGAGCAGCAGATTTCCGCCCTTCGATGCAGTTTCCACCAACAGGCCGATCAACTCTTCGGGACTCTTGAAGTGGTGGTCCTGGGCGTTGTAGCCCCAGTTGTCGTTCATCGTGATGCACGACTCCCAGTCCACGCCGGGCCAGCCGGTGGCCGGCACTTCCTGTTCGGGCGTGCGGAAGTCACCGAGGGGATCGGTGATCTTGTCACCGGACCAGCCTTCGACGCGGTTGTTCACAATGACGTTCGGCTGGAGGCTCCGGCACTTGGCATAGAGCGCCTTGCCGAGCTCATGGGTCCAGGTGCCCTCCCACTGGCCGTCGAACCACATCACGCCAATGTCGCCGTACTTGGTCAGCAGCTCGGTCACCTGGCCGTGGAGGTACTCCACATACCGGGCGAAGTGCGCACCATCGGCGGACCGGGTCTCCGCCTCCCAGTCCCGGCGCGGGAGGTAGTCGGGGTGGTGCCAGTCCATGATCGAGTGGTACCAGCACTGGTGGATTCCCGCCCGGCGACTCGCGGCCGCCATCTCCGCCATGATGTCACGCTTGAAGGGTGTCGAGCGGACGCAGAAATCGGTGAGCTTGGAATCGAAGAGACAGAACCCGTCGTGATGCTTGGTCGTGATGGTGACGTACTTCGCGCCGGCATCCTTCGCCATGCCGATCCATTTGTCGGCGTCGAAGAGGGTCGGATTGAAACGACCGACGAGCTTGTCGTACTCCCCAACCGGAATATGCGCGAGGTTTCTGATCCACTCGGCATAGTCATCCCTCCCGCCCCACTTCCCTGCCAGGATCGAGTACAAGCCCCAGTGGATGAACATTCCGAACCGGGAGTCGCGCCACCAATCCATGCGGGAGGAGGGAGGAGGGAGGAATCTGAGTCCGGGACGCGGCAATATCGCCGTGGCACTCAGCATCCCGGTAGTTTGCAGAAATGCGCGCCGCTTCATAGACCAACGGCCTCCATCCACAGGTCCGCGATGGCGCCATGGCCGGCGGCAGTCGGATGCACGCCGTCTGCAGCCCAGTATGCCGGAGGTGCCTGACGGGAGAGCCGGTCAAAGAGGCCCTGCGTCGAGAGGAACGTCGCGCCGGCATTGTCCGCGATCTGCCGCGCGAGCTTTCGCCGCTCATCGAAGGCCGGGAACCACGAATCCGTGATGACCCCGGTCCGGAGGGTGAAGGGCTCCAGGATCACGAGCCGGACCTTGGGCAGAGCCGTCTTCGTGCGAGCCAGAAGCGCGGCGAGCTGCTGCCTGTAGTCGTCCGCCGTCCCCTTGTAACTCCCATTCAGCGTGTGCCAGTAGTCGTTCACGCCGATCAGGATGCTCAACACATCGGGTGCGAGGTCGAGCGTGTCGGCCTGCCAGCGCGCGTCGCAATCGGGCACGGTGTTGCCGCTCACACCCCGGTTGAAGATCCGGTAGCCCGCCCCGGCGCGAGTCGCGAGGAGCTGGGACGCGATCAGCAGCGGGTAGCCGTTGCCGAGGGCCGCCGCGGAGTTCGGGTCGGTTCCCTTCCGGTCGCGGCCGCAGTCGGTGATCGAGTCCCCCTGGAAGAGCACGGTAACGCCTGCATCCCCGGACCCCGTCCATCGGGGGTCGGGAGTGGGGAGTGGTCGCAGGCCAGGAAATGGAAGCGCGGCTCCCGCGGCCATTGCTCCCGTCGCCTCCAGAAACACCCGGCGCTTCATTGCACCACCTCGACTTCGACCCGCGAGGCCTGCGTGGTGTTCCGGTAGATCCGCTCGGTCTGCGCCTTGAAGTCCGACTTCCTGGCCAGGAAGATGTTCGGCACGAAGGTCTGCGGGTTCCGATCGTAGAGCGGGAACCAGGTGCTCTGTACCTGCACCATGATCCGGTGCCCCTTCAGGAACCGGTAATTCTGCTGATGCAGGTCGACGGTGTACGGCAGGACGGCGTTCGGAGTAATCGCCCGCGGATGCTCGTAACTCGTGCGATAGCGCCCGCGGAAAATGTCGTCGGCCACCATCAGCTCGTAGTGCCCCATGGTCGGCTTGCCGGCCACCGTGTCCGGATACACGTCGATGAGCTTCACCACCCAGTCCACGTCAGATCCCGTAGTCGCCGCAAAGAGCTTCGCGGTCACGTTTCCGGCAATCGTGACATCGTCTCGAAGGGGATCGGTCTCCCACACCAGCACGTCAGGCCGGCTCTCCGCGAATCTCTGGTCCGCGACGAGCCACGTGTACCACTCTGAGCCCTTGGGCGAATAGACCGGCGAAACAGGGCGCCGCCGGTAGGGCACCGGATGCTTCGGATCGGACACGTAGCTGTCGAAGGCCGTTGAGCTCTTATCCGCCGGCGGATCGAACGAAAGCTTGCCGTCCGCGTGGAAGTAGAGCGCCTTGGCCTCCCCGTTCTTCGGGGGCCACGAGTCCCAGAACCGCCACCGGTTGTCCCCAGCCTCGAAGGTCACTGCCTTAGCCAACGGCAGCGAGTCGGTGCCCTTGAGGTAGTGATTGAAGAACGGCACCAGGATGTGCGTGCGGAACCAGATCGACGTGGGTCCCCCGAACTCGATCGCCCCGAGGGAGGTCCCGTTTCCGTGCCAGCCGCCGTGATTCCAGGGTCCCAACGCGATGAAGTTGATGTGCGCAGAGTCGGTCTTTTCCAGCGTCTTGTACGTCTCGAGGGGGCCGAAGAAGTCTTCCTGATCCCACCACCCGCCCACGTCGAGGGTCGGCACGGTCGTGTGCAGGAACACGTTCTCCGTCCCGCGATGCTGCCAGTAGGCGTCGTAGCTGGGGTGCTGCACGAAAGAATTCCAGGTCGGGAACTTCCCGTGCAACACGGAGTCGGTGATCACGGACAACGGCCCGTGCCGGTAATACCAGTCGTACATGTCGTCCGAGCCGACGTCGAATGTGGTGTTCTCATTCCCTGACTCGAGCAGCGTCGCGTACTCGAGCCCGTAGGTCATCCGGAAGGCGCCGTTGTGGAAGAAATCGTCGCCGATCCAGGTGTCCGTCATCGGCGCCATCGGCGCCGCGGCCTTGAGTGCCGGATGCGGGCGAATCTCCGCCATCTCCGTCAGCCACCCCGGATACGACGTTCCCGTCACCCCCACCCGCCCGTTGTTGTGAGCGATATGGTGGATCATCCAGTCGATCGTGTCGTAGGTGTCGGTACTCTCGTCGGTGCCCGCGGTATCCGACGCCGCCCGGAGGGGACGGTTCATCAGAAACGCGCCCTGCGACTTGTAGCGCCCGCGGATGTCCCCCGTGACGAAGATGTATTTCTCCCGCGACAGCTCGGTGAGCAGGTTGTTGTGATAGCCGCCGGTGGCGCTGTACGGCGTCCGCTCGAAGATGATGGGGAAAGGTCCGCCGCTCGTGTCGTTCGGCATCGCGATCTCGATGAAGAGCTTTACGCCGTCCCGCATCGGGACCATGGTGTCCGTGATCGTGTAGAGCGACTCAGGAACGCCCTGCGCGGCGACGGGAGCTCCGGCAGCGAGGACGAGCAGCAGCGGGACGTAGAAGCGACGCATCGGCGGCATGTCCGGTTGGAAGGATTGGGAGAAGGTGGCGTCGTCGCGCCGAAGTCCGCAAGATTCACCTCATGAGACTCCTTCCGGCACTCCTCTTGATCGCCACGCCCCTCGCCGCACAGCATACCTTCGCCGTCGGCGATTCGGCCTTTCTCCTGGATGGCAAACCCTTCCAGATCCTCGCGGGAGAGATGCACTACCCGCGCATCCCGCGCGCAGACTGGCGCCAACGCCTCCACATGGCCCGCGCCATGGGCCTCAACACCGTCTCGGCGTACGTCTTCTGGAACGTGCATGAGCCCAGGCCCGGCGTCTTCGACTTCTCCGGGAATGCTGACGTCGCGGAGTTCGTTCGGGAAGCCCAAAAAGAAGGGCTCTGGGTCGTGCTGCGCCCCGGTCCGTACGTGTGCGCGGAGTGGGAATTCGGCGGGTACCCATCGTGGCTCTTGAAGCGTCCGGCCGTCAAAGTCCGGGATGACAACCCCGCGTTCATGGAGGCCGTCACGCGGTACTTCGACGCCCTCGGCAGACAACTCGCGCCGCTGCAGGTCACGCATGGCGGGCCGATTCTGATGGTGCAAGTCGAGAACGAATACGGCTCCTACGGCAAGGACAAGGTCTACCTCGGCAAGCTCCGCGACGCGATCCGGCACGCGGGGTTCGATGTCCCGCTCTACACCGCCGACGGGCTGGACGAGGTGCCGAACGGGTCACTGGAGGGCACGCTCGCAGGCCTCACCGGCGGAGACGCGGGCAGCGCGATGGATCTGATCCACAAGTACCACCCGCATGGACCGTTTTTCCTGGCCGAGTTTTATCCGGGGTGGTTGGATCACTGGGGTGAGCCGCATCAGCGGGTGCCCACGGCCCCGACGGCGGCCGCGTACGACTCGCTGCTCTCGCATGGCGTGTCGGTGAGTCTCTACATGTTCCATGGAGGGACCAACTGGGGCTTCCGGAATGGCGCGAACTTCAGCGACCACTATCAGCCTCAGCCCACGAGCTACGACTACGACGCCCCTTTGGACGAGTCGGGACGACCGACGTTCAAGTACATGGCGCTGCGAGAAGTGATCCGGAAGCATCTGCCGGCGGGGACCACACTTCCCGACGTCCCGAGCGTCCCTGCACCCATCGCGATTCCCCGCTTCACGCTTTCGCTCCACCTGACGCTCTGGGCCCTTCTACACGATTGGGTGCGCGCCGGTACTCCCTCTTCAATGGAGGACCTGGGACAGAGCTACGGATACGTTTTCTATCGCACGCGCCTCCCCCGGGCCGGGACCGCGGTTCTGCGCATCGACCAGCTACGCGATTACGGGATCGTATTCGTGAACCACAAACGGGTGGCCGAGCTGGATCGGCGCGACCGGCAGGACAGTGTGGTGATTACCGCGCCATCGGATTCCACTCCCCTCGACATCCTGGTCGAGAATACCGGCCGAATTAACTACGGGTCGCGCATCCCCGACAATCGCCAGGGCATCACACACGCCGTCACGTTTGGCGGTGACACGCTCCTGGGCTGGACGATGTACCCCCTCCCCCTCGATCATCCCGAGCGCGCGCCGTTCCTGCGCCAGACTCCGGACACCGCTCCCGTCCTCTATCACGGGACGTTCAGGGTCGATCATCCGGGAGACACGTTTCTCGATATGCGGGGTTGGGGAAAGGGCAACGTGTGGGTGAATGGGCACAACCTGGGACGCTACTGGTACATCGGACCGCAGCAGACGCTCTATCTCCCCGGTGCGTGGCTGCACCGCGGAGCGAACGAGATCATCGTGCTGGATTTGGAAGACGGTGGGACGCGAAGCGTGGCGGGGCTGGCGGAGCCGATCCTGGACCAACTTGAACCGGATCGGCTGGCAGAACACTGACGGGATTGGGGATTGGGAGTCGGGATTGGTACGGCCTCCCCCAATCCCGAACCCCCATCCCCAATCCCCAATCCCCAATCCACTTGTTTAGCGTCCTCCCGCCGGTTGTTTAGCGTCCTCCCGCCGGCAGATTCCGGAGCAGATACCGGGTCAGGGTCGTGTAGACGTACAGCGTAGTCCCCCGCCCCTCGCAGATGCAGTGGGTCCGGTTGGGATAGACCATGAAGTCCACCGGTTTGTCGAGCGCGATGAGCCGGTTGAGGAACCGCTCGGTTCCCTGGTAGTGCACGTTGTCGTCGCCCGAACCGTGCATCACCAGGAGGTGGCCCTTCAACCCTTCGGCGAAGTTCGCGGGCGTCCCGACGCGATACCAATCAGGATGATCCTGCGGCGTGCCCATGTACCGTTCCTGATAGATCGTGTCGTAGAGCGAGGGGTCGGCGACCGGCGCAACGGCCATCCCCACCGAGAACACATCCCCGTGCCGGGTCATGTCGTTCAACGTGCTCGAGCCGCCGCCACTCCAACCCCAGACCCCGATGCGGGTCATGTCGACGTACTTGTGCTGCTCTCCCATCACGCGCACCGCATCCGCCTGCTCCTGCGATGACAGCACGCCGAAGTGTCCGTACACCGCTTTCCGCCAGGCCCGGCCCTTCGGCGCCGGCGTGCCCCGATTATCCACGCTGGCCACGATGTAGCCTTGATCGGCGAGTGCGCCGTACCAGAGGCCCTGATTCCCCTGCCAGCTGTCGACGACTGTCGTGCCGGCAGGCTCGCCATAGACGTACAGCAGGACCGGGTACGTCTTGGTCGAATCGAAGTTCGCCGGCTTGATCATCCAGCCGTCGAGCGTGGCGCCGTCGGGCAAGGGCGCCTTGAAAAACTCGACCCGGTGCGCGTACGGCTTCACGGCCGCGGCGAGCTGGGTGTTATCGACCAGTACGCGGACGGTGTGATGCGAGGGCAGCCGGATCAACTCGGTGGTCGGCACGTCCGAGGTGCTCGAGTGGATGTGCAGCGCCCACTTCGCGTCCGGCGAGATGTTGTAGATGTTGGATCCCGACTCGGACGCGGGAGTCACCCGCTCCGCTTTCCCCGAGCCATCGAGCTTGGTGCGGTACATGTACCGCTGCGTCGCGTTGTCGGGAGACGCGCCGAAGTAGAGCCACCCGGACTGGTCGTCCACCCCCTCGATGCCCGTGATGTCGAAGGGGTCATTGGTCACGAGCTTCGTCGTCTTCCCGTCCCGTGACACCCGGTAGACGTGCCGCCAGCCATCCCGTTCCGACGTCCACAGGAAATCCTTGCCGCCGTTGATCCAGATGATCTCGTTATCCAGGTTCACCCACGCCGAGTCCTGCTCGGTAATGATCGGGGAGACGGCGCCGGTGGAAGCATTCGCCATCATCACGTGGTTGACCTGCTGCGGACGATTCATGCGTTGCAGCATGATGTCGTTCGGCCCCACCCAGTCCATCCGCGGCAGATAGTCCTGCCGCGGGTCGCCGGGGAGCTGAAGCCAGGTGATGGGTCCGCCCGAGGCGCCCACGACGCCCGCGGTCACGGCCGAGTTGGTCGTGCCCGCCTTGGGATACTGGATCGGCGTGACGTAGGGATAGAGCGAATCGGTATCATCGATCAGGTAGAAGGTCCGCACGCCGGTCATGTCGAAGTGCCAGAACGCGATCTTCGCGCCGTCGGGAGACCAGCGGAACCCGTCGCGGAGTCCGAACTCCTCTTCGTAGACCCAATCGGTCATGCCGCTGACGTGGAGCGAGTCGGCGCCGGTCGTGAGCCGAGTGATCTTATGATCGGCGAGATTCTCGACGTAGATGTCGCCATGCCGGACGTACCCGACGCGGTCCCCCTGCGGCGAAAACTTCGCGTACATCAGGGTCGACGGCTCACCGCCGCCACCCAGCTGTGAGAGGGTTCCGGCCTTGCGGTCGAGCACCCAGTAGTCGCCGCGGGTGTTGGCGCGCCAGACCTTTTTCGTGTTGGTGAAGAGGAGCAGCTTGCTCGCGTCGTCGGACCAGGCGTAGTCGTCGAACTCGAGCGGGTCACTCGCGCCCGCGGGCGTCATCTGCTTGGCCGAGACCAGGATGCTGCGGGCACCCGTGGCGGTCTCGTAGCGGACGATGTCGTCGCCTTTCCCGTCTGCCGCCCGTTCGACGGTGGTGTAGGCGGTCCCGTTTTCGATCCAGCGCGATGGGCCGAATCGCGCGCCCGCGAAGTCGCGGGACGCGTAGAGCTTGTGCAGCATCGAATCGAGTCCGGCGGGGATCTGCGCCCCGGCGGGAACCGAAGAGACGCAGACGAGAGAGACGATCAGTGCAGCGCGACGCATTGCTCCTCCTATTTGGGTATCGCTTCCATCACCCAGATATCGCTCTGGCGATCATTGACGGCGAAGAACATCCGGCCTTTGCCGAGGGCCCACTCGGGACGGTCCGAAGGCCGGTCCAGATTCAGCCGCACCAGGAGGGTCGGCGTTCCCCCAGCCCTGGGCACACTCCAGAACTCCACTCGCCCTTCAGGATCGTGACTCTTGAAATACAGGGTCTGCCCGTCGGAGCTCCAGTGAACTCCCTCAACGAGATGCCCGTCGGCGGAATCCACGACCACGTGGTGGTCGGTGGGACCAGGCCCGACGACGACGAGTGAGCCACCGTTGAGATTGCTCGAGAATGCCACTGATCGGCCGTCGGGCGAGAAGGCCGGCCACGATCCGTACGAAGAGATTCGCACCGGCTGGGTCCAGCCGCTTCCGGAATCCCGGACGATCCAGATGGCTCCTGGAATCCCATACTCCTGAAACGCCAGCGCCTTGCCGTCCGGTGCCCACTGCGCCTGCCCCTCCTGACGCGGGGACGTCGTCACCTGCTGCACCGGGCCCCCGTCGAGCGGCAACACATAGATGTCCCGCGACCCCGCGCGAAAGGAGTGAAACGCCACGGACCGTCCGTCCGGCGAAGGTGTGGGGGCGAAATCGTCGATTGAGTCGAAGGTGATCTGTTCGGGATCGGCCGGTCCGAAGAGCGTCTGGGGTGTGCCCGGCAGCCGCTGCCGGTAAATCTCCGAACGCCCGTTCACGTCCGAGTTGAAGTAGATCCACTGCCCGTCCCGCGACGGGGACATGCTCTCGATCACCTGGGATCCCGTGGTGAGCGCCTCGCCGTCACTCGGGCTCTTCGGTGGAAATGGCATCATCCAGAGATTCGCCGCGGCGGTCAGGTAGTCGTAGGCGATGCTCGTGCCTCCGCGCGATACGGAGATCTCGTGGGCGCCGAGGCCGGTGGTGAGGCGTGTCGCCTTCCCCGCCGGCTTTCCGTCGCCGTCCATCGGAACGGCGTAGAGGTCCAGCGGGCCGAGCCGGTTCGAGACGTAGTACAGCCATCGGCCATCCCCGGACCACGCGGGACTCTGGTTCGTCCAGAGGGAGTCCGTCACGGCCGTCATCGCCCCATCAGGGACGCGAACGGTCACGATCCGGCTCGACGCGATGTTCCCGTAGAGGTGACCGAGCCGCGAATAGAACCAGTTTCCGGACGCGCACGCGACGGCCCGGCCCGACGGCGCCCAATGACACAGCGATCCTTCGCGCACCGGCGCGAGGAAGCGATTGTGGCCGTCGGCGCTATGCAGGTACAGCGAGTCGCCGACCGTGTACGCGATGGTCGAACCATCGGGCGACAGCGTCGCCGAGACCACGGTGCCCCCGGGTGTGCGCATTTCCGGGCGCGCGGCACCGCCGGCGGCAGGTGCGCTCGAGAGGCCCGAGTCCGTGACGAAATAGATCCGCGTCCCATCCGCCGACCACTGGGGATTGGTCTGGCTCATGGCCGCCTCTTCCGTCAGCTGGATGGGCCGGCCGCCCGATACCTGCCGCACGTAGATCTCCATGTGCTGACTCGTCCCCGCCGCGTACGCGACCGACTTTCCGTCCGGGGACAGCGCGGGTTCGATTTCGAGGCCGCGCTCCCAGGTCACCTTCTTGGCGAGACCGAATCCGGTGACGGGCGACCGTCCGGAGCCGCGGGAGCCGATCAGAAACGCCGCCACCGCGACGAGTGCAGTGACGCCACCCCACGCCAGGGGACGGCGCGACGATGGTGAGGTCCGCGCGCGGGTTGGCCGAATCGCCACCGGTGTGGTGCCGGCCAGCGCCCGCTGAAACTCTCCGGGAGTCGCGAACCGATCAGCCGGGACCTTTTGCAGCGCCGTGAGCACCGCCGCCTCCACCGCCTCCGGGACGCTCTTCCGGGTGACGCTGATCGGCCTCGGCTCCTCGGTCATGACTTTGGCCATGATGGCCTGGACCGTCGGACCGGTGAACGGCGGCTCCCCCACCAGCATTTCATACGTCACCACGCCGAGGGCATACACATCCACGCGTCCATCCACATGGCGGTCACCCGAAGCCTGCTCCGGCGCCATGTACTGCGGCGTGCCGAGGCTGGTGCCGGTCTGCGTGAGCCGATCCCCCGCCTGGGCGACGGCGAGCGCGATGCCGAAGTCCATCACCAGGGCGTGATCGTCCCGCAGCAGGATGTTCTCGGGTTTGATGTCGCGGTGCACGACGGAATGGCGCTGGGCGTACTCGAGCCCGTCGGCGACCTGAGACGCGATGCGAACACTCTCGGCAACCGAGAGCTGCACCTGTCGCGCGAGGCGGGTCCGGAGCGTCTCCCCCTCGACATACGGCATCACGTAGTAGAGGAGGCCGTCGGCAGCACCGGAGTCGAAGAGCGGCAGGATGTGGGGGTGCTGGAGGGCCGCGGTAAGCGAGATCTCCTTGTGAAATCGCTCGGGTCCAAGCACCGCCGAGAGATCCGGGTGGAGCACCTTGATGGCGACGCGGCGATGGTGCTTGAGGTCTTCAGCGAGATAGACGGTCGCCATGCCACCCGCGCCGAGCTCCCGCTCGATGCGGTAGCGCTCCGCAAGTGCCTGGGTGAGTCGATCGAGTTGCGTCACGGCCTACTCATGGCGGGCCGACCGCCGACGGACCTCTTCGGTCCAGTTCAGGACGTAGATCACGGTGTTCAACGGTGCCTGCCGGGCGATGATGAAATGTGTGCCGTCCGGCGAGATGTCCCAATTGGCGTGGGGCTCCGCGGGGTCGAAGTCCGAAGCATCGAAGAGCGCCGTGCGGCTGCGCACCATGGCCGTCTCTCCCGGCTCGATCGTCGCGGCGATCAGCGTCGGATTCCCGTCCACCTGCCCGATATAGTAGAGCGTATGTCCGTCGGGCGCCCAGCGGGGCTCCCGTCCCCCCAAACTCGACACCAGTACCTTGGGGCCGGCCGGGTACCGGCGAATGTACACCTCCTGCCGCCCGGTCTCGTCCGCCGAGTACGCCAACCACTTCCCGTCCCGCGACAGCGTCGCCGCCTCTTGTGTGAAGGTGCTGGTGAGCAGCGGAATGAATTTGCCGCGCTCAGACGGGGCCCGGACGACGTTGAAGGCGCCGCTCGCCCCGTATGACGCGCCGATCACCGATCCGTCCCGCTCGTACTCCAGTGCCTGCGCGACGTCGGGGCCGGTATAGATGGAATCGGGGGTCCCCGTGCCGTCGCTCGGCCGCCGCCAGATTCCACCGCTGTGCTGATACACGATCCACCGGCCGTCCGTCGCCCAAACCGGGTCGTGCCCATCGTTCTCGAACGAGAGGCGCGCCAGTGTGTGCTGACGAAGATCGAACGTCCACACGTCCCTGGCGCCAGTCTCCATCAGGTCGAGCGCAATGCGGCTGCCATCGGGGGAAAACCGGGGACTGTGAAACCGGTGACCCTCACCCACTACCTGCGGGTGTCCGGTCGGGTCGAGCAGGACCAGCGAGACGGGCTCTTCCGCCGCGTACACCAGAGAACCGGAAACCGACACCGCGGCCTGACTCGAGCCCCCGACATTCTGATGCACGTGGTCCGCCACCGACACCGGCGGGCTCATGATTTTGAGCCGGTCCGGGTCGAACAGCGCTCCCTGCAACGAGCCTGCCGGAAGGCCCCAGAGCAAACATCCATCCGCATACCAGGCGGCGTTGACCGTTGCGTCGAGCAGTTGGGTGCGGTGTCCGGTCCTCGCGTCGAGGGCGACGACGGGGCCTACGATGCTTGTCCCCAGCGCCGGGATGACCAGGATCGTGTGACGATCGGGTAAGACGTCCTCGAGAAAAAGGTTCTGCTCGTGTGCCCGGGGGTCGGGTTCGGCGATGACGCGGGTCGTCCCGTCCAGAGCGACGCTGACGATGCCGCCGCGATTGTCCGAAATGAGCAGGTGGTCACTGTCGAGCCAGAGCAAGACGCTGAGGGCCTGGGTCTGATGCGCAGCCAGCGGATTGGCCGAGCCCCCGCTGAACGGCAGCGTCAGCACGTACACGCCCCCGGGCCCGAGGTACGCCAAGCGCTTGCCATCCGGCGAGAAGATCGGACTGGTCGCGCTCTGCGTGCCGGGGATGGGGCGTGCCTCAAGCTCGTCGAGATTCCGGACGTACAGCTGGGCCTCGGCGCCTAAGGCCCCACGGGACGAGAACACGAACGTACGCCCGTCGGACGAGAGCGCCAGCGCGTTGACGGACGTGCTGGTGATGCCCCCCTCCGCCGCCACCGGGATCGCGAACCGTGCGGTCAGCGTCTCTCCCCGGGACGTCCGCGCGGTCCACCTCCCAAGAGCGGCAGCCGCGACCACGAGTCCGGCCGCCCCCACCCAGAGTTTCCAGTCTCGACGCGTGGCTCCTGGCGGAGCCAACTCCAGACGTGCGGCGCCACTTCCGAGGTTCCAATGGAATTGGGGATCCGCGAGCGCGCGCGAGAAATCGGCCGCAGTCTCGAACCGGTCCGCGGGCAAGCGTTCGATGGCCTTGCCCACCGCACCCGCGACGTTCGGTGGTACCGACTTCCGCACCGTCGTGACCGCGGGGGCGTCCTCGGTCACGATCTTCATGATGATCTGCTGAGCGGACGCGCCGACGTGCGGCGGGTTGCCGGTCAGCATCTCGTAGAGCACGCACCCGAGTGAATAGATGTCCGACCGGTTGGTGAGGTCTTTCTCGGCCGTCGCCTGCTCGGGGCTCATATAGTGCGGCGTGCCCAGCGACAACCCGGTCTCCGTCATCCGGCCGCCGGCCGCCGCCGACAGGGCAAGCGCGATTCCGAAATCGGCGACCATCGGCCGGCCATCGTGCAGCAGGATGTTTTCGGGCTTGATGTCCCGGTGGATGACGCCGTGGCGGTGCGCGTAGTCGACCGCATCGGCGACTTCGCGCGTGATGCGCACGGCCTCGTCGATGCCGAGCTGCGTCTCGCGGTTCAGCTTGTCCCGAAGCGTCTCCCCTTCGATGTACGGCATCACGTAATAGAGAAAGCCGTCCGCGGTCCCGGAGTCGAAGAGCGGCAAGATGTGAGGGTGTTGCAGGCTCGCGGTGGTCTTGATCTCGACCACAAAACGATCGCCGCCAAGGACGGCGGCGAGTTCGGGCTTCAAGACCTTGAGCGCGACGCGGCGCTCGTGCTTGAGGTCCTGAGCGAGATAGACGCTGGCCATACCGCCCGCACCGAGTTCGCGCTCGATGCGGTAGCGGTCGGCGAGTGCGGCAGCGAGGCGCGAAGGGTCGGTCATGGCGGCCTAAAGGTGCCGCCCGCCCCCTGCGAAAGCCAGCCGTTCAGGGCTTCGGATGAACCCGGTCGGGGCCCGGCGGCTCCGGCTTCAGCTGAACGGGATGCTCCTTGAGCATCTTGAGAGCCTCCGCCACCCCACGCTCGAGCTGTGGGTCCCGTCCCGCGTTCAGGTCTGCCGCCGTCTGCTCCACCGGAATATCGGGCGCGACACCCAGGTTCTCGACGTCCCACTCGCCCGCGGGGTTGTAGAAACCGGTCGAGGGCGCCGAGATGAAGCCGCCATCGACGAAGCGGGGCTCGCCGCCCCATCCGACGAGGCCACCCCAGGTCTTGGTCCCGATCAGCGGCCCGATCTTCATCTGGCGGAACATGTAGGGGAACATGTCGCCCCCCGAACCGCTCATTTCATTGATCAGGAGAACCTTCGGTCCCCAAATCGCCGCGGCCGGCGCCGTCACCGCCGTGTAGTGGTCGCCCAACCGCTGGTTGAAGTAGCCGTGCAGCTGGCGGCTCATGATGTCCACCATGTAATCCGCGATGCTGCCGCCATGATTGAACCGCTCGTCGATGACGGCGCCCTGTTTGTCCTGCTGCGCGAAGTAGTACCGGTTGAAGCTCGTGTACCCGCCGGCCCCGGTGTTCGGGACGTAGACGTAGGCCAGCTTGCCGCCCGACAGCGAATCCACCTTCCGGCGGTTCGACTCGATCCAGTCCCGGGTGCGGAGACCCGATTCGTCATCGATGGGGACCACGGTGACGAGATGCGATCCTTCACCGGATGCCCGGGGACCGACGCGGATCTGGACCTGACGTCCCGCGGTTCCGACGAAAGGCGCGTACGGACTCTCTGGAGGCGCAAGCGGGCGGCCATTCACTTCCAGCAGGAAGTCGCCCGTCTTGACGTCCACCCCGGGCGCCGACAGGGGCGCCTGAAGATCGGGATTCCAGTTTTCGCCGGTGAGAATCTTGGCAATGCGATAATGGCCGTCCGACACGGTGAAGTCGGCGCCGAGCAGCCCGGCCGGCTGCGCGTCCGCACTGGGCAGGTCCCCGCCCCCGGCGAAGCTGTGGCCCACCGTGAGCTCCGCCTGCATCTGGCTCAGCAGCATGGTGAGATCCGCGCGGTGCCGTACGTAGGGCAGGAGCACCTGATACTTCGCCTTCAGCGCCGGCCAATCCGCGCCATTCAGATTCGCGACGTACAGGTAGTCCCGCTCGACCCGCCACGCCTCATTGAAGATCTGCTTCCACTCAGCCAGGGGATCGATGTCGGCGCTGAGGCCCGCCAACGCCAGCATTCCCTTCCCACCACTTGGCGGCTCACCGCCGGCATCCACCACCGCCCACCGCCCCGGTGGCGACCCCTGCTCTCCGGGCGAGTACAAGAGCTTCTTCCCGTCGAACGAGAGCGCGTAGGACCCGCGCATGGCGCCTACGAAGTCCACGGCTTTCTTGTCGCTGAGCTTGTACCGGTGCAGCACGTCCGGGCGGTTCGGGATATTTTCGACGTAGAAGAACTCTCCAGCCCCACCTGCCTTCAACTGGTCGTAGTCCCGGCTCGGGACGTCGAGGGCCAGAATCCGCTGCGACAATCCGCTGAAGTCGATCCGCACCGCGACCGAATCGGTCTTCCTGCCCGCGGAATCTCGCTTCGCACCCTCGTCACCGGTCTCCGGCAGGAGCGGCGACGGCTGATCCGCGGCCAGCACCGCGATGTAGACGCCCCGCTCGATGGTGTGATCGTACGAGCTCATGTCCAGCCAGCCCGATCGCAACGCGAAGTCGGTGGACGCCAGAAAGAGGAGATACTTGCCGCTCTTGTCCCACGCCGGATCGATGGCGTCCGAGAGTCCGTCGGTGATCTGGTGCGTCGACCCGTCGGTCAGGGAGTGGACGAACACGGCGTGGAACTGCGAACCGAGCAACCGCTTGTTGTAGGCGATCCATTTCGAATCCGGCGACCAGACTGGATTCACACTGCGGGTGGGCCACGTGTAGTTGTCCTGGTCGACGTGGGTTTCCTTCCCGGTGGCGAGATCCAGCACCCAGATGTTGGTCTGCGCATCGGAAAAGAGGATCCGGGAGCCGTCGGGAGACCAGGACGGAGCATAGAAATACGAGGGATGCTCGAGCGAGTACACCCGGGCGGGGGTGACGCCGTCCTGGTCGTCCACCACGAGCTGGTACTCACCCGAGCTGTCCGAGAACCACGCGATCTTTTTCCCATCGGGCGACCAGATCGGCATGCGGTCCGCGACACCGGAAGACCGCGTGAGATTCCGCCAGGTGCCCTTGTCCACCGGGACCGTGTAGATGTCTCCGCGTCCTTCGAACAGGGCACGGACTCCCGTCGGCGACAGTTGCGGCGCGGTCAGGGAACGCGCGATCGGTACGCTGTGGGGCATGGCCCAGGGGAAATCCCCCGCGACCTGGATCTCGAGCTTCTGGTCCGCGCCCGCGGCAGGGTCGTACAGATGGATGTCGCCGGCGTGCTCGTAGACCACGGCGCCGGCGCCGGCACCGAGGCCCTGGACGTCGTAGTCATTGAAATGCGTGATCTGCTTCACCGTTTTCGCGCCGACGTCGTAGGCCCAGACGTTGTTGGTCCAATCCCGGTCGGAGATGAAGTAGATGGTACCGCCCATCCAGACCGGGAGCTGATCGCGGCTGTCGGTCCAAGGCACTTTCTGCTCCGCCAGGGACTTCAGATCGATGATGCGGATGGGCTGGTTCTGGCCGCCGCGATACCGGCGCATGTACGCTTCCCACGGCCGCACCATCTGGTACGCCAGCGACTGACCGTCAGGGGAGAGTGATCCCGCCTGCGCGCGGGGCGCGGCCAGGGGTTCGGGAAGGCCGCCGGTGACCGCGATGGTCCACAGCCGCGGTTCGGCATCGGGCGCGCTGGCGCGCGTGGATTCGAACACCACGTGGGTGCCGTCAGGAGTCCAGCCACGGACTTCACTCCCGGCCGGATGCCAGGTCAGCCGCCGCGGCTCACCGCCATCGACGGCCACGACGTACACGTCATTCCTGGCACCATACTGGCCCGTGAATGCGAGCCATTTGCCGTCCGGTGAAAAACGCGGATCACTTTCGACGGCGGGCGAAGACGTCACGCGGCGCGCGTCACCTCCGGTGCGCGGCACCACCCAGATGTCCCCGGCGTAGGCAAACGCCACGTAGCGGGCGCTGACATCGGGTTGGTGAAGGAATCTGGTGCCCTGCGCACCAAGGCCGGCGGGCACCAGACCCGCCAGCGCCAGGAACCCGATCGCGTGTCGCATTGCTTTCCCCCGCCTTCGAGTGACCTAGAACGTCTTCTGGAAGTACGCCGCCGTCGCCGAGTCCGCCTGCAACCAGGAGTGCCAGCGCAGGAACCCGTGAATCTCGTCCGGGATCACCATCTCCTCGAATTTCACGCCCGCCGCATCGAGCCGGCGTGCGAGGTCCACCGTTTCGTGGAAATGCACGTTCCGGTCGTCATCACCCTGGATGAGCAGCACCGGCGACCGCCACGTCTTCAGGTCGGCGACCGGAGAGGAGGTCCAACCCACCTTCCGCGCGCTGTCGAGATCACCCTGTTCGTACCGCCAGTGGGGCGTGTAGCGATCGGCGTCATCACTGGTCCAGTTGTGGACGCCATGGTAATCCACGCCCGCCGCGAAGACATCCGAGTTCCGGGCGAGGCCGAGCGCGGTGAGATACCCGCCGTACGACCCGCCCCAGATCCCGACTTTGGCGTTGTCCACTTCGGGGCGCGCCGCGAGCCACTTCCCGCCCGCCAACACGTCCTGGTATTCGGACGCACCCGCGGGGCCCGCGTGCGCCGGGTGATGGAACTCCCAGCCGTACCCGATCCCCAACCGGTAATTCACCGAGAGCACCACGAACCCCCGGCTCGCGAGGTACTGATTCACCGCGTAGGCGTTCGAGTAGTAGCCCATGTAGTGCCAGCCGAGCATCATCTGGCGCGGGGGGCCGCCATGAACGAAGACGATGCCGGCGTGCTTGCCGGTGATGCCGGGCTGCTCGAAGAGCTGGCCATGCACCTCAGTCCCGTCGGCCGCGCGGAACACCACCTTCTTCGGCACCACGAGGGCCTGCGTCGGGAAGTCCGGCGGAATCTGCTCGGCGCCAATCAATCGCAGCTCGCCACCGTCCAGCTTCATCGCCGCCGGCAGCGGCGGCCTCTTCGCTTCCGCGGAAATGAGCGCAACCCAGTTGCCGTCACCCGTCACCGACGGAGTCCATTCCACACCGGCTCCCGTGGTGAGCGGGGTCGGCGCCGCGCGATCCACCGGCACCTTGAAGAGATGCCGGCGGTCGATGTCGTCGGAATCGGCGCCCGTATTCGCGCTGTAGACGATCGTCTTTCGGTCAGGCGCGAGTGCCTCATGCTCGACCATGAATGCACCGGGGGTGAGCAGGAGCGCGTCACCACCAGTGACCGGCACCGAGTACAGGTGACCCCAGCCATCGGTCCCGTTGCGGAAGACCAGGTGCCCGCCGTCACCCCAGAGGAGATTGGCGCCCCCATACGATGCGTGGAGTGTGAGCGGACTCTTCCACACGATGTGCCCGGCACCGGTCGCCACGTCGGCGACCCAGATCTGCCACGGCTCCATCGAGCGCTGCAGCATCATCCGCGGAGGCCCGCCACGACCGGGGACCCGGACATACGCGATCTGCTTGCCGTCGGGGGACCAGGTGGGCTCGACGTCGATCGAGGTCGACGGCGCGAGGTACTGGAGCGGTGTCGCGGTGTCCGAGAAGACGGCGATGAACGTGTGGTCGCCGCGGTCCGAGACGAAGGCGAGCTTGCTCCCGTCCGGTGACCAGGCCATCGAGTTGTTGTCGCCGCGGGCGAACACCAGCTGACTCGCCCCCTTCGATCCATCGACCGGGATGGACCAGATCTGACCACCCTTGATGAATGCGACCAGGTCCCCCTTGGGCGACAGCAGAGGCGAGTCCCCTTCCGTGAGCACCTTCGGGGTGCCGCCCGCGACGGGCACCGTCCAGATTTTCAACTTGGGTTCGACCGGACTGTGATCTGGATCGGGGGGCGGCGCATCCCAGTTCGCGTCATGATCGCCGCCGCGCACGTAGATGATCGTCTTGCCATCTTTCGTGAACTGCAGCTGCCCCAGCTCCTGACCGTCATCCGCGGTGCCATTGGTCAGCCGCCGCGCCTTCCAGTCGGGTGCTTCCGCCACCCAGACGTTCCGCACACCATGCTCGTTAAACACCCACGCCATCGCCGCGCCTGAAGGGGCGGTGACCAGCTCATTCGGGTAGGGATAGCCGAGCACCTGCGCCATGGTGAAGGGACCGTCGGCCGCCGGTGTGGCGGCAGCGACCAGCGCGGCGAAGGGCAACCACAACATTCTGGGCGACATCGATTCCCTCGTAGTTGAGCTACTCGGCGGCGATCCGCGGATCGGGCCGGACCATGAAGCTCTTGGTTTGCGTCTGGCCATTCACCGTCAGCTTCGCGGTGAACGTCCCGGGGAGCTTGGGTGGAGGCGGCTGATTCGCTCCGCCACGCGGGCCACGACGCCGTCTTCCGGCATTCGGATCCCAGGCCACCCGGTGCATGCCGGCCGCCGCAGAAAATGGAGCCGGCGGCACGCGCCACAAGGCCGTGGTGTTCGGAATGCCCTGCGGCTGTCCACCCTGCCCCCCGCCCCCAGCATTCTCCGCCGGCGCGTTGGTGAAGGTCTCCAGGGATGTGCCCGTCGAATCGAGGATCTCGAGGGTCACCGGTGTCGCCGGAGCGCTCTTGAGGTAGTAGTCGATGTAGGCGCCATTCGGCGGGTTCTCCGCCTGCGGCTCATCCTTCTGCAGAGGCGTCCCGTTGTCGTCTCCCGGCACGACCTCGATGGCATCGGCGGGCTGGAAGAGATACGCGTCGGCCTTGAGGACCTGGTCGTCGATTTGACGCAGGAGGCTGATGTCGTCGATCACCCAGAACCCGCGCCCATGGGTCGCGACGATCAGGTCGTTGCCGTACACCTGGAAGTCGCGGACCGACGTGACCGGCAAGTTCAGCTGCAAGGGCTGCCAGTGATCGCCGGCATCGAACGAGACGTAAGCCCCGCGCTCCGTGCCTGCGAACAACAGCCCCGGCCGATGCAGGTCCTCTTTGACGGTGTGCACGTAGACGCCCGCAGGCAGGCCCGTCGTGATCTTCTGCCACGACTTACCCTGATCCCTGGTGCGGTAGATGTAGGGATCGAAGTCCGCCAGCTGATGCCGGTCGACGCTCGCATACGCCGTCTTCGCGTCTGAATGGGACCCTTCGACCATCGTCACCCGACTCCACGGCGTCAGCTCTTTGGGCGTCACGTCCTTCCACGTCTGACCGTCGTCCGTGGTGAGCTGAATCAGCCCGTCGTCCGTTCCGATCCAGACCATCGGCGCCTGCACCGGCGACGGGGAGATCGTGTAAATCACGCCGCGCTGGTTGTTGCCCTGATCGGCGGACGCCGTGGTATCGAGATTCTTGGGGATGCCCGGATTCGGCCGGGTCAGATCCGGAGAAATCTCGGTCCAGGACTTGGCCGTATCGGTCGACTTATAAAGGAACTGGGTCCCGTAGTAGAGGGCGTGTGGATCGGCGGGCGACAGCACCAGTGGCTGCGTCCAGTCATGCCGCTCCGCGACACCTTCTTCCTTCGCCTTCGGCGCCGTGGTGCCCGAGACCTCGCGATTGAGCTCCATGTCGTACCGGGAGCCCGCCCCTCCGTAAATCACTCCCGGATGCAGCGGATCCCCCGCCGTGTATCCGCTCTCGCCCCCTGCCCCGATTGGCTCCCAATCGCGCATGGAGATCTGGGCGAACTTGCCACGCGCACGGACCGCCACCGAGCCCGAGTCCTGCTGCGCACCGGTGACCCAGTACGGGAATCGCGGATCGACCGACACGTGGTAGATCTGCGCCGTGGGCTGGTTGAGCCACGAGCTCCACGTCAGCTGCTTCGGATCCGCGGTCTTCGCATTGCGGCTGATCACGGTGCCCTGATCGGAGGCGACGATCAACGTGTCCGAATCGTCCGGCGAGATCCAGGGCTGGTGGTAGTCATCACCACCCGGCGAACCCCGCACCGGCACCCACGTCCTGCCGCCGTCCAGGGACCGCGAGACCGACACGTTCGACACGAACACGGCATCCGGATCCTTCGGATCGACGACGACCTGCTCGAAGTACCACCCGCGGCCCCAGAGGGCTTGATCCGCCGACGTGCGCGTCCACGTCTCCCCGCCATCGTCCGAGCGGAAAAACCCGCCCTGCCTCGGTGTCGTGTCCCGCCCGAACCCGCCGGGGCGGGGAGGCTGCACGGTGGCGCCCGGCTCGGGAGTCAGGCAGTCGACAACCGCGTACACGCGTGACGGATGGGAAGCGGCGATCGCAATGCCGGAGCGCCCTACCCCCTCGGACGGCAAGCCCTGCGTCATCTGCTTCCAGGTGTCGCCGCCGTCGGTCGACTTGTAGAGCCCGCCGCCAGGGCCATTGGTCGGCGCGTACGTGAACCAGGGTGGCCGGCGCGTGTTCCACAGGCAGGCGAACACGACCTTCGGATTGGAAGGATCGATCGCGACATCCACGCCTCCCACCGACGGTCCCTTGTCGAGCACCTTCTTCCAGGTCTTCCCGCCATCCGTCGACCGGTAGATGCCGCGGTCCGCGCTGTCGGCGTAGAAATGCCCGATCGCCGCAACGAACACGACGTCGGCGTTCCTGGGATCGACGGCGACCCTGCCGATGTGCTGCGTGTTGTCGAGGCCCAGGTGCGTCCAGGTCTTGCCGGCGTCAATCGATTTGTAGACGCCGTTGCCGAAACCGGTCGAGTCCCGCAGGGTCGATTCACCGCTTCCCACGTAGACGGTGTCGGGCGCCGAAGGCGCTACTGCGATCGCGCCGATGGAGGCCACGGGCTGGTCGTCGAAGATCGGCTGCCAGACTCTGCCGCCGTCGATGGTTTTCCAGAGACCGCCGTTCACCGAACCGGAGTAGAACTCCTCTGAGCGGCCCGGCACACCGGAGACCGCATCGGTCCGGCCACCGCGGAAGGGGCCGAGCATGCGCCACTTGAGTCCGGAGAGAAATTCGGGAGGGACGGGGCCCGCGAGGCCTGCAGCGTCATGGCGCGCGGGGAGCGTCCAACGCAGTGTGGGGGCGACGGCGAGGGCACCGCCCACCTGCCCGGTGCGTACCAGGAAGTCTCGGCGAGAAGTCACATCAGCTCCTAGAAGTGAGTCACACCCAAGACGGACTTGGGGATCGTCATGTAGACACCGACGTTCTGATCCACCAGCTCCGCGATGTGCAGATCGGCGGCCATGCTGGCGATCCGATACGCCTCCATCCGCGAGAGTCCCTTCACCTGCATCAACATCTCGATCATCTGCTGCGTCGCGATCTGCGTGGCCTTGGTGAGGTCCCGGTCCGTGCCCATCGTCATCAGCTCGGTGGGGGTCTCACCGCGGGGCCAGGTGAAATGCATGTCCTTGTGGACGATGAGCTGAAATCGGCCGAGGAGCGACGTCTCGATAGCCGTCTGGTCGACTTCGCCGTCGCCCTGCGCGGCGTGACCGTCGCCCACTTCGAGGAGTGCTCCCGCCGCGTGGACCGGAATGAACAGGCTCGTGCCGGCGACCAGAGAGCGATTATCGAGATTGCCCGCGTGCACACCGGGAGGATTGCTGGAGACGCGTCCGGAGTCGGGGGACGGGGCGTCGCCGATCGATCCGAAGAAGGGATGAAGAGGAACAACGATGCCGGAGTCCAGTCGAGCCACATTGCCGGCGGTGTCGAGCTGGATGATGCGCGTCCGAGGCGTCGCGCAGTTCTCCGGCAGAAACCCACCACAACCGTTGTAGCCGTAGCCGATCGCATAGTGAATCGACAGGATCTTCACTTCCAGCACGTCACCCGGCTCGGCGCCCTGAACGAAAATGGGACCGGTGAGGATGTGTCCACCCGGTCCCTTGTCGGTTACCTGCGTGACGATGTCTTTGAGCGATTGCTGGATCTGGTCGACAGGCACTCCGGCCGCCGCCAGACGATCCGGAACGTTCGTCAGCAGGGTTTCGACGTCGACGGTGTCACCCGACGGGACGGTGAGCACCGGTTTCGCGGCGGCGCTGTAGTAGCCCCAGGCGACGGTCTTGGGAGTGGCGGCCAGGTAATGCCGGTGCTGCGCGAGTAGCACCGATGGTGCCAGGAGTCCTACGACCAGACACCGCACTCCGCACTCCACACTCCGCACTCTCATCTCCTCACGGCCGGAAATTCATGACCTGCGTCGCTCTGAGGCACCGAAACTCCACGTGGGACGAATGACTGTCAACCACGCGGAGTCCGGCGCTCAGCTCGCCTCGTTACTGCGGAGCCGGTGTCGACCGCGCCCCCGGCATGCAGGCCGGCCACGTCATGGGCTGCCCATTCCGCCCGATGGGCATCACATCCCGCTTCACGCGCGACATGAACTGCGGATCTTCCGACGCGAGATACGCCATCATGGCGACGAGTGTCGCATTCTGCTTCAAGTCATCGAAGGAAATCTTGTCGTACGTATCACGGTTGGTGTGCCACGTGTAGAGCCCGTAGTCCCACTGCCCCGAGCTGAGGTCAAACCCGGGCGCTCCGCACATGTCGAACGACGCATTGTCCGTGCCGCCCCCCGCCGGCATGCCGGGAAACGCGAACTTGATCTCTCGCGTCAAATCCGATGGAATCTGCGCGAGATAGCGAGCCAGATTGCCGGACGCGTCCGGGAATCCGGCGGAATTCAGCCGTTCCGCATGCCCGGTCCCGTTGTCCTGATTGAACAGGGCCTGGAGGCTGTCGACGATCTCCTTATGGTCGGCGACGAATCCCTTGGAACCGAGCAGTCCTTCTTCCTCGCCGCTCCAGTCCCCGATGAGGATGGTGCGTCGCGGATGGGGATAGACGATCGACAGGATGCGCATCGCTTCCATCATCATGATGGTGCCGGTGCCGTTGTCGGTCGCGCCGGAGCCGCCATCCCACGAATCGAAGTGCGCGGAGAGCATGACGTATTCGTTCGGGAGCTGGGAGCCCTTGATGGACGCGACCACGTTGTAGACCGGGACCTCCCCACGTGCCTGCGACTCCGCCTGCAGCTCCACGACCGGTCCCTGATGATGATCGGCCAGACGGTACAGGAGACCGTAGTCCTCGCACGACACATCCACGACCGGCGTGTGATCGACATACGTGTCGAAGATCTTGTCAACGCCCCAACCCTGCGACCAATAATTGGAGATCACGCCCGCCACTCCGGCCGCTTCGAGCCGTCGCGCGAGCGAGTAGTGGCCGTACCGGTATTCGTAGCCGGTATGGGCGATGCGGTCGCTCCAGGCGCGCTGAGCCGCCTGGCGCTGTGCTTTCATCGAATCGTAAACCGCCGGGACGGCCCAATGCTCCCAACTCGTGTCGGGACGGCAGGTCGGCTGCGGGAACGACACCATCACGAACTTGCCCTTCGCCTGGGGGAGCCACGCGACGAATGCCGCGCTATCCGCGACGTCGGGGAGCGCGATGACCGGAGCGCGGACGGGCTTGCCTTTCGGCGTCCCAGGGCTCCACGCCAGCATCGTCGCTTCCAGTGAACGGACTCGCGGAGTCAGCAGATCCATGTGCGTGATGCCGCGGCGCCAGCCGCGCCAGGTGCCGTACTGCTCCTTCTTGGCGTCCATAATGCCCCACGACTTGTACGTGTTCACCGCCCAGTCCTGGGCCGCTTCCATGCCGGGGGACCCGGTGAGCCGGGGGCCTAGGGAGTCGAACAACACCTGAGCGAGTGCCTGGGCGTGGGAGCTGTCCATCCCCAAGGCGTAGATGCGCCGCAGGATGGGGTTGTCGACAACGAATCCCGAAGCGGGCGCTCCGAATTGAGCGGCGGCGGGAGCTGCGACGGCCCCGGCCAATCCGAGCGCGAGCAGACTGACGGCAGCGATGCGACGGTACACGGGTTTGGTCTCCTGGCTTAGAATTGGAACGGATGCCCGAACTCCCCGACATCGAAACCTATCTTGCGGCTTTGGCGCCCCGCGTGCTCGGCCGCTCCATCACGGCTCTGCGCGTCCGTAGCCCGTTCGTCCTGCGAACGGTCGAGCCGCCGGTGTCGTCGATCCCCGGTCACACCGTGCAGACGTTGCGGCGGCTCGGCAAGCGGATCGTGTTCGGACTCGACGACGATCTCTTTCTGGTGATCCACCTGATGATCGCCGGACGGCTGAAATGGAAGGCTCCGGGCGCCGCTCTTCCTACGCGCATCGGCCTCCTGGCGCTCGACTTCGAACACGCCTCCCTGCTCCTGACCGAGGTCAGCAAGAAACAGCGGGCCGCCATGCACATTCTGCGGGGCACGGGTGCACTGAAGCAGCTCGACCCCGGGGGGATCGACGTCATGACGGCCGACGTCCGGTCGTTCGGCAGCACCCTCACCCTGGAAAACCACACGCTGAAGCGGGCCCTGACCGACCCCAAGCTCTTTTCCGGGATCGGCAACGCCTATTCCGACGAGATCCTGTTCGCCGCCCGCCTGTCGCCCCTCGCCCTGACCTCCAAGCTCTCGGAAGCCGAGATTGTCCGGCTGCACCGGGCCACGCGAGAAATCCTGACCACCTGGACCGAGCGGCTGAAGACCGAGGCCGGCGATGGATTCCCGGAGAAAGTCACGGCGTTTCGGGAGGGGATGGCGGTGCATGGGCGCTTCAGGAAGCCCTGCCCCGATTGCGGTGCGCCGATCCAGCGGATCCGGTACGCCGAGAACGAGGTCAACTACTGCCCGAAGTGTCAGACGGGTGGGCGCGTGCTGGCGGACCGCGCGATGTCCCGTCTGCTCAAGGAAGACTGGCCGCGGTCATTGGAAGAGCTCGAAGCCCGCGGGATGGCCTGAGGACCGACGTCTGACGTCCTACCTCTCATGCGAGAACGAAAACGCCCAGCCGAAGTTCGTGTCGAAGGTCGCGAGGTCCGGCGGAGTCGTGATGCCGAGGCGCGAGAGAATCGTCTGGCCTGAAGCCTGGACCGTCGCCGTCCCGAAGCGCCGGTTCGCCCACTCGTGCCCCCCGAATACTCCCTCCGGACCCCCTGACGCCAGGTAACCCGTGACATCGAAGCGCGTGGTGGAGTCGCCGAGCGCGACGTTGGCTTCGACCTTGCCGTCCCCGGTTTCGATCACGAATAGCGCTCTCCGCTGCCCGCCGGCCGAATCCGCCTGGAGGATGACGGGGCCGGTGCTGGTCGCGAACCCGTAGAGCTTGAACATCTCGGTGACCGGGGCCGCCGCCGGGCCGTAGGCGAAGGGCGAAGAGCTCCAGCGAGTACCAGCCGGTCTGGTGGAGTCCTTGCGGGCTTCGATGCGGACGATCACGGCGCCGAGGGCGACGGGGCCCGTGTTCGTACCGTCGATAGTCGAGTGCGGACAGGTTGTCGCGAACAGGAGCACCAGCCCTTTGCCGTCGGGCCGTGGCGCCACGGTGCCGCGCGCACCTACGATGGTCTGCAGCTTCGCGGCCTCCACCCACCACCCGACCGTCAGTCCAGCGCACGGCGCTGCCGTGTCGGTGACCCATTGGGCGGGCTTGCCCTGCGCGGCCAGGGATGTGGCCAAGGCAAGGAGCACGCTGATACCTGACCCCTGACCCCTGACACCGTTCATCACGAATCCCCCCGGGCGTACCCGACAATCACCGTGACGTTATCCGTGCCGCCGCCGTCGAGCGCGTCCTGGATCAGTTGCTGGACGGTCTCTTTGGCGGTTTTCATCTCCTTCAATCGAGCGGCAATCTTTTCGTCCGGTACATGCTTGGTGAGTCCATCGCTGCACAGCAGCCAGACGTTGCCGCGCTCATTCCGTACCTCCGTGACGACCGGTGCGCTCTGCCCGCCGCCGATGGAGCTCGACAGAACATTGTTGAGCGGCGACCGCATCAGGTCGGTTTTCGTCAGCGCGCCCTGCTCATACAGCTCCTGGGCCATCGTTTGATCACGCGAGATCTGAGTGAGCTGGCCGCGGCGATACAGGTAACAGCGGCTGTCCCCGACCTGGAGGATGTACACCCGGGGCCAGACGCCGATGAACAGCGTCAGGGTGGTGGCCATCCCCTTCAGATCCGGGTCCCGGTCCGCCGTCGCAACGACCTCGGCGTGGACGCGTTTGGCGCCCTCGTTCAGGTTCTCGAGAAACGACTCGTCGGTGGTCTCCGCGGCGTAGTAGCACTGCGCGCTGTTCGTGACGTACTGCGTGATGGCGGAGAGCGCGAGCTGGCTCGCCGCCTCGCCGCGCGGCCCGCCACCCACCCCGTCGGCCACCATGGCGAGAAACGCCACGCGCTCGTCCGGAGGACCGACGTCCGCCGAGAGCGGGAGGCTGGTCTGCAGCACCTGCATCTGTTTGCGGAGCGAGCCCAGCAGGAAGTGGTCCTGGTTGTTTTTCCGCACGAGGCCCTGATGCGTCATCCCGAAGACGTCGATTTCCTCGTCCGAGGGCTTCCGTTCCGGGGTGCTTGGCATCGGGAAAATGTTGCTCGTCCCCCGCGACCCTCGCTAGAGCGGGTATAGATTCCTCGCATGCCCTCCACGCCCCGCGAAAGTGTTCTCATTGTCGGCGCCGGACCCATCGGGCTGTCCTGTGCGATCTCCGCTACCCGCCGTGGTCTCCTGCCCCTGGTGATCGACGCGGGTGCCATCGCGGAGTCCATCGTTCGCTATCCGGTCGGGATGACCTTTTTCACGACCCCGGAGCGCCTGGAGATCGGCGGCCATCCCCTGGTGTGCGCGGGCCCCAAAGCCACACGTGAAGAAGCCCTCAAGTACTACCGCGGCGTCGTGCGGGTCGAAAAGCTCCGTGTGCGGACGGGGGCCAAGCTGCTCAAGGCCGCTCCGGCACCTCAGGGCATCGCATGCACCATCGCCGGCCGCCTCGGCGTCGAGACCATGGTCGCCGAGCGGGTCGTGCTCGCCACCGGATACTTCGATCACCCGAACCCCCTCGGCGTTCCCGGCGAGCTGCTGCCCCACGTGTCGCACTATTTCGACGAAGCGCACCGGTCCGCCGGCCTCGACGTCGTCGTGATCGGCGGCAAGAACTCGGCGGTCGAAACCGCGCTGCAGCTGTTCCGGGCCGGCGCGAAGGTGACGCTCGTCTACCACGGCGCATCCCTTCCCGCGAGCGTGAAGTACTGGCTCAAGCCCGATCTCGAGAATCGCATCAAGGCTGGCGAGATCGCGGCGCGGTTCGGCGCGGAGGTCGTGGAGATCACGGAACGCGACGTGATTCTCAGCGGGGGCGTGCGTGTTACGGCGGACCGCGTGTACGCGCTCACGGGATACCACCCGGATTTCGACCTGTTCTCGACGATCGGCATCGAGTTCGACTCAGCCAGCGGGCGTCCCAAGCTCAACCCCGAAACCCTCGAGACCACGGTCCCGGGGCTGTACCTCGCCGGATCGGTGACCGCGGGGAAGAAGATCTCGGAGGTCTTCATCGAGAATGGGCGGTTTGACGGGGAGAAGATCTTCGGGGATCCTGCCGCCCGGGTCAGCGCCGAGGAGAGCTATGCCAAGGTGAACCGACCAACCGGCGAGTAAGTCTGAAGTGCGGAGTGCGGAGTGCGGAGTAGCCGCCCGAGGGTCGCTTCGCACTCCGCACTCCGCACTTGGGTCACTCGCCTTCTTTCAGCTCCCTGACCCAGATATTCCGGAACCGCACCGCGTTCTCGTGATCCTGCAGCGCGAGCGGCATGGCATCGGCGTGCGGCTGGTACTTGGCAACCGCGCCGTGCACCGTCCAGCCCGTGATGTCCGTGTTATCCTGCACCAGCACGCCATTGAAGAACACCGTCACCCGTGCGTCCTGAGTCACGTTGCCGCTGGCGTCGAAATGCGGACGATGGAAGACGATGTCGTACGTCTGCCACTGGCCGGGGGGACGCGCCGGATTCACGAGGGGGGGCGTCTGGCCATACACGGCGCCGGCTTCACCATCGGCGTACGTGATGTTGTGGTAGATGTCGAGCACCTGAATCTCGTAGTGACTCATCAGGAACACGCCGGAATTGCCGCGCTCCTGCGAATCCCCGTGCGGCGGGGTCGGCGGCGACCATTCGATGTGGAGCTGAACATCCCCGAACGTGCGCGTGGTGTGAATCCCACCCTTGCCGGGCACGACCTGTATGTACCCGTTCTTCACGATCCACTTCGCCGGGCCGGAGTCGTTGTCCGACGCCCAGCCCTTCAGATCTTTACCATCGAAGAGCACGATCGCGTCCGATGGTGGGGCCCCGGGAGCCGGCGCCGGACCGACCGCAATCACGGGCGGCTTCGGGCGATCCATCGAATTCGGCGGCCACTTCCCCTGAGCAGCGAGTGGCCAAGTGGCTAAGAGGCTAAGTGCGCCAAGTGAAAGGCACGCGCGAGTCATGGCTTCCAGGTTCCTTTCGCGACCGCGGGGATAAACGAGGCGATCTCCTTCGGAGAGAAGTCCACGGTCCGGCCTTCCTCCGCACTGCGATACGCCGTCATCAGCATCTGCACCACCTCGAGCCCGTCATCGAACGTGAGCAGCGGCTCTTCCTTGCCGAGGAACACCCGCACGAAGTGGCGGTCCTCGGCCTCGTAGCCGTACGCCGCCGCCTCGCTCGCCACTACCGGCATTTGCCCCATCTCGGCGTTCTGCTTCTCGACCAGGTCCTCGCCACTCTTCCCCTTCACTTCCCGGCTGAAGAAGAGCTTGAGCCCCGAGTCGAGCGTGTTCCACGACATCGAATACTCGGGGCCCAGCAGCTCCGCCGAGAGTCGCAGGCCGGCGCCGACAAAGCTCCAGGACGTCGTCGCTTCGCCCAGCACCTTGTGGCCGTCGGAATCCTGGAACTCGATCATCACACTCGCGAAATCCTCGGCGGGAGCCTTCGCGTAGTCGACGTCCTTCCCCATGGTCTCCGAAAGCTTCTTCGAGTACTCAGGCCTGCTCCACTTGAGACTCGCGATGTGCCCCGTGATCCGCATGGGCTTTACGGAAGACGCCGGCGCACCAGGCGCCGTGAGGAGATGCCGGACGACGAGCGCTGAGTGGCACATCATATCGTTCAACACGCCGCCACCTTGCAGCTTGCCCTGCCAGAACCACGGCATGTGCGGTCCCGAATGCTCCTCCGCGGCGCGGGCGAGGTAGGGCCGGCCGGTGAGCTTCGCGCCCCGCGCCCAGATCAGGTTCTTCCCGGTCTCGACCTGCGGCGAGAAACGCTGGTTCTCGAGGTATCCGTGCTTGAGCTTCGCGTTCTTGACCAGATCCACAACCTTCTGCGCCTCCGCCACGTTGCGGGCGAGCGGCTTCTCGCAGGCCAGGCCCTTCAGCTCGCCCTTCCCGCCCGTCACCGCATGGACGATCTCCTCGACGTTCTCGATGCGCGCCTGATTGGGTCCACAGAGCCAGAGGGCATCGATGGCAGGATCGGCCACCATGTCGGCGATCGACGTGTACGGCTTGGCATCCCCGACGTCGAGCTTCTTCGCGTACCTGGCCGCTTCGCCGGCGCGCGCGGCATTGGGACTCCAGACGCCGCGGATGTCGGCGTCGCGCACCGCCTGAAATCCCAGCATGTGAAAACGGGCATTGAACCCGGAGCCGACGAACCCGATGCCCAGGCGACCCGGCCGTCGGTCGGTCATGGATAGTGGACTCCCAGCTTGGCCAGTGCTTCCGGAGGACAGCCCTTCCATTCGGGCACGAAGGTGTTGCCGATGTACTTGAGGTCATGGACGCCCATCCGGCTCGAGTAGAACCCGGATGACGTGAGATCCCGGAAGCTCGTGAAGAAAGCCGCCCCCTGCGTGTCCTCCGGCTTCACCTTCTTGGGCCACGCAATCCGGTCGAGGAGCCCCGTTTGATCGGCCGCCGAGCCGTCGACGAACGCCTTGCCGAAGGCCTCATGCGATGCGGTGTCGAGCCAGGCGAGCCCGCCCCGGACGGGGATGTCGAGTCCCTTGTCGTCCAGGCACATGAAATCCATGAACTCGGGCACTCCGGCCTGCGTGGCACTCCCGGATTGCTCGTCGGCCGGGATGATGAGGTCTACCAGCACCCGCACCGTCCGCCACTCATGCGCGGTGAAGAACTTCGGCTTGAACGGCGTCTGCTGGTCGAGCGTCTCCCGGGCGAGCGCGGCGGCCTCGCGCACTGATTCGGGAGCCCAGCGGAAGGCCATCGCCACCGGAGCCACCGCCAGAACTTTCGCCGCATCTCGGCGATTCATGGCCACTACAGGGCCCCTTTCTTCATCTGGTCCGCCACGTACTCGGACGTGCGCAGCGAGAGGGCCAGGATGGTCCAGGTCGGATTCTTGTCGGCCTGGCTCACGAACGGCGCGCCATCCGCCACGAACAGGTTCCTCACGCCGTGCACCTGACAGTGCGAATCGACGACGGAGCTGCTGGGATCGTCCCCCATGCGCGCACCACCCAGCTCGTGGATGATGCTGCCGCCCGTGGAAAGCCCGTACCCCTGCTCTTTCGCCGGCATCGGATCGAACACCGTTCCGCCCATGGCATCCACCAGTGACCGGAAGGTCTCCTGCATGTGCTTGCTCTGGAGGTACTCGTGGTCGGTCCACTTCCAGTGAAAGCGGAGGACCGGAATCCCGTACTGGTCAACGGTGTTGGGATCGAGCTCGCAGTAGCTGTCCTCGTTCGGAATCATCTCGCCACGGCCCGAAAACCCGACGTACGCGCCATAGTACTTCCGGTAGTCGGCCTTCAGCTGCTTCCCGTACCCGCCGCCGCCCGGATAGGACTCGATGCCGGTCAGGAGTCCGTTCATCGGCACCGAGGTGCCACCCCAGACCTCGATGTGATAGCCGCGAGGGAAATCGAGATTCTTGTTGTCGAGCCACCAGGGCATGTAGACGTGCATGCCGCCGACGCCGTCATGGTTATGCGGGACGTGGTCCTCCATCTTCGGGATATATCCCGAGACGTCCGTGCCTGTCGTGTCGGTCAGGTACTTCCCCACCTTTCCGCCCTGGTTGCCAAGCCCGCTGGGGAAGAGCGTCGAGCGGGAATTGAGGAGGAGGCGAGAAGTTTCGCACGCGCTCGCCGCCAGCACGACCGCCTTCGCCCGCACCTGCCGGTCGGTGCCGGTGGTCTTATCGATGTAGCTCACCCCCGTCGCGCGCCCATCCTTCCCCATCGTGACCTCACGCACCATCGCGTGCGTCACCAGCGTCAGCTTGCCGGTGGTGAGCGCGGGAGCAATCAGCACGTTGGTGGACGAGAAGTTCGCGTTCACCGTGCATCCCCGGCTGCACTGACCGCAGTAGTGACAATGCGCGCGGCCATTGATTGACTGCGTGAGAATCGACAACCGTGATGGAATGCACGTGACATGCAGCCGGTCGGCCGCATCCTTCACCATCAGCTCGTAGCAGCGAGGCTTGGGGGGCGGCAGAAACAGGCCATCAGGCTCGTTGGGGAGCCCTTCGCGGCTCCCGAACACCCCCACCAGGCGATCGACCTGATCGTAGTACGGCGCGACGTCGTCGTAGGTGATGGGCCAGTCGTCACCCAGCCCGTCGAGAGATTTGTGCTTGAAGTCGTTCGGGCCGAAACGGAGCGAGATACGTCCCCAGTGATTGGTGCGGCCACCGACCATCCGCGCGCGCCACCAGGAGAACTTGCTCCCCGGAGCCACCGTGTAGGGCTCGCCGTCGATGTTCCAGCCGCCGATGCAGGCGTCGAATTCCCCGAAGGGCCGCTGATGGGTGCCGGCCCCGCGGCGGGGTGTCTCGTACGGCCATTTCAGCATCGCCGAGTCTTTGGTGTTGTCCCAGGGAACGCCGGCTTCGAGCACGATGACGCGGGCACCGGCACGCGTCAGCGCGTACGCGGCCATCCCGCCTCCCGCTCCCGAGCCCACGATGCACACGTCGTACGGTTCGTCCCGCCGCATCCTGTTCCTCAAAGTGCGAGTTGACGCCCGAAGCTAGCGCGGAATCGGTGGAGGTGGCAACGTTCCCGCCCATGAGTCCCTGGACGCGTCGCGAGTTCGTACAGCAGGCGGGATTCCTCGCCGGGGGATTGATCACCTCGGGGACGGCCACGACGCTGCGTTACCGCGTCGACGCCGCCGACATCACCCTCGGCAACGACGCCATCAACGCGACGTGGCGACTGTCGGGGGGCGTCCTCAAGGGCCTCACCATCACGGACATCGGCGTTCACCGGGTGCTGTCACTCCCCGAGGAAGTCGTGACGCTGGTGCTCCAGGATGGGACGACCATCGTCGGGTCCGAGCTCCAGGCCCGGGCGCCGACCTATGAGCGCCTGCCGGGGGACCACCGCGCCTCCCGATTCGCCGACCGCCTCCCGGGTCACCAGGTCACCGTCGAACTGACCGATCCCGCGTCCCGCCTGGGCGTCACCTGGCGCGCGATTCTGCGCACCGATTCCCGGTACTTGCGGCAGGAAGTCACGATCCGGGCGGTGGGAAGCGATCTCCCCGTCAAAGAGATCCAGCTGGGCGAGCTGACCCTGCCCGGCGCGCGCCTCTCGGGCTCGGTCGACGGATCCCCCGTGGTGACCAATGGCTGGTTTGCCGGGTTCGAGCATCCTCTGTCGCACCACACCGTCGAGAGCGACCGGGTCCGCTATGGCCTGTCGCGGGAGCTGCCGATCAGGCCTGGAGCACCCGTCACCTGCTCGTCGGTGGTCGGGCCCGTGACGTCGGGGCAGCTGCGGCGCGACTTCCTGCTGTACCTGGAACGCGAACGGGCTCACCCCTACCGTCCCTTCCTGCACTACAACTCCTGGTACGACCTCGGCTACTTCTCGAAGTACGACGAGGCCGGCGCCCTCGCCGTGATCGACGCGTTCGGCGTCGAGCTCCACCGCAAGCGGGCGGTGGTCCTCGATTCCTTCCTGTTCGACGACGGATGGGACGACCCGGAGACGCTCTGGCACTTCCACTCCGGTTTTCCGCACGGCTTCACTCCCATTCGCGCCGCCGCGGCGAAGTACGGCGCGGGCCCGGGCGTGTGGATGTCCCCGTGGGGTGGATACGGCAAGCCGCGCGACGAGCGGGTGGCGTACGGCAAGACGCAAGGATTCGAGACCAACGAGGGCGGCTTCGAGCTGTCGGGCCCCAAGTACTACAAGCGATTTCACGACGTCTGCGTCGATATGATCAAGACGTATGGCGTCAATCAGTTCAAGTTCGACGGCACCGGGAACGTCTCGCACGTCTTTCCGGGATCGCTGTTCGATTCTGATTTCGACGCCATGCTTTCCCTCATCGGGGACCTCCGGAACGAGAAGCCCGATCTCTACGTCAATCTCACGACCGGGACGTATCCGTCTCCCTTCTTCCTGCGCTCGTGCGATTCCATCTGGCGTGGCGGGGAGGATCACGAATTCGCCGGTGTGGGCAGCTGGCGGCAGAAGTGGATCACCTACCGCGACGCCGACACGTACGCCGGCATTGTTCAGAAGGGCCCGCTCTTCCCACTCAATTCCCTGATGCTGCATGGAATGATTTACGCGAAGCACGCCCACAACCTCGATACCGATCCGAGCGGCGACTTCGAATCGGAGGTCCGGGCGTACTTCGGGACGGGAACGCAGCTGCAGGAGATGTACATCACGCCGGGACTGCTCACGTCCGCGAACTGGGACGTCCTGGGCGAGTCAGCGCGCTGGTCGCGCTCGCGAGCCGCGGTGCTGTCCGATACCCACTGGATCGGTGGGGACCCCGCACAGCTCGAGCCTTACGGCCACGCGGCCTGGGCGCCTGGACGTGGCATCCTCTGTCTCCGTAACCCGGCCGACAAGGCGCAGTCCTTCTCCCTCAACATCGGCCAGGCGCTCGAGCTTCCCGCGCACGCGCCGCAGCGGTTCATGCTGCGTGGGGCCTACCAAAGCGAGCGCGCCAAACCTCTCCTCGAGGCCAGCGTCGACAAGACCGTGGAAATCCCGCTCGCGCCGTTCGAGGTGCTGACCTTAGAAACCGTGTAATGCATCCTCTGCCGTTCCCAGGCCGAGGCCTGGGCCCGACAATACATGACGCTTGAAGCGTAGTGCCCTGTCGGCCCACATCTTCAGAGTGGGAACGATGACGAGGGCAATCCCTACCTCACTTTCGCGTCCCAGTTCAATAAGGCGTTCCACACCAACGGAAACTCATGGTGATTCAGGTACCGGTGGAGCGCGTCGAACGTGAACGCGACCACTCGACCCTTCCCCACGGGCACATCGAAGATCGCGCCCTGCCCCAGGATCTCGTTTTCATTCCGGACCATGCCTGACGCGACGTACGCGCTGTCCGTGGTCTTCTCCTTCTCTTTCGCCACGGGAGCCTTTCCCGTCTCCGGCATCCCCAGCATCGGCCCTTCGTCCTTTTCGCCCTTTATCCCGGCCCCGTACTGGAGCACGAGCATCGCGCTGTCGCGCTTGTCGACCTCGAACAGTGGCCCATTGCCACGGAAGAGCGTGAACTGGCTGGGATAGCCGTAGAGAATGGGTGATGCCGCATGACGGATCCGGGCGCGCACGACTGACCCGGGGTGGAAGAGGGCGCCGGCGCCATGCGGAGAAAGGGGAGCCGCGATGCCGGTGCCGGAAATCATCGACGTCGACGAGCCAAGCGTGATGATCTCACCACCCGCGTCCGCGAACTTCTGCAGCTCGCCGAGCCCCTCGAATCCAGGACCGCCGGTGATATCGGGAGAAGACTCCGGCGTGCCGAAGGCCGGACTCTGCGCGGTCTTCTGGTACGGCAGCGGTCCCCACTTCGAGTCGATCCCGTGAATCCACTCGGGGACCCCGCCTCGCGCATTCGGCACCAGAATGACATCGAACCGCTCGCGCAGGTGTCCCCGTCTGAGGTCGTCCTTGTCGATGGGCGTATAGGGGATGTGGGCGTGCTCGAACGTGTAGCGCGACCACCCCTCATCCTGCGTATCGAACCACGTGTGATAAATCGCCACCCTCGGCGTGCGCAGCTCGTGCCGCGGCACGGACGGAGCGGAGGCACCCACCAGCGGCAGCGCGTAGTCGGCAGCGAGCCTGGACGCCGCCGTCCCCGACAGCCCCTCCCAGATCACCGAGCCGATCGGGAACGTGTCCTTCCCCACCAGAAACTCGCTTTCGGCAGCGTACGCATGCGCGCCCGGCTGGTCGGCTCTCAGCGCGTAGAGCGCGGGCAGCAACTCTCCCTGCGCCCGGTACGGCATGACGTACACGGTCCCGCTCCCCGTCACCTGGGCGGTCGCGGCCACCGTGTCCTTCAAGAGCTCCAGTCCACTCCAGTGGAAGACGGCAGTGTCGTTGACGCCCGTCACACGCACGCCGTACAGGTCACCGAGGGTCCAGGCGACGTCGTCGTAAGGCGGGTACTTGGCGCTCGCGGGGTATGCGGTCCGGGCGAGCAAGTTCGCCACGAGGTCGCCGTAGGGCTGGTTCCTGAGAATCACGAAGTCGCCCGCAGCGCCCGACGAATCGCTGGTCATACGCCGGTTGATCTCGATGCCCTGGCGCTCGAGCTGATTGACCAGATAGGCGGCCCGCTTCGGGTCGCGCTGACGGGCGAAGCCCGGGATCACGTAGGCGTACGGCCTCTCGGTTCTCCCGCGAGCCAGGCTGTTCACGCCTTTTTGCCAGAAGTCCCTGAGCAATGTGCCGGCGTTGGTCGCGGTGTACGTGAGGGATGCCAACACGCCCGCTTCCATGTAGTTCACGTTGTCGCGCGCCGACCACCGCACTTTGCGCGTGGGGGGTGCCGGCCGATACCACTGCCGGCTCGTGACCGAGTCCCCCGCGTACCCCTCCCCGGAGAGATCCCGCACGTAGGTCCCCGCCCCGGCATTCCCGAACGTCTCGTAGAAGCGGCCGATCGAGTTGTGGTTGTTCGCTACCCACGCCCCATACCCGGGCCACCAGCCGTCGAAGAACGCCCAGGTCCAGACGCCGGGGAGCCCCTGGGCATCGAGCGCCGTGATGTCGTTGTTGGCGAGGAGCTGCCACTCGCTGATCGCAATGGGATCGTTGTGCGGGTTGTAGGGACCTGTGCCCGTCGACACATAGAGGAGTGCGATCGACTCGTGGAGGTCGTGCATCACGGTTGGATGCCAGTCGTAATACGTCTTCGAAATGGCCTGCGTAAGCTTCAACGCCATCTGGAGTCCGTCGCGGTTGTCGTCATGACGGGCGTAGTCGCCCCAGTACGGCGCCGACAGTGGGAAGCCGTCCTCGATATCGGCGCGGCCCTTCGTGTAGCGGTTGTACCAGTCGACCTGCCGGTCCCGCCCATCAGGTTCAGCAACGGGATTGATCAACGTGATCACGTTGTTCGTGATGGCGCGTGTGGCCGAGTCGGCGCCGACCGCCAGGCGGTAGGCGAGCTCGGTGAGCATCTCGGGAGAGCCCATCTCCGTCGAGTGGAGCCCACCCATCAGGTAGTAGATCGGCTTCGCTCGCCCCAGCACCGCATCGAGCGACTCGGGCGGGACGCCTCGGGGGTCCGCGAGCCGGGCGAGTGTGGTGCGGTAGGCATCGAGGTGCTGCATGGTCGCGGAATCGGCGATCGCGACGAGCACCAGCTCACGGCCGCCTTCGGTGGGACCGAGGGACATGACGCGCACCCGAGGTGTCGCCGCGGCCAGCGCGCGGTAATAGCCGTACAGCTCGGCCGCGTGGTGCTCGACATCCGGGGCGCCGGCGATGGTGCCGAAATGTTTCTGGGGTGATGGGATGGTGGCCGAGACGGGAAGGGTCGACACCGACGCAGGCAGGAACCTGGAGTCCGTGGTGTAGGCTCTCACCTGACGAGCAAAGCTGGTGTCCTGTGCATGGAGGGAGATCGCCAGTGTAACGAGCAGAATTACTTGGCGACTTAGCGACCTAGCGATTTGGCCTCTCGTTACTCTCGAAGCGATAGACGCTCCCGTCGCCAACAATGAGATACAGTTCACCGCGAGCATCCTCTCCAAACGACGTTACGCCGGCGTGGGCACCGACTTCTGAAGTGAGATCCACTTGATCGGCGACGGCCCCCGCCCACACGAACGAACGGACGAAGCCCGAGCACAGGTCGGCGTAGAGATAGCGCCCGGAAAGCTCGGGGGCGAGGCTCCCCCGGTAGACGTACCCGCCCAGGATGGCGCATCCGACCACATCGCCGGGGCCATGGGCGTACTCGAGGCTGGGAAGGGTCCCCCGGTGATCAGCCGGAGGGTAACCGGCCCTCTCCCGCCGGGGGACGTGCGGCATCGGAACAGGCGAGCGCAAGAGCAGCGACAAGGACAATGCCTACACGGTGCACGTGGCAAAGGCCTCCGCGAGTGACGTCAGCGGGTCACGCGAGGGCTCGAATTCGTGGGCGACGAATCCTGTGAACCCGGTATCCGCGATGGCGCGCGCAATTCCCCGGTAGTCGAGCTCCTGCGTGTCGTCGAGCTCGTGCCGGCCGGGAACGCCGCCCGTGTGGTAGTGCGCGATGCGTTGCGCGTTGGCGCGGATGGTCCGGATCACATCCCCTTCCATGATCTGCATGTGATAGATGTCGTACAGCAGCTTGACTCGCGATGATCCCACGCCATCGATCACCGCCGCGCCGAACGATGTGTGATCACCCTGATAGTCGTGGTGATCCACCTTACTGTTCAGCAGTTCAACGCACACCGTGACCTGATGCTGTTCCGCGACAGACGCGATCTTCTTCAAGCCGGTGATGCAGTTGGCGATCCCTTCCACGTCACTCCGCCCCTTGCGGTTGCCGAACATCGCGATCACGTTGGGCACGCCGTGTTTCGCGGCGAGCGGGATCGCGTCCTCGAGCTCGCCCAGCAGCAGGGCATGATTCGCGAGGTCATTGAATCCCGTCGCGATGAATCCTTCGCGGTCCTTCGGATACGGATAGCCCATCGAACAGGTGAGCCCCGCGTCACGGACGATGTCCCACTCGTCACGCGCGAGGAGATCGATGCCGGCGAGGCCGATCTTCTTGGCGGCGTTACAGAGGTCCGGCAACGGAATGCTTCCATAGCACCAGCGAGCCAACGATTGCTTGAGACGCCCGGGAGCTGGGAGCAGGGAGTGGTCGAATCCGTGCTGCGGGAGCTTCAAGAGTCCAGCGCCCACCGCGCCGAGCGACGTGACGATCGCGTTACGACGTGATACGGAGATTGAGTCTTGACCCACGGTGCAAGCTCCCGGAGTATTGGTGACCTCATCAGCTCGGAGCCGTCGTGAAGCACACCCTGCTCACCCTGACTCTGTTCATGGCTCCGGCGCTTCAGGCACAATCAGCCATCGGTCTCCGCTACGGCACCGACTTCGACTCGAACGGCAAAGACCTCACCCGTACCACCTTCGGTGCCGTTGTTACGCGCTCGATGAGCGCCCACTGGCAGCTCGCCGGGTCGCTCACCGTCTACCCCACCGTGAACGACGGCGCACTCTGGGCCTCGGCCGAGCTCCGCTATCGACCGCCGGTGGTCACCTCACTCTTCTATCTCGCCACGGGCGTCACGGAAGCCGACCATGGCGCTGCCAAGAACAAGACCGGCGCCGACCTGGCCATCGGCCTGGACCCCCGAATCGGCGGTACCTTCCGCCCGTTCGCCGAGGGGAAGTGGGTGATCTACCGCTGGTACACGTCCTTCACGGTCCAGGGTGGACTCGCCGTCGAGCTCTAACGCATCCCCGTATTCCAGCCCGTAAATGCCCAGATATCGGACAGCTCGGCGATCCGCTTGTCCGTGGGCATGTACCCGTGACTGGTCTTCGTATCCACCCGGATCAGCGTCGGCTTGTCACAGCTCTGCGCCGCCTGCAGCGCCGCCGCAAACTTGTACGAATGACTCGGCACCACGCGATCGTCGTGATCGGCGGTGGTGATGATGGTCGCGGGATAGCACGTCCCGGCCTTGACGTTCTGGACCGGTGAGTACTTGATCAGATAGTGGAATTGCGCCGAGTCGTTCGACGAGCCGTATTCGCTGACCCAGCCCTTCCCCGCGGTGAACTCCTGATAGCGCAGCATGTCCATCACGCCGGCGCCGGGATAGGCCGCGGCGAAGAGCTCGGGCCGCTGGTCCTCCACGGCACCGACGAGCAATCCGCCATTCGAGTAACCGTGGATCGCCAGGTGCGCCGACGACGTGTACCCCGACTTGATCAGGTACTCGGCGGCCGCGATGAAGTCGTCGAAGACGTTCTGCTTCTTCTCGAGCATCCCCGCGTGGTGCCAGGCTTCTCCGTACTCCCCACCCCCGCGGAGATTCGGCACCGCGTAGACACCGCCATGCTCGAGCCAGACGGCGACCACGGGCGAGAACGCGGGCGTGATGTTGATGTCGAATCCGCCGTACGCATACAGCACCGTGGGATGGGAACCGTCGAGCGCGATCCCCTTCTTCGCCGTGACGAACATCGGGACCTTGGTCCCATCCTTGGACGAGTAGAACACCTGCTTTGTCTCGTAGGCGCTCGCGTTAAAGGCCACGCGAGGAGGCTGGAAGGAGCTGGTCTTCCGGCTGATCAGGTCGAAGCGGAGGACGGTGGCAGGCCTGAGGAACGACGAGAAGCCGTAGTAAAGCTCGGGCGTGTCATTCCGGCCCGACAACCCGCCGACTGAGCCGATCCCCGGCAGGGGGACCTCGCCGATCGCACGGCCCTCGGTCGAGAAAATCCGCAGCCGGCTCTTCACGTCCGCCAAGTCCTGTACGATGATCCGGCCACCCGCCATCACCGCACCCTCGATGGCATCGGGACCTTCGGGCACGACGACTTTCCATTTCTCGGGCGAGGGGTCGGCAGGATCGACGGCGACGATCTTCGCCTTCGGCGCACCATTCGTCGTGCGCACATAGAACGTGTTATGAAGGTTCCCGATCACCCGGTAGCTCGCGTCGTACGCCGTGAAGAGCGGCTTCACCTGGGCCGTCACATTGGGGCGCATCGGGTTGCCCAGATCCGCGAACGCGAGATGATTCCGGTCGGTCGCGTTCCCGTAGGAGAGAATCAGGTACTGCCCGTCTTCCGTCACGAATCCGTTGACGTACCAGTCGGGATGATCGGGCTGGGCGTAGATCAGGTTGTCCGTCGAGTCCGGAGTCCCCAGGACGTGGTAGTAGACCTTCTGGTTCAGGGGCGCGGCGGTGAGGAGCTGGTCAGGAGGCGGCGCGGGAAAGCGGGAATAGAAGAATCCTTTCCCGTCATGGGTCCAGCTCGCGCCTGAGAACTTGGCCCACCGCACGGTGTCGGGAAGATCCTTCCCCGTCGCCAGCACGCGAATGTGGAGCTCGCGCCAATCGGAGCCGCCTGGTGACAGCCCGTACGCCAGGTACCGGCCATCGGGAGACACGCTCCACGTAGACAACGCTGTCGAGCCATCGGGTGACAGCGTGTTGGGGTCGAGGATGAGCTGGGCGCGCGCGGACTGCGGGCTCAACCGATAGATGGGTGACTGACTCTGCAGGCCTGAGTTCCTGCTGAAGAACAGCGCCCCGCCCCGCATCGGGCGGTCGGGCACGGACACGCGGGTGTAGTTCCACAGCGTGGTCAGGCGGTCCTTGAACGACCCCCGCAGCGTGACGCCATCCAGATAACGGAATGTGACGGCGTTCTGCGAGTCGACCCACGCGGCGACGTCTGCCGCGTTCTGGTCCTCCATCCATGCGTATGGAGTGGGGACTCGGGTGCCGAAGTAGTCGGTCGCGGTGGTATCGCGCCGGGTGACCGGGTACTGCGGAGACTGCAGGGCGAGCGATGAAACGACGGCCAGCAAAAGCATCGGGGCTCCTGGACCTGAAGGACCTCAAACGATGGCCCAGGAACCCCGTCCAGGCTAGTTCACACGTACCGGGCGATGGCCATGCACGTGACGGTGATGAGCAGCAGGATCACCACCAGCTTGGAGAAGAAGACGATCCGCTTCTGAAGGGCTGCCAACTGCGTCTTTCGTGGATCATCTCCCTTGGGCGGGTTGGCGGCCAGGTCAGCCTGAAGCTTTCCGGCCTTCGTCAATGTGGGACGCATAACCGAGCCGCCCACAACCAGGGCCAGAATGGCGCAGAGGCCGCCCAGGGAAAGCGTACGGCCCATGGGTGAGGCGAAGTAGTCGGCTTCATGACCGCGGGACAGCAGGGTCATCATCGTGAGGCCGGCGAGCACAGTCAGTCCCCCGAAACCCATCATGATCTGGGAGAACTTCCGTTCGTTGAGCGTCCGCATCAGGCCGTCGAGGGGGATGCCGAGCTTCTGCATGCCGGGCACGACGATCACGGAAATGGCGAACACGCCCCCGACCCAGAGAACACCGAGCACAATATGAATGAAGCGCAGAACGACCATCAGCATTGCAAGGACTCCGTGAAGGAGGTGGCAGAAGTTTACATTGACCCCGACATTGTGACCAACGACCGCCGTCGGCCGTGACACTCCGGAGGCACCATGCGACTTGTTGTTGTCCCTACACTCCTACTCGCCGCCGCCGCGTCCCTTTCCGGCCAGGGCAAATTCCCGCCGGACTCGTTCACCAACCTGAAGGTGCTGCCGAAAAACATATCCCAGCGTGACCTGATCGCCACCATGCGCGGTTTCGCCCTCGGACTCGGCGTCCGGTGCACATACTGCCACGTGGGCGAGGAGGGACAGCCGCTCTCGACCTACAAGTTCGCCGCGGACGACAAGCGCGCGAAGCGAGTGGCGCGGGTGATGATCGACATGGTCAGTCATATCAATGAAGAGCACCTCGCCGATGTGCCTGATCGGCCCATGCCGCATGTCGTGGTGCGCTGCGAGACCTGCCATCGCGGCGTCTCCCGGCCCCGCCTCCTCGATGACGAGATGCAGCTCTATATCGCCGATTCGGGGATCACGGCCGCGATCGCGCACTACCGGGATCTCCGGTCGAAGTACTACGGCGGCGAAGCGTACGATTTCCGCGAGCTGCCGCTGATCAATCTGGCCCAGGGCGAAGCGCGGGCGGGCCGGCCAGATAACGCGATCGCCATCCTGGGCATGAGCGCCGAGTTCTTCCCGACGTCGGGCCTGACACCCATGACACTGGGGAATATTCTGGTCCTGAAGGGAGACACGGCGAAGGCGATCGTGGCGTTCAAGGACGCGATCGCGAAGGATTCGACGTTGGGCCAGGCGAAGCAGCAGCTCCAGAGACTGACGAAACACTAGGAGACCTGGGCCCCTCGCTCGAGCGGCGAGGGGCCCACCTGCCTACCGTCCGATCACGTTCGGGTCGACAATCCCATCCCCGTCACAATCCTGCGCACCCTGATTCACGATGCCCCGGGCGCCGGCAACGACCCGATTCGCCCCGGTCGTCGGCGCGAGCAGCAGGTCGACCGTACCCTTCCCCTCCACCACGTTGCCGGCGAGCAGGTTCCGACACGCTGCTTGAATTGACACGCCGGTCGTGCTCCAGGCGGTGACGACGTTGCTCTGAACCGTGTCGCCGGTGAAGGTGATGGGCTGCGTCGCGGTGTCCGTGGTGAAGGCGATCCCGGCTCCGGCGCTGCCCACGAGGGTGTTGCCTTGGATCCGACTTCCCGCCAGGAACGTGAGCGCCATCGAATTGACCCAAGGACCGGTGACGGTGTTGTTCGTGACCGTAAGGCCCGTACCGGTGCTCACGTGGATACCACCCTCACCGGCGATTCCGGAAGGGGACAGTGCCTGGATCACGTTCCCGTCGACGGTCGCGCCGTCCGTCACCAGCTCGTTGTGGGGCTCCACATCGATGCCGGTAATCGCGCCCGTGGCGACAACCCGGTTTCCGGTGACGTGCGCTCCCGGGGAGCCGAACATTTCGAAGCAGATCGCGCTGCAGGTCACGGTGTTGCCCAGGAAGCGGAAATGCGTGAGGTCGACCAGGCGGATGGTGGCGAACGACCCCCCGGAAAAGTTCCCACGCTCCACGGTGATGGAGTCTGCGGCGTCCTTCACCAGCACGGCGACATTCCAGGGACCGCGGACGGAGTCGTCGGCTACGTCGACTCCCGATCCGGCATCGACGAGAATCCCTCGAGACCCGCTGTCCGTCGCCACGACCGAGTTTCGGGCGATGGAGCCCCCCACGACGCCTTCCAGATGGAGGCCGAGCCCCGTTCCGGCCGTGATGATCGCGTTGTCGGTCGCCGTGGCACCGTGAGAACCCTCCAGCGCGAAGAAGACACAGGAGTCGCTCATCGGGCCGCACGTGATTTGGTTGTGGGTAAAGCGTTCGTCGGAGGCAAACCCACCCACCCCATCGAAGATCGCCAGGTAGGACCCGCCAGCGGCGCCGCGTGCGTCGAGCGCCAGGTGCTCGATCGTGACGCCGGGAGCCCACACGACGAAGAGCCAGCTCGGCGTATTGCCGGTCGCAACGACGACGCCGGATCCCGGTGTGGCGCATGTGACCGTCACGTTGCTGGTGACGACGTCGAACTCCGGCTGATCCAGCGCGATCGTGCCGCGAATAGCGATCGTGTCGCCGGGCGACGCTCCCTCCAGGGCCGCCATCAGATCCCCTTCGGACGCTACGACCTTCGTCGCATGAGCGGGACAAGTGCCCGACTGGGTGATGGACTGGAGGTGCGGAGTGGATGTGGCACGGTCGGCAAAGGGCTCGCTGCAAGCGAGCATGCCGCCGACCACGGCGATGAACACCGGCACAGCTGTCGAACGCATACGACCTCCTCGGTGGGGAGCCATGTCGCCCGTTGCGACATCGGCTCAAGCACCGGGAAGGTCGGGGGCGGCCATCACGCCGCGATCACGTGAAGCCGAGCTAGGGCGTGTGGAGCTTGATGGGGACGATCGTGGTACCCCAGTGAAGCCGGAGCACGGCCGAGTCGGGACCGACTATGGGGAAGTAGAAGGAGAGGACTTCCATGTGGTCGCCCCGCTCGGGGGTCGCCGGGACGCGGAGGACGATGGTCGAGTCTCCGATGTAGGGCGTATGAAAGACGTGGACAGCCCGCGAGAACATGATGGTCCAGGTCGCGGTATCCGGAATGGTCCAGAGGCTGTAGCTCCCTGCCTTGAGCAGCTTTCCTTGTACGAGGACGTCTTTCGAGAAGCTGATGGTGGTGGCCGAGTCGGCGCCGGGATGCCAGACCTTGTCCCAGGGGACCAGTTTGCCGAAGAGTTTGCGCCCGCGGGCCACGGGGCGATTGTAGACGATGGAGATCGTGTCGAAGCCCATCACCTGGCCTACCCAGCCGTGCTGGGAAAAGGGGATTCCCTCTTGGGCGGTGAGGATCGTGGGCACCATGGCTAAGGCTGCGATGAGGATAGGGCGCATATCTTCAGTTTAGGCTCCCCTGCGACTAACTTCAGGCCCCTGATGTACGGAAGTAGTAAAGGCTCGTTGTACAGCGAATAACGAGTAGACGCAACAGGTGGCAAGGCTAGACGCACAGACGCGTAGATGGTGATCAGTACGACGGTTAGCAGGTTGTCCCGTGAACCGCGTCCGGCAACGCACCTGTCCGTCTAAGCGTCTGTTGAGTGTAGCCTAGCAGTTTCGGGACGTGGCGCAGCCCGGTAGCGCACCTGCTTGGGGTGCAGGGGGTCGCGGGTTCAAATCCCGCCGTCCCGACTCTCTTAATGCAGTCGTTGCAAGGATTCTCACGTTCGCCGTGAACAAAAGGTGAACGCTTTGCGGCCATTTTGCCGCGAGGACCACTCGGTTACATTTGGTACCAGTAGCGGCGACGCGCCCTGGGAGCACCCGCCTGATCAGCGGCACGCAGGACCCCGCAGAGCAGCACACCAGCAAGGGCGTTAGGGTGATCGATCTGAGCTCGCCGCTGTAACGAGGCCTGAATCCCGCGGCCCGCTGTCGAGAGCACTCCAACTCGACGGCGGGCCGCTTTGTTTTCGGGGATTCATCGCATGGACCTCAAGACGACGCTCGACGCGATTCCCGTCGAGTCCATCCCAGCCGCGCTCAACCACCTCTCGGGTCGCCTGCTCGCGACGCCGCGCGAGGTGA
>DASQIZ010000014.1:0-60000 GCA_035631315.1 Gemmatimonadales bacterium
GGGGGCACGGCGGGCGGCATCAAGGTCAGCGTCGTCCTCGCCCGCGTAGGTGTCGGGCAATCCTTCCAGCTCGTAGTGACGGCGCGGGATTCGAACGGGGGCGTGATTCAACACCCCACCGTCACGTACTCCTCGTCCAACACCGGCCGGGCCACCATCTCCACTGCCGGACTCATTCACGGCGTGTCATTGGGCGCCACCGATGTCCACGTCGCGGTCGGTGGCGCGACGGCGATCATTCCGGTGGTGGTGGCGACCAGTCCCGCGGGGACCCTCACCGGGGACTTGAGTGGCGCAGACTCGGTGGCGTCACGCCCCTTCACGGTGACGATCTCGTCGAAGAACGACGTCTACGTGGGCCGTCAAGACCTGCCCTACGTGCAGCGCACCCAGCTTCCAGATACCACGTTCGGCGACTCGGTTCTGGTGGGCGCCGATCCGACGGATATCACCTTCGATTTCGCCGCTACGACGGCCTATATCACGGACCAGTTCTCGAGCTCCCTGGGGATCGCGCCCGTGGCCTCGGGGGCGCTGACGGACAGCATCGCCTTGCCCGGTCAGCCCTACCGCGTAGTGCTGGATCTCGGGGGCCTCACCGCGTACGTCACGACCAACAACCAATTGGTGGTCCCGGTAAACCTGACGACGCATGAAGCTGGTCAGTCATGGTCGCTCGACAGTCCGTCGAACGGCCTGGCCTGGTCTCCCGACGGCGTGCACATCTACGCCTCGACGTATGGCGGAATCCTGCACTCCCTGAATACGGTGACGGGAGCCGACTCGGTGGATACCCTTTCGGGAAAACTGCAGGACGTAGTGGTCGCGAACGATGGGCGCACGGTGTATGTGGCGAATGAGTCCGCCGCGATGTGGGTCATCGACTCGACCGGAGCCCACCAGGCGTCCGCGGTGCAGGGTACCTTCAGCCTCGTGCTCTCGCCCGACGGAAACTTCCTGTACGCCTCCCAGCCGTCCCTCGGCAAGGTGCTGATCGTGGATCGCGCGTCCCTCACCGTGACCAAGACGCTCGACGTCGGAGGCACGCCCCGTCGGATCGCCTTTGACCCCCTGGGGACCGTGGCGTTGATCGGCAACGAGTCAGGCTACGTGAGTATCGTGCGGTAAGTCGCGTTTCCACCACATCTTGGACGCCCCCGGCCCATTTCCGTAGCCGGGGGCGTTTCTTACCTTTGTGCACCCGTGCGGATCCTTATTCTCACCCACAACTACCCCCGCTCTGCCGGCGACCCGGCAGGCGCCTACGTCGCCCGGCTGGCTAACGCGGCTGCCGGAGCGGGACACGATGTTCGCGTGCTCGCGCCTCACATTGCCGGCACGAAGGAGGCCGAGAAGGACGCCGGGGGAACGGGCGTCGAACGATTCCGGTATGCGCCTGAGTCGCTGGAGCTGGTTGGCTATCGGGGTGATGTACGGGCCCGCACCCTGTTCTCGCCCGTCACGCTCCTCCTGCTGCCATTCTTTCTGTCGGGCTTCCGTCGGTCGGCGCGCCGGCTGGCGCAGGAGTTTCGGCCTGATGTCGTTCACGCGCATTGGTGGTTCCCCGGGGGCTGGGTCGCAACTGGCCTGCGCGTCCCGTACGTCGTCACGTCCCACGGATCCGACGCCCGGCTGCTGGATCGTGGGACCTGGTTTCGGCGGTCCGCTATGCCGGTGCTTCGCGGTGCCGCGCGCGTCACCGCGGCGTCCAGATTCCTGGCCGGCGATCTCGAGCGCCGGATGCCAGGGGTATCGGTGACCGTGACGCCGATGCCGGTGGATGTCGACCGTTTCGGCGCGGCGTTCAAGAACCCTCGCGTGGTCCCCCCGCGCATTCTCTACGCCGGCAACCTGGTAACAGGGAAGGGGGTCGACGTTCTTCTGCGCGCCGTCGCCGAGCTCAAGCAGCGGTCGGGCCCCTTTCGGGTGAAGATCCTCGGCGAAGGGCCGGAGCGCTCGTCCCTGGGCGCGCTTGCCACGGATCTTGGGATCGCCGCGGACGTCGATTGGTCTCCGTTCGTCCCGCAGGACCGCATGCCGGGCGAGTATGGCGCCGCCACCATCACGGTGCTCCCCAGCCGCGGACAAGCGGAAGGCCTGGGCCTCACGCTGGTCGAAGCGTTGCTGGCAGGATCCGCGGTCGTGGGGACGCCGGCAGGCGGGATCCCCGAAGTCATCGAGGACGAGCAGACGGGGCTGCTCGCGCGTGATGGCGATGCCGGTCACCTCGCGACGCAAATCGAACGGCTCCTGCGCGGCGGCGAGCTGCGGCGCCGGCTCACGGCCGATGGCGCGGCGCGGATGCGCGCGACGTACGCGCCCGGCGCGGCCGCTCAGCGATTCCTCGATCTCTATGCCGAAATCGCGGGGCCCAGATGAACGTCGTGCGGCACTCCGATATCCCATTGGGGTGGGACACCCTCGCCTGGGAGCTCGGCACCTTCTACCACCATCCGGCGTGGATCACGGGGGTGGCGCGCTGTCTCCGGTATCGCGTCCATTGGCTGACGGTGCACGACGGAGATCGTCTGGCCGGCGGCCTGGTGCTCGCCGAGGTCCCCGGACTGCTCGGGGGCATCCGACTGGTCTCCTTTCCGTTCAGCTTCATCGCGGGCCCGATGGCCACACGAGCCGAGGTCGCGACGGCGTTGTTGGGTGAGGCCGAAGCACTCGGGCGTGAGCGGCAGGCAAAGCGGGTGGAGGTCAAACAGTTCGGTCCGACGGCGGCGGCGCCGGCGCGAGGGTGGGTCCGCACCGATCGGTATCGCACGTACCGGATCTTGCCCGAGGGTGGGGAAGCGGCGGTCTGGAAACGCCTCCATGTGACCTCGACGCAGCAACGGATCCGGAAGGGGCAGAAGGCGGGCGTGCAGGTGGTGGATGGTCGATCGCCCGAGGACTGGCTGGCGATGGCGCGACTCGAGGAGCGGATTCAACAGGGTCACGGAGTGCCGGCGCCGCCTCGCGCCCTGTTCCTCGACGTCTGCCGGACGCTCCAGAATGCCGGCCTTGCCGACCTCTATCTGGCCAAGGTACCCGACGGGCGGGTCGCCGCGGGGTTCGTGATGTTCAAAGGCCCACGCGAGTGGATCTATGCGTTCAGCGCGTCCGATCCCGGATTGGTGAAGGAGTATCGGCCCACCCACGTCCTGCTGTGGGCCGGATTGCAGCGGGCCGTGGCGGCCGGTGTGGTGCTCGACCTGGGCCGGACGTCGCCGGAGCAGGGATCGCTGGCGGAATTCAAGGAGCGCTGGGGTGCGCGGGCAGACACCCTGGCATATGATTACTGGCCCGATGCCGGCGGGCTCCTGAACGCGCGCCGGGATCGTGGCGCGCTGGCCGCCGCGGCGAAGGTGTGGGCCGCATTGCCGGCCCCCGTCGCGCGCCTGGGCTCCGCACTCTACCGCTATCTGGGGTAAACCAGCGTGATGCGATTCTGGTGGCGCCTCAAAAAGAAGGTGCTCAAGCGCTGGGCGCGGAACGCTTTCTTTCCCTCCTGGCGGATCCAGATGCTCCGGTGGTGCGGCTACCAGATCGGCCAGGACGTCTACATCGCCGACGAGCTGATCATCGCCGAAGAGCTCGAGGACAAGGGCAACCTGACGCTGGGAGACCGGGTCAGTATCGCACCTCGTGTGACCCTGGTGCTCTCGTCGCACCCCAACGATTCCCGCATTCGTCCGGTAGCTCCGGTGACGCGTGCGCCAATCATTATCGAAGCGGACGCCTGGCTGGGTGCGGGCGTCGTGATTCTGCCAGGCGTGCGCGTCGGGCGGGGAGCGATCGTGGGGTCGAACAGCGTGGTGACGAAAGATGTCCCGCCGCTGAACGTGGTCGCGGGTCAGCCGGCCCGGACGATTCGGGTGCTGCCGCCACCGCCTGGCTGGTCGTGATTCACGTCTCCCGTCCGGCGACCCCGCTCACGGCCGCCGAGGAGTACGGGCTGGACACCCTGCTCGATCTTTCCGGGCTATTGCGCGTGGACGACCCGTCCGCGCCCGTCGTTGCCCTTCAGCTGACCCCGGATCCCGCACCGCTCGCGCCACTCACGCCCCCCAAGGGGGGCGGGGTGGGCGGGGCTGCGGGAGTGGTGCCGCTCCCTCGCGAAATCCTGACGCACGTAACTGCCATTGCCGGCGCGGGGGCTGAGCAGGGATCGGCCCAGGCGGACCGGCATGGCCGAGTGCCCGCCGATGCGAATCCGCTGGTGGTGGTGGGGCTCGACCGGATGCCCTTGGTGTCGCAATGGGCGCGGGCCCTGCGCACGATGGTGCAGCAGGCGGCGGGTGCCCGACTGGTGCGGTACCTGGTGCCGTGGCCTGGGGGAAGGCGCTGGGCGGCGGCGTTCACGCACGACGTGGATGTCGTGTCGGGGTGGCCGGCGTTCACGGCCCTCCGCCTCGTCGAGCTGGTTCGCAGCGGTCAGATGCGGCGGGCCGGGGCTGTGGCGGCGGCTGCCGCCGCATCGGTCCTTCGAGCGCCGGTGTGGATTGGCGTGCGCGAGGTGCTGGCCATGGAAGAAGCGCACGACGTGCATTCGACGTGGTTCGTCCTGTGTGGCCGTCCGACGCCCGCGACCTGGCGCGCGGGAGACGTGACCTACTCGATCCGTTCCCGTGGGGCTCGCCGCATCGTGGCGGCGGTGTCGGCCTCGGGGCATGAGCTGGGGGTCCACGGTTCGTTTGCAACTTCGAGGACCGACGACGCATTCGCGAAGGAGCGCGCGGCGCTCGCGTCCGTAAATGCTGCAGAGGCCATCGGCGTGCGGCAGCATTTCCTGAAAATGCGCCCGGGGCAAACGCAGGCCCGGATGCAGGCGGCCGGGTTCAGCTATGACGCGACGTACGGATTCTCCGACCGGAATGGCTTCCGGCTCGGTGTGGCCGACGTGGTGCGGGGCTGGGACGCGCGGGCCGGTGCCGTGACGGCGCTGGATGAGGTCCCGTTGCATTGGATGGATCGCGCGCAGAGCAAGTATCAGCGCGTCGAAGATCCGCAGGCGTGGATCGACGAGGCGGCGGACCTGGCGGAACGGTGCAAGGCCGTCGGCGGCCTGTGGGTGGGCCTTTGGCATCCGAATTTGACCGGTCCGCTGGGATTCCCCGGTGCGCCGGAGGCGTACGCGGAACTCCTCACCCGCATCGTGGGCGACCCCACCCCTCCCGTGGTGGACACGCTGGAGCGGCTGGTCGATTGGAGGCGCCAGCGTCGGTTGGCGCGCGCCCGGACCGTCCGAGAGAACGGGATGGTCGAGTGGCTGGGTGTGCCGGCGCCCATCGAGGATCAGGAGGGAAGGGCCATTGCCTGAGCGCAGGTGGTGGTGGCGCGGGGTGCAGATCATAGGCGCCATAGTGCTGGTGGCGCTCGCGGTCCGATCCCTCTCCCGGAACTGGAACGATCTCCAGTCTCAGTCGATCGAATGGCGGATCAATCCCCTCTGGATCGCGCTGTCACTGGTGATCACCTGGGCTGCCTACGCCGGGCTGATCGAAGCGTGGCGGCGAGTGGTCGTGAGCCTCCGGCAACGGCTGGGGTACGGGGATGCGGCGCGGATCACGATGGTGTCCAATCTGGGGAAGTATGTGCCGGGGAAAGTGTGGGCCATTGCCGGCGCGGCCTATCTGGCACAACAGGTGGGGGTGACCAAGACGGCGGCCGTCGCATCGGCCGTCGTGCTCCAGGCCCTGGCGCTCGCCAGTGGCGTGATCCTGGTCGCGGTCCTGGCGCCTGGACTGAACGGCGTTCCGGCCGGGTATGTCATCGGCGGCGCGGCGCTCGGCGTCGCAGCCGTTGGCGGAACGGGCGTCCTCTGTTCCCCGCGTGCCCTCGACGTCATTCAGCGACGTTTGCCGGCGTCCATCCCGCGGCTCGAGCCCATCGCGCCCGGAGTCATGCTCGCGGCACTGTGTGTGAATGCCGCCGCGTGGTGCGCGTATGGGCTCGCGTTCGTCGCCCTGACGCGTGGAGTGCTGCCGGAGGCGTCTTTGTCCTGGACCCTGGCAACGAGCGTGTTCACGACGTCGTATCTTATTGGTCTGCTGGTGGCGTTCGCCCCCGGCGGCCTGGGAGTGCGGGAGTCGATGTTCGTGCTGCTCCTGGGGGGGCCGCTGGGGGTGAAGCTTGCCGGGGCATTGGCGCTGGCCACCCGCGTGACTTTGACCATCGCCGAGCTGGGAGCCGCGGTTCCGTTCCTGTTGATTCGAACCTCCAGAGGAGTCTCACGTTGACCACGCCTGGTGGACCGACGACGTATACCCCCCGGTTTCCGACCCTGACGGCTCTCGGATTCCTCTGTCTGTGGATCGCGATCCTCTCGTTGCCGATGTGGAGTGGGAAGTTCATGGCCGGGCAGCACTCCGACCAATACTCCGCCGGGTGGGCGATCCGACACTGGGGCGCAGAGCAATGGAAGGCGACCGGGCATATCCCCCTGTGGGACCCGGAGCGACTGGGTGGAGTGGTCGTTGAGGCCGGCTTCGGTGACCTCTTCTATCCTTCCGCGTGGCTGCGGCTCGTTCTGCCGACAACCGTTGCGATCGATCTGGCATTCGTGATCCATTACGTCCTCGCCGGACTTTTTCTCTTCCTGCTGTTGCGCATGCTGTCGATCAGCTGGCTCGGGTCGTTGATCGGAGGGACCGCCTATCAGCTGACCGGTGTGATCGTTTCCTACGCCAGTCCGGGGCATGACGGGAAACTGTTCGTCAGCGCGCTCTTTCCCCTCATGCTCATTGCACTGGTGTTGGGAATCAGGCGGCGCCGGCTGGAGGGGCACGCGCTGCTCGGACTGACCGTCGGCCTCGCGCTTCTCTCGCCGCAGTATCAGACCACGCAGTACGCGTTGCTGTCGGCCGGCATCTTCGCGCTCTACCTGGCGTTTGGAGACCCGGAGGAGCTGACGGTCAAACAGGGATTCGCCGGCGTTGGCCTGGCAGCCCTCGGTGTCGCACTGGGAATCGGCGTGTCCATGATCCAGGTGCTGCCCTTCATGCACTACATCCCGTACTCCCCGCGCTCCGGCCCGAGCGGGTACGATTGGGCGACTTCATTTGCCACACCCTTGATTCACGTTCCCGAGTTTTTCCTGTCGGGGTTCACCGGCCAGTCGTTCAACGGCGACTATTGGGGTCCGAACGGGCTCACCAAACTCCACAGCGAGTATCTGGGACTCCCGGTCATTGCGCTCGCCTTGCTCGGGTTCCGCACCGAGCGGCGACGGTTGATGAAATGGATCCTGGCGATCGGGATCTTGTTCATGCTTGTTGCGCTCGGCGACAGCACGCCGTTCTACCGGGTGTGGTACTCGCTGGTCCCCTACGTGAACAAGACGCGGGCACCCGGCATCGCCTTCTACCAGGTGGGATTCGCCGTTGCGGTCCTCGCCGCGTTGGGTACCGAGCGTCTCGAGCGAGGGGAAGGGAAGACGTGGGCGCTGAGCGGCATGATCGCCGGCGGAGCGATAGCCCTGCTCGCTGGGGTGGGCACATTTGGCGCCATTGCGACTGGGTACGCGAAGGCGCATCCGGAATTCACCTGGTCGGCTCCGGCGGCCGCGGCGGCTCAGACTCCCATCATGATCGGTGCGGTGGGCAGCGCGCTGGCGCTCCTCGTGGTGGCGGGACTTGTGTGGATCAACGGCCGGCGCCCAGTACCGCCGCCCATCTTCGCCATGGGTCTCGTCTTCCTGGTGGGTGCCGACCTGTATCGCGCCGGAGCCGGGTTCTGGCACTGGAGCGCACCCTTGACGGAGCAGATTGGGTCTGACGAGATCGTGCAGCGTCTGGCGGCGGCCCCTCGGCCCTATCGGGTATTCGACCCGGCGCCCGTATATGCGCGCGACGCGTTGATGGCCTACAACATCCCTCAGGTAACTGGGTACCACGGTTACCAGCTGCCAACCTATGTGGATCTAGTCGGCGGCGAAGATGGGGCGAACCTGCTGCACTCACCCAACCTCTGGAAGCTACTGGACGTGGAGTACCTGATCTTCCCCGATTCGATTCGCCTGAGGGATTACACTCGGGTCCTTGGGCCGGTGCACACGACCCTGGGGAGGACCGCCTACCTGTATCAGGCGGACAGCGCGCTCGACTACGCGCGGGTGGTGTCAGCGGCGGTGAAGGCCGACACGAGCCAGATCGTTCCGACACTCATGGATCCGCGCCTCGACTACGACCGCTTGGTGCTCTTCACGCCCGATCAACCCGTCAACCCGCTCCCAGTGACGGCCATGCCGGCCGTTCCGGCGGCGAAGGCGACCGTGACCAAGTGGGCGCCGGGGGCCATGAGCATCGCCATCAATCCGCCGACGGACAGCGCCCGGTATCTGGTGGTGAGTGAAAACTGGTACAAGGACTGGAAGGCGACTGTGAACGGCGCCCCAGCGCCGGTGCTCCGCGGGGACGAGTCATTGATCACCGTTCCACTCCCGGCCGGCGCGCGCACGGTGGATCTCGTGTTCCAGCCCGTTGACTACGCCAAGGGGAAGACGATCACGTTCATCTCGCTCGCCCTCATCGTTCTCCTCGGGGCGGTGCCGATGGTGCTGAGACGGATGGCCCGTGGCTGAAACGGGGAGGGGGAGCGCGCTCGTCGTCATTCCGACGTACAACGAGTCCATGAACCTCCCAACCATCGTCCCGGACGTCCTGAAGCAGGACGCCCGTATCGAGATCCTGGTCGTCGACGACAACTCGCCGGACGGCACGGGACGGATGGCGGACGACATGGCCGCCAAGGAGCCCCGGGTCCACGTCTTGCATCGTTCCGGAAAGCAGGGCCTGGGAACCGCATATCTCGCGGGGTTCAAGTGGGCTCTCGAGCGGCACTACGAGCTGGTGTTCGAGATGGACGCCGACTTCTCGCATGATCCGGGGCACTTAAAGGAATTTCTCAAGGCCAGCGAGGATGCCGACCTGGTGCTGGGGTCCCGGTACCTGGGCGGCAAGGTGACGGTGGTGAACTGGCCGATGGGACGGTTGCTGCTCTCGTACTTCGCGAACGTTTACGCCCGCCAGGTGACGGGCCTCGCAATCTGGGACCTCACCGGGGGCTTCAAGTGCTTTCGCAGGCGGGTGCTGGAAGCCATTGATCTTTCGGCGGTTCGGTCGAATGGGTATGCTTTCCAGATCGAGATGACGTTCCGCGCGTGGCGGAAAAAGTTTCGCTTGAAGGAGATCCCGATCACGTTCGTCGATCGGACTGAGGGGCAGAGCAAGATGAACAAGTCGATCGTGCGGGAGGCGGTGTGGGTCGTACCACGCCTGCGGTGGATGGCTATTCGCGGGGTGCTATGAGCCTCGGGCTCCCGATTTACAAGATGACTGGGTCCGGAAACGATTTCGTGTTCGTGGACGGGCGGCATTCGTCCATCCAGGACTGGACCAAGGAGCAGATCGCCGAGCTGTGCGCCCGCGGAACGGGCGTGGGTGCGGACGGATTGGTGTTTGTGGGGCCGGGAAGCGCGCCCGACGCCGTCCGGATGGTCTACTACAACAGCGATGGCTCCCACGCCGCCATGTGTGGCAATGCGGCCCTCTGCAGCACCCGCCTGGCTGCCCACCTCGGCATTGCCGGCAAGACGATGCGCCTGGAGACCGACGCTGGGGTCTACGAATCCCGCGTGAATGGCGCTCAGGATCGGGCCGAGTTGCATCTGGCACCGGTGGTCGAGCCCAAGGAGGTCCCCAAGCTGGGCTTGCTTGCCGACGCCGGTGAGAAACGGGCGGCGCTAGGCATCGTGGGCGTGCCGCACCTGGTCGTCCTGGTCGACGACGTGGAGAGGATCGACCTCATGGGCCGTGGGAAGGCTCTGCGCGGCGATAAAGCACTCGGCTCGGCAGGCGCCAACGTCAACTTCATTTCGCCTGGGGATGACGGCCGGTGGAAGATGCGGACGTACGAGCGTGGCGTGGAGGCCGAGACGCTGGCCTGTGGGACTGGTGCGGTGACGGCGGGGTGTGTCCTGGCCGGATGGGGTCTGGCGACGCTGCCAGTGGTATTCCTGACGCGTAGTGGCCGTGAGTTGAAGGTCAGCGCGAAGCGGTCGGGGACTCAGTACGCTGACGTCTGGCTGGATGGGGAAGCGCGGATGGTCTTCAGGGGGGTGTTGACCTGATCCCGTTATCCACACTTTCCCACACTACAACTTAACATAACATCTCTTATACGAAGTTGTTTGTAGCGACAGTGGCGGCTTATTGATGCGCGGCTGCCCCTGCCGCTCCCACGATCTTCGGGTCTTTCCACCCCCCCCGCGTCAGCTCCCCAAGGCGAACCCGTGCCTCAGTCTGGTAGCCGGTCGAGTCCATGCCGGTAATCACTTTGCTGAGCGCTGCGACGGCCTTGGTGGTGTCCCCAGCCTCCGAGTAGGCCCTCCCCGCGTCGAGGAGATACTGAGCCTGAAGAAATGGGAACGGCGCGTGGTCGGAGGCGTTCTGGTACGCCACGGCCGCGTCCCCCGGGTGCACCATGTTCTCGAGGGCGTACCCGAGGAGCGCATAGGCCTGGGCCCGGTACGGCCCGCTGGCCGACCCGGAGAACTTGGTCAGGAGGTCCACGGCCTGCTGTGACTGCCCCTGCTGGATCCGCGCGTTGGCGAGCAGCAGCGTCGCTTCCTGCGCGGCGTTCGTGCCGGAATAGTTCGCCGTGATCTGGCTCAGCTCGCTCGCGGCCATCGAGAAGTTTTCATTCTCGTACGCGACGCGCGCGGCACCGAGGGACCGCGATGCGGCTTCCTCACTCGAGCGGCCGACGACGACATTCCAGGCGACGAGGCCACCGACGATCACAAGAACGACCACTGGCCACGCGGCTTTCCTGGGGTTGGCCTTCGCCCAGCCGATGAGTCTCTCCAGTACGTCCTGATGAGCCGGCGCGACGCCGTGCTGCGCTGATGTCCCCATGCCGTGCCGATCCCTCGTGCCTTGCTGGTGATGGTCTTTCCGCTGTTCGGTCCCCAGTGCCCCTGGGGTGACTCGAACACCCGGCCAACGGTTTAGGAAACCGCTGCTCTATCCACCTGAGCTACAGGGGCGTAAGCCCTGAAAAATAAGACATTTACACGACTGGAAGCAAGGGCGACGACAGCGGTAACCTGATGGGCAGCCTCACTCATCTACTCGATCTCAAAGCTCTTAGGCAATGGGATCTCATGTGGAAGTTCTCGCTTTTCCACACGTTCTACCCGCGAGGCCGACGGCCCGCGCCTCAGCTCCCGCTCGAGTTCCTGCAGGGATTCGTCGGTGCCTTCCGCCAATACCTCGACATCCCCATCCGGAAGGTTCCGGGCGATCCCAGACAGCCCCAGGCGTCCGGCGGCCCGCCGGACGAACCATCGGTACCCTACTCCCTGCACCAGGCCATGCACGAGGAACCGGGCCCGCGCCATCAGTGTCTACGCCTTCCGCCGCCTGCTCGCCCAGATCGTGTACAGGATGGTGAGCACGGCCAACGCGGGAACGATGATGGTCATGGCGTGCCCGGCCTGGCGCCGTACCTCGACGTTCAGCGCGCCGAGCAGCACGCTTTCTTTCCGCCCGATGGTCCACCCGATGATGGTGAGCACCGTACACCAGATTCCGGCGCCCAGCGTCGTGAACGAGACGAAGCGCGTCAGCGGCATGCGGGCGAGGCCTGCTGGCAGCGAAATCAGGTGGCGAACGACGGGGAGCATCCGTGCCGCGAACGTGCTGATCTCTCCGTGAGCCGCAAAGAAGCGCTCCGATCGCTCGAGGCTCTGCTCCGAGACGAAGACGTATCGCCCGAGCCGGTGCACGAACGCCCGTCCGAGCCACGCCGCGAGACCGTAGTTCGCGAGGGCGCCGAGAACGCTGCCGAGCACGCCGCAGACGATCACGAAGCCGAGCGACATCTCGCCCTTGGCGGCGAGATATCCCGCGGGCGGCATCACGAGCTCCGATGGCAGCGGCAGAATCGAAGACTCAACCGCCATCAGTAGCACGATCCCGGGATACCCGATGTCGCGGAACCGGTCCAGAAGCCATTGGATGAACGATTCAAGCATCGAAGCCGTGCTCTCCCACGAGCGGGACAAAACGCGCGTCCCCGAGGGACGTCCGCCGGTAATCGCCGTCTTCCTTCCCGGTCTTCTCGACGAGTGTCAGGACCTGCTGTCCTTTATCTCCCACCGGCACCAGCATGCGGCCGCCGACCTTGAGTTGGGAGACCAGAGGCGCCGGGACCTCCGGACCCCCGGCGGCAACCAGAATCGCGTCGTAAGGCGCGTAGGCACTCCACCCCAGTGTCCCGTCCCCCACGAGCATCGAGATGTTGCGCGCGCCGGCCTCGCGGAGGGCGCGCTGCGCGCGGTCGGCCAGCTCTCGCACGCGCTCCACCGTGAACACCTGATCGACCAGCCGCCCCAGCAGCGCCGTCTGATACCCTGAGCCCGTACCGATTTCGAGCACCCGCTCGCGACCCGTGAGCCGGAGCTGCGCGAGATACCGCGCCTGCATCGAAGGCTGAGAGATGGTTTGTCCGGCACCGATCGGCAGCGCCGAGTCTTCGTACGCGCGATGACGGACCGCTTCAGGCACGAACAGGTGCCGCGGGGTTTCCGAGAACGCCTTTAGAACCGCGAGGTCGTCGATGCCCTTGGCCCGCAGGGCATCCACCAACCGGAGGCGGTATCCGCCGTAGCTGTCGCCGATCACTCGCCGAGCTTCCAGGACCGCACATCGTCCAGAAGCCGGTAGTTCGTCATGTCCACATGCAGCGGGGTGACGGAAATGTACCCGTCCCGAACCGCCTGAAAATCCGAATCGGCCCCGCCCGACCAGGTGACGTGTCCGCCGCCGATCCAGAAGATGTCCCGGCCCCAGGGGTCCTTCATCCGGGCGATCTCCTCGTGAAAGACGCGGCTGCCCAGATGCGTCACCTTCACGCCCCTCACGCGCTCGGCGGGGATCGCCGGCAGGTTCACGTTCAGCAAGGTCTCCTTCGGGAAGTCGGACACCGCCACCACATCCGCCAGGAGCTGCTGCAGCCGGCTCCGGTACGAGCTCAGGTGCTCGAGGTCGAATGATCCGAACGACACGGCGACGGATGGAATCCCGGCGGCGAGGCCCTCGAATGCCGCGGCCACCGTTCCCGAGTAAAGGACGTCCTCGCCCATGTTCGGCCCGTGGTTCACTCCCGAGATCACGAAGTCCGGCTTGTCGGGCATCAGGGCGCCGAGCGCGAGCAGCACGCAGTCGGTGGGAGTGCCATCGACCTGATAGGCGCCATCGTTGCGCAGGGTGGCCCGCAAGGGCCGATGGAGCGTCAGTGAGTGACTCGTGCCGCTCTGTTCACGATCGGGAGCCACCACCGTCACTTTGCCGAGCGTGCTGCACGCCTCGACGAGAATTCCCAGCCCCTGCGCCAGGACCCCGTCGTCGTTGGAAATCAGGATGTTCATCGAGCTCCGCTCACGATTCTCCCCGCGTACTGCCAGAACACCCGTGCCATGCGCCAGGTGTCCGTGCCTGCCTTGAAATGACTTCGGGATTGCCCATAGATCGTCGGCACCGGCACGGAGACCACGCGCCAGCCGCCGGCCAGACTCGCCAGCAGGAACGCCGCTTCGAACTCGTACCGGGCTTCGGCGGGCTTCACGGCCCGCGCCAGGTCGGCGGTAAACGCCCGGAATCCGGTCTGTGCATCGGGGATCCCTACACCGCCGATCCGCGAGGCCAGCGTGGATGATAGCCAGTTCGTGAGGCGTCTGGGGGCTGGCATCGCCTCCGTGCGGGCCCTCGCGCCCAGGGTCAAGTCGGCGGACCGGCGCTCGAGGGGCTCGATCAACCTGGGGATCTCGTCCGGCGGATGCTGCCCGTCGGCGTCCAGGGTCACGATCCATTTGGCGCCAGTTTCCAGCGCTCTTGCGATGCCGCTCTGGAGGGCGGCACCCTTTCCCCGGTTCACCGGATGCTGCAGGACCTGGTCCACGGGAATCTGCGCGCCCGTGCCGTCCGTCGATCCGTCATCCACTACCCAGATGGAGGCGTGAGGGACGGTCTCGCGGACGCTGGTCCAGACCTGACGGATGGTGCCCGCCGCCTGGAACGCGGGAATGACGACGGCGAGGTTGGCGGACGTCCCCGGGTCAGCGAGGAGGGGCATGGGGCGATGCGTTGCCGTCCAGAATGGCGAGCACCGCCTTCAGCTCTCCTTGAAGGTCCCGGACGGTCTCCGCGCCCAGGGCCCGGCGGGCTTCCGGCTTGAGGTCCCCCGAGCGGCGGTAGGCTTCGATCTTCTGGCGCGCGCCCTCGATGGTGTACTTCTCCGTGTAGAGCAGATGCTTCACGAGCATGATGAGCTCGATCTCGCGCCGCTGGTAGACGCGGTTGCCGGACCGGTTCTTGGCGGGATTGAGAAACCGGAACTGGCTCTCCCAATACCGGAGGACGTGCGGCTTGAGGTCGGTGAGCTGACAGACTTCACCGATCGAGAAGAACTCCTGCACCGGGTGGGGAATGCTCATCGCCATTGCTCCGGCTTGGGCTCACGTTCCATCAGGTCCGCGATGGCCTGACGGGCGGTCTTGCCTTCGAAAAGGATGGCCGCCACCTGCCGTGCGATCGGCAGGTCGACCTGGTGCCGCTCACCGAGCGCCACGGCGGTTCGCGCCGTGCCGACGCCTTCCGCGACCGATTGCTTGCCGGCCAGGGCCTGTTCCAGCGTCTTGCCCTTCCCCAGCTCGACGCCGAGCGAGTGATTGCGCGACAGGGTGCCGGTGGCGGTGAGGATGAGATCACCGAGCCCCGCCAGTCCCGCGAAGGTCAACGGCTCCGCGCCGAGCGCGATTCCGAGTCGTGTGATCTCGGCGAGCCCGCGGGTGATGAGCGCCGCGCGCGTATTGAACCCGAAACCCAGGCCGTCGACCATGCCCGCAGCGACGGCGATGACGTTCTTCAGCGCCCCGCCGAGCTCCACGCCGGTGACGTCCCCGTGCGTGTACACACGGAACGTGCTCGTCGCGAATAATCCCTGCACGCGCTTCGCCAGCTCCCGGTCCGTGGCCGCGACCACGGCGGCCGTCGGCTGCCGGCGATAGACCTCGAGCGCGAAGGTCGGCCCCGACAACACTGCCACCGGCGCGCCGCGGGTGATCTCCCCCAGGAGACAGGAGAGCGTGATCAGCCGTTCAGGCTCGAGGCCCTTGGACACGCTGACGATCGCGGGATACGTGGACCGGCCGGCAAGCGCCTCGGTCATGACGGCACGCACGGCGTGTGACGGAGCGGCGGAGACAACCACTTCCGCGTCTTTCATGGCGCTTGCGAGATCGGTCGTGGCCGCGAGCGCGGGCGCCAGGGGGCAGCCGGGCAGAAACACCCCGTTGAGGTGTTCCCTGCTGACCTGGGCCGCGACCTCCGGCTCACGGGCCCACAGCGTCACCTGCTCGCCTTTGCGTGCGAGGAGGTCCGCGAGCGTGGTGCCCCACGCGCCGCCGCCGATCACCGCGATCCGCGTCACGGGGCCAGCTCCTTGCGGGTCCGGAAGCGATTCTCGGTTCCCGCAATCAGGCGGCGAATGTTTGCGCGGTGGGAGTAGACGATGAGCAGCGCGAGCCCGATGCCTGCGATCAAGGTCGGGGTGGCATCACGCGTCGTGACGAGGACGAGCACCGGGAATATGATGGCGACCAGAATGGAGCTGAGCGAGACGTACCCGGTGGCCCAGAGGCAGAGGCCCCAAACCGGAAGCGCGATCAGGACGGCGAACGGCGCCAGCGCGAGGAACATGCCGGCCGCCGTCGCGACTCCCTTCCCGCCCTTGAAGCCGAGGTACGGCGAGAAAATGTGGCCGAGGACGGCGGCGAGGCCGAGGAACACCGGGAAGCCTGAAGCCCCATGCGCCCAGGAGCCGAGCAGCGCCACGGGCAGCGCGCCCTTGGCGATGTCGATCAGCCCAACCGGGATGGCCCACCGCCACCCGAGCGTGCGGTAGACGTTGGTCGCCCCGAGGTTCTTGCTGCCATGCTCGCGCAGGTCGATGCCCTTCGCGAGTCGTCCCGCGATGTAGCTGGTCGGCGTCGCACCGATGAGGTACGCGGCCAGGAGCCAGAGAATCGCGGCGGGTACGCTCACCGGCGCTGCCGTTTCTTGCGGCGAAACTTGATGTCGAGTGGTGCGCCCGTAAACGACCAGGCGTCCCGGAAGCCGTTCACGAGATACCGCGTGTACGACTCGGGGATGGCTTCCGGCCGGTTCGCGACGATCGCGAAGCGCGGAGGCGCGGTGCCGATCTGAGAGGCATAGAACAGCCTGACGGATTCACCGACCGGCTGAGGCGGCTGCTGGCGATCGAGCAAGGCCGTGAGCACCCGGTTCACTTCGGCCGTCGCGATCCGCAGATGCCGGGCGTCCGCGACCTCGAGGATGAGGTCCAGGACTTTGGGCACGCGCTGCTTCGTCTTGGCCGAGATGTAGACGAACGGAATGAAGGCCAGGAATGGCGCCTTCTCGATCAGCTCCTTCTGCCCGCGAACCGCCGTGTTGGAATCCTTCTCCTCGATCAGGTCCCACTTGTTGACCGCCACTACTACGCCGGCGCCCCGCTCCCAGGCGTCCGAGACGATCTTGAGATCCTGGGCATGCATGCCGTCCGCCGCATCGACCACCAGCACGCAGACGTCCGCGCGCTCCATGGCGCGGGCAGTCCGGAGAGTCGAGTAGAACTCGAGGTCTTCGTTGACCTTGCTGCGTTTGCGAAGGCCCGCGGTGTCGATGAACACGAGCTGGCGCCCGTTGTGCAGCACCGGGGTATCGATGGCGTCGCGCGTGGTGCCGGGTTCGTCTGCGACGACGACGCGCTCCGCACCCACCAGAGCGTTCACGAGGCTGGACTTCCCAACATTCGGACGACCGACCACGGCGACATGCACGGCGTCGTCGGTTTCGAGATTTGCCCCGGCCGGCAGCAGCTCCACCACCCGGTCGAGAAGATCTCCACTGCTCTTCCCTACCGAGGCCGAGACGGGGAACGGATCGCCGAGCCCGAGCTCGAAGAACGCGAGGGACCGGTGGTCGTTTGGGAGATTGTCGGCCTTGTTGGCGACGAGGATCATCGGGCGCTGGATCTTGCGGAGGTACTGCGCGATCTCCGCGTCGGCCGGGTGCACGCCATTCAACACGTCGACCACGAAGAGCACGACGTCACTCTCCGCCACGGCCTGCTCGACCTGTTGCCTGATCGCGCGATTCATCGAGTCGCCGTCGTAGACGAGGCCACCGGTGTCGACAAGCCAGAACCGGCGCCCATTCCAATCCGCGGGCGCGAAATGCCGGTCGCGGGTGACGCCCGCCTGCGCGTCCACGATCGCCTTGCGCTTCCCGATCAAACGGTTGAAGAGCGTCGACTTCCCCACGTTGGGGCGGCCGATGATGGCGACGGTCGCGGCACCGGTCGTCGTGGCGGTCGTCATGCGGCCACCGGGTCGCCGGCGAGCACGTCGGCGAAGTCGTAGGACAAGCGCACCGGCATCGGGAGGTGGCCCGCGAGCTCTTCCAGGCTCATGTCATCCATGAACAACAGGTTGTCGTTCACCGATTCAGCCGGCAGGAGCGCGAGGTCCAAGTCGCGGCGATGCTCGAGTGCGGCGCGGAAGGCCGCCCCCGGCAGAAGCCCCGCCGTGGTGACAGACGTGCCGAAAAGCGTGTTCTCGACGACGACGATCTCGAACTGCGCGCCGGTGGCGCGGGTCAGCGGCTCCACCACCTGCGGCATGAGCGGCCCCATCGCGCGGCCCGTCACCACCGCCACTTTCCGGCCTGCCTGGCCTGAGAGTCCCTCGACCTCAGCGGCGATGCGGGTCTGGAGATACCGGACCGCACCAACGCCGTTCTCACGCTGGTCGAAGTCCCCGTACCACTCGGCGGGCGGAAGTTCACGGCCGGCTTGGAGGTACAGATCGTCAGCGCCAAAGCACCAGGGGTTCCCGCGCTCTTCCATGGCTCGCCGGGCGTATCGCTCTGCGATGTCGAGCGCGGCCTGGCACTCTTCCCGGTTCGGCTCGCGCACCAGGGCGTGTTTACTGTACTCCGTAAGAGCGACCGGCACGATGGAAACGGACAGGATCCCGGGGCCGAGGCTCCAGAGGTCTTTCAGGGACCGTTCGAGCTCGGCTCCGTCATTCACCCCTGGAACCATCACGATCTGGGTGTGGAAGGTGATCCCCTGCTCGAGAAAGGCCCGGAGCTGGGGCACGATCGCGGGCGCCTCCGGATTGCGAAGCAGCCAGCGGCGTACCACGGGGTCGGTGGCATGCACCGACACGTACATCGGGGACAGGCGATACTCCACGATCCGGGCGACATCCCAGGGCTTCAGGTTTGTCAGGGTCGCGAAGTTGCCGTAGCGGAACGACAGGCGGTAATCGTCGTCCCGGATGTACAGGACCTCCCGCCGCCCCTCGGGATTCCCGTCCACGAAGCAGAAGTCGCAATGATTGGCGCAACGGCGAATGCGCGGCGGCTCGACGGTCACGCCCATGGCGAGCTCCGCGGGGCGCTCTACGTCGTACTCAACCTCTTCCCCACCAGGGTGACGGGCGTGCAGGAGAAACGAGTCGTCCGCCGTGAGGAACTCCCAGTCGAGGAAGTCCTCCAGCGGACGCCCATTGATGGCGAGCAGCTCGGTACCGGGCAACAGCCCAAGCGCGGCCCCGAGGGACTCGGGAGCCACGGCTTGCACTCGAATCACGATCGACCCTTCACTTCAAGGAGTTTCTCAACCCAGGGAGCGCAACTCCAATGCTTGCCTGGACTTCGGAACCCCTAAATATCGCTCAATTCACCCGGTAACGCCAGGCGACGATCCCCTTTCCCGTGGCTTTGATCTCGAACTGATTCGCGCCCTGTGGAGCGACCGGGGCGACCTGGGTGGCTTGGGTGGCCACGACGGCGCCGGACGCATTGAGGAAGTCGTAGGTCAGCTTGATGGGCGCTGAGGCGGTCCCCTTCAGGTTCGCGACCAGGCCCGACAGCGTGACGCCCGATGCATCGGGCTGGAATTGGGTGACAGAGACGTCGACCGCGAGCCCCGTGTCCGCGCGGGCCATGTATTTCTTCGCCGAATCCGCCTGCCCCGCGAGGCTGTAGGCCTGCCCAAGGGCCCGGGTGGCGAGCTGATTCGAGGGATCGAGGGCCATCACCTTCTGGGCCGATGCCAGGGCGCCGGCCGCGTCATGCATGCGCAGCTGGGCATCCGCCTGTCCGGCGAGCGCCGCCCGGTTATTGGGGTTCGCCTTGAGGAGCATCCCGTACACCCTCATCGCCGCTCCCCCGAGGCCGCCATTCCCCATCCGCTGAGCGGCTTCGAGCGCCGCGGTCTGATCGACCTGATCGGAGTGCGCCACGACGGCGTCGAACGCGCTGGCCGCCATCTCGGGATGACCTGTCTGCGAGTAGATCGCGGCGAGGTTGACGGCGGCATCAATCGAACCGGGATATGCCGAGAGCAAGTTCTGGTACGCAGAGATCGCGGCTCCATAGGCGGCCTTCACCGCCGAAGTGTCCCCGGTCGCTTTGGCCAGGAGCGAGGTGCGGAGCGTCCGGTCACCATCCAGGGCCTGACTGAGCTGACTCGAATCCGTGGCGAAGGCCTTTTGATCCGCGGGGCTCAAGCGTGCCCCCCGCGAATGACGGGATGCCGACTGGGCCAGCCGATGGGCCAGGAGAATCGAGTCGTTCGCGAGGTACCGCCCCAGAGAGTCGAGCGATTGCCGGACGCCCATGGAACGGGCGATCGCCGGGTCCGCCTGGGCTTTGGCGAGGGCCAGGCGGGCAGCGGTGCTCAAGGCGTCTCGGCGGCCATCGGCGTAGGCGGTGTCGTTGCCCGCCACCTGCGCGCCGAGCGAGAGGTAGGCCACGGCTGAATCGGTGTTGGAGGCTCCGGCGTACAGCTGGCCCAGCTGAAAGTCGGGCCGGGGGTTCTTGGGCAGCAGGCGGCGTGCGAGCTGCAGCAGGATGACCGCGGAGTCGGTCTTGCCCCCCTGCCAGGCGGTCATCCCCGCGCCAAACGCGTCGTTCCAGACCAGCTGGCGGAACTGGACCAGCGTGTCGGCGCATTGCGGTGCGAGCTTCTCCGTGCGGGCGAACGCCGTATCTGCGCCCCACGGATTGTGAGATTCCTGGTAGTACCGGGCGAGGTAGTACCACGCGACCGGGTTCTGGTCCTGATGGTTATCCACGATGGTCCGGGTCGCGACATCCTTCACCTGGGCCAGCATCTGGTCGCGGTGATCCGGCTTGGTCTCGGCCTGATTGAGGTCCAGCGGAGCGCTGTTCAGACGGAAGAAATTTGGCGACAGGTCGCACTTGGCGGCCTGAGCCCCGGCGACGACCGGTATGGCCAGGGACAGGGCGACGACGGCAAGCGAACGCATGGGTGCCCTCTGGGTTGAACCATTGGTGGCTGATGCTCCCGAGCAGTTGCCGACCCCGGGCTTACGCCCGGGGTTAGCAATTGCAAATATGCACCAAAACAGCTAGCCCCGGGCGTTGGCCCGGGGCTGGATGACCCGCGCGTGCACCGTGCACAGATCCTGCGGCCATCATCTGCGGAGCCGTCTGACCGCCACGAGGCGCGCCCGATTTGTCGTCGCCTTCGCCCTCGTCGAGTATGTTGACATCCGGTTATATGTTCTACATTATGCCTAATATGCGAATCGGTATGATTGCGGTGGTCGTCACGGCGTTCTCGTGGCCCTGTAGAACCGCGTCGGCCACGCACCCGGCGCAGGGTGAGCGTTCGCCGCGCATCGAGCGTCTCCGCCAGGAGGCCGCGCGCAGGGGTCCATCTGCCGTACAGGATTTTTGGAGCGCGGTCGGCCGGACTGGCACTCCGCTTATCGAGGCCGTCCCGCGAGACACGGAGACCGTCCTTGCGACGTTCGTCTATCGCGGGATGGCGAGCACGACGGGCGTCACGCTGTCGGCGCAGCTTCGCGCCGGCGGCGCCCCCGGCGAAAATGCCCTCGAGCGGTTGGGGGCGACGAACGTATGGTTCCGAAGCTATCGGATTCGCAAGGATCTGCGGTTCAGTTATGGCTTCGTCGAGCAATCGCGATCGAGTGGATCGGCCACCGGCGTCGCGCGGGACCCGCTCAACCCGCATGTGCTCAGCAACGGCGAGGGGTTGCTCGGTCCATCGGTCGTTGTGCTTCCTGCCGCCGCGCCGCAGCCGTGGACGGAACCAAGAGAGGGCGTGGCCAGGGGAACGATGCACAGCTTGCGCGTCCACAGCGTGGTTCTCGGCCAGGATCGGGAGGCGCAGATCTATACTCCGGCCGGATACGATGAGCGGAGGACCACGCCCTATCACCTGCTGTTGTGCTTCGACGGCGGATGGTTCGCGAGCGCGACGTCCCTGCCGACGATCCTGGACAACCTCATCGCGGCTCGGGCGATTCCGCCGCTCGTCGGCATCTTCGTCGAGCAATCGCCACAGCCGCAGCGAAACCTCGAGCTGGGCAATGACGATCGATTTCTGAGTTTTCTGACGACGGAACTACTGCCCACGGTGCGACGGAGATGGAACGCCACTGCGGATCCTCATGCGACGGCGGCGTGTGGCGGAAGCTCCGGCGGTCTCGCGAGTCTCTTTGCCGCATACCGTCGGCCGGACGTCATCGGCAACGTCATCTCCGAGTCGGGCGCATTCTGGGTCGGGCATCGCCAAGGTGACGGCAAATGGGAATGGCTCACCCATCAGATCGCCGGCTCGGCGGCGCTGCCCATCCACGTGGTCCTGGATGTTGGCATTCTGGAATCGGGGGCGACAGACGGCGGAGGGCCAAGCATTCTCGCCACGAATCGTCATCTTCGCGACGTTCTCACGACCAAGGGCACAGACCTTGATTATCGAGAAGTTGCCGGTGGTCACGAGCCTCTCAGCTGGCGTGGCGGCATCGCGGACGGATTGATCTCGCTCTTTGGGAGCGGTTCTATTCGGCGCGCAACGCGATGGTAGGTCTTAGAGCGGGCGACCGGATTCGAACCGGCGACGTCCAGCTTGGGAAGCTGGCATTCTACCCCTGAATTACGCCCGCGAGTCCCGGGAATATCACCGCTGCCGGAAAGCCAGTCAACGGGAACGATCGACCCACAACCGCCTGACGTCGATACCCTGCACCGCATGATGTGCCTCTTCCAGTCGCGATTCATGCGCGCGGAGGAGGTCACTGCGCGTGATGATGCCGATGATTGCGCGCGGATCAGCCGATGAGACCACCGGCAGGCGGCCTACGGCGTGCACCACCATCAGATCCGCGGCGGCGCGTAACGACTGGCCTTCGTGTACCGTCACAGGTTTACGCTTGATGAGGTCCTTGATCAGCTCCGGACCGGCGGCGGGCCGGAGATCGCGGCGGGTGATCACACCGATCAGCTCCCCCCCTTCGCCGACCACCGGGAATCCCTGGTGACTCGAGCCCGGAACGCCCGAGTCGAGCCACCGGCGCACGTCGGCAACCGTGTCTTCGCCGGCTACCGTCGAGACCGGGGCCCGCATGCGCGCCCCGACGACCGTACCCTCCAGCGTGTCTACGCCGTATTCACTGATCACGCGAATGCCGCGGTCCGCGATCTTGCGAGTCATGATGGTCTCCCGCATCAGCAGATACGAGACCAGATACGCCGCGGCCCCGCCCCCCAGCAGAGGCAGGAGCGCCATCGGTTGACGCGTCGCTTCGAGCGCGAAGACCACCGAAGCGAGAAACGCCCTGGAAGCACCAGCGAACATGGCCGCCATGCCGACCAGCGCGGCGACCCGCAGGTCGACCCCGGCGCCGGGCAGAGCGTGCGTCACGAGGCCGCCGAGGGTCGCGCCGAGTCCCCCACCGATGATGAACAACGGGGCGAGCGTGCCTCCGGACGTTCCGCTCCCGAGTGATACGACCCACGACACGAACTTGAGCACGAAGAGCGTCACCAACGCGGTCCCGACCACCTGCCCGCCCAGCATGTCCGTGATGTTGTCGTATCCCACGCCAAGTGTGCGCGGGGCAAAATGGCCGACCAGTCCCACGACGAAGGCTCCGATCGCGGGCCACCACATCCAGTGAATGGGGAGACGTTCGAACTGCTCTTCGATCCAGTACACGCCGTGGGTCACCCACACCGAAGCCCATCCCACCACCGCCCCGAGGGCGACGTACACCACGAGCGCGCTGATTTCGGGCGACGGGACATCAGGCATGGGGAACACGGGGAGCGGTCCCCCGAAGGCCAGCCGGACCGCGGTCGCCGTCACCGCCGCCAGCGCCACTGGAATCAATGATGCGGGCCGGTACTCGAAGAGCAGCAGCTCGACGGCGAGGAGCACGGAGGAGACGGGTGAACCGAACGTCGCCGCCATGCCGGCCGCGGCGCCCGCCGCAAGCAGGGTCTTCCGTTCCGAGCCGGTGGTCTTCAGCAACTGACCGAGCAGCGAACCGAGTGCGCCACCCGTGGCGATGATCGGCCCTTCGGCGCCGAACGGTCCGCCGGTCCCGATCGCGATCGCGGCCGAGAGCGGCTTCAGGACGGTGAGGCGTGCGGGGATCCGGCTCTGATTGGTGAGGACCTGCTCCATCGCCTCCGGGATCCCGTGCCCGCGGATTCCGGCGGACCCATATCGCGCGAGGAGACCGACAACCAGGCCGCCGGCGACGGGCACCAGCAGCACCCACCAGCCGAGGTGGTTTCCTGAGGGCGACGCGAAAGAGGTGGAGAACCGGCCGTAGAAACTGACGTTGGTGATGAAGCCGATGAGGCGGATCAGCACCTGGGCGACCACGCCGGCCGCCGCCGCCACGATCATCGCGAGAAATCCGATCATCAGCACGCGCCGGTCGGCGCGTGCCGCTCCGCCGAGGATGCCTTCCCGCGCCAGGGTGGGCGTCAGCGAGGGAGACACCGGGACGCCCCCCGTCCCGGTTGTCTCCCCGTTGGAACTCACGTCACGACCCCGCCTTGTACCGCCAGGCGGCGATGTTCGCGCCGATCGCCTGGACCTGGAAAGCCGAGTTGCCGCCCGCCTCGATCGCGGGCACATCCTGGGTCTGGCTGGCGATCACCTTCCCATGCGTGTCGAGGAACTCAAAGGTGACCTTCGCCGGCTTGCTCGGCGTGTTGTGGAAGTTCGTGAAGAGTCCGCTGAGCGCCGCGTTCTGATCGCCTGGCTGGAACTGTCCCACCGTCACTTCGAAGGGGAGCAACGAGTCGGCGAGCGTGATGTAATGCAGCGCCGAATCGCTCTTGCTCTGCTCCTGGAACGCCTCCGCCATCAGCTGCAACGTCTTGCGGTTCATCGGATCGGCCGCGTACAGACGGCGGGCCGAGCTCAGCATGCTGTCCTTTTGGCCCGTGACCAGGTAGGTGTTGGTCAGGTTGTAGAGCGCGTCCCGGTAGTACGGATTCTGGGCCAGCCCGGCGCGGAACGCCTGGATGGCGAGGGTGAACGTGCCCCGGGACGAAGAGTCGTACGCCGCCATGGATTGCCGGTTCGGCTCGTCGCAGCGCCGCTTGATGGCCGCGGCGGTGAGCGCGGGGCGGACCTTTCGGGCATCATCCCGGCATTTCACGCCGGCCGCCTGCGTGTCGGGCGCCTGCGGAGCCGCGTTGTACATCGCGACGCCCGCCGAGAACAGCGTGAGCGGATCGATGCCGTCCGAGTGCTGGAGCATCTGCTGGTACAGCGCCCGAGCCGAATCCGGATGCCCGCCTGCCGCAAAGGTATTGGCGAGCTGCGATACCGCGGACGGGTCGTTGGGATTGGCCTTGATGTAGGCACGGTAGACCGCCGCCGCGGAATCGTAGTTCTTCTGCTGCTGCTCGGCGGCCGCCAGGTTGAACATCAGGTCCTTGCGGTTCTTCTCGAACTTCGGGTCCTGCGCGATGACCAGACCCTTGTTGAAGTACGTCGCGGCCGAATCGTACTGGGCGCTATTGTAGAAGAGCGTGCCCAAGAGAGAGATGCCGTCGGGCTCCGCGGGGCTCGCCTTGCTCGCCTGCTGGAGATAGGCCAGCGCTGAGTCGTTCTTGCCCGCGTTCAGGGCGTGAACCGCGTTATTGTAGATCGGCACCCAGCTGTTGTGGCGCCAGAAATAAATGTCGTCATGGCACTTCGGATCGAGTGCCTCGGCCTTGGTGAAGGACGAGTCCATGCCGAGGAGGTCCTTCTTCTCGATGTAGTACCGGGCGAGGTAGTACCAGGCTCCCGGGTTCTTGTCCTGCCCCCCCGTAGTGATCGCCTGGATGAGCACGCGATTCGCGTCCTTGAGCTCGCGGTCCTTCACCTCATCGAAGTGCGTCTCCTTGGACTTGCTCAAGTAGACGACCGCGCTGGCGACCAGGTAGTGCCCCGCTCCGGGCAGGTCGCACTTGGCCGGGATCCAGTCGTTCTGCGCCATGACCGGGCTCGCGCCCGCCGCCACGGAAACCAGACCGACCACCGCCGTCAGCATCATCCGTCGCATCGCTACTCCTTATGAGGTTGGGCCACGCGCAGCTCCGCTTCCCGCTGGGCGGCGCGCGCCACGTCGATGGGCGGCAGGCCCAACACCCGGGCCGCCGTCAGCACATCGTCATATTCGGGTTTGACCCGAACTCCATCCGGACGTTCCAGAACCTTCACGCGGACAGCCACGGAGGCTGTCCCCTTTGCGACTTCCACTGTGATCCCATGCCGCGGCAGCGTCGTCCGTTCGGCTCGCCACCGGCGCAGGCCCGCCGTGGGGCTGTGCCGGAACAGCGCGGCGGCTACCGCGTCCACTCGGACTTCCGGTGCCATCACCTCGACGCGGAGCCCCGGTCTTCCCTTCTTCATCTGCACCGGCCAAACCTGCACGTCCAAGGCGCCTGCCTCGACCAGGGCCTGCCGCAGCGGCTCGACATACTCGGGACTCAGATCGTCAATATCGGTCGCGAGCACCGTCACCGCTTCGGTCTGGTCGGCCGTCTCGCCGAGCAGGACCCGGAGCGCGTTCGGGTACTCTTTCGGGTCGCGATGACCGGCGCCCCAGCCTCCAGCCGTCACCCGCCACCTGGCGGGAGGCGCGCCGATCGACAACACCCGCAGGAGCGCTGCGCCCGTCGGGGTCGTCGCCTCCCCGTGCACTGGACCGTCCGCAACCAGGTCGAGTCCTTCGAGCAAAATGGCGGTGGCCGGAGCCGGGACGGGTAGCCGGCCATGAGCCGCTTCTACCCACCCGTCACCGACCGCGACAGGCCGGTGGAAAATCGCTTCGACCCCGAGCTGCTCGAATCCTTCGATCGCTCCCACGATGTCCAGCACGGCATCGACGGCACCGACCTCGTGGAGATGCACCTTCTCGGGCGCCACACCGTGGACCCGTCCCTCCGCCTCGCCGAGCAGCCGGAATGCCTGCACGGCGCGCTCGCGCACCGTGGGCGAAACGGTTGCCTGCTCCACCAGTTTGACCAGCTGTCCGACATGCCGGCCGTGTGGCTGGGGCGGGATCTCGAACTCCACCTGCTTACAGGAGACGCTGCAGCGCTTGGCGTCCCGCACATTGACTCGGACCCCGTCCAGGCCCAGCCGACTGGGAAGCCCCTCCAGCCATGAAACGGGTACCCCGAGCGAGAGTAGAGCGCCCAGGGTCATGTCGCCACTGATGCCGGCGGTGGGGTCCAGAACGGCGATCTTCATGGTCCGAAGACCTGAAATATAAACGGGTTAGCTTCGGTAGAGCCACCCGGCGCCGGTGTTGAAAATGACGATGCGGTCACTCGCTTTGATCGTGCCCTTGGCAAGCAAAGCGACAGCCGCGGACAAGGCCGCTCCACCTTCAGGCGCCGCGTCGATGCCCTCCTGGCCCTGCAGGTCGTCGGCGGCTTTCGAGAGTGACTGGTCAGATACGGACACCGCCCCGCCGTTGCTTTCGCGGAGGGCCTTGAGCATCAGCCGGTCCCCCAGCGGTCCGGGGACGCGCAGGCCCGCCGCCACCGTCTCCGGGTCGGGCCACGGCGTGCAGTGGTCGGCTCCGGTCTCGAACGCCTGGACCACCGGCGCGCACCCGGTAGCCTGGACGGTGAACATCCGGGGTAATCCACCGCGCACCCAGCCGGCGTCACGGAGCTCGTTGAACGCCTTCCACATGCCGATCAGCCCGGTGCCACCCCCGGTGGGATAGACGATCACGTCGGGCAAGGTCCATCCCAACTGCTCCGCCAACTCGAGGCCGAGGGTTTTCTTGCCCTCGATCCGGTACGGCTCGCGAAGCGTCGACACATCTACCGCCCCCGTTTCGGCCGAGTACGCGCGGGCGGCCCTCCCGCAGTCGCCGATGTGGCCATCGATCAGCTGGAGATCCGCCCCGAACCGCGTGATCTGAGACAGGATCGTCTTCGGCGTGCTGGCGGGCGCGTAGACCCGGGCAGTGACGCCGGCGCGCGTGGCGTACGCAGCGAGGGACACGCCGGCGTTCCCCGCCGTCGGCACGACGAATCGCTTGGCTCCGGCGAGCACAGCTCGCGTGACCGCGGCAGCCAGCCCGCGTGCCTTGAATGAGCCGGTCGGGTTCAATCCTTCGTCCTTCACCATGAGGTCCTTGAATCCCGACTGCTTGCCGAGGCGCTCGAGCGGAAGGAGCGGCGTGCCGCCCTCACCGAGTGTGATCGGGTGTTCGCCCCCGGTCAGTGGAAGCCATTCCCGGTACCGCCACATGTTCCTCCGGCGGTCCTTCAGAAGGGACTTGGCTTCCGCCGGAGGATGGCTCGGATACTTCACGAGATAGGGCGCGCCGTCGTGGGGGCAGACACCTGGCAGGCCGTCGGCATTGCGGGTGGCGTTGCAGCGGGAGCAGACGAGGGTCCAGGGAAGACTCATTACCGATCCTTCAAGCGGTCGAGGATGCGCTCCGCCAGGGCGGTCGAGAAGCCGGGGAGCGCGGCGATTTCGGCGGCGGTCGCGGTCTTCACACCCGCCAGGGAGCCGAAGCGTTCGAGGAGTGACTTCCGGCGGTTGGGCCCGATCCCGCGGATTTCCAGTAACGCCGAGGTGATGGTGCGGGCCGAGCGGCGTTTGCGGCTGTAAGTCACGGCGAAGCGATGCGCCTCGTCGCGGGCGCGTTGCAGGAGGCGAAGGGATGGGCTCCGCCGCGAAAGGACCAGGGGGTCCGGGCGATCGGGGAAGAATACGTGCTCTTCCTTCTTCGCGAGGCTGACCAACGGGAGTTCCGGCGCACCGGCCTCGCGCGCCGCATCGACCGCCGCGGAGAGTTGTCCTTTGCCTCCGTCGATCACGGCGAGGTCTGGGAGCGGTTTCTGCTCAGCGAGCCGCCGCGTGACGAACCGTGTGATGACTTCATGGATTGCCGCGAAGTCGTCCTGCTGGGCAGGTCCTTTGATCTTGTACCGGCGATACTCGCCCTTCTTGGGTCTTCCCGACTCGAACCACACCAGCGAACCCACGGTGTCGCGGCCCTGGTTGGTCGAGATGTCGACACAGATGAACGATCGAGGGACGGCAGCCAGTCCCAGGTCGCGACCCAGCGCATAGACCGGGTCCGCGGCTCGCTCTTCGATGTCGAAAGACTCGATCATCAGAGAGTCGAGCAGGTGGCGGGCATTCTGCTCCGCGAGCGCCACGACCCGGGCATTCGCTCCCCGCTGAGGCGTCAGCCAGTCGACGTTGGGGGACAAGTCGCGCAGGGCCTCGAAGTCATCGGGCCCGAATGGCAGGAGGACCCGGTCCGCGCGCTGTTCCAACGGGAGGTAATACCGCACCAGAAACGCGGCGAGGACGGCGGCTTCGCCCTCACCTTCAGCGTGTTCAAGGAAGCGGTGCTCCCGCGCCACCACCCGTCCATCGCGGACGCGAAGAATGACGCCACACGCGTCATCCCCGTCCCTCGCGAACCCGATGGCATCCGCATCCCCGCCCCCGACCTGCTCCACCGCCTGCGGGCGGTCGATCTGCTCCAGCCACCGGATGGCGTCCCGGAGCTGGGCCGCCCGCTCGTAGTCCTGCACCCGGCTGGCTTCGTTCATGCGCTCGCGAAGCCGCGTCCGGACGTCCACGGTCTTGCCTTCGAGGAAGAGCAGGACGTCATCGATCATTCTGCGATAGGCGTCCTGCGACTGGTAGTTCACGCAGGGGGCTTTGCAGCGCTCGATGTGGTAGTCGAGACAGGGCCGATCGGGGTGCTCTTCGGGGAGTTTCCAGGTGCACGACCGCACCGTAAAGAGCCGGCGGATGATCTGCAGGGTCTGACGCAGGGTGCCGACGTCCGTGTACGGGCCGTAGTAGCGGGCTCCCGGAATCGTCACCCGGCGCACCACCAGGATCCGCGGAAATGGCTCTGCCAGGGTCACGGCGATCTGCGGGTAACTCTTGTCATCCCGCAGGAGAACGTTGTACCGCGGGCTGTGGGCCTTGATGAGGTTATTTTCGAGGAGGAGCGCCTCGGCCTCGGTAGGGACGACAATGGTCTCCACCCCGGCGATCTGCCGGACCAGTGCCTGGTGCTTCGCGACATCTTCATGGTCGGGACCGAAGTACGATCGGACGCGGGAGCGGAGGCTCTTGGCCTTCCCGACGTAGAGAATGTCCCCCTCGGCGTCTTTCCAGAGGTAGACGCCGGGGCGGTCAGGTAGCGTCGCTAGCGTGCGGGCGAGTTCCGGAGGTATTGCCATAGGCGCATCGCATCAGGGTGCCGGAGCAGCACCGTCACCGCCCCGTACACCACACCAAACATAGCGAACGCCACAACGGCCAACGGGATTGGGGTCAGGCCCTGCGCCAGACGCGCGACGAACCACCCTGCTCCGCCGGCAAGCACGGCCCCGCCCAGGGAGGATGCGAAGTAGCGCCAGTCGGCGGCGTGCAGGATTCGTCCGATCCGGTGGTTCAGATCGCGCACGTGGAACACGAGACTGACCGTCCAGCCGATGGAGGAGCCCAGTGCGATCCCCGCCGGGCCAAGCCACCGGAGAAGCAGGAAGGCGGACAGGCCGGCGAGGACCAGGCAGGAGATCGCGATCGTGACGGGCGTGCGCGTATCCCGCATGGCGTAGAACCCTGAGGCGAAGAGCTTAACCGACGCCTGCCCCAAGAGGCCCACGCCATATGCGGCGAGTACCAACCCCACAAGTTGGGAGTCGCGTGCCGCAAAGCGCCCGGTCTGGAAAATCGCCGCGGCGAGTACCGTCCCGAGGGCCATGAATGCGACCGCGGACGGGAGGACGAAGTAGGCGATGCGGCGGAACCCCATCGCCACGCGGGTGCGGAGGAGCTGATCGGCGCCCTCGATCACCGCTTCGCGCGAGAGATCGGGTAGGGCCACGGCATTCACGGATGCGCCGAACAGACTTACCGGGAGGACCTGCACGAGCTGGGCGTAGCCCAGGGTGGAGGTCCCGCCATGTCCCGTGAGGGTCGACAGGAAGGCGTCGACGAGCCCGGAGAGCTGGGCCGCTCCCGCGCCGACGACCACTGGGAGGAGGGCGCGGACAACGTCTCGCGTGCCTTCGGGGACGAGCGATGCCCGGATGGGAATGCCGTTGAGGAGACGCCAGCACGCGGGCAGCTGGACGGCGATTTGCAGCACCGATCCCGCCACGGTTCCCCACGCGAGGGCGAGCGCCAGTTGGTGGAGCTGCATCTCCACCGGGAGCGCCCGGTTCACGTACCAGGTGGCACCGCCGATCATGGCCACGATGCCGGCGACGTTCCACATCGCGGGCGCGGCATACGGCAGAAAAAAACGGCGGTGCGTATTGAGGATGCCAAGGCACCAGGCGGACACCACCATCAGCCCCGTCATCGGGAATAGGATCCTGACGAGGGTGATCGTCAGCTGTTTGCGGGGCTCGTCGAAGCCGGCGGCGATCACGGTGGTGATCGCGGGTGCGAACGCGATCCCCAGCACGGCCAGGACACCCGTGGCGAGCAAGACCAGGCCCAGGACGGCGCCGGCTACCGCACGGGCCGCCGTCTTGTCCTCCCGCTCGTTCAGTGCGGCATAGACGGGAATGAAGGACGCGGAGAGCGTCCCCTCCCCCAGCAGGTTCCGGATGGTGTTGGGGATCCGGAGTGCGATTCGGAACGCGTCGGCCGGAATCGTGTCGTTGCCGAAATAGTGGGCGAACACGCGCTCGCGGACGAAGCCGAGCACGCGACTGACGAGAATGCCCGCGGCGACCAGCGCGGCGTGGCGGCCGCCGCTCTCGCGAGGCATCAGTTCTTGGGTTTCTCGAGCAGCTTCTGGACGAACTGGACTTCGTCGCGCGTAGAGGCGAGCAGGGATTTCATCTCCTCCACGTCGGCTTCGAGAAGGTCGACCTTGCGCTGCAGCTCCTTCACATCAGGGCTTCCCTGCGCTTCGACTTGGCCATCCATCCGGCGCGCGAACGACCGTCCGAGTGGCGAGTCCACCAGGATGGCCGTGATCGGGATGAGCAGGGCGATGAACAAGACCGCGCCGAGGACGATTTCCCACATACGAGGATTTTAGAGAGCGTCCGTCCAGCGCGCCACCTCGCGCGCCAGCTCGTCCACCAGCGGTGGGCCGTAGCGCAGCAGGAACGATGCGACCGTCAACGAGCGTTCCTGGGGGATGCCGAGCGGATAGAGCGCCGCCCGTGCTTTCGCGATCTGTCCGGTGAGCGTCTCGTGCGTCCGCTTGACCGCCGCCACGAGCTTTTTCTCGATCTCCTGCGTTCCACCGAGGGCCTGATTCCGGGCCCCCTGCACCGTGCGCTCGAGGGTCGGGTCGATGCCGGCCACGAGCCTGGCGAGGGCGTCGTAGTCGGAGGTCAACGACGCGCGGAGGCGCTGCAGAAGAGCGAGCGTTTCCGGTGGCAGAGCGCCCTTGGCGATCCGTCCCTCCAGCGCTCCGGCGGGAGGTTTCAGATCATCCACGGTGATCCGGTGCCGCTCGAGCACCTTCTCGACTTTCGATTCGATCAGGACCCCTGACCAGCGCGGGACGGGAGTCTGCGGTGTCACGCCGAGGGCCGCGTGACAGGGAGCGGCATCGGGCAGGTACTGGAGCTCGCCTGGCCCCGCGCAGTAGGCGACGGTGGGAAACAGCGCGGCTTCCACCGCCGGGCGCAGCAGCACATTGGGAGACAGTCGTTCCGGCGCGGACTGCGCGAAGCCTTCCAGGTCCGCGCGGGTGAAGCGCTCTTCGCTACGCCTGGTGACGAAGTGCCTGGCGTCCGCCCGCAACCGGTCGCGGCCCAACTTCCCTTCCACCAGTACCGGTGTCAGTCCGTCGGGGAGGACGACGTCGATGGCCTTCAGGAGCAGAGGGGCGGCGGCGCGTTTGGCGGAGGGCGCGTGAGCGCGGAAGATGGCGAGCCCATGGGAACCGAGGAGCGCGTTGATGGCATTGGCGAAGGCGTCGGCCAGATTCTGATCGGTCCCATACGCCGCGCCGAGCCAGTTCAGGACGTCGACCTTGAATTCGCTGTCCGGGGTCTTGGTCCGGAGGTCCTCGAGCGCCCGGATGGCGTCGTCCGCACAGCGCTCGCGAAACAGGGACAGTTGGGGAGCGTCGGCAGGCCGGTCGCGGAGCACAAGGGAGTGCGCGTCTCCCGCGGCATCCAGGAAGGCGCAATGGTTGGCCTCGGCGAAGTCCGCGTCATCGCCCGCGACCCAGAAGACCGGCACGACCGGCACGTGACGCTCTCGCTCCAGCCGGGCCGCCAGGGCGACGGCAGAAAGTGCCTTGTGCACCGTGTACAGGGGTCCGGTGAACAGGCCGGGCTGTTGCCCGGTCGTCACGACGAGCACTTCCCCGTTCGCCAGCCGGTCGCGGCCGGGACCGGGCAGCACGGCTTCCAGCACGTCGGCCGACACGCGGTGCGGCGCACCGGCGCGGGGCCGGGGCGTATCGGCGGCGAGGGGAGTCGTGAGCACCCGCGGCAGCATTCCTAGTTCTCCTCTTCGAAGACGTCCGCTTGAAACGTCAGAACCCGGGTTCCGGGTTCACGCCAGGCGCCCCGGGGAAGCCCCGCCTTCTCGCAGGTGGCATCCAGGAACTGGACGGCGCCCCACCGCTGCTCGGGCGCCACTTGAGGCAACAGCAACCCCCGGGTGCTTCCTCGCTCGACGATCAAGCCGTCACGTCCGATCACGATCACCGACGGATCGTCCGGGTCGACGACCTGGGGCCGCGTGAGGACCGAGATCTCTATCGTTACCAGGTCGAGCTCGTCCGGAGACAGCGGCGGAAACCGGGGGTCCTCTCGGGCCGCCGACACGGCGAGCGCCGGGATCAGGTCGGCCAACGACCGGTCCGCGTCGATGTGTCCCAAGCATCCCCGGAGCTCTTCCCCGATCCGCAGGGTCACGAATGCCCCCCGGCAAATGGTCGGAACATGGATGGAGACCGGCAATCCACGGCGGAGCGCGCGCTTCAGGGCCATCCGGGCCGCGTTGAGGAGTCCGTGGCGCCCCTCGGGCGTGAGCTCAGGGTCCCCGGTGATAGGGCTCTCCCCGCCGGATCGTGTAGGCACGATAGAGCTGCTCCAGCACCACGACCCGCGCCAGCTCATGCGGCAGTGTCAGGGCCGAGAGGGACCACACCTGATCGGCCTTGTTCATCACCTCGTCCGGCAGCGCCGTGGCCCCTCCGATGGCGAAGGCGACGTCACGGGCCTCTCGCTCCCATCGCTCGGTCTGATCCGCCAGGTCACGCGACGACCACGAATCGCCGGTCCGCGACAATGCGACGAGGCGCGCTCCCGCCGGGATGACTCCCAGGAGACGCGCCTCGTCCTTCACTTCCGTTTCGTCGACCTTGGCGTAGTGGGAGACCCGCTCCAGGTACCCGTCACACGCCGCGCGGAGTGCCGCGTCTTTCACGCGGCCCACCGCGACGACGCGATACTTCATCAGGCATACATCCCACGGAGCCGGTGCATCGCCGCCACGCGGTCGATGGACAGCATGTACGCCGCGATCCTGGTGTTGACCTTGTGCTTGTCGGCGAGTGCAACCACGTCGTTGAACGACTTCACCATGATCTGCTCGAGGCGGTTGTTCACCGTGGCTTCGTCCCAGAAATAACCGCCGCGGTCCTGCACCCACTCGAAGTAGCTTACGGTGACGCCGCCGGCGTTCGCCAGGATGTCCGGGATGACGAAGATCCCCTTGTCCTCGAGGATCTTGTCGGCGCCCGCAGTCGTGGGCCCGTTGGCGCCTTCACAGATGATCTTCGCCTTGATCTTGGGCGCATTCTTTGAGGTGATGACGTTCTCGAGGGCTGCCGGGACCAGCACGTCGCAATCGCAGGTAAGCAGCTGCTCGTTGGTGATGGCGTCGGCCTTTGGATACCCTGCCAGCTGGCGCCGTTCGCGCACCCATTGAATGAGATCGGGAACGTCGAGGCCCTTGGGATTGATCAGGCCGCCGGATTTGTCGGCCACGGCCACGATGGTCGCGCCTTCCTTGGCGAGCAGATCCGCGGAGATCGATCCGACGTTGCCGAAGCCCATGACCGCTACGCGAGCCTTGTGCATCGGGATTCCGATCCGCTTCAGCGCCTCGCGGGTGACGAACATGCACCCCCGCCCCGTCGCCTCACGGCGCCCGAGGGAGCCACCCATCTCGACCGGCTTCCCGGTGACCACGGCGGTCACGGTGTGCCGCTTGTGCATCGAGTAGGTGTCCATGATCCACGCCATCACCCGCTCGTTGGTATTCACGTCGGGCGCTGGAACGTCGGAGTCGGGTCCGAGGACGTCGATGATGCCCGACGTGTACCGGCGCGTGACCCGCTCGAGCTCCGCCATCGACATGGTGGTGGGGTCGCAGATCACTCCGCCCTTGGCGCCGCCGAACGGGATGTTCACGACCGCGCACTTCCAGGTCATCCACGCCGCCAGTGCCTTCACTTCATCCAGGGTGACATTCATGTCGAACCGGATGCCGCCCTTGGCGGGCCCGCGTGAGGTGTTGTAGAGGACGCGGTACCCGGTGTAGACCTCGACGTCACCGTTGTCCCGGAGGACGGGCACCGAGACGATCAGCTGCTTCTCCGGGTGGCGGAGGATCTTGTAAAGGCCGGGATCGAGGTTGAGGAGTTTGGCCGCGTGGTCGAAGCGCTCCATCATGGCTTCGAACGGATTCTCCTCGGCCAGGAACGTGTCCTTCTCGGGACGGATGATCGCGTCGCTCATATCACGGAGGTGGAGGGTTTGACCAAGGTGGACAGCAGGGCCTCGATGGCCTCGAGTCCCCGCTCCCACTGCACGCCGAGTGTCGCTACCAATGGCTCGCGAGCATCGGCGGGCCAGCGGGGACGGAGCTTTACGGCGTCCTTTTCGGTGACTACAACATAATCGGCTGTGGTAGCGGCGTTTAGCAGGGCCGCCACGTCAGCGTCCGTGTAGGCGTGATGGTCTTGATACGTCACAAGTTGCACAGCCTTTCCTGACCGCTCCTGAAGCTGGGCTGCAAAGGCTTGGGGATCAGCGACCCCCGCCGCCACCAGCAGACGACGCCCCTGCAGGGCATCCTCCGCCATTGCCTGACCGGTCTTCAGACCTTCGAAGCCAGTCAGGGCAAGGTGCGCGACGGCGACGGGAGTCCTGGGGCATGCCTTGGAGAGGCGATCGGCGAGCGCGGCAGCTCGCTCGGGAGACTCCCGTTTCCGTGTCACGATGATCCCGTCGGCCCGGCTCAGCGCCCCCCACCCTTCCCGCCAGGGGCCGGCGGGGAGCGGAAACGGGGAGTAGTCGAGGTGTTCGACCGCGATCAACGCCAGGTTGATGTCGCGGGCGATTCGCAGAGTCTGGTAGGCGTCATCCAGCACGAGTACGGTCGCGCCGTCCGCGACGGCGGCCGCGGCGCCGACTGCCCGGTCCGGATTCGCCTTCACCACCGCTTCAGGCACCAGCCGGGCATGGACGAGAGGTTCGTCATCCCCGTAGCCGCGCAACAGGATGGCCGGCTTGGTCCCGTGACGGATCAGCCACTGGGCGATCCATGCGGCCACGGGGGTCTTTCCGCTCCCGCCCACCGTCAAGTTGCCGACGGCGACCGACCGGAGCGGGAGGGAGGTCGTACCCAGGAGGGAGCTCTGGTACAGCACCGCCCGCACCATCGAGATGCCCTTATAGAGGATGGCGAACGGGAGCAACGCGAGTGTGCCGATGCGCGCCCCGAACGTCCGCCCTTCCCAGAGCCACTGGATGAGACTGACACCAGCGCCCTGGCTCATGATTCCGCCCCGAGATCAGTGAGCGCACGCTCGAGGTCACCGAGGGCGCGGCGGGCGTCGTCCTTGGCGGGCCCGAGGAGGATCGGGGTCCCGAATATCACATTCACCCGCGCGAAGGGCTTCGGGATCCGCATGCGATCCCAGGTCGGGAGCCGCCACTCGGCGCTCGCGTTGGCCGTGATCGGCACAATGGCCGCCGACGCGTGACGCGCTGCCGAGACGATCCCCGCTTGGACTTTTTCGGCGGGTCCGCGTGGGCCATCAGGAGTCACCGCGACGACATTCCCGGCTTCAAGGGCTCTGATGAGTCCCAGGAGACCGACCTCGCCACCGCGATTGGTCGAGCCGCGAACCGCGGAATACCCGAGATCCGAGGCGAGATCGGCGAGGTAGCCACCGTCGCGGTGCTTGCTGATCAGGAGGACGATGCCGCGATCGCGGTGCGAGAAGAGCAGCGGCAGGATGCGGCTATGCCAGAGTGCCAGGATGTAGGGACGGCGCCGGGCGATCAAGTCCGTGACGGGCCCTTCGCCGGTAACGCGGAAGCGCCAGGTTCGTGCGAGCAGTCTGATAATCCGCTGCCCCACCCGGGAGAGGATGGGTTCGGCGAACGTGAGCTTCACCCCAGGAGCTCCGCCGCGAGGTCGGCCACGCGTTCGGCCGCACCTGGAGGCCCCAGGCGCTCACGGACCGTGGCTAGACCTTCGCGCTGCGCGCGCGCCGCCGGTCCGTCGCGGTCGAGGAGCGGCATGACGGCCCGGGCCAACGCCTTCGGTGTCGCCTGACCCTGCAGGAATTCAGGAGCGACCTCACGCCCGGCCACCAGATTGACGAGCCCGACCCGCGGCACTTGGAGCAGGCGACGGGCGATGAAGTACGACAGTCCGTTCATCCGGTAGGCGATGGCCATCGGCAGGTCCGCGAGCGCGGCCTCGAGGGTGGTCGTCCCCGACTTGCACAAACCGGCATCGGCCGCGGCGAAGACCAGCCCGGGGTCGCCATACGCGATCGGGATTTCACGCGGATCCGAGTACTCGGCGCGGTTTGTTCCGGCGACGATCAGCTGCACGTCGGGCAGCGCCGCCCGCACCTGGAGGGCGGCATCCCGAAACCGGGTCCACATATGGGCGACTTCCTGGCGCCGGCTCCCCGGAAAAATGCCGAGGACGGGACGGTGGAGGTCGAGCTTGAGTGCACTGCGGGCTTCCTCCCGCCCGGGAAGCGCTGGGCGGTCCTTCAGCGGATGCCCCACGAACGTCGCGGGCACTCCCCGCTCCCGGAAGAAGGGCTCCTCGAACGGCAGAATGACGGCCAGCTGCTTCACGTTGCCGCGCATGCGCTTGATCCGGCCCGGCGCCCATGCCCAGAGCTGCGGTGCGATGTAGTAAAGGACCGGCACCTTGAGAGCCGTGACCTGGGGCGCGAATCGGAGATGGTAGCCCGGGTAGTCCACCAGCATCACGGTCTTGTAGCGGCCAGCGGCCAGTCTTTCGCGGGTTCGCGCGGCGAGGCGGCGGTGGGCCGGAATGGTGCTCAAGGCCTCGACGAACCCCACGACCGACATGGATTCCATGCGGTCCAGCACCTTGGCACCCGCGGCTTCGAGTGCGGGTCCCCCGAACGCCTCCACCTCGAGCCCCGGCAAGCGGCGCCGGAGCGCGGCCACGACGGGGGCCGCGTGCGCATCCCCCGACGGTTCGCCCGCCGAGACATAGAAGCGGGGAGACGCGGTCACGGCCGCAGGGTGGCGAGCGGGGACGCCTGGATGGCGTCGGCGACGCGGGTCGCCAGCACCAGGGCTTGGGCGCCGGCCGCGCCGGACACCGCGACCTCCCCTTCCCCTCGCACCGCGCGCACGAAACTCTCGAGCTCGAGCTTCAGGGGCTCGGCTTCGGGGGCGTCCAGCTTGGCATGCTCGACGATGTCCTCGATGCGGGTGGCCCCCAACCCCTTCCATCCCTTCTTGAGGCGGAAGAAGTGGCCCGTGCCCTGGGCGAGATCGAGGGAGAAGTACCCGGTGGGCTGGAAGATCCGGAGTTTCCGGGTCCGCTCCCGCGAGATGCGTGAGGCGGTGACGATCGCGACGGCTCCGTTCGAGAACTCGACACGCGCATTCGCGATGTCCACGTGCGGAGTGAGGAGGGGCGCACCGGTGGCCCGGACGTCCGTGACATCCTTCCCCACCAGCTCGAGGATCAGGTCGAGGTCGTGGATCATCAGGTCGAGGACCACCGCGACGTCCGACCCGCGCGGCGTGAACGGTGCCAGGCGGTCACACTGGAAGAACCGGGGGTCTTCGAGGTACGGCATCGCCGCCCGCACGGCGCGATTGAAGCGCTCGACGTGCCCAACCTGCAGCTTGGCCTTGTGCTTCGCGGCCGCGGCGACGAGCTGCTCGGCTCCCGACACCGAGTCGGCGAGCGGCTTTTCGATCAGGCAGGAGATGCCGCGCGACAGGGCGGCGAGGCCCACCTCCGTGTGCGCGGGGGTCGAGACCACCACGCTGACGGCGTCCACCTTGTCGAGCAGCGCGTCCATCGACGCGTGGGCGACGGTCCCCAGCTCCTGCGCGACGTGCGCCAGCCGCTCGGGATTCCGGTCGTAGATCCCGGCGAGCTCGGCGCCGTCGATGTGGCGGAGGAGGCGGGCGTGGTGGTAACCGAGAGCGCCGGTGCCGATCACGCCGATCCGCACCCGCGAGGCGGTCACACCAGCACCCCTCGCTGGGACGTTTCGATGAACGTGAGGAACGTTTCGACTTCCGGCAGCGCCGGCAGCTCGGCCCGGGCACGCGCGATGCCCTGCGTGATGTTGAAGTCGGAGTTGAAGAGGAGCCGGTACGCCCGCTTGAGGGCGAGCTTGACCTCGGCTGAGAACCCGGCGCGTTGCAGACCGACAGAATTGAGGCCGTACAGCTGCAGCGGATTGCCGACGGCTTTCACGAAGGGCGGCACGTCCTGATTCACGCGGGATCCGCCGCCGACGAAGGCGAAGGTCCCGATGCGGCAGAACTGATGAATGGGCGTGAGCCCCGAGATATTGGCGCGGTCACCGATCTCGACGTGCCCCGCCATCTGCACGCCGTTGGCGATGATGACGTCGTTGCCGAGGTGACAGTCGTGCGCGATGTGGACGTAGGTCATCAGGAAGCAGCGAGCCCCCACGGTCGTTTTCCCGGTCGCGGTGCTGCCGCGGTTGACCGTCGAGTATTCCCGGAGCACGGTCTCGTCCCCGATCTCGACCCACGTCTCTTCGTTCTTGTACTTGAGGTCCTGCGGCGCTCCCCCGACCACGGTCCCCACGCCGATCTGCACGCGCGTCCCGATCCGGGCGTTGCACTCCACCACGGCGTGCGCGGCGATCTTCGAGCCGTCGCCGATGGTCACCCTGGGTCCGATGACGGCATAGGGACCCACGTCGACGTCGCGGCCCAGCTCGGCCTTCGGATCGATCAGTGCCGTCGGGTGGATCATTTGTCGGTGACGATGGCCATCATTTCGGCCTCCGCGACGACCTGCCCATCGACGTAGCCGACGCCCTTCATCTTGCAGGTGCGGCCCCGGAACTGCACCATCTCGAGCTCGAAGCGGATCTGATCGCCGGGCAGCACGGGGCGGCGGAACTTCACGTTATCGAGCGACATGAAGTAGACCACCTTGTCTTCGACATTCTGCCCTTCGAAGTGCCCCATCAGGAGCATCCCGCCCACCTGGGCCATCGCTTCGATGATCAGGACGCCCGGCATGATCGGGTGACCGGGGAAATGGCCCTGGAAGAACGGCTCGTTGATCGTGACGTTCTTGATCCCCACGATCCGCCGGTCCCCTTCCACCTCGATGATGCGGTCCACGAGGAGGAACGGATAGCGGTGCGGGAGAATATCGAGGATGCGGCCGATGTCGTAACGGGCGTCCCCCGTCCGCTTCGCGGTCCGGGAGAGGGCCCGGGCGAGCGCCACGTTGCCGACGTGCGAGGGCCGGGTCGCGACGATGTGCGCGCGCACCCGCGCGCCCGTCAGCGCCAGGTCGCCGACGATGTCGGCGGCCTTGTGACGCACGAACTCGTCGGGCCAGCGCAGGGGACCTCCCTGCACCACCGCCTGGTCGTCCAGCACGATGGCGTTGTCCTTGGTGACGCCCTTGATCAGGCCCTTGGCCCGGAGTGCGTCCACTTCACTGGCGAATCCAAACGTGCGCGCGCCGGCGAGCTCGCGGCCGAACGCTTCCGGCGTGATCTCGTACGTGCCGGCTTGCCGCCCGATCATCGGATGCGCGAACTCTACCGTCGCGGTGAGGCGGTAGCTCTTGGCCGGTGCGACGACGTAGCTCGCGTCCCCTTCCGTGACGGTAAAGGGCGCCTGTACGGTGAGCAGGACGGGCTCGCCCTCGTGTTCGGCGGTGCCTGCGTCGCTCAGGGCCTTGAAGTACGGTCCCACGCTGCCGTCGAGCGCCGGCGGCTCCGGTCCCGAGAGCTCGATGATGCAGTCGTCCACCTCGAGCGCTCCAAGGGCGGCCAGGAGGTGTTCGACCGTGTGGATCGTCGCCTCCCCGTGTCCGATGGCGGTGCGCCGCTCGAGGGCCTCGACCTCCGTGAGGCGCGCCGGCACCAGCGGCTTGTCGGCGAGATCGGTCCGCCGGAAGGCGATGCCCTGCCCCGATGTGGCCGGCAGCAGGCGCGCCTCGGTTTTGGCACCGGTATGGAGACCGGTGCCGGAGAGCTTCGCCTCGTGCTTGAGCGTCCGTCTAGCGATCGGAGTCCCCTTCCGGGCGCGCCAGCGCCTCGAGCTCGTTGACCAGGGGTGCCAGGCGGTACAGTGCCGCCTGGGCCCGCAGGTACTCGCGATGGTTCCGTGCCGGATATCCGGTGACCGTCGCGCCGTCTTCGATGTCGCCGATCACGCCGCTTTGCACGGTGATGCGGACGCGGGAGCCGACGTTGATATGATCCGCGAGGCCCACCTGTCCGGCGAGAAACACGTCGTCTCCCACCCGGGTCGACCCGGCGATCCCCACCATCGCCGCGATGAGACAGCGCTCGCCGATCTGCACGTTATGGGCGACCATGACGAGGTTGTCGATCTTCGTGCCACGTCCGACGACCGTGTCGTCGACGCTGCCGCGGTCGACGGTGGTGTTCGCACCGATCTCCACATCGTCCCCGATGACGCACCGGCCCACCTGCGGAATCTTCCGGGGCAGCGCTCCGGCCTTGCCCGGGAGATAGCCGAACCCGTCGGCGCCGAGGCGGGTGCCCGAGTGGATCATGACGCGGTCCCCGATGACGGTCCCCGTGTAGCACGTCACCTGGGCATAGAGGTGCACGTCGTTCCCGACGATCACGCCGGCTCCCAGCACACACCCGGCGTCGATCCGGACGTTCTTGCCCAGACGCACATCCTGGCCGAGCACCACGTGCGGCCCGATGGCGACGGGGTCGGTCCAGGTGGTGCCCCGGCCGATGATCGCCGAAGCGTCCACGCCCGGCACCCAGGCCGGTTCGGGATAGAGGATCGGGAGCACGTCGAGGAGGGCGGCGTGCGGGTCCGCGACCACGATCCGGGTGGGCGGCCCCTGCGGGAGATCGGCGAACTCGGGGCGGCACAACACCACGGCCTGCCGGGCGCGCTCAAAGTATGGGAGGTAGGAACGGCTGGCAAGAAACGCCAAGTCGCCCGCGCCGGCCCGCTCGAGCGGGGCGACACGGGCGACCGTGACCTGACCCGGACCCACGAGCCGCCCCCCGGTGAGGGCGGCGATGTCATACGCGGAGAGCGGTCGGCGGCCTTCCGCTGGCACCGGGGTCGCTAGTTCGACTGGGCCGGCAGTTGTTTGATACGGGCGACCACCGTGCGGGTGATGTCCAGTGCCGGGTCCGCGGCCAGGAGCCCCGACGCGCTGGGGTCACCGTTGAAGACCATCGCATACCCACCTTCGAGACGCACGGCCTCGATGATGGTCCGGATCTTCTGCTGAATGGGCGCCATCAGTTCCTGCTGGCGCTGCTGAGCCTTCTGGTTCAGCTCTTGGGTCCGCGCGTCGAAGCGCTGCTGCATGTTCTGCAGATCCTTCTGCTTCGCCTGCTTCGCCGCGGGGGACAGGGCGATGGACTGCTGATCCAGCGCCTGCACCGCCGAATCCATCTGCTGCTGCATCTTCTGCACCTCATCCCGGTAACCCTGGACCTCGCGAGCCAGCGTCGACTCCGCCGTCACGTACCCGGGAGTCGAATCGAGAATCTGCTGCGGGATGACATAGGCGATCTTGAGCCCGGTGCCCCCCTTGGACGCAGGGGTCTGCGCGCGGGCCGCTTGCGCGGATACGGATCGGGCGGCGGCCAACGCCAGACAGACCACCAGGACACGCTTCATGACTGACTCCGGAGATGGGGACATAAGAGAATTGCTCAGAAGAAGTTGCCGAGTTTGAAGTGAAGTTTCCAGCCGGGCGTCGGTCGCCCGGCCGCATTGACTTTGTCGAAGCCGTAGCCGAGATCGAGCCCGATCGGCCCGAGGGGTGAGACCACCGCCACGCCGACGCCGGCCCCGCGGAACAGCCGGGTCGGATCGTACTGCGCGGGCCGGGCCCACACGTTACCGGCATCGAAGAACGTACTGACATAGAACGCCTGGGAGAGCCGGAGCCCGATCTCGGCGTTCATCAGGAAGAAGGCGTTTCCGAACGCGTTGGCGCTCGCCTGGCCGCTCGCCGCGTTGGGATCGTAGCCCTTGGGTGTGATCGAGAACTCGTCATAACCGCGCAGGGGGATGCCGAACTGCGTGCCGCCCATGGTGAAGAGCTGATCGAAGAACGGCGATTTTCCGAACACGAATCCCGAGCGGGTCGACAGCCCGAGCACGAATTTCGGCGGGTTGGCCCCCGCGCCTTTGCCGCCCAGCGTGCCCAGGGGGGCGTAGAAGTGCGACTCGATGTCCACGCGCTGGAAATTTCCGGTGCCGCCCAGCAGGCCGCCGCTCTGGGACACTCCCACCGACGTCATGTTGCCGCCCGTCGGGAAGGGCAGATCCACGCGGGTGTCTCGCAGGATCGAGGTGCCGAGCGTGGACCGGATGCAGTTGCTGCAGCCGAACGTGGTCCCGAACTGGGGGTTCAGGGCCGAGCCGATGAAGCTCTGGTCGTCCAGGCTGTACGAGACGAACAACCGCGTGTACTGGCTGCCGAAGAGCGGGAAGCCGAACTGCAGTGATCCGCCGCGCCGCCGGAGCTGACCCAGGTCCGCGATGGTGTACCGGTACCGCGAGTCGTGCAGATCGAGTGTCCCCGAAATCCGGGACATGATGATCGCGGGATCGGTATACGAGATATCGAAGTCCGTGATGTTCTGTCCGAACTGCCACTGGAAGTGACCGCGTTTGCCCCGGCCGAAGAGGTTCGGCTCATCGAGGCCGATGAAGCCGCCGAGGCCCGTGCCCTGCCCTACCGACGCGCCGAAGTTCACGTTGCCGGTGCGCTTCTCTTCGACCCGGAAGATGACGTCGACGTCACCCTGATCATTGGCGGGCCGGGTGTCGGGGATCGGCAGCGGCTGCTGGAAGAAGCCGAGGTTCGAGATGTTCTGGTACGAGCGCAGGAGCGCGTTCTGCCGGAAGACGTCGCCGGGGATCATTTCGATCGCTTGGCGAATGACCGACTCGTGTGTGACGTCGTTCCCCACGATGTCGATCTTGTTGACGATGGCTGGCTGGTGCTCCTGGACGAACCACCGGAGATCCACCACCGGCGTGCCGTCCCGCTCTACGCGGCGCACGACGTCGTTCTGGATCTGTACGTAGAGGTAGCCGTCGTCGCGGTACGCCGTGTAGACCTTGTTGGTGGCGTCGTCCCATTTGCTCTGATTGAAATAGGCGGCCCCGTGCTCGGTCCCGCCCAGCCCCAACAGGCCGGTCCGCCGGGCTCCGGTGAACGGATAGAGGCCCTGCAGCTCTTCCGAGGTGAAGTGCCGGTTTCCCGCGATCTCGAACGTCCCGACCTTGTACGGCTGGCCCTCGCTCAGGCGTACCACCAGCGTCGCCTTCCCCGTCGTGTCGTCCACGATGAGGGTGTCGCCGAGGACCTGGAAGTCGACGTAGCCGCGGGCGCCGTAGAAGTCGGGGAGCTTCTGGGTCAGATCCTTCTGGAGTTGATCCTCGTCATACTCGCCGTTGCGCCAGAAGAAGAAGCCCTCGGGCTTCGAGCCCATCTGATCCACGAGCGTCTGTGCGCTGAACGCGTGGTTGCCCTCGAAGTTCACCCGGGCAATGGCCACCCGGCGCCCCTCGTCGACTTCGAACACCACCCGGACCCGCGAGGAGTCCGCTTCGTAGATCCACTTCGGGGTCACCGACGCGAGGTAGTATCCGTCGCCCCGGTAAAGCGAGTCGATGCGGGCGGTGGACCGGGAGACCGCGGCGGGATCGAGGGGCCGGCCCTCGAACAGCGTGACGCGTTCGCGTACGGTGCGGTCGGAGATCTTTTCGGTGCCTTTGACGGTCCACTTGATGAGGATGGGACGCTCTTTGACGGTCACCAACAGGATGGAGCGCCCGCCGGTGGTATCGGCGTCGACGCGGACGTCCTGGAACTGTCCCGACGCGTAGAGGGCCTCGAGGGCGTGCTGGACGTCCCGGTAGCCGGTGACCCGGCCGACGGCGAAGCCGGACGTGGAGAGCACGGTCTGCCGGGTGACGCGCTTGATCCCGAGAATGGCGATGGAGTCGGGGACGATCTGCGCCGCCTGCCCCCGCGCGACCTGGGGCAGCAGGCAGAGGAGACCACAGACGGCGCCGAGGGAGATCCGGCGGATCACGCCTTCGTGCCGGAGAGGGCGCGGAACGCGAGGCGCTCCTTGTCGGGCGCCACGTCGACCTCGATTTCGTCTCCCCGCGCGAACTCGCCGACCAGAATTTTCTCCGAGAGCGGGTCTTCGACGAAGCGCTGAATGGCCCGCTTCAGAGGCCGGGCGCCGTAGTGCTCGTCATACCCGTGATCCACCAGGAAGTTGGACGCGGCCTCGGTGAGGCGGAGGGTGAGCTCTTCGTCTCCGAGCCGCTTCTGCACGTCCTTGAGCAGGATCGTGACGATCTGCGCGATGTGCTGCCGCGTGAGCGGGTGGAACACGATGACGTCGTCGAGGCGGTTGAGGAATTCCGGATTGAAGACCTTGTTGATCTCTTCCTTCACCTTCTCGGCCATCCGGGCGAACGACGCCTCGCCGTCAGGCTGCGCGAAGCCCATCGTCTTGCCCTTGATCATGTCCCGGGCGCCGACGTTGGACGTCATGATGACCACGGTGTTCTTGAAGTCGATCACCCGGCCGTAGTTGTCGGTCAGGTGGCCTTCATCGAGCACCTGGAGCAGGATATTGAAGACGTCGGGATGCGCCTTCTCGATTTCGTCGAGGAGGACCACCGCGTACGGCTTGCGCCGCACGGCCTTGGTCAGCGTACCCGAATCCTCGTAGCCCACGTATCCCGGCGGGGCGCCGATGAGGCGCGACACCGAGAACTTCTCCATGTACTCGGACATGTCGACGCGGATCAGGGCACTCGCGTCCGCGAACAGGAACTTGGCCAGGGCCCGGGCGAGCTCCGTCTTCCCCACCCCGGTGGGGCCGGAGAAGATGAAAGAGCCGATGGGGCGCTTGGGATCTTTCAGTCCCGCTCGGGAACGGCGGATAGCGCGGGCAATGACCTCGATGGCCTCGTTTTGCCCTACCACCGACGCATGCACTTCCTCTTCCATGCGCAGGAGCCGGGCGGTCTCCGCTTCCTGCAGGCGGGTCACGGGGATCCCCGTCCAGCGCGAGACGATGAAGGCGATGCCCTCTTCGTCGATCGTGGGGCGGCGGGTCTGGCGCTCCTTCTCCCACTCTTCCTGCTTGCGCCGGATCTCCATCTGGAGCTCGCGCTCCTGATCGCGGAGACTTGCGGCCCGCTCGAAGTTCTGGTCGCGGACGGCACCCTCTTTCTCGGTGTTGATCTTCTCGAGACGCTCCTTGAGCGCGGCGGCCTCCGGCGGCGGCACCTGGGTCGCCAGGCGCGCGCGTGCCCCCGCTTCGTCGATCACGTCGATCGCCTTGTCGGGCAGGAACCGGTCGGTGATGTAGCGCTCCGAGAGCCGCGCCGCGGACGCGAGGGTGTCGTCGGGGATGATGACCCGGTGATGGTCCTCGTACCGTTTCCGCAGGCCCTTCAGGATCTCGATCGTCTCATCCACGGTGGGCGGATCGACGATCACCGTCTGGAAGCGGCGCTCCAGCGCGCCATCCTTCTCGATGTACTTGCGGTACTCGTTCAGCGTCGACGCGCCGACGCACTGCAGCTCGCCGCGCGCCAAGGCCGGCTTCAGCATGTTCGAGGCGTCTACCGCCCCTTCGGCCGCGCCCGCGCCGACGAGGGTGTGCAGCTCGTCGATGAAGAGAATGATGTTCTTGTTCTGCGCGATCTCGTTGATGACCGCTTTGAGCCGCTCTTCAAACTGACCGCGGTACTTGGTCCCGGCGATCACGGCCGCCATGTCCAGGGAGAGCACGCGGTGATCCTTGAGCGCGTCGGGGCAGTTCCCGCCCGCGATGAGCTGGGCGAGGCCCTCGACGATGGCGGTCTTGCCCACGCCGGGCTCGCCGATCAGCACCGGGTTGTTCTTCTTGCGGCGCGACAGGATCTCCATCACCCGCTCGATTTCCTTCTGGCGGCCGATGGTGGGATCGAGGGCGCCTTCGTTCGCGAGCTGGGTCAGGTCCCGGCAGAAGTGATCGAGCGCCGGGGTCTTGGACTTCTTTTCGCTCTTGGGGCTCGCCGGCTGCCCGGCGGGCGCGCCACCCGCCGGCGCCGCGGGCATCTCACTGCCCAGGAGCCGGAGCGTTTCGGCCTTGGCCTGCTCGAGGTTCACGCCGGCATCGGTCAGGACCTGCGCGGCGATGCCCTTCTCTTCGCGCAGGAGGCCAAGCAGGAGGTGCTCGGTGCCGACATAGGAGTGGTTGAGGTCGCGGGCTTCCGCCATCGCGAGCTCGAGGACCTTCTTGGCCCGGGAGGTATATGGCAGGTCGGGACCGGCCGCCGCGGCGGCTTTCCCCTTCTTCACCGTCTCTTCGATCTTCTGCTGGATCTCGTCCAGATCCACGTTCAGGTTCGTCAGCACCGCCGCCGCGACTCCCTCGCCTTCGCGAATGAGTCCCAGCAGGATGTGCTCGGTCCCGACGTACTCGTGGTGCAGACGCGCCGCTTCCTCACGCGCCATCTGCAGGACCTTCCGCACCCGATCCGTGAAGTTGTAACCGTTCATCGCCTCATCACCCTCAGGGGGATTCGGATTCCAGCAAGCGCCGGACGTACGTGGCACGCACCGTGGGCAGCTCGGGGTCGCCACCGGTCCGGCCCTCGAGCGCCGCCAGGTGCGCGGGCTGCGTGTAAATCAGGAGCTTGTTGAGCGTGTATACACTCAAGCCCGGTATCAGGTCGAGTCCAACACCCAGCCGCACGCCGCTCAGCAAGTTCATCGCTTCTTCGAACGTCAGCCGCCGCGCGTGCCGGAGCAATCCATACGCCCGCCACGTCTTGTCGGCCACTTCGTCCGGCGCGGTCCGGAGGAGCATCTGCCGGGCCTGGCCTTCGTACTCGATCACCTGCCGGACGATCTTGCCGAGGTGGTCGAGGAGCTCTCCCTCGGTCTTCCCCAGCGTCGTCTGATTCGACAACTGGAAGAAGTTACCAACCACCTCACTACCTTCCCCGTACAGGCCCCGAAAGGTCAGTCCCACCTGGGCCAGCCCCTGCAATACCTTCCCGATTTCCTTGGTCAAAACAAGGCCCGGCAAGTGGATAAGCACACTGGCGCGGAGCCCGGTGCCGGCATTGGTGGGGCAAGAGGTAAGATAGCCAAACTCCGGGTGAAACGCGAAGGGAAGCAGCCGCCCGAGGTCCGCATCCACCGATTCCAGTTGAGCATACGCCTCATCCAACGCGAAACCTGACCACATCCCCTGCAGCCGGAGGTGGTCTTCCTCATTCACCATCACCCCCACGGGCGACTGTGCCACCAGCGCGGCTCCCGGCCGCGGCCGGCTGTCCTGGTCCAGCCCCGCCAATTCCTTGCTTACCAGGTGCCGTTCATGAAGGAGTTGCCGGTCCCCCCGCTCCAGAGCGTCGAGCCGGAACGAAACGTTCCGTTTCAGGCGTTCGCTCGCCGCCGCGGCCTCGAGCACCCGGTCCAGGACCGCCAGGCGTTCCTCATCAGTGGAGCGCTGGGAGAAGGTGTGCCCCGACAGGTTCCGGGCCAGCCGGATCCTGGTGGAAAGCACGATCTGGCTCTTGGGTCCGGAAGCGTCCAGCCAACCCAGTCCGCCATCGGGAAGGAGCGACAAGTCCATCATTCCAGTACCCGGATCCGGTCGCGGAGCTCGGCGGCCAATTCGAAGTTCTCGGCTTCCACCGCCTGCCGGAGCTGGTGCCGCAGCTCCAGGAGCCGGCGGGCCGGGTCGGCCTCCTCGCCGCCGGGCTGCCGGTACCGCTCACCCACATGCTGGCTTGACCCGTGGAGGCGCCGCAGGAGGTCGCGCAGGTGGACCTCGAACGCCGCGTAGCATTCCGCGCACCCGAGCTTCCCGGTTTCCCGGAAGTCCTTGAGTGTGCCGCCGCAGCTGGGACACGGTGTGCCATCGACGGTGGCGGGCAGGAGTGACCCGGCCGTCTTCCCCATCGCCATGATGAATCCACCGAGGGGAGACTTGAGGGCCGTGGCGCCGGTCTCGACGCCCTTCTCGGCGGCGCACTGCTCACAGAGATGGAGGGTGACCTTCGAGTCGTGCTCCACCTGCGTCAGGTTGATGACGGCGTCCCGTTCTTTGCAATGATCGCAGAGCATCAGGGGATCGCCTCCATCGAGGGCACCGCGCCCAGCCGGCCGTCCTCCAGCCACAGGATGCGATCCGCACGCCCGGCGAGCTGCCGGTTGTGGGTCACGACCACTACCGCGGTCTCAAAGTCGCGCGCGAGCTGGAAGAACGTTTCGTGCAACACCTCGGCGTTCGCGTGGTCCAGGTTTCCCGACGGCTCGTCGGCGAGGACCAGCGCGGGATCATGGACCAGGGCGCGGGCCACGGCGCAGCGCTGCTGTTCCCCGCCCGACAACTCCGAAGGTCGGTGACTCATCCGTCCCGCCAGGCCGACCGCGGAAAGACGCTCTTCGGCGCGGGAGCGTGCCTGCCGGTCAGTCGCGCCGGCGATGAGCAGCGGCATCATCACGTTCTCGAGTGCCGAGAACTCGCGGAGCAGGTGGTGGAACTGGAATACGAATCCGATGCGCCGGTTCCGGAGCTCGGACAGCGCGTTGGCATCGAGGTCGGCGAACCGGGACCCCTCGAGCCAAATGTCTCCGGACGTCGGACGGTCGAGCGCGCCCAGGAGATGCAGGAGCGTGCTCTTCCCCGCTCCGGACGAGCCGACGATCGCGATCAGCTCCCCGCGACGCACTTCGACATCCGCGCCGCGCAACACCTCGAGCGGCTTCCCGTCGCCCCCGGCGAAGACCTTGCGCAGACCGCGCGACTCGAGGAGGCCGTTCATTCGTACCGGATCGCGGTCACCGGGTCCAGGTCCCCGGCGCGGAAGGCCGGGTAGAGGGGCGCGAGGGTCGCGACCAGCAGGCTGGCGCCGACGACGGCGAGGATGTCCATCGGCTGGGTGTGGACCGGCAGGTGATCGACGAAATAGATCGACGGATCGATGGCGATCCAGCGGCCGTTGTTGACCATGGCGCCCAGAATCGCTCCCGTGACGGCTCCGAGCACGGTCCCGGTGAGTCCGATGATCACGCCCTGCGCGAGGAACACCCGCCGGATGCTGGCCCGCTTCAGGCCCATCGCCAGGAGAATGCCGATCTCTCTCGTCTTGTCCCGTACCACCATCGTCAGCATCCCGACCACGTTGAACGCCGCTACCACACAAATGAGAAACACCACGAAAGCCATCGCGAGTTTCTCGAGGTTCAGGGCCGAGAAGAGCGCCTGATTCTGGCTTTGCCAGTCGACCGCCCGGTACGGGTACCCGAGGTGAGTCTCGAGCGACGCGGCGAAGGACCTGGCGCTCCAGGGATCGGCGAGCTGCACTTCGATGCCCGTGACGGCCGTGTCGAGCCCTGCCAGGCGCTGGGCGACCGGGCGGGTCAGGACGGCGTAGCTGTCGTCGTAGATGTACATCCCGGTGTCGAAGATGCCCGTGACTTCGTACCGGTGGTATTGGGGCACGAACGCGCCCACCGACGCGTTGTAGCCGGATCGCAGATTGAAGGACACCAACGTCACCACGTCCCCGACGTACACCGAGAGTTTGCCGGCGAGCCGCGTGCCCAGCGCGACCCCCCCTTCCACATCGGGACGTGTAGTCCGGAAGTGCAGGTCCCCCTTGATGAAGTGCCGCGCGAAGGTCGTCACGGCCCGGCTGCCGGTATCCGGCTCGATGCCGTACACCACCACGCCCTCGGCGTAGTCGTGCCCGGCGGTGATGCCGGCCTGCGTCATCACGAAGGGGGCGGCGGCGGTCACGCCCCTGGTATGCCGGACCGTGTCGAGCACCCGGTGCCAATCATCGAGACGAAGGCCCTCACCGTACGTGAGCACGCGCAGATGCGGGCTCCCGACCAGGATCTTGTCGCGCAGATCGGACTGCAGTCCGTTCATGACGCCCAACACGATCACCAACGCGGCGACGCCGACGAACACGCCACCGACAGCGATCACCGTAATGAACGACAGGAGCCCCGACGAACGGCGGCTCGTCAGGTACCGCAGCGCGATGCGGAGCTCCAGGGCGCCAATCATTCAGGCCGGAGCATGGGAAAGAGAATCACGTCCCGGATGTTGGTCCGGTCCGTAAGCAGCATGACCAGCCGGTCGATGCCGAGGCCCACGCCGCCGGTGGGCGGCATGCCGTATTCGAGGGCGCGGAGATAGTCCTCGTCGATCTGATGGGCTTCGCTGTCCCCCCGTTCGCGGAAGCGCACCTGCTCCTCGAAGCGGCGGCGCTGTTCGTCAGGGTCGTTCAGCTCCGAGAAGGCATTCGCAATCTCGCGGCCCTGGATGAACAGCTCCCAGCGCTCCACGCGCGTGTCGTTCCCCCGCTTCCGCTTCGCCAATGGCGACAGGGCGACCGGGTGATTCATCACGAAGGTCGGCTGGATGAGGGTGGGCTCGGCGAAGGTCTTGAAGACCTCGTCCATCAGCCTGGCACCGGAGTATTGATCGGCATCGGGGACGCCCTTGCGCTTCAGGGCACGGCGCAGTGCGCCCTCGTCCGCGGTCGCCAGATCGACGCCCGCCGTCTCCTGGACCAGCTCGTAGAAGTCCCGCCGCGCGAACGGGCGCGTGAACGACAGGGCGGCCCCGCCCCGCTCCAGGGTTTCACTCCCGGTTACCTCGATGGCCGCGCCCGCGACCATGGCTTCCGTCAGGTTCAGCATGTCCTCATAGTCGGCATACGCCTCATACCACTCGGCCATGGTGAACTCGGGGTTGTGCCACCGGTCCACGCCCTCATTCCGGAAATCGTGCCCGATTTCATACACCTTCTCGAGGCCGCCGACGATGCAACGCTTGAGATAGAGCTCGTCGGCGATGCGCAGGTAGAACGTCGCGTCCAGGGCCTCGTAGAACGTCGTGAACGGCGTCGCGGCCGCGCCGCCGTAGAGCGGCTGCAGCACCGGCGTTTCGACCTCGAGATATCCGCGGCCATCCAGGAACCGGCGGACGTAACTCACCACGCGCGCCCGGGTATGGAAGACGGCACGGGCCTCGGGGTGCGCGGCGAGATCGGCATAGCGCTGGCGCGCGCGCAGCTCGGGGTCGGTGAGCTCGCCATGCCGCACGCCCTGCGCATCCTCTTTCCCGAGCGGGAGGGGGCGGAGCGACTTGGCGAGGAGGGTCAGCTCTTCGACCCGCAGGGTGACCTCGCCCGTCTTGGTCGTGAAGAGCGGCCCGGCGACGCCGACGACGTCGCCGAGGTCGAGCAGCTTTACGATCTCGTAGCGCTCGCCCAGGAGGTCGGACTTGAAGTACAGCTGGATCTTGCCCGACGCGTCTTCGAGGTGCGCGAATGTCGTCTTGCCCATGCCGCGCATGAGGACGAGCCGGCCGGCGAGCCGGTGCACCGTTTCGTCGCCGTCTTTGAAGCCCTGCACCGCCGGCTGGGCGTGCCCGGACCGGTCGAACCGGTAGGCGAACGCGGGCACGCCCTTCCGGGCGAGCTCTTCGAGCTTCTCGCGTCGAGCGGCTTCGACGAAGGTCGTCATGCGGCCTGTCCCGCCTGCTGTTTCAGGAACGCTTCGATGAACTGATCCAGGTCTCCGTCCATGACTTTCTGCACGTCGCCGACCTTCAGCTCGGTGCGGTGATCGTTCACCATCGTGTAAGGCTGGAAGACGTACGACCGGATCTGGTTGCCCCACGCGTTGTCGGTCTTCTGCTTGTCCACTTCGGCCTTCTTGGCTTCCTGCTCCTCCACCGCTTTTTCGTAGAGTCGGGCCTTCAACATCTTGAGCGCGGTCGCCTTGTTCTTGAATTGCGACCGCTCGTTCTGGCAGGCGACCACGATCCCCGACGGATTGTGCGTGATGCGGACCGCGGAGCTGGTCTTGTTGACGTGCTGACCGCCCTTGCCGGACGCCCGAAAGACGTCGATACGCAGATCTTCTTCCCGGATCTCGATTTCGATGTCGTCATCCACGACGGGATAGACGAACACGGAGGCGAACGATGTATGCCGGCGGGCCTGCGCGTCGAAGGGAGAAATCCGGACCAGCCGGTGCACCCCCCGCTCCGCGCGGAGGAGACCGAAGGCGTACTCGCCCCGGATCTCGATTTCCGCGGACTTGATCCCCGCCTCTTCTCCCTCGAGGAGATCGAGGACCTCGATTTCGAACCCCCTCCGCTCCGCCCACCGCGTGTACATCCGCATGAGCATCTCGGCCCAGTCCTGGGACTCGGTGCCGCCGGCGCCGGGGTGGATGGTCAGGAGAGCGTCCCGCGGGTCGTCGGGGCCGCGAAGCATGTGCTGCATCTCGAGGGCGTCGAGGGCGCGCTCCGCGGAGTCGGCTTCCGCTTCGAGCTGCCGCTGCATTTCGAGGTCGACGGTGGATTCGGACTCGAGGAGCTCGGTCATCTCCAGCCCTTCGTCCACCCGCTTCTTGAGCGCGTGGTAGGGTTCGAGCCAACGCTTCTTCAGCGTTTTGACCTCTTCTACGACCTTCTTGGCGCGCTCCTGGTCGGACCAGATGTTGCCTTCGGCCATCGCCTGCTCGAGCTCGGACAGGCGCTTCGTCTTGCCGTCGACGTCAAAGAAAGCTCCGGAGCTCCGCCAGACGCTCCTGGAAGTCGGTAAACCGGTTGACCAAGGGCACGATCGCGCTCGCTCCAACTGAATAGACGTGAGCCGTTCCCCGGGGTGGGAAACGGCTCTAACTGACAGGAATATGAGGAGTTAGACCGCGAAATTCCAGCGGTTTAGAAGACCTTCTGGCCCCCGGCCAACAGCTCGTTCAGGGCGTCGGTCCAAAACGGAGTGCTCGAGGCCATATCCTGCCCCACCTGCTCGACGTACTCGAGCCAGCTCTTTTCGATTTCGTCCTTGAAGAGTTGGGGCAACGTGCCGTCGCGCGTACCCTGCATGCGTTTGTCGGGGTGGTACACCAGCATGTCCGAGATCAGCGCGCGCGCGAGCCGCCGGGCTTTCTGTTTCGGGTCCTGCACCATGAACGGATTGACGGGGCGCAGGGGTCCCGTCTTCCGTACTTCGGTGCTCGCGGCTGGCGCGGCCGCCGCGGGAGCGACCGGCGCCGCCGGCATCGCCGCGGGAGGCGGAGGTGGCGGCGGTGCTGCCGGTGCCGCGGCCGGACGCATCGCGGGAGCGGCCGGCATGGCCGGAGCTGCCGGCATGCGTGGAGTGGCCGGAGGCGCGACGACTGGAGGCCTGGCCGGCGGTGCCATCATCGGCGGCGCAACCGGCGGACGGACGGGCGCTGCAGGCGGTGCCACCGGCGGGCGCGGAGGTGTCGTGAACGCGGGCGCTGCGGGTGGCGCGGGTGGAGTGGGCGGCGCAGGCGTGAACACTGGAGCCGCCGGGGGCGGTGCCGGCGCGGCCATCGGAGCCGGTGCTGGAGGCGCCGGCGCAGGAGGAGGCGGAGGGGGAGCAGGTGGCGGCGGCGCCGCGACAACAGGCGCTGCGGCCACCGCGGGAGCCGGCGCCGGCGCCGCCGGTTGTGTCCCATTTGCGGAAACCGGGAAGACGTTCGAGCAGACGGAGCACCGCGCGCGAACGCCCCCGGCCGGGACTTTGGCCGGGTCTACCCGGTAGATGGTTTCGCACGACGGACAGGTGACGTTCACTGGGCTCCCGGTTCCACTGCCTTATTCAGCCTCATCGTCGGATTCGTGATCGCGGCGACGGTCCACCACGAACACCGATCCGGCCTGGGTCTTTGCATAGCTCTTCATTTCCGTCGCCAGCTCCGAGACTTGCGCGGGGTGCGCGAACCGGCGGTGCTGATTCGTGACGATGCCGATGGACAAGGTCATGAGCGGCACCCGGTGCAGCTGGCCCCGTCGATCTTTGCCAAAGTAATACCCGGCCCGGCGGTCCTGCTCGTTGTACTGATACGGAATGAGCGTATCGAACACGCTGAGGATTTCACCGCACACTTCGGTGATCGCGTCGACGGGGATCATGAAGATGAAGTCGTCGCCGCCGATGTGGCCGATGAATCCCCGGGGGCCCGCCATCCCCTTCACGACGTCATGCAAAATCCGCGACAGCAGATAAATGACCCGGTCGCCGTCGTAGTAGCTGTACCGGTCGTTGTATTCCTTGAAATGATCGAGATCGGCGTAACAGACCGCGAACCACTCGCCCGCTTCCATGCGCCGGCGGATTTCCCGTTCGATCTCCGTGGTGCCGGGCAGACGCGTCGACGGATTGACGGCGACATCCCGTGCGGTCCGCGTCAGCAGTCCCTCGAGCCGGACCGCCTGCTCGGCCGGTTCGAGGAGCGGGGTCAGGACCTCATCGGCCCCGCTCGCGAACCATTCGCGCACCTTGTCGGTCACGTGCCGCCCCGCCACCGCGGCGAGGGGGACGATGGCCGTGTACGGATCTCCCTTGAGTCGGGAACAGAGCTCGAGGGAGGCCGCACCGTCCGAGTCCGCGTCCACCAGCACGAGGAGGGGCAGCGCCCGCAGGACCATCTGCTGGACCACCGCGGGATCCGACACCTGCACCAGACCCGTCTGTTTCCCGGTGATCCACGGGAGGAGAGTATCGGGGACGGAGCGGCCAGTCGGCGAAAAGAAGAGAATCGTCTGGCGCGTCCGCACCGGGCTCCTCGCGTAAAAGTCGAGCGCGTCGAAACTTAGACCCCGTGGCGGGCGGTGTCAAACCACGCGGGTCAAAACGCCACGCGCACGGAAAGGACGGAGAAATCGGGTCCCAGCAGGGTGTGGAGACTGGTGGACCGGTGGGTGGTGGCCGTGAGGCGGTTCGAGATCAGGGCGTCGAGCGCGCTCACGACGTGGTTGGCGAGGAGCAGTCCAAGCGCCCCTTGAGCGTTCCGGTAGCCGTTGTCACTGGTCCGGATCAGGTCCCGGAACGACTGCTGCTGCAGGGAGGCGTTCGCCCAGGTCCACAGATAGGCCGGGCCCACCGCGTGCCGGACGTAGAAGGAATCGGCGGCCAGAACCTGGGGACTGTTTGCCGGCGGCGGAACATTCGGGTCGGCCCAGTACGTCCGACGGGCGAGCAGCCAGACGGAGCCGTTGTAGGTCGTCGGATCAGTCTCAGGTACCAGGGTGGTGGCGCTCAGGCTGAACCGCCCGGACGACGTGAATTTCTCCATCGTCTCGTAGTATTCGAAGATCGTGTCGCGGCGAACCGATGCGAAGCCGCGCTGGGCGACGGCGAACGCCAGTTGATGGTACAGCTCGGCGTTCACGTTGGCGTCGTGCTGGAGCTGGATATAGCGGGAGAGCACGTACAGCTCGACGGCGCCGTACACCGCGGCGCGGTCCTGCCCGGAGAGCGCCTGGCCGGTCCCCGGCAGGAGGAGGGACGCGAGCGGGCGTACCCAGGTTTTTTCGCGGAGGGCTACTGAGTCCACCTGGCCCTGCAGGGCCGTCGTCAGGCCCGATGCGATGATCACTCCGACCGTGAGCCACTGCCGGCGCATCAGAAGGTCAGGCTGAAGGAGATGAACGTGGGGTTCGCGCCCAGGAGATCGGTGTTCTGCACGAAGGTGCGCGAGAAGTCGAGTCCGAAGGAACCGGTGTGCACGCCCATGCCGATGGACGGACCGGACAGTCCCTGACGGGCGAACGCGTACCCGGAGCGGACGCGGATGGTCTCGTGGTAGCCGAGGTCGATCCCGAGCCGCATCTCGGGGGGCGCGGAGTTGTCCCAGGGACGGTCGAGGTCGGCCGCGAGACGAATATCCACCTGATTGAGTGCCGAGGACAGACCGAGCCGGCCCGAATCGGGTGCGGCGAGAGTCGGTCCCCCACCCTCTTCGGCGGGGCGAAGGTTGATCTGGTACAGGGCGCCGAGGGCGAGGCGGGCGGGGAGCGGGTCGGCTTGTGCCGCGTTGTTGACCTGCAGCTTGAAGCCGATGTCTTTCACCGCGGCGCCGAACCGCAGCGCGCCTCCCGAGCCGACGGTGACCTGGGTCCCGATGTCGAACGCGTGCGTCAAGGCGTCGCTGCCGTTCGGCAAGCCGGCGCAACTTCCCTGACAGTCGATACTGAACTGGACCAGTTTGTAGGTCATGCCGACCGTGACGGCGCCGGCCAGGGACGTCGCGAACGACGCCATGTATTCGACGTTGCGCGGGAAAATTTTCGCGACGGCACTCAGACTGTCGGAGCCGACATCCTGCTCACCATAGTCGATCAGGAACACGCCGAGTCCGAAGGTGCCGATGCCCCGGCGGGGGACGAACATGGTGATGGCGGTACCTGGACCGGCGACGAAGTTCGCGCTGTTGACCCCGAACTCGGGCGCCGCCATGGTCGCGAGACCGGCGGGATTCCAGAACAGGGCCTCCCCGCGGCCTTGCATCGTGACGCCCGCCTGCCCCATCCCGACACCTTGGGCGCCGACGGGGAGCAGGAGAAAGAGTGCGCCGGCGTTGGTGAGCTCGGACGACGAGCCCTCGTTCGTCGACTGCGCGGCGAGAGCCGGAGGGCCGGCCCAGCGGGCCAGCGCGAGTCCCGCGGCGAGGGCGACAGCCTCTCTAGATCGGCTTCGCTTCATCCACCAGCATGACCGGAATGTCGTCTTCGACGGGGTACGACAACCGGCACGCGGGACACGCCAGCGTTTCGACGGGCGCGGTCCGGTGCTCGAGCGGGCCCTTGCACTTGGGACAGACGAGGATCGCGAGCAGGTCGGGAGAGACACTCATCCTATGGAATACCCCAGGCGCTTGAGGGAAGATGCGTCCGCGCGCCATCGCGGCATGACCTTCACGTGAAGGTCCAGGAAGACCGGCTGGCCGGTGAGGGCCTCGATGCGCTCGCGGGCCTTTTGGCCGATGGCCTTGATCACCTTGCCCCCGGCCCCGATCACCATGCCCTTCTGGCTATCCCGTTCCACATAGACCGTCGCCCGAATATATACCGGCGTTTCCGCCTCCCGGAATTCATCCACGTCACACGCGAGACTATACGGCAGCTCCTCGCGCAACTCGCCGAAAGCGGCCTCGCGCACATACTCGGCGGCGAAGAACCGCAGGGGCTGGGTGGCCAGGTCGTCGACAGGATAAAGGAAGGGGCCTTCAGGGAGGTGGGCACCGAGGGCGTCGCGGAGTGCATCGATGCCGGCGCCGGTGGCGGCGGAGATCGCGAGGCCGCCCGCTGGGGCTGCCACGTTTGGCCGGAGGTCGCTCTTCGTGTAGACGGTGATGATGGGTGCGCGCGGCAGCTGGGCGAGACCGGCGACTGCTGCCAGGGGTGGGGCTTGCCCCAGCCCGAGGGGGTGGAGGTAGGCGATGACGTCGGCGCCCTGGAGGGTGGCGAGGGCGGCGGCGCGCATGACTTCCTGCAGCTGGTATTCCGGATCCAGGAGGCCGGGGGTGTCGGTGAAGATGAACTGGGTGTCGGCGGTGGTGACGAGGCCGACGACGGGCAGTCGGGTGGATTGGGGTTTGGGGGAGACGATGGCGAGGTGTTCACCGACGAGGGCGTTGAGGAGTGTGGATTTGCCGACGTTGGGGCGGCCGGCGAGGGCGACGATTCCGCAGTGGGGCATGGGAGAAACTAAGTGCGGAGTGCGGAGTGCGAAATGTGGAGTTACTCACTCCCCACTCGACACTCGGCACTCCGCATTTGGAAAGGCTGGCGGCGGCCTACTCTCCCACGGTCTCGCAACCGCAGTACCATCGGCGCTGACAGGCTTAACGACCGTGTTCGGGATGGGAACGGGTGTGGCCCTGTCGCGCTAGTCACCAGCCAATTTTCTTGGCAACCAACGACCATGTGTGTGGGTTCAAAGAAGCTCACCGAGAAACGTGGGAAGAGATCAAGCCTCACGGGCAATTAGTACGGCTCGGCTGAAGCGCTCGCGCGCCTTGCACCTGCCGCCTATCAACGTGGTAGTCTCCCACGGCCCTTTAGGGGTCTTGCGACCCGGGAGTGTTCATCTTGGGGAGGGTTTCCCACTTAGATGCATTCAGCGGTTATCCCCGCGCGACATCGCTAACCGGCGTTGCTCCTGGCGGAACAGCCGGGACACGAGAGGTCGCTTCGTCCCGGTCCTCTCGTACTAGGGACGACATCCCTCAACACTCCAACGCCCGCACCGGATACAGACCGAACTGTCTCGCGACGTTCTGAACCCAGCTCATGTGCCACTTTAACCGGCGAACAGCCGGACCCTTGGGACCTTCTCCAGCCCCAGGATGTGACAAGCCGACATCGAGGTGCCAAACCGCGCCGTCGATGTGAACTCTCGGGCGCGATAAGCCTGTTATCCCCAGCGTACCTTTTATCCGTTGAGCGATGACCCGTCCACACGGTATCACCGGATCACTAACGCCGACTTTCGTCCCAGCTTGAGCCGTCGCTCTCGCTGTCAGGCGCCCTTTTGCGTTTGCGCTCGTCGTGCGATTACCGACCGCACTGAGGGCACCATCGCGCGCCTCCGTTACCATTTCGGAGGCGACCGCCCCAGTCAAACTACCCACCAGCCACGGTCCGCGTGGCGGTAAGCCACGGCGTGAGATCGTTAACAAAACAAGGGTGGTATTTCACTGTTGGCTCCCCCTGAGCCGAAACCCAGGGATCAACGCCTCCCACCTATGCTACGCAGGTCATGCCGACGACCAATGGCAGGTTGTAGTTAAGGTGCACGGGGTCTTTTTGTCCTGATGCGGGAAATCGGAATCCTCACCGATACTGCAGTTTCGCCGAGCTTACGGAGGAGACAGCCGTCAAGTCGTTACGCCATTCATGCAGGTCGGAACTTACCCGACAAGGAATTTCGCTACCTTAGGACCGTTATAGTTACGGCCGCCGTTTACCGGGGCTTCAGCTCACAGCTTCGCCTTGCGGCTAACCGCTCACTTTAACCTTCCGGCACCGGGCAGGCGTCAGTGCGTATACGTCGGCTTGGAATATGCCTTAGCACGCACCTGTGTTTTTGCTAAACAGTCGCTTGACGCGATTCTCTGCGGCCGGGTTCGGCTTGGCCTGTACGGCCTCACGTACTACCGGCACCCCTTCTCCCGAAGTTACGGGGTCATTTTGCCGAGTTCCTTCTCCGTAAATCACTCGAGCACCTGAGGCTACTCGCC
>DASQIZ010000014.1:65000-103502 GCA_035631315.1 Gemmatimonadales bacterium
CACGCGATTGTAGTCGACCACCGTCACATTCACGTTCACGTTGACACGGCTGCGATAGCGGTCGTTCGCGTGGTACCACGGGTTGTACGGCTCCCGTGGCCCCAGCGGGAACCAGGCCTGCACGCCGCCCCGCGGGCCGCTATTCACCCCGACAAACACGACGAGCGCGGGCGCGTAACACGGGTGACGGACGACGGGCCCAGGCACCCAGCCCCAGCGCCGGCCGACGTACACCCAGCGGCCGTAGTGGAACGGTGCGTAGCCCCACGGCTCGCTCTCGACCCACGTCCACCCCCACGGCTCGACCCACACCCAGCGCCCGTATCGATACGGCGCCCAGTCGACCGCGACGGCGGTTGGATACCACACCGGCCCGTACGTGGGGTCGGGCTGCCAGTCCCCTGCCCCATCGAGGTCCGAATATCCCGGCGTCGACCGGTCGACATACTGGGCCGACCGCGATTCCACGAGACCACGGTCGCGGTCCGCGCCCCACCGGTCGAAGTCGCTTTCGGCGGGCATTTCGATGTCGCTGACCTCGAGTGTGTCCTGCCCCGTCAGCGCGACCGCGTGCCCCGCTTCGACGTCGGTGGCACCGTCTCCACTGCCGACCGTCATCGAGCCGCGATCCACGGCCAGCATGGTGCCACGGACCGGCGAGATCGACAGCCGGTACACTCCGGGACCATTCACGACGAGTGGACCACCCGGCGTGTCGAGCTCGAGCGAATCATCCGAATCGAGCGCATTGACCGAGAGGCGAACCGAGCCGGAGGAGACACCGATCTGGATCAGGTCGTCCGTGAGGTTGGTGATCGTGACGTCCGACGCGTCCGACAGCCGGAGGGTGATATCCCCGAATTCGATTTCGGCACGGCCACCCTGATCCACGTAGATCCGGTCGCCGGTGTACAGCGGGTAGTTGATGGTCGCGTCACTCCACTGGGAGTCTCCCGATACCTGGAGTGAGACGCTCCCCGAGAGATACGACAGCCGGCCGACGCGGCCCGACGGCGCATCCGATTGCGCCGGGACCGGGGCCGCCGCCAACAGCAGGATTCCCGCAAGGCACGTCTGAGTACGGATACCCATAGTCTTCTCCAATCAGGCGTGAGGTCCGAGCTACTCCACGGCTTCGACTGCCGCTCCCCTTCCAGAAGCAGAGATCATGCCGCTCACCATACACTACGGCCAGATCGGTCTGGCAGCTGCAGTTACGGGCCCTCGGGATGGTCCAAACAGGCCTGTTCCCCTGGAGGACATCGGCGTGCTGAATGACACGCCCGAGAGGTAACGAAAGTATGAAGGAAAGGAAACAGCGAAGGGAGGCCAACACCCACCTGGCAGCGCGTCGCACGGCCAGGTGGATGGGCGTGCGTCAGCTCAGTCCTGACCCAGCTCGACCAGACTCGCCCGGAGCGCGTACCGCACGAGCCCCGCGACCGTCCGGATCCCGAGCCGCCGCATCAGCTCGGCCCGGTGTGCCTCCACCGTTTTCCCGCTCACCTCGAGTCGGAGCGCGATCTCGCGGGTCGCGAGTCCTTCCGCGATGAGCCGGAGGACTTCGATCTGGCGCGGGCTGAGCTTCCGCAACGGCGCCCGCGTGGCCACCGCGTGGTCGACCGCCTGACTCAACGCGCGGAGATCATCCTTTACGAGGAAGTCGGCTGCCCCCGCGTGGAGGTATCGACTCACCGGTTCTTCCATCGTGCGACTGAGGATGATGACTGGTGGATGCAAGGTGAGGGTGCGAATGCCTTCGAAGGCTTCGCGTCCGGTACGCGCGGGAGGGTTGAATCCGACGACGACGACGTCCGGCGTTCGCGCTTCCGCGAACGGAGGTTCCTTCCGGAGATACGACATCGCTTCGCGCGCGTCCTTCACGATGTGGAGACGGCTGGCGTCCGTCCCGTCTTGGAGGGCTTCCAGGGTCAGACGCGCGTCGGCGGAGTGATCATCGACGATGAGAATTTCGGGCGCGACTGTTGAACTCGGCATCTTTCTTATTCAGTTGAAGTAGGGGGGAATATCCGATCATCTACGTTCGACAGTAGCAGTCCTTGAAATACGGGACCATCGGGAAACCCCCTAGACTCACAACTCCTCTAGCAGGTCATCTCACCCCCCTCGTTTTTTTTATCGCGGCGCGGGCCAGCAACATGCTCCGTTCGGTCGCGTTGCTTGTGAGCATCGCCGCCCGCTCGAACTCGGCACGGGCCTCATCGACGCGTCCCAGCCGATCCAGGAGGTCTCCGACGACACTCGGCAGGAGATGGTACCGCGCGAGCGCCGGGTCCCGGCGGAGGGGCGCGACGATCTCGAGCCCGGCTGCAGGCCCGAACGCCATCCCATACGCAACGGCTCGGTTGAGCTCGACGATCGGCGACGGCGCGAGCTGGGCGAGCGCGTCGTAGAGGGCACTGATGCGGGTCCAATCCGTGTCTCCCGCCGTGGCAGCTCGAGCGTGGCAGGCGGCAATGGCGGCCTGGAGGGTGTAGGGACCCAGGGATCCCCCGAGTTCCGCCCGGTCGAGGGAAGCGAGCCCGTGTTGAATCAGCGCCCGGTCCCAACGGGTCCGGTCTTGGTCAAGGAGCAGGATGGGCGCGCCGCTCGCGTCGACTCGTGCCTTGAGGCGGGACGCCTGGATCTCCATCAGGGCGACCAGGCCGTGCACTTCGGGATCCTGGGGCGCGAGCTCCGCCAACACCCTACCCAGCCGCATCGCGTCCTCGCAGAGGGCCGGGCGCACCCAATCCTCCCCGGCCGTGGCCGAGTAGCCCTCGTTGAAGACGAGGTAGAGGACTTCGAGCACGGAGGCGATCCGGGCGTCCCGCTCGCTGCCCCGCGGGGACTCGAATGGCACGCGCGCTTCCTTCAGCGTGCGCTTGGCCCGGACAATGCGCTGTGCGATGGTGGGCGTCGGCACCAGAAACCCACGTGCAATTTCCTCGGTCGTGAGACCGCCCAGGAGACGCAACGTGAGCGCGACGCGGTTTTCCGGCGCGAGCACCGGATGACACGAGATGAACATCAGCCGGAGGAGGTCATCCTCGACTTCCCCATCGATGACCTCGTCGAGGGCCGCGAGCGCTTCTTCCGGTCGCCGGGAGAGGTCCCGTGCGATCTCCCGGTGCTTGTCCTCGATCCGGTGCTCACGGCGGAGGATATCGAGCCCGCGGTGCTTCGCGGTGGTGATGAGCCACGCGCCCGGGTTGTCGGGGAGTCCCGACGTGGGCCAGTGCTCGAGCGCGGCGAGCAGCGCCTCTTGCGCCAGGTCTTCGGCGAGCCCGACGTCGCCCATCAGCCGCGTCAGGATCGCAATCACCTTGGCGGATTCGATCCGCCAGATCGCTTCAATGCTCTGTTGGACGTCGCTCATCGCTTCCGGGAGGTGGCCGCCAGTGCGATCCACTTCTCGATCGGAATGCTGGCCACGACATCACCAATCGAGGCCAGGTCCAAGTCGTCGGCGCGCCGGTACCGGATGCACGCCTTCCCGATATCGAGGCGCTTGCCGGCAGCCTTGAATCCTTTCTTGAGCCGTTCGAGCAACGGCTGACTCGCGTACACCGGCATGAGGTGGAGCGTGAGATAACTCTTCGGGGCGGCGAGTGCGGCGTACCACAGAGCGTGACCGTGGTACGTGCCGGGAGTCTGTGCGAGGGGGACCTGATACACGATCATCTTGCCTTCGATCACTTCCTCGTACCCCTTCGGAAGTCGCTGTCGAACCGCATCACGAACGCGCGCGACTTCCCGTCGCCGCTCCACGGGGAGACCACTCAGAAATTGCGCGACCGTGGGCATGTCAGTGTGTCGTGTCGCGCTTGGCCGCGGCGGAGTCCGGCGTCACGACCCGTGTCTTGACGTAGTTGAGGAGGTCCTGGAGCTTGGCGACGTCGGTCGGCGAGTCGATCGCTTTCCGGAAGTCAGCTCCTTGCGACGCCTGCCCGACCGCTTCCTCGATGGCCGTGACCTTCAGCGCGTCGTTCTTGCTCTTGAACCAGGTATGCATCTCGAGATGCACATGGACGACCATGCCGTTGTTCTGCACGACATTCCCACGGTCGAGCGAGAACAGTGCCTCCTTCTTGCTGGCGTGGTCGAGCACGAACCCCTGACTCGCCAGTTGGGTTTTCAGGACCGCCACCACGGCCACCGGATCTCCTTTGGGAATGTCGACGGCCTGTGCGGCCAGCAGCGCAGGTGCGATCCCGGCGCCTATGACGGCAAACGTGACGGCACGAGTGCGCATGGAGACCCCCTTGTTACCCTCGTGGATGGAATTGCCGGTGAACGGTTCGAAGATAGTCCCGATCGACGTGCGTGTAGATCTGCGTCGTCGCCAGGTCGGCATGCCCGAGCATCTCCTGCACGGCGCGGAGGTCAGCCCCACCCTCGAGGAGATGCGTCGCGAACGTGTGCCGGAGCGTGTGCGGGGTCACCCGCTTGGTGATCCCCGCGCGCTTGGCGGCCTTCTTGATGATCCCCCAGGCGCCGACTCGTGACAATGGCGTGCCGCGGGCGTTCAGAAAAAGGCGCCCGCTCCCCTTCCCGCGATCGAGCGTAGGCCGGATCGCCCGCGCGTAGAGCGCCACCTGCCCCATGGCCCGCCGGCCCACCGGGACCAGGCGCTCCTTGGAGCCTTTTCCGAACAGGCGGGCGATACCGTCTTCGAACAGGATGTCCTGAAGTTTGAGACTCACCAGCTCCGAGACCCGGGCGCCGGTGGCGTATCCGAACTCGAGGAGTGCCCGGTCACGGATCGCCAGCGTCTCATCCGTATCGGGAGCGGAGAGGAGCTTGTCGACCTCTTCGACCGACAGCACCCCGGGCAACGTTCGCCAGCGCTTGGGCGTTTCGATGCGCGCCGTGGGATCCTGCACCACGCGGCCTTCGCCGATCAGGAACCGGTAGTAGGTGCGCAGCGCCGAGATCTGCCGGCGGATGGTCGCGGGGGTGAGTCCCACGTCCTTGAGGGAGTAGACGAAATCGCGGACGCGCGCCCCCGTCACGTCTGCCGGCCCCTTGGCTCCGGCGGAGACGGCATAAAGCGAAAAGCGCCTGATATCCCGGAGGTAGTTGTCAACGGTGTGCGGGCTGTTGCCTGCCTCCAGCGCGAGGTAGTCGCGGAAGGGCTCGACGAGGAACGCGGGGGGCACGGCCGGTGCGTCAGGCATCCGGCAGTGAAGATACCTACGCTTTGAGCTTTTCGAAGAAGTGCTGTCGGGCTTTCGCCACTTTCGGCGCGATGACGACCCGGCAATAGCCCTGGTTCGGATTGCGGAGGTAGTAATCCTTGTGGTAGTCCTCCGCCGGATAGAACTGGGTCAGTGGGACGATCTCCGTGACAATGGGGTCGTCCCATGTCTGTTGGGCGTCGGCGATCGCGTCATTCGCGTCCCGCTGCTGCTCCGGGGAATGAAAGAAGACGGCCGACCGGTACTGGGTCCCGGTGTCCGCGCCCTGCTGATTGAGGGTGGTCGGATCGTGGATGGTGAAAAAGACATCCAGCAGATTCCGGTAACTGATCACCGCCGGGTCGAATTCCACCTGCACCACTTCGGCGTGCCCCGTCGTTCCGGTGCACACCTGCTCGTAGGTCGGATTCGGGCGTTTCCCGCCCGCGTACCCGGACGTCACCTTCGAAACGCCCTTCAACTGCTGAAAGACCGCTTCCAGACACCAAAAACAGCCGCCCGCGAGAGTCGCTAGAGCCACCGTCTCACCTTCCTCTTGTAGTCGAGGTAGACCGCGCCGAACTTCCGCTCGAGGTACGCTTCCTCGAGGTCGATGATCCGGGTCCGGATCACCCACAACAGGATCGGGAACAGGAGGAGCGGCCAGATGGAATCGAGCATCAGCAATCCGCCCGTGTAGATCACCGCCATGCTCAGGTACATCGGGTTTCGTGTCAGCCGGAACGGACCATGCGCTACGATCGTGGTCGCCGGTTTGGTCGGGTTCACATGCGTTCCCGCCCTCCGGAAGGTCATCGCGGCCGTGACGGCAAAGGCGACCCCCGCCCCGATCAGCACCAGCCCCACGGTATCCAGCCATTCCGGGTTGCCACCGACCAGCGTCACCGGCGTCAGGCGCTGCAGCAGGTACCCGGCCAGGAAAAACAGCCCGTAGATGAACGGGGGCGGAAACCGGATGCCCGTTTCGTCGCGGGGCGTGGGATCACTCATCGAATGCTCCGGGAGAGTACGCTGAATGGTACCACCTTGGATGCATCGATAACGACGGTGGAGACTGGTGGGCTCCGCGGTGGCGGCGGGGTGACGACGCATCTGCATGCTGAGGCATCTCTTACCCGGAGTGCCTGGTGCGTCGATTCAGCGTTTGGGACCCCTTCCCCGGGCAGTGGAAGGTCGCCGTGAGCTCGTCGGTCGTCGGCGATTCGCTCTTTCCGAACTCATTCGTGGTCGGGATCGCGACAAGCGAAAGCACGTATCACATCACCTTTCCTACGCCGACGGTATCCATCGGCGGCATCCACATCGCGCTGTCGGACACCGCCGGCTTCATCCGGGTTCTTGGACGGGGGGACTCGATGGACGTCGCCCCGGGGCGAACGGATTTCCGTGCTATCTCAGCCTGAGCGGTGCGGTGAACGGTGGGAGCACCGCGGGGTCGGTCGTAGCGCAGGCGACCGCGTGCGGCGTCGGGACGGGCACGGTCGGGACCTGGTCCGGCGTGAAGCAACAGGGAGCTACGCGAGGGTGGCCACGGCAATGACCGCGACACCCTCACCCCGCCCGATCCATCCCATGCCCTCGTTGGTCTTGCCCTTAATGGAGATGGCCGACGCGCCGACGGCCAGGGCATCGGCCAGCCGTTGCTGCATCGCGTCGATATGCCGCGCCAGTTTGGGCGCCTCGGCGATCACCGTGATATCGGCTTGCACGAAATGATGCCCGGCTCCGGCCACGGCCAGGTTCGCCTGGGTGAGCAACTTCACCGAATCCGCGTCCTTCCACTTCGGGTCGGTGTCGGGGAACATCTGCCCGATGTCCCCCAGGCTCGCCGCGCCCAGAATGGCATCGGTGAGGGCGTGACAGATGGCGTCGGCGTCGGAGTGACCGATGAGGCAGTGGTCGTGGGGAATGACGACGCCGCCGAGGATGAGCGGGCGTCCCGGCGGCCCGGGGTCGAACCGGTGGGAATCGTACCCGATCCCGACGCGCATCTACTTCTTGCCGAGGATCCGAAGCGCGAGATGAGCCGCGTTCTTGGCGTTGTCGATCCCGACGGTGGCCACCGGGACGCCGGGAGGCACCTGGACGGTCGCGAGGAGGGCGTCGAGCCCGTTCAGCGGGCCGACTGCGAACGGGACGCCGATCACCGGCAGGTCGGTCATCGAGGCCGCGAATCCGGGGAGTGCGGCGGACAGTCCCGCGCCGGCGATCACCACTTTGGCCCCGGCAGCCTTGGCGCCCTTGATCAGCGCGCCGGTCTGATCGGGCTGGCGGTGCGCGGAGGAGGCGTGGAACTCGAAGGTGACGCCCGCCTTGGTGAGGATCTCGAACGCGGGTTCGATCCGCGGTTTGTCACTTTCGGATCCGACGACGATCAGAACTTCCGGCATTACGCGGCCTCCGGCATCAGCGAGTAGTCTTGCCGGCGCTTGCGGGGTGCGTACCCGGCGTCGGCGATGAGCCGCTGCATCTCTCCCAGCGTGGTGCGATACGTCGTGCCCGCGGCCGACACGACGTTCTCCTCCATCATCAGTGAACCGAAGTCGTTGGCCCCGAAACGGAGGGCCACCTGCCCGACCTTGAATCCCATGGTGACCCACGACGCCTGGATATTCGGCACGTTGTCGAGCACCACGCGGGCGATGGCCTGGGTGCGGAGGTACGTGACGGCGTCGGTCTTCCCGAGGTGCTCGAGTTGTGTGTGCTCGGGCTGGAGGGGCCAGCAGATGAAGGCCGTGAAGCCACCCGTTTCCCGCTGAACCTCGCGGACGCGGAAGAGATGCTCCATGCGGTCTTCCAGGGTCTCGCCCAAGCCGTACATCATGGTCACGCTGGTCTTCAGGCCCAGCCGGTGCGCGATGGCCATGACCTCGAGCCAGCGGTCGGCGCCGGCCTTTTTCTTCGCGACCTGATCCCGGATGTTCTGCACCAGGATCTCGCCGCCGCCACCGGGAATCGAGTCCAGCCCCGCGCTCACGAGCTCCCGGATGACCTCTTCGATGCGCAGTCCGAAACGGGTAGCGAAGAAATCCACTTCCGACGGCGAAAAGCCGTGGATATGAATGGGGTGATTCCGCTTGATGTACCGGAGCAGGTCCAGGTACCACTCGAACGGGATGTAGGGGTTGTGCCCCCCCTGCATCAGGATTTGGACGCCGCCCAGCGCCTTCAGCTCTTCGATCTTGCGGCCGATCTCCTCGTACGAGAGCAGGTAGCCCTCGGGGTGCTTCGGGCGCCGGTAGAACGCGCAGAACTTGCAGTCGGCGACGCAGACGTTCGTGTAGTTGATGTTCCGGTCGATGATGTACGTGACCACATTCTCGGGGTGGAGCTTCCAACGCGCCGCATCGGCGTGAGCGCCGAGCTCGAGGAGGGGCGCGTCACGGTAGAGATCCACGAAGGAGCGGAATTCGGACGACGTGCGATCGACCATGGTGTGCAGTCAGGCCACGTGCAGAAACTGGAGTGAACCATCAGGCGCGAGGCCGCGGGCCACCAGCTTCCGGAAAAAGAGCGTGAGACCCGCCAGATGGCGGTCGGTCAACGCGTAGTCGAGTCCGGAGAAATAGCTGCGGCATTCGTTCTCCGGCACCTTGGTCGCTGCGCTCGCCGAGCGGGCCAGCTCGTCCAGGTTCGCCAGTCCCCAGTCGCGTGACTTGAGAATCTGCGCGTGGATGCGCGCGACGGCCGCCCGCGTCTCGCCTCCCCCGCTGGCCCGGCGCGCGGCCCAGACCGCGAAGACGAACGGCAGACCGGTCCAGCGGCGCCATTCGGTGCCCAGGTCGTAGACGTGCGGGTAGGCGTGCATGGAACCAAGGAGGAGCGCGGGGTCGCCGATCACGAGGACGGCCTGGTGTGGCAGCCCGGCCAGCGCGGTCAGGTCGGCCGCCTCGGCCCGCACCTGCGCGAACCGGGGCTGCACCTTCCACACATCGTGGCAGAGCAACTCGAGGAGCCCGACCGACGTCCGGGAGGACGCCGACAGCAGCACCGGGACGTCGTTCAATGCGGTCGCGGGCACGCGGCTGAACAGCATGACGCTGCGCACCGCACCATCCGACGAAATCGCGACGTCCGGCAGGAGCACGAGGTCGCGTGAGTGCCGGGCATACTCGACGGCGCTGATCACCGACACGTCCAACTCGCCCGCCACCAACAGGTCATTCAGCTCGGCGGGGGTTCCGGTCACGAGCTCCGCGGAGACTTTCACGACACCCCGGTCGATGGCCCCGTAGACCGGGTAGCAGTTGATGTAACCGATCCGCCCGAGCCTCACGCGACGCCGTCCCCGGTGGGCGACAGCATGGGCAGGGGCTTCCGGTTGGGCCGGGCACTCGCGGTGGCGCGATGCGCCAGCTCGAACGTCGGTCCCTCCGGACCCTGCGGACGGGCCGAGGACTGCCCCGGCACCCAATCCTCGAACGTCCGGACCGTCTCGTACAGCGAATTCCGCTCCACCGGCTCTTTCCCTGCCCCGCGGATGAGGCCCACGATCTGGTCGTAGCTCATCCACATGGGCGTGCCGGCCCCCGCTTCGTGGTAGACTCGCTCGAACACCACCGTGCCCTCGAGATCGTCACAGCCGAAGCCGAGGGCGATCTGGGAGATGAACGGGGTCACCATCGGCCAATGGGTCTTCACGTGCGGGATGTTGTCCAGCACGAGCCGGCCGACGGCGATGTTCTTCAGATCGTCGAATCCCGACGTGGCGGTGCCGGTGCGGCCCAGCGCCTCACCGAGCTCGTTGTGGTCGGGGTGGTAGGCGAGCGGGATATAGGTCAGGAACCCGTTGGTCTCATCCTGCAGGCCCCGCAGTGCCAGGAGGTGATCGACACGGTCGGCGAGCGTCTCGACGTGCCCGTAAAGCATCGTGCAGTTCGACGGGATGCCCAGCTGGTGGGCTTCGCGGTGAACGGCGAGCCACTCTTCTCCGGACAGCTTCTTATCGGCGATGGTCGCGCGCGCGCCCGGTGAGAATACCTCGGCGCCGCCGCCCGGGAGGCTGGTGACGCCGGCGGCCTTCATGCGGACCAGCACGTCGTGCACGGAAATGTCTTCGATCCGCGCGAGGTGCGCGACCTCGACCGCCGTCAGCGCCTTGATCTGCACGTCCGGATGACGCTCCTTGAGTCCCCGGAACATGTCTTCGTAATACGCCAGCGAGAGCTTGGGGTGCAGACCGCCGACGATGTGAAACTCGCGGGTCGGATTGTCCCGCGCGGCATCCGCTTCCGCGAACACTTGGTCCAGCTCGCGGGTGTACGACCCCTCCTCTTTCGGCATCCGGGCGAACGAGCAGAAAACGCAGGTGTTCCGGAGGATGCAGACATTGGTGGGGTTGATGTGCTGATTGGCGGCGAAAAAGACGCGCGACCCGTTGCGTCGTCGGTTCACCTGGTCGGCCAGGCGGCCGATGGTGAGCAGGTCGTGCGATTCAAACAGCGCGAGGGCGTCGTCGCGGCTGAGGCGGTCACCCCGGTCTATCTTCGCGGCGATGGTGTCGAGCCGCGGGTCTCGCGGGCCGCCCGGTATCACGACGCTGCCCGCTTCAGCCCCAGCGTCACGTTGTGTCCCCCGAAGCCGAAGCTGTTGGACAACGCGGCCTCGAGCGGGCGCTTCACGGCGTGATTCGGCGCGGAGTTCAGGTCGCAGGCCGGATCGGGCGTGAACTGGTTGATCGTCGGCGGTACGACGCCACGCTTGATGGCGAGCGCGCACGCCGCGAACTCGAGCGCACCCGCCGCGCCGAGCAGGTGCCCGGTCATCGACTTGGTCGATCCGAAGATCAGGTTCTTCGCTTGGGCACCGAACACGCTCTTCACCGCGGCGGTCTCCGCCGCATCGCCGTGCGGCGTCGAGGTGCCGTGCGCGTTGATGTAGCCCACCTGTTCCGGCTTGATGTCGCCGTCCCTCATGCAGAGCAGCATCGCGCGCTGCGCGCCTTCACCGTCGGGTGAGGGGGCCGTGATGTGATACGCGTCGGCCGTCATGCCGTAGCCGACCATTTCGGCGTAGATCTGCGCGCCCCGGGCCTTGGCGTGCTCCCACTCTTCGAGGATGACGCACGCGGCGCCGTCCCCCATCACGAATCCGTCCCGGTCCTTGTCGAAGGGGCGGCTCGCGGTCGTGGGGTCGTCGTTGCGTTCGGAGAGCGCCTTCATGTTCGCGAAGCTGGCGACCGCGAGGGGCGTGATGGCCGCCTCGGAACCCCCCGAGATCATGATGTCCGCTTCATTGTGCTGAATGAGCCGGCACGCGTCGCCCAGGGAGTGCGCGGATGTCGCGCACGCGGAGACGGTGCAGTAGTTCGGGCCTTTCGCGCCGTACCGCATCGAGACCACGGCGGACGCCACGTTCCCCATGAACATGGGAACGAAGAAGGGGGACACCCGGGAGGGTCCCTTCTCCAGATAGATCTGGCATTGCTCTTCGAAGGTCGCGATGCCGCCGGTGCCGGTCCCGATGATCACGCCGACGCGGCGGAGATCCAGGTCCTTCCAGCGCTCTTCCAGGCAGGAATCCCGCACCGCCTGCACGGCGGCACCCATCGCGAATTGGGCGAAGAGGTCATACCGCCGCGCCTCTTTCTTCTCGAGGTAGAGCGACGGATCCCAATTCTTCACCTCGTGGGCGAACTTGACGGGCAAGAGCGCCGGATCGAAGCGCGTGATGGGGCCGGCGCCGGACTTCCCGGCCACCAGTGCGTCCCACGTCTCCGCCACGGTGTTGCCCAGCGGGGTCACGAGCCCGAGGCCCGTGACCGCCACGCGTCGCCGCACCTACTTCCCCATCTTCTCGTGGAGATACTGCATCGCCGCCCCGACGGTCTTCAGCTTTTCGGCTTCCTCGTCGGGAATGTCGATGTCGAATTCCTTCTCGAAGGCCATCACCAGCTCGACCGTGTCCAAGCTGTCGGCGCCCAGATCCTCCATGAAGCTGGCATTGTTGGTGAGCTTGTCCCGTTCGACGCCGAGCTCCTCAACAATGATGTCTTTGACCTTCTCTTCCAGCTGCTTCATGTCCATGGCCATGGTTGATCCTAGTGCAGAGGGGTGGACTCTCGCGGGATCACATTACCATCCCGCCGTCGACGACCAACACCTGTCCTGTAATGTAGCTCGCCTGATCGGAAGCGAGAAAGAGCACGGCGTGTGCGATATCTTCGCCCTGCCCCAGCCTTCCCAGCGGAATGGCCGCCTGGAGGGCCTGCTTCATCTCGTCCGAGATGGCTTCCGTCATCTCGGTCGCGATGTACCCCGGTGCGACCGCATTCACGAGAACGTTACGCGACGCCAGCTCCTTCGCCACGCTCTTGGTAAACCCGATCAGACCGGCTTTTGACGCGGCGTAGTTGGCCTGACCCTTGTTCCCGGTCAGTCCCACCACACTGGAAATGTTGATGATGCGCCCCCAGCGGCGCTTGATCATGCCCCGGGCCGTGAGCTTCGTGAGCAGGAACGCGGCCTTGAGGTTCGTGTCCAGTACGGCGTCCCAATCATCGGCGCCGATCCGGAACAACAAGTTGTCCTTGGTGATGCCGGCGTTGTTCACCAGCACGTCAACGGGGCCGAGATCCTTCTCGACCGTCTCGATCAGCGTCTCGACCTGGGCTTGGTCGGCGACGTCGCAGGCGTAGCCCTTCGTCGCGCCGCCCAGCCCCGCCGCCGCCGACTCGGCCTTGGCTGCCTCGCGACCACAGATGGCGACCTTGGCACCCGCGCCCACCAGGGCTTTGGCGATCGCGTGGCCGATGCCGCGGGTCCCGCCGGTGACGAGGACGACCTTCCCATTGAGCCCCGTCAATTGCTCTCCATGAACTTCGTCACCTCGTCGGCGGTTCCCAGGCTTGTCACCGTCGCGCCCGGCACAATCCGCTTGAGCAGTCCCGCGAGCACCGCGCCGGGGCCGATCTCGAGGAAACGCAGGCCCTCACCCAGCGTCGCTGCCTTCTCCATGCACGCGACCCAGCGAACCGGGGCCGTCAGCTGATCGGTCAGGAGGCGACGCGCGCGCGCGGCATCCCGAACCGGCTCCGCGGTGGCGTTGGCGACCACCGGCGTTTTCGGATCGGCGAACGGAGCTTTGTCGAGCGCGAGGCGCAGCTTGTCGGCGGCCGGGGCCATCAGGGGCGAATGGAACGCGCCCGAGACCTTCAGCGGCAGGACGCGCTTCGCACCCTTGGTTTGACAGATGCCCCCGGCCCGCTCGATCGCGTCGGGGTCACCGGAGATCACCGTCTGATCCGGGCCATTGAGATTCGCCGCGACGGCGATTGATCCGGCCCGGGACGCTTCCTTGCACGCGGCTTCGACGTCAGCGGTGGCGAGGCCGAGCACCGCGGCCATGGTGCCGGGACGAGCCTCGCCGGCCTGCTGCATGAGCTCCCCGCGGCGGCGAACGAGTTTCGCGGCTTCCGGGCCTGCGAGCGCGCCGGTCGCGACGTACGCGGAGTATTCGCCGAGGGAGTGCCCCGCGGCGCCCGCGACACTGGTCACCTTGGAGCCGATGATGGCGAAGACCGCGGCGGAGTGTGCGAGGATGGCGGGCTGGGTGTTGCTGGTGGCGGTCAGCTGGTCCTCGGGCCCCTCGAACATGATCTTCGAGAGTCCGACACCCAGGGCGTCGTCGATGGCCTGAAAGGTCTGTCGCGCGATTGGAAACCGCTCCGCCAGATCCTTCCCCATCCCTACCTTCTGCGCGCCCTGGCCGGGGCACAGCCAGACCGTGCTTACCACTTCACAACCATGCTCGCCCACGTGAACCCGGCACCGAACGCCACGAACATCGCCGTCATGCCGGGCTTGAGCCGGCCGGTGCGGACGGCTTCGTCCAGCGCGATGGCCACCGAGGCGGCCGACGTATTCCCCATGCGATCCACGTTCACGTAGACCTTGTCCATGGAGATGCCGGCGTGCTTCGCGGTGGACTCGATGATCCGGATGTTGGCCTGATGCGGGATGAGAAGATCGAGGTCGCCGCCGGAGAGCCCCGCGCGTTCCAGCGCCCGGTCGCACGCATCCGCCATCGAGAGCACCGCGGCCTTGTAGACCTCGCGTCCCGCCATGCGGATGTAGTACGAGTGGTCGGCGATCATCTCGGGGCTGGGCGGATGCGATGCGCCGCCGCCGGGCCGGTACAGCAGCTCGGCCAGTGTACCATCCGACTTCATGTAGTTCGACAGGATTCCGCGCTTGCCATCGCTCTTGCCGACGATGGTCGCGCCCGCGCCGTCCCCGAACAGCACGGCTGTGGAGCGGTCGGTCCAGTCCATGATGCTCGTCAGCTTCTCGCACGCGATGACCAGCACGCGCTCGGCCTGGCCCGAGGCGACGAGGCCGTCGGCCGTGTTGAGCGCGTAGAGGAATCCGGAGCAGGCCGCGCCGACGTCGAACGCCGCGGCGTTCTTGGCGCCGAGGAGCGCTTGCACGTCGCAGGCGGCGGACGGCAGGAGGCGGTCGGGGGACGCGGTCGCATAGACGATGGCGTCCACGTCCATCGCGGTGAGGCCGTTGTCCTTCAGCACCACCTCGGCGGCCTTCTTCCCCATGCAGGCGTTGGACTCTTCTTTGGTCGAGACCCGGCGCTCCCGGATGCCCGTCCGCTCGCGGATCCACTGATCCGAGGTGTCGAGGATCTTCGAGAACTCGTCGTTCGTCATGACCCGGGCGGGGAGATAGCTCCCGGTGCCGGAGAGCTGCGAGAAGGGGCGCTTCATGCGACCGCGTTGCCCGTGCCCTGGGTGAACTCGGCGTCGATGTGGCGGTCCATTTCGTTCTCGACCATCTGCACGGCGACGCGGATGGCGTTCCGGATCGCCTTGGGCTGCGATGAGCCGTGGCAGATGATCGACACGCCCTTCACGCCGAGGAGGGGAGCCCCGCCGTACGTGGAGTAGTCGAGGACCTTGAGCACCTTGGCCATCTCCGGCCGCTTGAGGATGTCCGGGATTTCCTGCTTCAGCAGGGAGACGAACACCCGGGCGGCGGACTCGTAGAATTTCAGCACGATGTTTCCGACGAAGCCGTCGCAGACGACCACGTCGAGTGGCGCGCCCCGGCACTCGCCGGCCGGAATGTCCCGGCCTTCGACGTTGCCGACGTATTGGAAGGTGGTCGCCGCCTTGAAGAGCTGGTGGGCTTCCTTCACCACCGCGTTCCCCTTCTCATCCTCTTCGCCGATGTTGAGCAGGCCGACGGAGGGATGGGTCCGGCCCAGAATGTCGCGGGCATAGACCGCGCCGAGCTGAGCGAACCCCAGAAGCTCGCGGGGGTCGCAGTCGACGTTGGCGCCGGCGTCCAGGAGGAGCACCGGTTGCTGCGCCGTTGGAAACACCGTGCCGATGGCCGGCCGCTCGACGCCCGGGTGGAGGCGGAGCAGCAGTGTGCTCGCGGCCATCACCGCGCCGGTGTTGCCGGCGGAGATGAACGCGTCGGAGCCCTTTTTTTTCTGCAGGCCAAGGCCCACGGCGATCGAGGAGTTGGGCTTGCCGCGGATGGCCTGCAGCGGCTTTTCGCCCATCCCCACGACTTCCGGCGCGTCGACGATTTCGAGGCGCGCGCGATCCGTGACGCCGGCTTCCAGCAGCCCGGCCTCGATGTCGGCGGTGCGGCCTACCAGCTGGACGAGGAAGGTCGGCGGGAGCTCACGCAGGGCCTGCGCGGCACCCTCGATTTCGGCCTGGGGAGCATTGTCACTCCCCATTGCGTCCAGCGCGACCCGGATCACTTCAGGCGTCCTCTACCTCGACCCGCTGCTCACCGTTGTAGTAGCCGCAGGTCGGACACACCCGGTGCGGCTGCCGCAGGTCCCCGCACTTGGGGCACGGCTGGAGGGTGGGCATCGCGGCCTTGTAGTGCGTGCGGCGCGCGCGCTTCTTGCGCTTGGACGTTCTGCGCTTCGGGACAGCCATATACTCCTCAGGATCAGGTTACTGGGGCAGCTTGTCTTTCAGCCCGGCGAGCCCCGCCCAGCGGGGGTCGGTCACGGGGGGACAATCGCAGGGTCCCAGGTTCAGATCGCGACCGCAGCGTGGGCACAGCCCCTTGCAGTCCTCGCGACACAACAAAAACTCGGGTGCGGTGAGGGCCAGCTCCTCGCGCACCGCGGGTGTGACATCGATGACGCTGGCGTCTGGAGGCACCGGATAACAATCGGGGTCGTCCTCGGCGTCGGTCTCTTGCGAAAAAAGTGCCCCGATCTCGGCCGTTACCGGCACGGTCACCGGGGCGAGACACCGCCGGCACACCCCCGCCACTTCCGTCCGGAACGACCCCTGCCAGTAGAATCGCCCTTCTCCGGCCTCCTGCAAACGGCCCGCCACCCGCACCGGCGCAGCGAGCTGGAGACCCAGCCCGGCGAACGCGGGGTCGTCCCCGGTGATCTCCCCCGAGGTGTCAACGGGACCGCGGGCGAGCTCTTTGGGGTCGACTTGCAGCATGGACAGCGAAGCTAAACCCTTGTGGCACTTGCGTCAAGCGAACTCTCAGAGTCCCGCTAACTCCCCCTCGGTGAAGAAGAATCCCACCTCGCGGGTCGCGTTTTCCGGGGAATCGGAGGCATGAATCGCGTTCCTCTCCTTCGACTGCGCGAAGAGCTTCCGGACCGTTCCGGGCCTGGCTTCGGCGGGGTCCGTTGCGCCGATGACATCCCGGAGGTGCGTCACCGCGGCGTCCCGTTCCAGTGCGAGGGGGATGCAGGGCCCCGAGGTCATGAAGGTGACCAGCGACCGGAAGAATGGCCGGTCCTTGTGGACCGCGTAGAAGGCTTCTGCCTGGGGGGTCGACAGCCGCACCATCCGTGCGCTCCGGACCTTGAAGCCCTGCTTTTCGAGGTGCGCCAGCACGTTCCCCGCATTCCCTGCGGCAACAGCATCCGGTTTGATGATCGCGAGTGTCAGCACGCTCAGATTGTCTCCCATTGTTGTGTTCACTAACCGCCTGGCAACTGGCCGTTCACGGTGTGAGCAGGCGCCGAATCATGTCGGCGCGGGTCAGAAATCCGACGACCGCCCCTTCCCGGACGACTGGAAAGCGGTCGACGTCCTTGTTGTTCATGAGGTTCGCCACGTCCGAGAGCCGCTGGTCATGGGAAACGCACAGGACCGTCCGGGCCATCGCCTCCTTCACCAGAATCTGCCTCGGGTCGCTCGTGCCCTTGAGGATCTGATTCCGGGTCGGCGCCCGAAATGCGCCAGTCTTGGCGCGCGCGACGTAATCCGGGATCAGGAACTTGAGGAGCTCCTTGTGGGTGACGATCCCTACCAATGCTCCCCCTTCATTCACCACCGGCAGGGCCCGGATGTCATGCTCGAGCATCAGGTGCGCGGCTTCACCCAGGGTCCGTTCGGGATCGATGGTGAGCACATGCTCGGTCATCACGTCCCGGACGGTGAGATCGCCGGTCAGCTCCATCGTCTCCAGCCCCGCGACCGCCACCACGTCCGCCGCGGTCTTCGCGCTGAGAAGCCCGTCCACGGTCTCGTGATCGGAGAGCGCGCGGGCCAGGGCCCCCACCAGCTGGAGGTACGACGCCGCCTCTTTCGGAGGGGCGATCACCAGGATCACGACCCGAGCCGTGCGGTTGGGATCCTTCTCCCAGGCGATCGGGTTCGGGGCGACGCCCAGCGCGGCAATGAGCTGGGTGGCGGCATCGGTACGGAAGTGCGGGAGAAACGCGTGCTCGCCGACCGACACCATGTCCTCGGGCCAGGCCTGGTCGATGACCGCCAGGAGCTTCTCCTGATCCGCGACCGCCCCGGCCTGAATGAGCTGCTCGGCCAGGCGGTGGGTGGCCTCGCGGACGGTGCGCGCCTGCAGCGGCACCGCCACGTGGGCCGGAACCAGAACGTCCCGAAGCCTCACATCCGTTCCTTCAGGAGCGGCACCACATCGGCTGGACGCTTCATGACCGAGATCCCGGAATCGGACAGCGCCTTCATCTTGTCCGCGGCCGTGCCGGAGGCACCGGAGATGATGGCGCCCGCATGCCCCATCCGGCGCCCTGGGGGCGCGGTTTGCCCGGCGATGAACCCGACGACCGGCTTTTTCACTTTGGCCTTCACGAACTCCGCGGCCTGCTGTTCGTCGGTGCCCCCGATCTCGCCGATCATCACGATCGCGTCGGTCGCGGGATCCCGTTCGAAGGCCTGGAGACAGTCGATGAAGTTCGTGCCGATGATGGGATCGCCCCCGATCCCGACGCAGGAGGACTGGCCGAAACCGTTCCCGGTGAGCTGGTGGATGATCTCGTAGGTCAGCGTCCCGGAGCGAGACACGACGCCGATCCGGCCCGGCGTGCAGATGTTGCCGGGGATGATGCCGACCTTGCTCTGTCCCGGCGAAATGAGCCCCGGGCAATTCGGCCCGATGAGCCGGAGGCCTCGCTCGCGCACGTACGGCATGACCTTGGTCAGGTCCAGGACTGGGAGCCCTTCGGTGATGCAAATGATCAGCGGAATCCCGGCGTCCGCCGCTTCGAATACCGCCGACGCGGCGAGTGCGGCCGGCACGTAAATCACCGTCGTGTTGGGCTTGGCGGTCGCGACTGCCTCCGCGACGGTATTGAAGACCGGAACCTTCTCCTCGAACCGCTGGCCACCCTTGCCCGGTGTGACCCCCGCCACGACTTGGGTCCCATAGGCCATCATCTGCTTCGAGTGGAACGATCCATCGCGGCCCGTAATTCCCTGCACCAGGAGGCGCGTGTCCTTATTGATGAAGATGCTCACGCCGCCCTCCCTTTGGCCTGGGCGACGGCGGCCTTCACGGCGTCGTCCATGTCCGTGCCGGCCGAATACCCGGCCTTCGTGAGGATCTCCATCGCCTCTTTTTCGTTGGTGCCCGTCAAGCGGATGACCATCGGGACCGTGAGCGGGAAGGCACTCGTGGCCTGCACGATCCCGTTCGCGACGTCATCGCAACGCGTGATGCCGCCGAAGATGTTGAAGAGGATCGCCTTCACGTTCGGGTCGGCGGTGATGATCTTGAGGGCGTTGACGACCTTCTGGGGATTGGACGATCCACCGATATCCAGGAAGTTGGCGGGTTCCCCACCGTAGTACTTCACCAGGTCCATCGTAGCCATCGCGAGACCCGCGCCGTTGACACAGCACCCGACGGAGCCGTCCAGCTTGATGAAGGTGAGTCCCGCTTCCCGTGCCTGTACCTCGGAAGGCGCTTCGGATGACGCGTCGCGCAGCGCGGCGATATCGGGATGCCGGCCGAGCTCGTTGTCGTCCACCACGATCTTCGCGTCGAGTGCCTGCACCTTGCCATCGGGCGTGGTGACCAGCGGGTTGATTTCGGCGAGTGATGCGCCCACGGCGTACACCACCTCGTACAGCTTTTGCATGAGATCCGCGGCCTGCCGGACCTGGGCGACGTCCTGGTAGAGATGGAAGGCGAGTCCTTGAGCCTGGTGTGGCAGGAGGCCGTACCGGGGATCCACGGCGAGCCGGTGAATCTTCTCGGGCGTAAGGCTTGCCACTTCTTCGATGTCTACGCCCCCGGCCGCGCTCACCATCAGCACCGGGCGTTGGGTGGCGCGGTCGACGATGAACCCCACATAGCTCTCCGACGCGATGTCGGCTGCGGGCACCACCAGCACCTTCTCGACCGTCAGCCCCTTGATCTGCATGCCCAGAATCTTCGAAGCGAGCTGCTCGGCCTCGGCAGGATTCTTGGCGAGCTTGACGCCTCCGGCCTTGCCGCGTCCGCCGGCATGCACCTGCGCCTTGATCACCACGGTGCCACCCAGTTGCCGGGCGATGGCCTTCACTTCCGCCGGGGTTGCCGCCACGGCGCCTTCAGGCATCGGGATACCGTGCTGCCGCAGGATGTCCCGTGCCTGATATTCGTGCAGATTCACCCGTTCTCCTTCGTGATAGTCGTGCCTGCCGTTCCGGCGAGCGCCGCCAATCCCCTCGACAGCTCGGCGATGATCGCTCGCGTACCCTCGCCGCCGTTCCGGACAAAATCCGCCGCTGCTTCCACCTTGGGGCGCATGCTGCCCGATCCCAGCTCGTCACCGTCCAGGAGCCGCTCCACATCCCGGAGCGAGATCCTGGCGAGACGCTCCTGATGGGCCGTCCCGAAATGGGTGTACACCGCGTCCACGTCCGTCAGGATGAGCAGAGCTTTCGCCTTCAGCTCCCGGCCGAGCACTGCGGCGACCCGGTCCTTGTCTACGACGGCATCGAGCCCCTCGATACCGAGCTCTGGATCGTCGTACACCGGCGGTCCGCCGCCGCCGCACGCCACGACGATGTGCCCGCGGCTGACCAGGTCGGCGATCATCTTCCGCTCCACGACCCGCACCGGCTTGGGACTTGGCGCCAGGCGCCGCCAACGGCCCGGCCGGTCCTCCCGCACCGCCTGTCCCCGGGACTCGAGCCGCTGACGCGTCGCCGCGTCGAGCGCATGACCAATGGGCTTGGTCGGTCGACGCAGGTCGGGATCCGCGGCGTCACAGAGGGTCTGCGTTACCACGGTGACGACCTGTCGTTCCACGCCCGCGTGACGCAGCGCGTTCTGCAACGACTGCTGGATCATGTAACCCATCCAGCCGGCGGTGGCGGCGACCAGAACACCGAGCGGGAGCGCCTCCAGCTGGTGGGCGGCAAGCTCGTTGCGGGCGAGCTCGTCACCTACCTGCGGCCCATTGCCGTGCACCAACGCGATGCCCCACCCTGCCCGGGCCAGCTCGACGATGGGGGCGAGACTCTGGCGGGTATGCCGGAACTGATTGGCGATGGTCGGCCGCTCGCCCTGAGGCGCGACCGCATTGCCGCCCAACGCCACCACGATCACATCCTTCACACGCGTACCTGCCCTGGGGAGTCGGCCGCGCGCAACCTAGCGGGGGCTGGTAGAGGGGGCAACGCCTCGCGAAGTGCCTCGCAGCAAGGCCCGCAGGCTGTCATACAGCACCCCAAACCGGGCCAGGTGCCCCGTCGCCAGGGCGGAATCCATCCGGGCAAAGAGCGTCCGCGCCTCACGTAAGGCGGCCGTCGGGGTGCCGTTGGCGAGGTCGGGACCTCTGAGCAACGCCTTCAGGGCCGCCACGGCGGACACGTCCGCGGCCACGTCGGCGCCGAGGGACACGTACACGCTGTCGAGCCTTGCGGGTTGAGGAGTGCCCTCCGGTTCGAAAAAGCGGGCCTGTACGGTCAGAATACCCGCGTCCGTCGGCCACAACCGCTGCACCCCCGAGCGTCGCTCCCGATCACTGTAGAGCGGAATGGGGATCGGCGACGGCTTCGGCGTCCAGAAGTACAGCCGGGGTCCCTTGGCGGTCATCGTGCCCGCCAGAATGCCGCCAAAGGTGCTTTGGCGAGTTGAATCGACGAAGGCCTGGGCGTGCCACACCACGTTGCCCGAGTCGGGGCCAGGAGCTGCGAGCAGGAACGGGTGGCCGGGATCGAGGGGCAGCCAGCGGTACGTCGTGTCCGGGAGCGGGATCGTGTGCGCGAGGATCCGCGCCTGGATCGCGAACGCGTCGGCGGAATACGGCAACGCCCCTCGGAGCGCCGCCGGCATGGAATCCGCCGGTGCCACGAGGGGCGACACGATCCGGGCCCACGCGGCGGTGAGCGAGTCGGTTTGAGGAGCGAGCCAGAGTCGCGTCGCTCCGCTCACGGCATTGAGTGCACCCACCAGACCGGGTTGGCGATATCGCATCGTGCGGCCGTCGACCGTCACGGTGTCGACGAGCGGGAACGCGTCCGCCTCGACCGAGCCCCACGATACCCACCAGAGTGAGTCGCCCACGAGGACGGGAGTGGGCCACTCGAAGCGGGCGAAGGGGGCCAGGGCTTCGAAGCGCTCCACGGCGTCTCTGCGCCAGACCAGCGTCCGGCCCCGCGTGGCTTTCTGTGCGAGCTGTGGGGCCTGGAGGGTCCAAGCCAGCGCCAGCCGCCGCCACGTGCCCTCGAGCGGAATCCCCGTCATGGTTCCGGAGTCCACGACGGCGTAGTCCATGAAACCCCCGCCGAACCACGTCGCGCGGGGGGCGCGCGGCGCACGAGCGAAGGTCAATGTCGAATCGCTCTCGCGGGCCTCGAGCGGGCCCGGGGCCGATGCCCACGTGCCCTCGTGAACCTGCTCCCACGTGGGCGGAGGCGAAACGCGGAGCAGTCCGGTCCCATCAGGCGCGAGTCCCAGGAGCCAGCGGCCCGAGGGCTCCAGCGCCATGCTGTACACCGAGATCCCCTGCCCCAGCGCGCTGTCGCGCAGCGCCCGGCTCCGGATCCGGCCCGGGTCCCAGACGGGGATAGAGGTTACCACCGTTGCCGGTGACAACGACGGGAGGCTCCACGATTCGGGAGCCGCTCCAAACGCTACGCCTTCGAGGGTCGCCTTCTCGTCCAGCAAGGCGCGGTCAGCAGCCGAGATTGGTCCCAGGGAGTGCGTGGCCGGTGGCAGGATGACATACGCGCCGAGCATGGTGATGAGGAGTGCGAGCCAGGTCGTACCGACGACGCCGGGCCGGTCCCACCATCCCCAGGCCGCGCTCACGCCGGCGGTGATCAGCGCGACGATGGTGACGGCACCTGCTCCGGGGCCGCGGATCGCGATGGCATCGTGCGTCACCGGTCCGACGAGTCCGGTGATGGTCTCGTAGGGATCGAGGTGCGCCCCCCACATGAAGGCGACGGCGAGGGCGGCGAGCGTGAGTCCGACGTGGGTGCGGGCGTGCGGACTCGCGGCGAACCGCCCGCCATGAATCCGGATCGAGCCGATCGCGGCGTAGAGTGTGGAAATGAGAAACACGGCGCTGAGCGACCCGAGGAGAAGCATGCCCTGCCGCGTGCGCGCCCATGGCAGCTCACCGACGTAGTACCCGAGATCCAGATGCTGCACCGAGTCGGTGATGCCGAAGTGTGGAGGCGAGGCGGCGAGGAGGGCGGGCCGCCAGACGTCGCCGATGGCCCAGGCCAGGGCTCCACCGTAGACCAGACCACCGATGAGCGTGACGACGATCAACAGGCGGTGCGGGACCGCTTCCACGATTTCAATGTCACCGAGCCGGCGGGGCATCTGCACCGAGCCGATGGCGCGGTAGACGCCGTAGCAGTGCCCGACGCCCCACACCACCGCCGCCAGCGCGACGATCCACTGGACGGTGCGAGCGAGCGCGAGGGTCCGCAGGTAGGCGGCCCCGTGTGGAATCGTGGCGGCCCAAGCGCGCTCGGCAGTCTGCATCGCGGACCAGCGGCCCCCGACGAGCACCACGACCAGAAGGGCCGCGGCGCCCAGCAGCGCCCAGCGCCGCCGGGTCACCCCGCGCCTCCGGCATTCTTCGCGAGCCACCCCTCGACCTCGGCGCGGTAGCGCTCGAGATCGGCGGCCGATGTCGCTTCGAACCGCATGACCAGGACGGGCTGGGTGTTCGAGGCCCGGATCAATCCCCAGCCGGTGGGGAATGTCATCCGCACGCCATCGAGCGTGGAGACCGGATACTTGGCGCCGAAGTGCTTCGCCGCCTTCTCGACGACCCCGAACTTCCGGTCATCCGGACAATCCACCCGGAGCTCCGGTGTATTCACGGTGCGCGGCAGGTCGGCCAGGAGGCGCGAGAGCGGGCCCCCTTCGCGGGCGACGTAATGCAGGAGCCGGGCGGCTCCGAAGAGCGCGTCGTCGAACCCGAACCAGTCGCCGCCGAAGAACATGTGCCCGCTCATCTCCCCCGCCAGCGGCGCGTGGAGGTCCTTCATCTTTTGCTTGATGAGAGAGTGCCCCGTCTTCCACATCACCGGCTCGAGGCCTGCCTTGAGCAACATCTGCGGCAGGATCTCGGAGCACTTCACGTCGAAGATGACGGGATGCTTCCCCGGCGAGCGCTTCGCCAGGTCGCGACCGAAGAGGACAAGCAGCTGGTCGCCGAAGATCGGCGTGCCCGCCTCATCCACGGCGCCGATGCGGTCGCCATCACCGTCGAAGGCGATCCCCAGCTCCGCCTTCTCCTTCACGACCGCCTGCTGGAGATCATGGAGATTCTCGACCACGGTGGGATCGGGATGGTGGTTCGGGAAACGTCCGTCCGACTCCGCGAACAGCGGGACGACGGTGACGCCGAGCTCTCGCAACGTCTCGATCGCGATGAGGCTGGTGACGCCATTCCCGCAATCCACCACCGCTTTGAGTGGCCGGGCGAGTGGCGTATTCCGGCTGACGATGGCCTCGCGGTAGGCGGCCAGCAGTCCCTGGTGGGCCCCCTCGCTGCCGCCCGCGGCCTGGTCCATCGCGTCGCCGGCGATCATCCGGTAGAGGTCCTGGATGCGGTCACCGGCCACCGCCTCCCCCGCCAGCACCATCTTGAACCCGTTGAACTCGGGCGGGTTGTGCGATCCGGTGACCTGCAGGCCGCCATCGACCTTGAGCGTGTGGGTCGCGAAGTAGAGCGCCGGGGTCGGACACTCCCCGACATCCACGGCGCGTCCTCCCGCGGCGACGATTCCGGCGCGGACATGCCGGGCGAGCTCCGCTCCCGACGGGCGGTTGTCGCGGCCGACGGCGATGACCGGAGCTCGGGAAAGGCGCGCGCGCGCCATCGTCGCGAATGCCTGACCGACGGCGTAGGCCAGGCCGGGGGTGAGCTGCTCGCCGACGAGGCCCCGGATGTCGTACTGACGGAAGATGGTCTGGGGGATGCGCATAACCGGGAAACCCCCGTGCGGGGTCAGCGGGCCGTCGTGGCCTCGGGAGCGGCAGTCGCGGGCGCCGGCGCGGGCGCGTCGAGCGCCATGGCCGGGGCGGCGTGCAGGCTCGCCCCCGACGTCCTGGAGAGATCAAAGAGGCGGTCGGGCGCCACGCCGAACCAGAGAATGGCCGCGACGGCGACTGCGAGCGTGGCACGGCCCAGCCCGTCGAGCACCATGCTGGTGTGCGCTTCGGCATGCGTGGCGGGCTTCATGTACATCGCCATGACCACCGGCAGGTAGTAGCCCGCGGAGGCGACGCTCGTAAGCACGAGCACGATGGCGAGCCCGGTGTGACCCTGGCTGAGGGCCGCGACGAGGATGTACCACTTCCCCATGAATCCCGCGGTGCCCGGGAATCCGAGCAGCGAGAGCATCGCGACGGTAAGCGCGAGCGACAGCCAGGGACGGCTCGTCGACAGACCGGACAGGTCGTCGATCCGGACGTCGGACTCTCCGCCCTTCCCCTTGGCCGCGAGGAGCGCGAAGGCCGCGATCGTCGTGATCCCGTACGCGACCAGATAGAAGATGAACGCCGCTGACCCTGAGCTACCCGACACCACGGCGACCAGGAGATAGCCCGCGTGCGCGACGGACGAGTACGCGAGCATCCGTTTCACGGATCGCTGGGCCAGCGCGATCAGGTTCCCCCCGATCATCGTCGCGACAGCGAGTCCGGAGATGATCAGATGCCACCCGCCGGCGTCGCCGAGCGATTCGATCACCACGCGGAAGAGCGCGGCGAAGGCCGCAGCCTTCACGCCGGTGGCCATGAAGCCCGTGATCGGCGTGGGTGCGCCGTCATAGACGTCCGGCGCCCACATGTGGAAGGGGACGGCGGCGACCTTGAAGCCGAAGCCGACCAGCAGGAGGCCGACCCCGATCAGGAACAGGGGCATGTGGGCCACGCCCAACGTCTGCACCTGGACGCCGATGAACGAGAGGTTGGTGGTTCCCGTCGCGCCATAGATCAGGGCGATGCCGTACAGCAGGAACGCCGACGCGAACGCGCCGAGCAGGAAGTACTTGAGCGCGGCTTCCGCCGCGCGCGGGCTGCGGCGGTTGAAGCCGGCCAGGACGTAGACGGAGATGGACATCAGCTCGAGGCCCAGGAAGATCACCATCAGATCTTCCCCGCCCCCGATGAGCATCATGCCGAGGACGGCGAAGAGCAGGAGGGGATAGTACTCGGGCGCCAGGAGCTGCTCGCGCTCGAGGTAGCGGAACGAGAACAAGACGGTCAGGGCCGCCGCGCCGAGGAAGATCCAGTCCGTCACGAAGCGGAAGTCGTCGACCGCGATCATCTGCGCGATGCCTTCGACGGAGGCGGTGTTCCACCACAGCCACCAGACGACGGCCGCCGTAGCGCCGAGGGACACGAGGGTCGCCCAACCAGCGATCCGGAGATCGGTGACGGTCCGATGGCGCCAGGCCACGATCACGAGCACCAGCATCGCGAGTATGGTGAGGAGGCTCTCCGGCGAGAGCGCCCGCATCAGGTCGGCGTAGTTCGACAGATCGAGCGTCATCGCACCGCCGTCGTGGTCTGAGGACGGACCGTATCGATCAGGTGCTGCGCGGCCGGCTCCATCCGGCTCAGGAAGGGGCGCGGGTACACGCCGATCCAGACAATGGCGGCGAGCAGCGGCACGAGGACGATCAGCTCCCGCGGAGACAGATCGAGCAATTTCTGATTCTCCGCCTTGGTGAGCGGGTTGTAGATGATTTTCTGCAGTGCCGGAAGCAGGTACATCGCGGCGACGATGACACCCGTGGTGGAGATGATGGCCGCCACGGGATAGGTCTTGAAGGCGCCGATCAGAATCAGAAACTCACCGATGAAACCATTGGTCCCCGGCAGCCCGACCGACGAGAGTGACACAATGGTCAGTGCGGCGGCCAGCAGCGGCACCACGCGGGCCAGGCCGCCGAACGCATCGAGCAGGCGGGTGTGCCGACGCTCGTACAGCATGCCGGCCAGGAAGAACAGCGCCCCGGTGGAAATCCCGTGGTTGATCATCACCAGGAGGGCCCCCTGCACGCTTTGGAGGGTCAGCGCCCAGATCCCCAGCATCACGAAGCCCAGGTGGGCAACCGACGAGTACGCCACGAGCTTCTTGAAGTCCGGCTGGACCATGGCGACCAGGCCGCCATAGATGATGCCGATCACTGACAGGGTGACGACCACGGCCACGATGGTCGGGTTCATGGCCACCTGCGGGAAGAACGGCAGGGCGAATCGCAGGAAGCCGTACGTCCCCATCTTGAGGAGAACGCCCGCCAGGATCACCGAGCCCGCTGTCGGCGCCTCCACGTGCGCATCCGGCAACCAGGTATGCAGGGGGAACATCGGCACCTTGATCGCGAAGGCCAGGAAGAAGGCGGCGAAGAACCAGAACGCCGCCGGACCCAGGTGCGTGCCGTTCGCGAGCAGGAAGTCGTAGTCAAACGAATAGGTGCCGGTGGCCTTCGCCGCATGCAGATACAGGCCCAGGATCGCGACCAGCATGAGCAGCGAGCCCAAAAACGTATAGATGAAGAACTTGATGGCCGCGTAGATCCGGTTGTCTCCGCCCCAGATGCCGATGATGAAGTACATCGGGATGAGCATCACTTCCCACATGACGTAGAAGAGGAAGAGATCGAGGGAGACGAACACCCCGAGCATGCCGGTGGTGAGCACCAGGAGCAACGCGTAGAACCCGCGCTCCCGCTTCGTGATATAGGTCCAGCTGCCCAGAACCGAGAGTGGCACGAGGAACGTCGTGAGCAGGACCATGAACAGCGAAATGCCGTCCAGCCCCAGGTGGAAGCGGATGCCCCAGGCAGGGATCCACGCCCAATCCACGGCGAACTGCATCCCGGCGGCCGGCGCAAAGCGCCACCAGAGCGGCACGGAAATACCGAACTCGATCACGCTGACGACGAGGGCCAGCACCTTGGAGCGCGAGGCGGGCGCGAGATAGAGCAGTGCCGCCCCCATGAGCGGCCATACGAGGAGCGCGGGGAGGATCCAGGCGTCGTAGGTCATCGGATCGCCGCCCGGAGCACGAGGGCCACGCCGAGGACGAACAGGACGACGTAGAAGCCCACTTCCCCGTTCTGCAGCTTGCTCCCCACCCAGCCCAGCGCCTTGGACACACCCACGGAGCCGTTGACCCCCGCCCCATCGATCACGCCCTGGTCGACACCCTTCCAGAGAATCACGCGAGACACCCAGCCGATCGGCTTCACGACCACGGTGTCATAGAGCTCGTCCACGTACCACTTGTTCGCCAGCACCTTGCCGAACCCATGCTCGGCGGGCGACTGCCTGGCCGGGACCAGCGACGCCGGCTTCAAGAGCTGAATGGCGCCGGCGATGCCGATGAGGGCAATTGCCACGGCTACGGCGATGAGGGTCCACTCGGTCCCCTGCGACACTTCGGATGCGGGCAGGAGAGATGCCGATCCGGCGGTGACCGGGGCCAGCCAATGCTCGAGCCACGAGCCGCCACCGATCAGCGCGGGCAGGTTCAGCGCGCCACCAGCGAGACTCAGGATGCCGAGGACCACGAGCGGCCCGGTCATCACCCACGGTGCCTCGTGGAGGTGCTCCCGCTCCTGGTCCCCGGTCCGGTTGGGCCCGTGGAAGGTGTAGAGCATCATCCGGGTCATATAGAAGGCCGTCAGCAGGGCCCCGATGAGTCCGAACACCCAGAACACATACCAGATCGGTTGCGTCGTCCCCCGCGCAAAGGCGGCGCCGAGGATCTCGTCTTTGGAGAAGAATCCGGCGAAGGGCGGGATGCCGGCAATCGCGAGGGTCGCGATCCACATGAGCGCCCACGTCCACGGCAGGTGCTTCCGCAGACCTCCCATGTTGCGCATGTCCTGTGCGTCTTCCTGGGAATGGGTGTGGTGATACGCGGCATGCATCGCGTGAATCACGCTGCCGGAGCCAAGGAAGAGGAGCGCCTTGAAGAACGCATGCGTCGCCAGATGGAAAACGCCCGCGGCATACGCCCCCGTCCCGACGCCGATGAACATGTAGCCGAGCTGGGAGACGGTGGAGTACGCGAGCACCTTCTTGATGTCCCACTGCTTGAGGGCGATGGTCGCCGCGAACAGCGCCGTGAGCGCGCCCACGCCGGCGACCACGGCGGACGAGACCGGGGCCATCGCGAACAACAGATTCGCCCGGGCCACGAGGTACACGCCCGCGGTGACCATCGTGGCGGCGTGGATCAGGGCCGACACGGGAGTCGGACCCGCCATTGCGTCGGGCAACCAGGTGTAGAGGGGAATCTGGGCCGATTTCCCCGCGCAGCCGAGGAAGAGAAACAGCGTAATGGCGGTGATCGTCCCGCTCCCGGGTGCAAAGGCAGTGGGGGCGGCGGTGAAGACGGACTGGAAGTCGAGCGCGCCGGTCGACTGGAAGATCAGGAACATGGCGGCGAGGAAGCCGAAGTCGCCGATCCGGTTCATGATGAACGCCTTCTTGCCCGCGTCCGCGTTGGCGGTGACGTCGAACCAGAAGCCGATCAGGAGATACGAACAGAGGCCTACCCCTTCCCAGCCTACGAACATCACCGGGAAGCTCGCGCCCAGCACCAGCACCAGCATGAAGAAGACGAAGAGGTTGAGATACGCGAAGAACCGCGCGTAGCCGTCGTCGGACCGCATGTAGCCGACGCTGAACATGTGAATCAGCGAGCCGACGCCGGTGACGATCAGGATCATCACCGCGGACAAGGAGTCCACCTGCAGCGCGGCCGAGATGTGCAGCGCCCCCACCGGCATCCAGTCCCAGTAGGTGACGACGACTGGCGCACCCGGGTGCGGGGTCGCCAGATCCTTGACCACCGCGATCGCGACCCCGAACGCCGCCAGCAGCACACCGGGCCCGATCAGGGACACGGCGGTCTTGGCCTGCGGACGGGTCAGGGCCAGCGTGCCGTTCAGCACGAAACCGAGGAGCGGCAGGAGCGGGACCAGCCAGACCAGTTGCATCGGGAGGCGGCCTCAGCCCTTCAGAATGTTGATGTTCCGCAGATCGACCGTCTCCTTATGACGGTAGATCGCGAGGACGATGGCGAGGCCCACGGCCGCTTCCGCCGCGGCGACGGCCATCACGAAGAAGACGAAGATCTGGCCGCCGACGCCCAGGGACTGCGCGAAGGCGATGAACGTCAGGTTCACGGCGTTGAGCATCAGCTCGACGCACATGAAGATGATGATCGCGTTCCGGCGGATGAGCACGCCGAGCACACCGATCACGAAGAGCACCGCGGCAACCGCGAGGGTGGGTCCGAGGAGCATCTAGAGTTTCCGTTTCGCGAGCACCACCGCGCCCACGACGGCGGCGAGGAGGAGCACACTGGTGATTTCGAACGGCACCAGGTACGCGTCGTAGAGCGGACCCGCGACCGAACCGACCATGCCGTGCTGCTGCTGCAGCTGCGCCATCGCGTTCGGCACCTGGATCAGCGCCGGGGGGGCCGCATGCCACAGGAACTTGAGCTGGACGAAGAGCCAGCCGGCGAGCACCGCGCCGACGGTCAGCCCGACCACGCCCTTTCGGTCCTGGCCTGCCCCGCGCCCCAGGTTCAGGAGCATGATCACGAAGAGGAAGAGCACCATCACCGCACCCGCGTAGACGAGCACTTGCAGCACGGCGATGAACTGGGCGTCGAGCACCACGAACAACGCCGCGAGCGAGAACATCGTGACGACGAGCCACAACGCGCTCGCGACCGGGCTGCGCCGGGTCACGCAGAGCACCGCGGATCCGAGGGCCAGGACGGCGAAGATCCAGAAGACGACGGTGACGAGGCTCATTCGCCCTTCGGATCCGCGGGGTCCCACAGCGTGGACACGGGATGGGTCTGGGCGCACAGGCGCTCCAGATCATAGACGAACCGATCCCGCGAGTACTCCGCGTTCTCGTAGTGCCAGCCGACGTGGATCGCCTCTTCGGGACAGACTTCCTGGCAATAACCGCAGAACACGCAGCGGAATTCGTCGATTTCGTAAATCAGCGGGTACCGGTTTCCCTGCTCGTCTTCCCCCGGGACCAGCTTGATGCAGTTCGCCGGGCAGATCTGCGGGCAGAGACCGCACGCCACGCACTTCGCCCGGCCTTGTTCGTCGGTGAGCATCCGGTGCGTGCCGCGCCAGCGGCTGGCCATGGTCCAGTCGTGGCTGCCCTTCTCTTCCGGATACTGCATCGTGACCTTGGGCCGGAAGATGTGCGATGCCGTGAGCATCATGCCCTTGGCGGTCGCGCGCAGATAGGACGTGCTCGCCGTCGGACGCTTGAGGACCTTCACGCCGATCGCCATCAGGCTGCCTTTCGGAGGGCGGTGCCGGAGACGATCCGGCCGCGGTCGAGCACCCACACGAGGATCACGAAGAGCACGACGTTCACGCCGGTCAGGGCCTGAGCGAAGTGCTTCCCGTAGGACATGCCCAACTCGACCTTCAGGTACCAGATCGCAGCCGCGAGGATGGTCAAATAAACCAGCGAGATCGGCAGCATGACCTTCCAGCCCAGGGCCATCAGCTGGTCGTAGCGGAAGCGCGGCATCGTCCACCGGATCCACATGTAGAGCAGGACGAAGAAGCTGGTCTTGGCGCAGAATACGCCGAGGGTAATCAGGACCTGCCACCACACGAGACCCTGCGACGCATCCCAGTGCACGAGACCCAGATCCCACCCGCCGAAGAACAGCGTCGCCATCAACGCGGACGCCGTCAGCATGTTCGAATACTCGGCGATGTAGAACATCGAGAACTTCATGGAGCTGTATTCGGTGTGATACCCCGCGATCAGCTCGCCTTCGGCTTCGGGGAGATCGAAGGGTACCCGGTTGGTCTCGGCCAGGGCGCTGATGAGGAACAAGAAGAACGCCACCAGGAGTGACCCAATGTTCCACCAGCCCTGCTGCTGCTCGGTGATCACCTGCGAGAGCGTGACGTTGCCCGCCAGGAGCAGTACGGCGACGGTGCTCATGCCCATCGCGATCTCGTAGGAGATCATCTGGGCCGAAGCACGCAGGCCGCCGAGGAGCGCGTACTTGTTGTTGGACGCCCACCCCGCCAGCACGATGCCGTATACGCCCAGCGAGCTGATCGCGAGGATGTAGAGGAACCCTACCGGCAGGTCGGCCACCACCATCGGCACGACGCCCCACTTGGTGGCGAGCGGCGCGGCGAACGGGATGACGGCGAATGTGAGCAGCGCGGGCGTGAAGCTGATCGCCGGTGCGAGGATGAAGAGCCACTTGTCCGCGAAGGCCGGGTACGTCTCTTCTTTCACGATGTTCTTGAGGCCGTCGGCGGCAGGCTGCAGCAGTCCGAAGGGCCCCACCCGGTTGGGGCCGAGCCGGTCCTGCATGAACGCGCACAGCCGGCGCTCGACCAGCGTCATGAACGCCACGCCCACCATGATGACCGTGAAGACCACGATCATTTTGATGACGGACGTGATGATGAAGAACAGGACCGGGCTCACGCGGGCACTCCCGCGCCGGCGCCGGTCCGCTGACCCGTGAGCCCGAGCGTCGCGTAGGACATGCCCCGGAAGGCGTCCACGTCCCCTGCCATCACATCGAACGCCGCGGAGGCCGACTCCGGCGCCGCATCGGTGAGCTGCCCAAGCACCCACCAGGCCGGACGAGCCATCGCCGGTGTCCCGCGCGCCTGGAAGTAGCGCTGCACCCGTCCGTCACGGTTCACGTAGGTGCCGTCTTCCTCGATCATCGATGCCATGGGCAGGATGATGGAGGCATTGAGGGACGCCGGCGCGGCGGTGCCGAGGTAAATGACCTGGCCTGAGGTCTTCACGGCGGTCTCGGGATCGTCGATCACCAGGACCACCGCCGCCTGCTCGGCTGCCTTGAGGGCCGCGGCGTAGTCGCGGCTGTACCCCAACAGCTCCGCGCCCTTCCCGTTCGGCGCGCGCTCGGCGCGCAGCGCGAGGTTGGGCACGCCGGAGAGGGGCGCTTCTTCGCCCATGACCACCTGGAAGGCGCCGGTCCAGTTGAACCGGGCCAGCAGCTTCCGGGCGTAGTACAGTCCCTCGGTGGACGCCTTGGGTGACACGAGCGCTACGGCGGAGCCGCCCGCGCCCTGGAGGATGGTGCGTACTCGATCGAGTGCCTCATCCCAGTCGACCGCGCGCAGATCGGTGCCGTCCTTCACCAGCGGTGCCTCGACACGGTCACCCCGGTTCATCCACCGGTAATGCCCGCGCCCATGGTCGCAGATGAAGTAGCGATTGACCTCGACGTTGGCGCGGGGACGGATGCGGACCACCGTGTCGTCGCGCAGGTCGAGGGTCACGTTGCAGCCCTGCGAGCAGCCCGTGCAGACGGAGGCCGTCTTGTCGAGCTCCCAGGCCCGCGCCTTGTGCAGGAAATCCTTGGAGAGGAGCGAGCCCACCGGACAGAGGTCGACCACGTTGCCGGACCACGGATGGTCGAGCTGGGCGTCGGGATGGACCCCGATGAACGCCCGATCCCCGCGCTCCGACACGTTGAGCACCGGCTCCTTCGCGACGTCCTCCATGAACCGGACGCAGCGCGTGCAGAGGATGCAGCGGTTCGGTACGTACAGGACGTCGGGTCCGAAGTCCTCGACCGGATTGAAGCGCTTGGGATAGGTCGGCGAGTAGCGGGTGGAGGGCCGGCCTTCCTGGAACGTGAAATCCTGGAGCTCACACTCTCCCGCCTGATCGCAGATAGGGCAGTCGAGCGGGTGGTTGATGAGCAACAGCTCGAGCACGCCGGTGCGGCCGCTCTTCGCCTGCCCCGAGCGCGTCTTGACGACCATGCCCTCGGCCACCTGCGTCGCGCAGGCGATCTGGAGCTTGGGCGTCTTCTCGATCTCGACCAGGCACATCCGGCACACGCCGGCGACCGGGAGACCGGGGTGATAGCAGTAGTGCGGAACCAGGACGCCGGCCTGCTTGGCGGCCTCGATCACCAGCGTCCCCTTGGGAACGCTGACTTGGACTTCGTCGATCGTCAGGTTGACCAGATCAGCCATGGATCCTCACGCGACCATCACCGGGCGCTTCTTCCCGGTGATGTAGTCTTCGAATTCGGACCGGAACTTCGTGATGCCGGAGATCACGGGCGTCGCGCAGCTGTCGGAGAGCACACAGATCGTCTTGCCGGTCATGTTCTCCGAGAGGTCGAGGAGCAGGTCCAGGTCCTTCATCTGGCCTTTGCCCGCCAGAATCCGCTCCATGATCTTCGTGGTCCACGCCGTGCCCTCGCGGCACTGGGTGCACTGCGCGCAGGACTCGTGGGCGTAGAACCGCGCCAGCCGCATGATCTGATAGACCATGTCGGCCGAATCGTCGAACACGATCACGCCACCCGAGCCGAGCAGGGAGCCCGCCGCCGCCACGCCTTCGTAATCGAGGAGGCACTTCTCGGTTTCTTCCCTGGTCAGAATCGGGACCGAGGAACCACCGGGGATGCACGCCTTGAGCGTCCGGCCGGGGCGCATGCCCCCGCACATCTCGTAGATCACGTCCTTGAGTGGGAAGCCCAGCGTGACTTCGACATTCCCGGGCTTCTGGATGTGCCCGCACACTGAGAAGAGCTTCGTGCCGGTGCTCTTGGGCGACGAGAGACACAGGCTCTTGTACCAGTCGGCGCCGCGCTTGATGATGTGCGGGACGGCCGCGAGCGTCTCCACGTTGTTGATCGTCGTCGGCTTCCCGAAGACGCCGGCGACCGCCGGGAAGGGCGGCTTGATGCGCGGGTTACCACGCTTCCCCTCGATCGAATTCATGAGCGCGGTTTCTTCGCCGCAGATGTACGCGCCAGCGCCGCGATGCAGATGAATGGTGATGTTGCCGAACACCTTGGCCGCATTCGCCTCCGCCAACGCCTGGGTCATCACGGTCCAGGGTTCGGTGAACTCGCCGCGGATGTAGATGTAGGCGACCTCGGCGCGAATGGCGTGGGCCGCGATCGCCGTGCCTTCCAGGAGCGCGTGCGGGGTCCACCGCATGATCTCGCGGTCTTTGAACGTGCCCGGCTCCGATTCGTCTGCATTCACGCAGAGGTAATGCGGACCCTTCTTTTCCTTCGGCATGAAGGTCCACTTCAACCCGGTCGGGAACCCCGCCCCGCCCCGGCCCCGGAGCCCCGAGTTCTTCACTTCCTCGGTGACGGCGTTCGGATCCATGCCGAGCGCTTTCTTGAGCGCCTCGTACCCGCCCCGCTTGACCCAACCCCTGTAGGTCCTGGCCTCGGGGTCTCCGAAATACTCGGACAGGACCACGGTCTCCTTCGGGTGCGGCTTCTGGGGGTAACCCATCTATACCTCGAGTGCGAAGTGCAGAGTGCGAAGTGCGGAATAGGCTCCGCACACTCCGCACTCCGAGGTCCGCATTCCGCACTTGATCATCTGTACTTCCTCACCAGCTCGGGGACTTTCTCGGGCGTCACGTTCTCGATGAAGTCGTCATTCACGAGGATCGGCGTCGGGAAACCGCAGGCGCCGAGGCATTCGACCTCGATCACGGTCCACTTGCCGTCGGGGCTCGTGGCGCCGAGCTCCTTGGCGCCGGTCTCCTGCAGGAGCGCCTTCACCACATCCTCCGCACCGCAGATGTTGCAGCACGACGTGGTGCACACCTGCACGAAGTTTTTCCCGACCGGATGTTGGTGGTACATCGTGTAGAACGTCACAACGCCCTTCACGTGCGCGGCCGTCGTGTCGAGGACGGTGGCGACTTCCGCCATGGCGTCGTCGGAGATCCAGCCGCGGGCTTCCTGCACCAGCCAGAGGGCCGGCAGGAGAGCCCCCTGCTTCGCGGGATACCGGGCGATGATCTCGTTGAGCCGGTCCATCGTCTTGCCGACGAACACCGGCTGGTACGGCTCGGCTTCTGGTGCGTGGGCCGCGCTCACCGGTCCACCTCTCCCATCACGATGTCCACCGACGCATTGATCGCGATCAGATCCGAGAGCAGATGTCCCTCGGCCATCTTCGAGATCGAGGCCAGGTTGATGAAGGCGGGGGGCCGGATCCGCCAGCGCACCGGCTTCGCGGTGCCGTCGGACACGAAGTAGTTCCCCAGCTCACCCTTCGGATTCTCGATGCCGGCGTAGGCTTCACCCACGGGCGCCTTCACGCCTTCCATCACCTGCTTGAAGTGATAGATCATCGCTTCCATGTCGTTCATCGCGCGCGACTTCGGCGGCAGAATCACCCGGGGATCGTCGACGTTGATGGGACCCTCGGGCAGCCGGTCAAGCGCCTGCTTCAGGATCCTGTTCGACTGGTAGCACTCCTCGAGCCGTACCAGGAACCGGTCGTATACGTCGCCATGCTCGCCCACCGGCACGTCGAAGTCGTAGTTCTCGTAGCCGAGGTACGGCTTGTCCTTCCGGAGATCCCAGGGCACGCCCGACGCGCGGAGCATCGGACCGGAGAGCGAGTAATTGATCGCTTCTTCGGCCGTCAGGACGCCGATGTTCTGCGTGCGGCCCACCCAGACGGCGTTCCGCGTGAGCACGCGGTCGATCTCATCCAGCGTGTCCGGGAACGTCTCGGTGAAGGTCCGGAGATCGGTGACGAACTTGTCGGGTACATCCGCCAGGAGGCCACCGACGCGCGTGAGGCTCGTCGTGAGCCGCGCGCCGGTCCACATCTCCTGGAGGTTGTAGATGCGCTCGCGCTGCTGGAATGCCCAGAGGAAGGGCGTGAAGGCACCGAGGTCGATCGACGTGGTGCCGAGCCAGACCATGTGGGAGATGATGCGGCTCATCTCGCAGGCGATGACCCGGAGCACCTGGCACCGCGGCGTGATCTCGATCCCCATCAACTTCTCGGCGGCGAGCACCACGCCCACGTTGTTCGACATCGGGGCGAGGTAGTCGGTGCGGTCGGTGAGGGGGATGATCTGATTGTAGTGGCGGTACTCGCCGAGCTTCTCGAAGCCGGAGTGCAGATAGCCGACGTGCGGGATGACGCGCACGACCGTTTCCCCTTCGAGCTCGACGACCAGGCGCAGCACGCCGTGCGTGGCGGGGTGCTGGGGTCCGATGTTGACGAGGAGGTGCTCGCCGCCGAGCTCCGGATCCACGTCCGCCGGCGAGGCCGGAATCGGGACGCGGAGCGGATTGCCCTGGGCATCCGAGCCCGGGGTCGCGACCGAGAGTTCGACGGTGCGTTTACTCATTCGGAGTTCGGGATCTTGTCGCGCTCGCCGCGGGCCAGGCGGTCACGCATGTCCCGGGGGAGCTCGTCGTAGGCGTCGGCGATGGCCAGCTCTTCCATCGAGTAGTGGCCCTCGGGGTTCACGTTCAGGGCCTGCCGGACCTGCTCGGAGCGTGAGAACCGGCCGCGCAGCGGGAAGTCTTTCCGCAGCGGATACCCTTCGGCGTAGGTCTCCCACATCAGGATCCGGCGGAGGTCGGGGTGCCCGGTGAAGGTCACGCCGAACATGTCGTAAACCTCGCGCTCCAGCCAATTGGCGCCGGCCCAGAGGTCGACGACCGACGGCACCGCCAACTCTCCGCGCGGATCGAGCTCGACCTTGATGCGGAGATCCTGCCTGGACGAGAGGGACCGGAGATTCCACACCACCTCGAGCGGGCGCTCGCGGTCGCGGTATTCGACGGCCGTGACGTCCACGAGGTAGTTGTAATCCTGCCCGGCGGTCTGCTTCAGCCAGACGAGGACGTCGCGGACCTTGGCGGGGCTCACGTACACGATCGTTTCACCGCGCGCGTCCACCACGCGGCCGATCGCGTTACCGAAGGTCGCCTGCAGCGCGTTCGCGGAGGAGTTCACGCCGAGCGGAACTGGTGGACGGAGTTGCCGAAGGGCTCCGAGACCTCGTCGATCTGCTCGGGCGGAAGGCGGAGACCCTTGTCGTTGAGGAGCTGCTCGTCGCGGAGTGACGAATCGAAGAGGTCCTCTCCCTTGATCTTCTTGTGAAGCATGAGAATGCCGTACAGGAGGCCTTCCGGACGGGGCGGGCACCCGGGCACGTACACATCGACCGGGACCACGGTGTCGATCCCCTGCACCATCGCGTAGTTGTCGAAAATTCCGCCCGTCGACGCGCACGCGCCCATGGAGATCACCCACTTGGGCTGGGGCATCTGGTCGTAAATGCGGCGGATGACCGGGGCGAGCTTGAAGGGGAGCCGGCCGGCGCAGATGAGCACATCCGACTGGCGCGGGGAGAACGCCTGGCGCTCCATGCCGAACCGGGCCAGGTCGAACCGGCTGGCGGCTGTGGCCATGAATTCGATGGCGCAGCAGGCGGTGCCGAACGGCATGGGCCAGAGGGAATTCGCGCGCGACAGGTTGACGGCCTTGTTCACGACGCCGTCGATCCGGGCCGTCTTCGCCGCCCACTCGAAGAGGCTTTGGACCTTGGTCGTGAGCCAGCTGTCTGATCCGTCGATGGTTTGAAGGTGCTTCATGATCAGGACGTCAATCCCACTGAAATCCTCCGCGTTTCCAGACGTAGACGTACCCAACGGCGAGAATCACGAGGAAGACCAGCATTTCGATGAGCAAAAACCCCATCCCCGGCCCGCCGGCCGACCCGGAACCGAAGAAGATGGTCGCCCAGGGGATGAGGAA
>DASQIZ010000015.1:0-2784 GCA_035631315.1 Gemmatimonadales bacterium
CGGCCAGGCCGGCATAGATGTTCAGCCGGGTCGTGCCGATCCCATGGTCGTGGTACCAGAGCTCGGTGGCCCGCTGCTCGTTGGGATAGCGATAGACGCGATTGGAGAAGGACGGGCCAACCTTCGCGAAGCCCCGGGTGAACCAGGCTTCGGGATACCCGTCGCTCTCCGGCTCCACCTTGGCGCCGTGGAGATGCACCACCGTGCGCACGATGGGCTGTCCCGGCTCGTCGCCGTGCAGGGTGTCGTCGATGGGGAACATGCTGGCATCGGGCAGGTTGTTCATCCACTGCACGTTGATGGCGTCTCGCCGACGGACTTCGAACGTGGGTCCGGGGAAGACACCGTTGTATCCCCAGAGCGGGGTCGGGGGAAGATCGCGATGCAGCTTCTGCCTGAAGGCCTGCATGGTCACGTTGTAGAGCGGCTCCCCCCGGAAGAAGCCGCTCGGGCGAATCACCTCTGGGATCGGAAGGGGATCGACGAAGGGCATCAGCGGCGCCTGGGCCTCGAGCGATCGCGACGGCAACCACACGCCTGCGCTCAGCGCGAGGGCTCCGCCGCCCGCGCCCGCCACTTTCAGAAACGTCCGCCTGCCCACGCTGCTTCTCCGCGGTGAGACGCTCATGATCTCTCCTCGAGGCCGTGCCTCCGAAAGGTGTCCTTCCCCAACTTCGAGCAGCAGGCGTGCCAGATATGAAAACTCGCAGAATTAGGTGGGCCGACTCCCACGGTTCGGGTCTGCTGCGTTAGAGACTTCGACAGCCGCAACATCTGGACCAAAGTCATGACGGCAGGGTGTGCTGCCGCATCATTGAGCCGCTGCTCCCAGGGTGCGCCACTCGTGGTGCCCATCCCTCACGTGAGCCGTTGCCCGGTAACGCCGGAGGACGGCCTCACTGCGCGGACCCAGCGCGAGCACGACCTTGGTCAGCGCATCCGCCACCACGCAATGTTCAGCCACCACGGAGACGAACGTACGAGCGCCGACCGGACGTCGCTCCGTGCCATGGACGTGGGGTCCGACGGCGCGCCGGCGACCTTGCCGTACGACGTGGCCACCGCTGCTGGCCACGCTGGCGTTCGCGATGACGAGGACGGGCACACGGCGGTCGCGGCGGTGCCGAGGATCGAGCGGGACGCGCCTCACCTCCGACCCGAACACCCGCAGGTCGCCGCCGGCATTGACGCATCCCCGCATGACCCGGGAGGCGCGCAGGCGCTCGACGGCGCAATCGACGGCGTAGCCTTTCGCGATCCCGCCGAGGTCGATCCAGAGGGGACGATGAAAGCGGACCGTGCCATTCGGGAGCGACTCCACGTCGCGCCACGATCCCCGGCCATCGGGCCGGTAGCGAGAGTCGGGCCGGGGAAGCAGACCCCACTCGACGAGCTCGGCCGCGACTGTGATGTCGAAGCCGCCCTCGGAAGCCTCTGCGAAGCGCCGCGACCAATCGAGAACCTCGAGCGTTTGTGGGTCAACCGTCACTGGACCGAACAGGGCGCTCCGGTTGAGCCGGCTCACGTCGCTGCCGCTCTCGTGAAAGCTCACCAGACGGTGGACGTGAGCGACCGCGTCGAAAGCCTGCTCGATGGCGGCGTTCAGGTCGTCTTCGGGAAGACCGCCGGCCGTCACCTCGACGAAGGTGCCGAGGAGCGGCCGGGACCGCCGCGCGCTATCGGAGGCGGGTGTCATAGGCGGCCAGGATCCGTTCGACGCCTTCCGTGACGTCCTGGGACGGGAGCGTGGCGCCCCCGTACGCACGACGGGTTGTCACGGCCTGTCGCCATGCCGGTCATCGACAGGTTTGCTCATCCACGGAGCACCTTGATGAACGTCTCGCCGACGGACCTCGAAAGTGGGATCGGGGAACACGCCGCTGTCACGACGGCTGTGATAGCGTGACGGACCGTGGGCAAGGGAATTCCCCTTTCTCATGATGCGAGGGTGGCCGGCTCATACCCTGACCGGCTGATCGGCCGCCCTCGCGTGTTGATCCCCGCCTTCAGCTAGCCCGGAGCGACGGCCCCTTTCGAGTGCAGACGCGCCCGCCGCAGCCGCGGCCTGATCCACATGAAGACCCCCGTGACGACGAGCAGGAGCAGGGGCACGCCCGCCACTGCGGTGAGCGTCTTCTTGAAGCCGAAGTAATTGAGCTGGTGGAGGTTGGCGATGAAGAAGTGGATGCGCCGCGCCGTGTCCTCGTCGGCGAGGAGCGCTCCTGTATCGCGGTGGATGACGATCTCGGGATGCTTCGCCTGTCGGAAGCTCACTCGATAGGCAGGAGCGGGCCGCGCCCGATCGGAGCGTCCGAGGAAGCGCTCCTCGAAGACCACCTTCTCCACGGGCGGCTGGCCGCGGACGTACTGTCCCGCGATCACGGCGGCCTGCTCCGGGGTCAGCGGCGACAGCTTCTCGGCGGAGATGGCGTCCATGAGAAACGGCTGCGAGTCCTCGCCCGCGCGCGTCTGGATTTCCCAGAGCAGGCGTCCGAAGTCCGAGCGCAGCGTCACCGTCTGGATCTGGCCGCGGTAGCCCGCTTGACGTGTGGCCGCCATGGCTTCCTGCGCGGTGACCACGGCCTCCGTCGGCCGTGGCCCGGCGATGGGCGCCTTCTTCCTCATGTAGCCGTCGTCCAGATAGAGATAGGGCGAGTACGCCCAGAGCAGTCCCGTGCATGCGCTCGAGGCGAGCACGACGGCGGAGGCGAGAGCGATGAGGCGATGAATGCGGCGGGTGGTAGGCAGGGCCACGATCGCTACCGCGCGGGAGCCATGAGGACG
>DASQIZ010000016.1:0-2047 GCA_035631315.1 Gemmatimonadales bacterium
GACAACGGGGCCGGTCTCGGGGCGAGCCACCAGACGGGGTGGACCGGTGTGATTGCTCGGCTCATGCACCTCTTCGCCACGAGCACTGGTGCGCAGTTCCTCGAGCGCGGCAGGAGCGCGTTCATCGAGGAAGTCGAGGCGACGCCGGCCGGTCAGACCACGGGGGCAGCGCGCAGCCGCGAGGATTGACCCGACGTCACTGCGCGGGAATGGTGAGGACCGGCGCCGGGGCCTTCTCGCCTGTGTCCGCCAGGGTCATGAGAATCAGCAGGAATGTGAACACCGCCTTGGACCGGAGATCGTGGTTGTCGATCCAGTACCAAAGATCCTGATACTTGACCGCCACGAACGAGGTGTCCGGCCTCGACGGCCCGCTTTGTATGGCGATGGGCGGTGGTGGAGAGTACGACGGCACGGCCGGAGACGGGAAGGCTCGACCGTCTCGCACGTGTTCCTCGGGAAGGGTGATGTACGACGACACGGCGCCGAGGATCTGCATGGCTGAGCGGGTTTGGATGGCCACCACATCGTCGCGCTCGGTGTCCGAGCCGTAGATCACCAGGAAGTCCATTCTGTCCGGATTCAAGTGGAGAAGCTTCCTGAGGGCCTGCCGCTCGGCTTGAATCTCTGGCGGGATCTCGCCCCCGGTGAAGAACATGACGAGCCTTTCCCGTTTCCCCGTCTCCTTGTCTGTCTCGATGCGAAATCCCACCGCTCCGGAATCCTGGATCTTGCGCAGCAGGGCGAGGACCTGGGCGAAAGCCGGATCCATGGCCTGGGCCCGGCCGCCGCTCCGACGGTTCGACACCCCGTTGACCTCCTGCACGCATACCTGGAACAAGAGATCCGACGCGTAGCCAGTGTCGATAAGCTCGAACAGTCGTATTGGCGGAATGGCCGTCATGAGGGTCCGGATGAACGCCGAGCCCGTGAGGGGCTGGTAGGTGATGGTCGGGCGATCCGTGAAGCTGCCCGCGGCCCCGAGACTGAAGAAGTTCGGGCTGGGAAGATTGCCGGCGCTTCCCCCGGGGAAGATCGTGCCCGTCGCGTTCCCGCCAACCTGCCACTGGTAGCCGGCGACGATCTGGCCGACGTCCACGAAGATCGGAGTGTCGGCATAGCGCAGCTTCACGATGTTCAGCAGCGTCTGCTGCTTCCACGAATTGGCGACCGCGGACGTGTAGTCGAGTCGATCGCGATCGAGCGTCACGGATCCATAGCTTGCGCAGCCGGCCAATCCGAGGATGCCCGCGAGGAGAATGACCGGCAGGAGAGTGGCGATCTTGGATCCCTGTGCTTTCGTCCTGGTGATGCGCGGCCTTTTGGCGCCGTCGCCGAGCGTGTAGGTCAGGGCCACCGCGTCATCCCAGACGGCTGCGTCCTTCACCCCAAGCGGGCCGCAGAAGCTCAGTAGTCGGATCCCCGCTTCGCCCCCAGCGCCTGACCGGTCTCGATGGGGGCCGCCTTTGCCTCCTGCTGATGCGCCCACGGCCCAACATAGCCGCCCGACCAGTCCGGCGGGATCTCGCAGGGACGCGGATCGTGATGAGCCCAGCGCGCCGGCTGGCCGCGAACGATGGTCCCCTCGTACCGATTGGCGAGGGGATTGGAGCGATAGGGGAAGGCGTCCGCCGAGGAGTAGACGTTCAAGAGGAACGGACGGCCGCGCGGCGAGTCGTTGCGCGCGGAGCCGTGCACGGTGCGGCAGTTGAGGATTACCAGCGAACCCGCCGGGCCCGTCAGGTAGTCGCGCTGCTCGGGCCCCGCCCACGTGAGCTTCTCCTCGGGAATGCTGAGGACCCAGCGCCCGCTCTCGTCGTACATGCTGTAGAGGGGACCGTGGTGGCTGCCCTTGATCACGATGAGCGGCCCCTGCTCGAGCTCGCAGTCCTCCAGGTAGAGCCCGATGGTCACCGGCGAGTAGTTGGTGTGGGGCCACGCGTTGATGTCGTGATGCCACTTGAAGTCCTGGCCGCCGCGGGCCCACTTGAAGTTGAGCTTGGCGTGATAGAACTTCACGTCGGGCCCGCACACATCCGCGGCCGCG
>DASQIZ010000017.1:0-4066 GCA_035631315.1 Gemmatimonadales bacterium
GCCTATTGGACTCGACAATGGGGCGAGTTCGATCCCCATGTCGAACCGCTAGCCATCACCGAGGGAGACGGAGGCAAGGTCCGCGTCAGGGTGCACCAACTCGTCAAGAGCCTTCAAGGAGAGGTTCTATCGGACAGCGAAGTTCTCCACGTATTCACTGTGAACACCGGTCTTATCGCAGCCATGGACCTTGGGGATGAGGCCGATTCTACCGCTGGTCCGTCTGCCGCATTCGCACATCGATCCTAACTGGCTACCCGCCGTGGAGCTTCTACAGGCCACCATGGCTTACTAGAAATAGGATGGTGTTCAGTTTCTTGTCTGGGTTGTGCTTTCTCAGGTCGCGATAGATTCTGTCCGAGTCCCAGACATCAATACTCGTTCGTGTATCGTATATGCTGAGAAAACAGTAGTCACTCTTTTCTGGAAGGTGAAAGCCACAATTTCAATGACCTGCGGTTTATTAGTTCGCAGGTCGCGAGGGAAGGGATTTTACCTGTCTATGAGAAAGGTGGTGGAGGGCACCCCCTACCCGCTTTATTTTGCCCAACGATACGGGTTCCACTTCGAAGATCCGCGGTGTTTTGAGGCAGCAAAATAGACCCGGGTAACTAAGTTTGGTGGAGGGCAGGCGATCCAACCGTCGTTGGCTCCCCTCCTCCGGTTTGAAATTCAAGGAGTTGCTCTCGCAGCCTAATTCTCCGACCCGCGGTTTAGAAAAGCGTTTTGGAGACCCACCTAAGGCCCAGTGGAGATCATCCACTCTTTCTTCCGGTTCACGTCTCACAAGACTTGCCGTCCTCTCCAGCGGGCTCGACGCAGGCGAAAGATAGCGGTCGGCCGATGCGGTACGGTGTGCGGCACGAGCGGCTCGGGACTCCAGCCAATCTCCAGCGTGGACGAACCGGGGAAGCCGCCAGCATGATCCACAAACGCGGGCGTCTTCTCCAGCTGCACCGCCGGCGCCACCCGTGTCAGCAACCCGATGGGAGAGTCCTGATCAATCAGGTAACGTTCGAGTTCAGTCTCGTCGATGGGAATGGCTGGTTCGTGGTTCGAGGCGAATTGCGTCCCGAGCATCGCGGTTTTAGCCAGCGACACCCTCACACGCCAGCTCCCGCCCTCGCGCGCCCGTCGGAGGAGGGCTGCCAGTACGCCGAGCGCGCCAAGGCAGCCCGAGCCGTAATCGTTGAAGTAGGCGGGGACCAACGCCGGCTTTCCTAGCGGGGCACTGTGCAGCATCGCGACCCCGGTCGCCGCTTGCGCCAACTGCTCCCAGCCCCGCCGCTCGGCCCAGGGCCCCTGAAAGCCGTACGCGTTCAACTCGACGTAGATCAGGCGTGGGTTGATGGGCCGCAAGTCGTCGGGTCCAAAACCGCGGTGGGCGAGCGATCCCCAGCGGAAGCCTTGCACGAAGACGTCGCACTCGCGCACCAGCTGCAACGCCAGTTCGCGATCGTCGGCGTTCCGGAGGTCCAAGTAGGTGTTCTTCTTGCCGAAGGCGGTTTCGATGTCGAACCCCAAGATATGATCTTGGTACGGATACCGGCAGTGGATCACGTCAGCCCCGTGTTCCGCGAGCAGTTTGCCAATGGTCGGCCCGGCGACGACGTGCGTGAAGTCGAGGACGCGCACCCCCTCAAGAGGCCGCCACGCCGCCGGTTTGAGCGGGATCGGTTCGCTATCGGTGAGGCGGACGAGTTCGATCGGCGGCATGCCTGCAAGCGCCTGGCCCTGAGCGTGGGCGCGCCATTCCTCCGGGCTACGGAGGATCGCGGCACACAAGCCCCGGCCGGACAGCTCGTCCTCCAGCGCCTGGGCGTCATGGCACGCGACCTGCCGAGCGATCGCCGCGCTCTCGCTCGGGCAGTCCAGGAATTGCAGAATACCGTCGCGCAGGCGGGCGTAGGCACCGTTGAAGAAGATATGTCGACCGTCGCGGGTCTGGTAGAACGCGTTCACTGGCGTATGGACCGCGCTGATGTCGAACTGCCAGCCGCTCTGGAAGAAATAGGCGATCTCGTTGAACAGCAGGCCCGCATGGCGGCGATCAACCGTGACGCGCTGGCTACCGAGGCCGCGGCGTTCGCCGACCGTGGCCACGGCCTGTCCGATGGCCCCCATGAGCACGGCTGCGAAGTCGTGCGTCTCGATCACGGAATCGATGTAGCCCGGGGACTGGACGACACGAACCTCGCTCGCCGCGTCCGTGGGCAGATCGAGTCCCTGCGTGATCGCCCTGAGGATCTGCGCCTGTCGCTGAGTATACATACGGACCTTCCTCCGCAAGGACACCACCGAGCCACGTCAGCAGCAGAAGAGGTTGTGGTCCATACCCTTGCCCAACTTGCAACAACCCCCTTGACCCAGAAGTTCCGCTTCACTCCGCCTCGTATCTGTCCAGCTCAGAGCCAGCGTTCCGGGAAGCACGGTGTGAAGCCGGCTGCCGTCTGCCGAATGTGCATGCAGCGTGTGCCGCGGAAATGAGCCGGCACCACCAGCTTGCCCTCCTCGGCCGCCTCCTCGAGCAACGCCCGGCGAACTTGCCGTGCCTGCTCCCGATCGACATCCTCCGCGGTTGACAGTCCGGGTTCTAATACCTGCAGGGGGCTGTGGATCGCATCCCCGCAAAAGAGGGCCCGGACCGCCCCGTCCGCCCGCACCCCCATCTGGCCGGGCGTATGGCCGGGCAGCGGCACCAGCGACAGCCCGGGCCCGAGTTCATAACCGTCGTCCACCAGCTCTGCCCGCCCCGTCTCCAGGATGGGCAACACGCTGTCCTCGAAACCGCCCAGCTGCAAGGCATCGCTGTCGGGCCGGCGGCGCTGGTCCTGCCAGTACCCCAGCTCGCGCCGGCCTATCAGGTAGCGCGCGTTTGGGAAGGTCGGGACCCAGCGGCCGTCGAGCAAGCGCGTATTCCAGCCGACGTGATCGACGTGCAAGTGGGTGCAGAACACGAGGTCGACCGACTACGGCTGGACACCCGACTGCGCGAGACGTTCGAGGAACCCGCTCTGGTGGCGGCGGTGAAAGTCCGGAACGAGGGGCCGCTCCCTGCCCTCACCGACGCAGGTATCGACCAGGATCGTTCGGCCCGCTGCACGGAGCACAAAAGTCTGGATGGCGAGGATCAGCATACCGCGTTCCAGATCCACATGGTCGGGCTCCAGGAGCGATCGTGCGGACTCGACCTGTCCGGGCTCGGCCTCGTGAAGGAACCGCGAGATCGGGAGTTCAAACCAGTCGATATCGACCAGCACGTCCACCATACTGTCCCCGACTTGGAAGCGCATGACAGTCGTAGCCAACAAGGAAAACAAAGTCGAAAACAACCACCAGGTAAGCCGAGAAAGCCTCTACTGCTTCAAAAATATTTGTTTTTGGATAGCGCAGAGGATGGGACAAAAACCCAAGAAAATCAATCAATGGAATCTTAAGCCGAGGGGAGGGTTTCTGAAACTTAGAATCTACTGCTCACAAACTATTTGCATAAATTGAGGGCGGCGAGGATGTTGTAAGTACTCAATCGTAGGTAGAATATTTTTGGTGGAGGGCACGGGAGTCGAACCCGCGACCCCGACGTTGCGAACGTCGTGCTCTCCCAACTGAGCTAGCCCCCCCACCTGTTGGGGATATGAACGTAGACGGCTAATGTCCAGAAAAGCCCTACCTGATAGCCAGATCAAAAGAAGAGGCTCCGAGCGCCGATTCAATTTTACCGCTTTACCGCGGGTCTTGCCAGGCAACATTGCCACAAGCTTTTGGTCCGCGGAGGAGACGGGGAGGAATGCTTGGCACTCGGAGCCGTCTCAGATTTATTCCATTATACACAAGTCCTTTCATGTGCTCCACTCCCCCGCGCTAATTTACGGCGTCCGCCACGGCCCACTCCTTCATCGCGCGCTCATCCAGAATCCGTATGAATCGCGGCCGAAGGACAAGATCGAAGACATCCTCCTTCCCCGGACAGAGTTTCAGGACTTCCTTACGGGTATGCTCGATCACGTCTAACGCTTCCTCATGGCTCAGGGAGGCACCACGAAGGAAGTACGCTGCCACATCCACC
>DASQIZ010000018.1:0-3271 GCA_035631315.1 Gemmatimonadales bacterium
GAGGCCTCGGCTGCCGGCGACGGCGACGGCCGTCGGCCCGACCGACTGTCCCGACCCGACGGCGACCGTCCCGGCCTTCCCGTAGCAGCCGAACAAAAAACAACGCTAAGGGCAACCGTCCCGATACGGGTCGTTATCGGAACCCCTGGGGAATCAGCCCGAAATCTACTCTGGAAGCCCCTGAACTTGTCCCGTTATCCGTCCCGGAATCAAGACCCCGAATCTTCACGGACGTCATGAGTTTCGGGATGATGGGCCGAATCCGGTCCTCGTTTCAGGGAGAGTCACCATGGCCACGAGGGAAGAAGTCACCGCGTTCATTGCCGCCGAGTTTCCGCAGACTAAGTGCGTCGTGCGTGAGGTTGGCAATGGGGGAGCCACAGTGTCCCACGAAATCGGCCCGAGCGAGTTGCGGCCTGGAGGGACGGTGTCAGGCCCGGTGCTCATGGGTGTCGCAGACGTCGCGCTGTACGTGGCCATCCTCGGTGAAATCGGCATCGTCCCACTGGCCGTAACGACAAGCCTAACGATCAACTTCCTCCGCAAGCCTGCGGCGAACAAAAACATCATAGGTGTGTGCAAGCTCATGAAAGTAGGCAAGGTCTTGGCCGTAGGCGAGGTCTCACTCTATTCGGAAGGCACCAGCGAGCCTGTGGCGCACGTGGTGGGGACTTATTCTATTCCACCTGGAAGTGAGCGCGTAAGCGGGACCCACCCTCAGCGCATAAGCGGGGCCCACCCGGGGCTTGAAGATGGCCGCTCTGGGCAAGAGCGGCAAGTCGCTCTCACTCGGCCTTTCGGCCCCTCTTGGTCTTCATCGACTCCCGGAAGCGGTAACTCTCGCCATTCATCTCGAAGATGGCGCAGTGGTGGGTCAGGCGGTCCAGAAGCGCGGCGGTCATCCGCTCGCCCTGGAAGATCTGGCCCCGCTCGCTGAACGGCAGGTTGCTCGTCACCAGGATGCTGCCGCGCTCATAGCGGTCGGCGAAGACGCGGAACAGCAGCTCGACGCCGCCCCGGCTCATCGTCACGTAGCCCAGTTCGTCACAGATCAACAGGTGCGCCCGATCGAGCTGCGCCAGGAACCGGTCCAGCGTGTACTGCTTCTGCTCCTTCTCCAGCCGGCTGACCAGCTCGGCCGCCGTGAAGAACCGCACCCGCTGGCCGGCGCGACAAGCCGCCAGGCCCAATCCGATCGAAATATGAGTCTTCCCAGTCCCGTGGCTCCCCACCAGGCAGCAGTTCGACTTCTGCGCGATCCACTCGCCACGCGCCAGCTCCAGGATCCTCGGCTTGGAGAGCTGCGGCATCGCGCTGAAGTCGTAGGTGTCGAAGTCCTTCTCCACCGGGAACCCGGCGTCCCTGATCCGCGCCGCGACCGCGTTGGTGGCGCGCGCCGCCAGCTCCAGCTCGGTCAGGCGGAGTAAGAACTGGGTGAAGGTCTGGTCGCCGGCCGCGGCGTCCCGCGCCAGCTTCTCGAACTCGCGGCCCATCGTCGGCAGCCGCAACTGCCGCAACTGGGCCTTGAGCGATTCGATCGTCGGATCGACCATCGTGGATTCCTTTCCGAAACGGGGTTGAGGGGAACGGGTCAGGCGAAGAAGACGCTGACGGGGCTCTCGTCGGCGGGACGACTCAGGAGTTGATTGAAGCGGCCCAGGTCGGGGAGCGGGACATCGACGCGCGGCGCGCCGGTCGCCTCGCCGCGCGATGCGGCGGCATCGTGGCTCGTGGCCTCGATCGCGGCGAGCGACTGCGTCCGCCGGATCACGGCCTCCGCGCTGTAGAGGTGATCGCGCCGGCAGACGTCGATCGCTCGGCTCACGCGCGCCATCGGATGCTCCGCCAGGAGCTGCAGGATCCGCACGAAGCCCCGCGAGCCGCCCATCGCGCCGTGACTCCGTTCCAGCTCGCGGCGGAACTCGATGAAGCCACCGGGGAGCTCCCAATCGCGGAAGACGGGCGAGTGGTCCAGGGCGCCGGGCTTGTGCCCGAGGGTCGCCAGGTAGTGCATCGGGTCGAGGATCATCCGTCCCTTCTGGAGGCTCCGCGGGTGCGTCGCCACGACCTGGCCGCGCGCGGCGATCGCGATCCGGTCGACGTAGCCCTTGACCGCGACCATCTGGAACGCGAAGGCGCGCGGGGCGCTGTAGCGGTTGCCGTCGAAGGCGACGGTCTGATACTTGTCGACCGCGACCGCCGGGCGGATCACGCAGGGATCGAACCGGCGCACGGGCGACGGCGCGGCCGCGGCGAGGTCCTCGGCCAGGCGATCCTTGATCATGAACGGCCCGAAGAGCGACTGCACGACCCGCTGGCGCTCGGCCTGGCAGCGATCGCGAAAGAATCTGTTCAATTCAGCGAGGTCGGCCGCCCGGGGCACCGGCGTGGCGAATCGCTTCTGCACGGCCTTGACCGTCCCCTCGGCGTCGGGCTTCTCGTTGCCGCGGGCGGGCATGCAGAAGCGCGGCTCGAAGGCGTAGTGACTGGCCAGGGCCGCGTAGCGGGGATGACACCGGCGCTCGCGCCCGAGGAGGATCAGCGTGGCGACGGTCCGCGGGTTGTCCCACCAGACCTCCTTGGGGACGGCGCCGAAGAACTCGAAGGCGGCGACCATCCCCTCGAGGATCGCCTCGGTGCGCTCGAACGGCAGGGCCAGGACGAAGGGGGCGTTGGAGTAGGCCCAGGTCGTCACCAGGAAGGGCACGGGCCGGCGGCCGTCGGGGAAGTCGACGTGGATGCGCCCGAAATCGGCCTCGAGGCGTTGGCCGGGTAGATGTCCCAGAGGGATGAATGTTTCCTGATATCGACGTCTGTGCGTGCGGAGATAGCGTTGGACCTGGGCATAGCCGCCGTGGTAGCCGCTCTCGTCGCGGAGGCGGCGATAGATCTGCGCGGCGGTGTGGCGTTGCTTGGGCGGTGCGGTGCGATCCTCGACGAGGATCTGGTCGATGGTGGCCTGGAAGGGGCCGAGCTTCGGAGCCGGTCGATTCCTGGTCAAGGGCTCGGGGTGCGGGTCGGCATGCACGAGCGCATGCCGGACGGTCCTGCGGGAGTGTCCGAACTGGCGGGCGATCTGCCGGATGGACAGGCCATCGCGATGAGCCCGCCGAATCGCGCCATAGTCGTCCACGGTCACCACGTCCTTGCCCTCCGTGCCGGTGAGACGTTCTCTGAAGGAACGTTCACCGTACCGAAGGGAGCTGGGGTGGGTCCCGCTTACGCGCTCATTTTGCCCCCAGGTGGGTCCCGCTTACGCGCTCACTTCCAT
>DASQIZ010000019.1:0-7009 GCA_035631315.1 Gemmatimonadales bacterium
ACTGGTCGTCGTGCTCGATCTCGTGGATCTCGTGCGAAATGTCCGGCACCACGAACAAGTGCGGGTCCTGGGGCGACATCAGCTCCACACCCTTGTCGGTCAGGTGGACGGAGTGGCCGCGCTCGTCGAGGACGAAGTAGAGATCTTCCTCGATGTGGCGAAGCCGCTGGTCCTTGGCCGGAGACTTCCGGTCGGCGAGCACGTCGAGCTCCACGCGCTGCACCAGCGACTTGACGCCCTCTTCGTTCAGGAGCTTGAGCAGTTTCTTGTTCTTCGGCATCCCCAGCTGGGCCTGGTACAGTTTCGTCGACGCGTCGTACCGGGTCTTCTCATCGCTCAGCAGCGGCTCCGCCGCCGCGATGAGGTCGGATACCACGGCCGCCTGCTTCCGGACCAGCTGGATGACCTGACTGTTGAACTGGGCGTACTTGGCGTCGGACTCGGCACCCACTGCCCCGGAGATGATGAGCGGCGTCCGCGCTTCGTCGATGAGGATCGAGTCCACTTCGTCGATGATCGCGAAGTGATGCTCCCGTTGGACCCGCTGCTCCAGCTGGAACACCATGTTGTCGCGGAGGTAGTCGAAGCCGAACTCGTTGTTCGTGCCGTAGGTGATGTCGCAGCCGTAGGCGGCGCGCCGCTCCGGTGTGGACGGCTCGGTGTCGTCGATGCAGCCGACCGTCAGCCCGAGCCAGCGGAAGAGGTGGCCCATCCATTGCGAGTCGCGCCGCGCCAGGTAGTTGTTGACGGTGACCAGGTGCGACCCGCGCTGCGGCAACGCGTTCAAGTAGAGCGGCAACGTGGCGACCAGGGTCTTCCCTTCGCCGGTCGCCATCTCGGCGATCTTCCCCTGGTGCAGGACGATCCCGCCGATCAACTGGACGTCGTACGGCACCATGTCCCAGGTGAGCTGGTGCCCGGTCACGTCGACCGGCGTGCCCTGCAGCCGGCGGCACGCTTCCCGGATCGTGGCAAACGCCTCGGGGAGAAGCCCCATCAGGGCGTCGGCGAGTGCGGCTTTGAGGCGCTCCTCGGCCTTCGCCAGATCGCGGTCGAGGGCGAGACGCTCCTCGACGTCGGGGCAGTCGTGCTTCGCCTTCTTGAGACGGTCCGCCTCGGCATGCAGCGGCCCCACCTGCTCGGCGAGGATGCCCCGGAACCGGGCGGTCTGGCCCTGGATCTCGACATCCGACAGCGCCTTGAGGCGGCGCTCGTGCTCGTGGATCTGGTTCACCAGGGGCTGAATGCGCTTCAGCTCCCGCGAGAACCGCGTCCCGAACACCTTCTGCACCAGAGCCTTCGTCTGCTGATACGGGTTCATCAACCGCCCTGTCTACCGATAGAGTCCGTGTGCCGCGATGTACTCCCGCACCGGTTCGGGCACGAGATACCGGATCGATTGTCCCGCCGCCACGCGGGCGCGGATGTCGGTCGCCGAGACGTCCACCGCCGGGACGGTAATCGTCCGGGTGATCAACGTGGACCGGGGGACCTTGGCCCCGGGCCGGGCGAACACTACTACATCCGCCAAGTCCGGGAGCGCCTCCGCCTCATGCCAGTGGGGCAGCTCCCGGGCAGCGTCCGCCCCCAACAACAACAAAAATCGGTTCCCCGGCTCCCGCCGGGCCAGGGCCCGCAGGGTCGACACCGTATAGGAAGGGGGAGGGAGCTCCAGCTCTATGGACTCCACGGAAAACCTGGGGTTTCCCGCTACAGCCGCCGCGAGCATCGCGGCCCGGTGTGATGGAGGCGCCCCATGCCCTTCACGTTTCAGGGGCTGTTCCCGGGCCGGCACGAACCGGATCGCGGCGCCGAGGACGTCCGCCGCGGCTTCCGCGACCACCAGGTGACCCAGATGGACGGGGTCGAACGAGCCGCCGAAGAGGGCGTCCACGGCGCTCAGTGCGCGGCGGACGTCGTCGAATCCGGCGGGCAGCTGCGGGCGGAGGCGGCCTCCGCGGGGTGGAACCGGCGCAGGGTGCCGCACACTTCCTTCAGCTCGTCGCCGTACCCGATGATCGCGTAGGTCTCGGCCAGGCGCAGGAGCGCCGGGGCGACGTACTTGCTGTCCGGGTAGTTGGCGATCACATCCTTGAAATAGATGATCCCGGAGTCATACGCCTTCCGGTTCTTGAGATAGAACAGTCCGTTCTGATAAGCCTTGGCGGCGAATTCGTTATTCAGCTCCTGGACTCGTATCTGGGCACGCGATGCGGCCTCGGTGCCGGGGTATCGCCCCACCAGCTCCTGATAGATCGCGAGCGCCGTCTGCCCCGGCGTCGGGTCGAGTTCGGGGTCACGCCACGTCCGGAGGTTGGCATCACCGGCACGCAGCAGGGCGAGCGGGGCGAACGGACTCTCGGGGCTCTGGTCCGCGACGTCACGGAATGCGTGGGCTGCCTCCACCAGCAGTCCCTCCTGAAATTGGCACTCGGCCGAGTAATACCGGGCCTCCGCCAGGGCCGGATCACCGGGCTGCAGCTCGAACACTATCCGGCGGAAACCGGTCAGTGCGTCCTCGAACTTGCCCCGATGAAACAGCGCGAGCGCCTCCGACATCTGCACGTCCGGTGTGACGCCGGTCCGAACCTTCGGCGATCCGCACGCCGTCATGGCGACGGCCCCTACGAGCGCGACGAGCGCCGCACCGACGTTGACACGCCTCATCGATGGGAATCCGGGGGCGTCGTGGCATGCCCCAGAGCCGTAATCTTGGTTTGCGCCATCACGCTGATCGAGTCTCCCGGGGCTGCCCCCGTCAGTGCCGACTGATACGCTTCGAGTGCGCCCGGCACGTCACCCTGCGCCAGCCGCACGTCACCCAATCCGATCCATGCCATTCTGCTCACATCCGCCGCGGCTTCCGGGGCGGTGGCGCGGCTGAACCACGGCTCAGCGTCGACCGGCTTGCCTTGCGCAAGCAGGTTCTCACCGGTGACGAGGTCACAGGCGGCCAGGCCCGCGCGCGCGTCATCTTCCACATTGTGGTTGTGCTTCCGCTCCAGCACCGCGTTGAACGCGTCCGACGCCGTGTCACAGGCCTTGTTCCGCGCCTGCGCTTGCCCGTACAGAAACAGCAGGGAGTCCGAGACCGACGGATCGTTGGTCGTCGCGATCGCGATCGGAAGCAGATTCAATGCGTCCCCGACATCCCCGCGCGTCAGCGCATCTCCCAGCGCGGCGCGGGCGTACGGTCCGAGGGGCCGGCCCGGTGCCAGCGCGCGCAACGCGGCGACCGCGAATGCGAGCGTCGCGTGATCCTGAGACAGCTGCGCCAGTCTCGCCGCGCGTTCCAATCCATCCGCCGCTTCGTCGGCCCGGGACCGGTCACTCACGCCGAGCGCCCGGTATTCGGTGGCCGCCAGACCGGCATTCCCCGTGTGGAGTGCTGCGGCGCCCGTTTTCGCGTGTAACCCCGAGTTTCCCGGATTCGCCTTGAGTCCCAGCTGGTACTCGGCCAAGGCGTCCTGGTAGGACCCGGCCGCATAGTTCTGATCACCCAGGGCTTCGTGGTCCGCGGCGCTGCGCCCGCACGCGAGGGCCGCGATCAAGACGAGAGTTGCGACACGCTTCACGATTTCTTTTTCTTCTTGGCCCGGGCCGGTTCGGTTTTCTTTTCTGCCGGTGGCGTGTCTTCCCCGCGATCCAGCATGCCGAGGTACGCTTCGACCCGCGGATCCTCGGGACGGCGCTCCTTGAGATCCTCCCACACGCGGCGCGCCGTGAGTCCGTCGCCGGACAGATAACACGACAAGCCGAGCATGGCTGAGGCATCGAGAAAATTCGGGCGATCCCGGACGATCACCTCGAACTGCTCCCGCGCCTCGAGCACCCGCCCCGCCTCCAACAACAAACGCCCGAGCTTATACCTCAAATCATGGAAACCGGGTCCGAGGGCCAGCGCCGCCTGGTACTGGAGGATGCCCTCCCCCAGACCACCCGCCTCGACGTAGGCGTCCCCGAGGCTGGCGTGGTGGTTGGCCAGCTTGGCCGCCACGTGTCCGGCGAACCCCCGTTGGGTGTCGCTCCCCAGCTGCCCGGCGCGCCGAAGGGCCCCGTCGGCCTCATCCTCCCGGCCGAGCTGGTTCAGGACGAGCGCCTTGTGCACCAGCGCCTCGACGTACCTCGGGTTCAGCTCCAGCGCTTCATCCAGCTCGGCCAGCGCCTTGTCGTACTGACCCACCAGGGAGTATGACAGACCCAGGAGATGGTGGGCATCGGCGAACGCCCGCCCGGTCGCGACGACGTCCTCGACGAGGTGGATGGTCCCGTAGTAGTCGCCGAGCTGGAAGCGCTCCCGCGCCTGATTGACCAGATGTTCAGGACTGGCGTCCATAGGCCCCCTCATACCAGGTCACGAACTTCCGGATGCCCTCCTCGATCCCCACCCGGGGGCGGTACCCCAACTCGGACTCCGCCCGGGACAGGTCGGCGGCCGTCATGACCACGTCCCCGGGCTGCATCGGCGCCCGCTCGATCTTCGGAGTGACGCTGAGTGCCTCGCCGATCAGGGTGATGAGACGGTCCAGCCGCACCCGCCCGCCCCCGCCGATGTTGAACGGCCGGGACTCGGGCTTGCCGGCCCCACCCGCCCAGTCCAGCGCCGCCAGCGTCCCGTCCACGACGTCGGAGACGTACGTGTAGTCCCGTTCGGTCGAGCCGTCCCCGAACATCCGGATCGATTCCCCGCGCGCGATGGCGGCCGTGAACTTGTGGATGGCCAGGTCCGGACGTTGGCGGGGTCCGTACACCGTGAAGTATCGCAGGTTGGCGATGCGCGCGCCGTAGAGGTGGGCGAAGGCTTCCGCCATCAGCTCCCCCGCTCGCTTGCTGGCGGCATAGGGAGACACGGGCTCGATCGCCGTCGCCTGCTCCCCGAAGGGCGGCTTGGTCGTATCCCCGTATACAGAGGAAGAGGACGCCAGGACGATGCGCTTGATGCCGGCGCGGCGCGCGCCTTCCAGGATCTGCACCGTCGCCAGGACGTTGGCGCGGACGCAGCCCGCCGGATCGTCGAGGGAGGGCCTGACACCGGCCTTCGCCGCCAGGTGGATCACCCCGGACACGCCGTCCCACGGAAGCCCCGCCTGTGCACAATCAAGCTCGCGCAGCTCGAATTCAGGCCGGCCCTTCAGGCCCGCGAGATTCCGTTCCTTGAAGCTCCGGTCATAGAACGGATCGAAGTTGTCGATCCCCACCACCTTGTCCCCGCGTCCGACCAGCGCTTCGCACACATGGGAGCCGATGAAGCCCGCAGCGCCGGTGACTACCCACTTCGACGTCACGTCTGCTTCAGGCTCTGGAAGTACGCGATGGTGCGCCGGAGACCCGCATCGAGGTCGATCTTCGGCTCCCATCCGAGGCGGGACTTGGCCAGGGAGATGTCGGGCTTCCGCACTTTGGGGTCATCGGTCGGCAAGGGACGCTCGACGATCTTGCTCTCGCTCCCCGTCAGCTCGATCACCAGCTCGGCCAGCTGCCGGACGGTGAATTCGTTCGGGTTGCCGATATTGACGGGGTCTTCCGTTCCGCGCTCGAACAACCTGATGATGCCTTCGATCAGATCGTCGACATAGCAGAACGAGCGCGTCTGGTCGCCGCGGCCATAGACGGTGATGGGCTCACCCGCGAGCGCCTGCACGATGAAGTTCGACACGACCCGTCCGTCATGCGGGCGCATCCGCGGACCGTACGTGTTGAAGATCCGGATGATCCGGGTGTCCACCTGGTGGTAGCGATGATAGGCCATCGTCATGGCTTCGGCGAAGCGCTTGGCTTCGTCGTAGACGCCGCGGGGACCGATGGGGTTCACGTTCCCCCAGTAGCCCTCGGTCTGCGGGTGCACCAGCGGGTCGCCATACACTTCGGAGGTCGACGCCAGAAAGAAGCGCGCGCCCTTCGCCTTTGCGAGCCCCAGGGCGTTGTGCGTGCCGAGGGAGCCGACCTTGAGGGTCTGAATCGGCAGCTCGAGATAGTCGATGGGACTGGCGGGGCTGGCGAAATGCAGAATGCCGTTCAGGTCACCGGCGATGTCGATGTACTTCGTGACGTCATGCTCGATGAAGGTCCATGCCTGGTTGCCGGCGAGGTGCGCGATGTTGGAGCGGTTGCCGGTGATGAAGTTGTCCATCCCCACCACCTGGTGCCCGCGCCCGATCAGCGCGTCAGAGAGGTGGGACCCGAGGAACCCCGCCGCGCCGGTTACGAGGAGGCGCATGCGAGCTGGCGGCCGAGACTGTCGTAGGTGAAGCCAAGTCCGGCCAGCCGGTTCGGTTCGTACAGATTCCGTCCATCCACGATCAGCGCCTGACGCATCAAGCCCTTCATCTTCGAGAAGTCCGGATTCCGGTACTCGCGCCACTCGGTCACGATTGCGAGCGCGTCCGCGCGCTCGAGGGCGGCATAGGCCGTCGGCGCGTACGTCACCCGGTCCCCCAGCTGCATCCTGGCGGTGTTCATCGCTTCGGGGTCGTGCACCCGGACCGCCACCCCGGCCTCGAGGAGCGCCTCGGCCAGGACGAGGGCCGGGCTTTCGCGCACGTCGTCCGTCTCCGCCTTGAAGGCCAGGCCCCAGATGGCGACGGTCTTTCCCTTCAGTCCCTTCTCGAAATGCTTCGCGAGCTTGTCGAAGAGAACCATTTTCTGCCGGTCATTCGCCGCTTCGACGGCCTTGAGCACGTCGAGTGACACCCCGCGGTCGTCACCGGTCCTGATCAGGGCCTTCACGTCCTTGGGGAAGCAGGACCCCCCGTAGCCGGGACCCGGAAAGAGGAACGCGGGACCGATCCGGCGGTCGCTTCCGATACCCTTCCGGACCAGGGAGACGTCGGCACCCACCGCCTCGCAGAGCCGCGCGACCTGATTCATGAACGAGATCCGGGTCGCGAGCATCGCGTTGGCCGCATACTTCGTCATTTCCGCGGACGGGATGTCCATGAAGATCAACGGGTTGCCGGTGCGGACGAAGGGCGCGTACAGCTCCTCGAGCGCGCGGGCGGTTTCATCGGCG
>DASQIZ010000020.1:0-93948 GCA_035631315.1 Gemmatimonadales bacterium
GCACGACGACCAGTTGACTCCGGCCGAAAAAATGGAACGGCGGCGCACCGTCGAGTCCGATTACGCGGTCAAGAGCGAGACACTCCACATCATCCACAAGCTCCTCCAGGCCCACGCGCTGTACGAGAAAGACGTGGACTACGTGGTGCAGGAAGGGCAGGTCTTCATCGTCGACGAGTTCACCGGCCGATTGATGCCGGGACGGCGGTGGTCCGACGGTCTGCACCAGGCGGTGGAAGCGAAGGAAGGGGTGGCGGTCCGCGAAGAGTCGCAGACGCTCGCGACCATCACCATCCAGAACTACTTCCGGATGTACGACAAGCTGGCCGGCATGACCGGGACCGCCGAGACCGAAGAGATGGAGTTCGACCAGATCTACAAGCTCCAGGTCATGGTGATCCCGACCAACCGGCCCGTCCGGCGGATGGACAAGCACGACCTCATCTACAAGACCCGGCGCGAGAAGTACAACGCCATCGCGGACGAAGTGGAGCGGCAGCACAAGCGCGGCCTGCCGGTGCTGGTCGGGACCGTGAGCGTGGAAGTGTCGGAGACGCTGTCCCGCTTGCTCAAGCGCAGGGGCTTGAAGCACGAAGTGCTGAACGCCAAGTACCACGAGCGGGAAGCCGAAATCGTGGCCCAGGCGGGCCAGGCCGGCGCCATCACCATCGCGACCAACATGGCCGGCCGCGGTACCGACATCAAACTCGGTTCCGGGGTGAAGCAGTGTAAGGTCTGCGGCATTCAGGGGCGTGAGGCGTCCTTCGCGCAGCAGGTGGAGGTCGCCGATCTCCAGCAGGCCGAAGTGAAGCGGCGCGGCTGCTACGACGACCCGCCCTGCGGGCTCGTGATCATCGGCACCGAGCGGCACGAGTCGCGCCGGATCGACCGGCAGCTCCGCGGCCGGTCGGGCCGTCAGGGCGACCCGGGGCAGAGCGTCTTCTACCTCTCGCTCGAAGACGACCTGATGCGGTTGTTCGGGTCGGAGCGGATCGCCAAGCTCTCGGGCGGCTGGGAAGAGAACGAGCCGATCTCGCACCCCTGGGTCACGAGCGCCATCGGCACGGCACAGAAGCGGGTCGAGCTCCAGAACTTCCAGTCCCGGAAGAAACTCCTCGAGTACGACGACGTCATGAACCAGCAGCGCGAGGTGATCTACTCCCTCCGCCTCTTTGCGCTCGAGGGCGGGGAAGAATTGAAGGGCGAGGCCCTGCGGATGTCGGATGAAGCCGTGGCACACCTGGCCGACGAGCTCACGGGTACCGCGAAGGACCCCGTGGAGTGGGACCGCGGGCTGATCGACACTGAGTACCTCCAGCGCTTCCTGCTCTCGGTGCCCGGCGTGGGGGATCCCGCGACGGTCCGGGGTCGCGCCGATCTCGTCGAGGCGGCGCAGGGTGCGGTCCGGAAGTCGTTCGACGCCAAGATGGCCTATCTGAAGGATCTCGAGACCAGGGCCAACGCACCGCGGCTCCCGGACCAGGTGCTCGCGCACACCATGCTGACGACGATCGACGAGAAGTGGAAAGACCACCTTTACGATCTCGATCAGCTCAAGACGGGCATCGTCTACCGGCAGTGGGGACAGAAGGACCCGCTGATCGAATACAAGCAGGAAGCGTATCAGATGTTCGTGGACCTGATGAACGACATCCGGTCCACCTTCACCGAGCGCTGGTTCAAGATCCAGGTGCAGTTCGGTCCGCCCCCCGGGCAAGGGAGCCCGGCGCCGCGTACCATGACGGGCCCCGCGGGTGGCGCGCCCCGGAAGGCTCCGGCCACGGTAGCATCGAAGGCGGCAGCCGACGGCATGATCGCGGCGGATACGCCGCCGCCGGCGCCCCCGAAGGCCCCGGCAGCGGCGCTGGTGTCGAATCCGTACGCCGGAGTCGGGCGCAACGATCCCTGCCCGTGCGGCAGCGGCAAGAAATTCAAGAAATGCCACGGAGTCGGCGCGTAACGCGTTGTTCTGGTACCGGACATTGGAGCGGCATGGCCTATGGTTCTGGTCATGCCGCTTCGGCTTTCAGAGCACCTCGAACAGGACCGTCCCCGCGAGCGTTTATGGCTTCTCGGCGCTTCCGCGTTGACGGCTCAGGAGCTCCTGGCCATTCTCCTTGGAACGGGGGTCGCGGGTCAGGATGCGCTCGCGGTGGCCGGTGATGTCCTGGCCCGGGTCGAAGGGTCGGTCCGGCGGCTGGCCGGGAGGCCCCCGGCGGAGCTCGCCGGGATGCCGGGCGTGGGCAAGACCAAGGCGGCGCGGATCCTGGCGGCATTCGAGCTGGGGCGCCGGCACGCGGTGGAGTCGGATCCAGCGCCCGACCGGGTCCGCGGTCCCGCCGATGTGCACCGGTTCTATGCGGCGAGGCTGAGGGATCTCCCGGTAGAAGAATTCCACGTGCTGGCACTCGGGAGTCAGAGTCAGATCCTGGGGGATGTGCTCGTGACGCGAGGGATTTTGAACAGCTCGCTGGTGCACCCCCGGGAGGTATTCCGGGCCGCGATCGCCGAAGCGGCCGCCGGGATCATCGTGGTGCACAACCATCCTTCGGGGGACCCGGCCCCCTCGGCGGATGACCGGGCGGTCACGCGTCAGCTCGTGGACGCCGGGCGCCTGCTGGACGTGCCGGTGTACGACCATGTGGTGATCGGGGGAGGGCGCTTCGTGAGCTTCGCGGAGGCGGGACTGCTGTGACCGGCACGGTGTCGTTGTTGGCGCCGGAGCTGGCGCGCGCCGTCGCGGGCCAGCGGGAGCGTCTCGACATGGACCTCCTCACCCGCGCCTACGACGCGAGTGCGCGCGCCCACCAGGGGCAGAAGCGTCGTTCCGGGGACGACTTCGTCTCCCATTCCGTGGCCGTCGCCACGATTCTTGCCGAGCAGCAGTTCGATTCCGCCACCATCGCGGCGGCCCTGCTGCATGACGTAGTCGAGGATTCCGACGTCACGTTGGACGACATCAAGCGCGACTTCGGACCCGAGATCGCCGGGTTGGTGGACGGACTCACCAAGCTGTCGTCCCTCACCTTCCGGTCCACGGCCGAGGAGCAGGCGGAGAACTACCGCAAGCTGCTGCTGTCGATCGCAAAGGATGCCCGCGTCATCCTCATCAAGCTCGCGGACCGCCTCCACAACATGCGGACGCTCGAGCATATGCCGCCCGACAAGCAGCAGCGCATCGCGCTCGAGACCCGGGAGATCTACGCCCCGCTGGCGCACCGGTTCGGCATGGCGCGCGTGAAGGCGGAGCTCGAGGACCTGGCGTTCCGGTTCCTGGAGCCCACGGACTACGACGAGCTCTCCCGGCTGATCCAGCAGACGCAGGAGGAGCGCGACAAGGTCATCGAGCGGCTGCGGGGACCGCTGGCGGAAGCGCTGGCCGTCGCCGGCATCTCCGATGCGGAGATCACGGGCCGGGTGAAGAACCTCTGGTCGGTGCACCGGAAGATGAAGCGGCGGGATCGCCCCTTCGAGGAGATCCACGACCGGCTCGCCGTCCGCGTCCTCGTGAACTCCGTGGCCGAGTGCTACCACGTGCTGGGGATCGTGCACCACGCGTGGACGCCGCTGCAGGAGCGGATCAAGGACTACATCGCCAGTCCGAAGCCGAACGGGTACCAGTCGCTCCATACCACGGTGTTCGGACCAGGTGGTAGGCTCTACGAGATCCAGATCCGCACCCGGGAGATGCACCGGACCGCCGAGTACGGCATCGCGGCCCACTGGCTGTTCAAAGAAGGGAAGGCCGCTGACGAGCTCGACCATCAGCTCGGATGGTTCCGCCAGCTCCTCGAGCTGCAGCAGGACACGCACACGCCCGAAGAGTTTCTTGAATTTCTGAAGATCGACCTGTATCAGGACGAGATCTTCGTGTTTACACCCCGCGGAGACGTGAAGCGGCTCCCCGCGGGCGCGACGCCGCTCGATTTTGCGTTCACGGTCCACACGGAAGTGGGCCAGCATTGCCAGGGCGCCCGCATCAACGGGAAGATCAGCCCGCTTCACCGGTCTCTCACCAATGGGGACACGGTCGAGATTCTCACCAGTCCTCGTGCACGTCCTTCCCGCGATTGGCTGGCGCACGTACGGACCGCCCGCGCCCGGCACAAGATCCGGCAATGGGTCAAGCAGGAAGAGCAGGAGCGGAGCGTCACGCTCGGCCGCGAGATCCTGGACCGCGAGTTCCGCCGCCGCCGGCTGAAGCCGCCGCTCCCGGAACAGCTCGAGGCGGCGGCGGCAGCGCTGTCGGTCGGGACCGGCGAGATGCTCGAAGCGTCCATCGGTCGCGGGGATGTCGCGCTGGGGCAGGTCATGAAGGCGCTCTATCCCGACCTGCCGGCGGAGGCCATTCAGGCGCCGCGGCCCACCGGGTTTGGACGCGTCATGCAACGGCTCCGGCTCGGACGCGGCATCAAGATCCAGGGCGTGGACGGGCTGATGGTCCGGTACGCGCAATGTTGTCAGCCCGTGCCGGGGGACGCCGTGGTCGGTTACGTCACGCAGGGCAGGGGCATCTCGATTCACCGCGCCGACTGCCCGAACCTGCTCACGCTCGCGAATGAGGTGGAGCGCCGCGTCGAGATCGACTGGCAGGAGTCCGAGGGCGAAACGTTCGTGGTCCGGCTGGCCGTGGGAGGAGAAGACCGGCGTGGCTTGTATGCGGATATCTGCGAGGCGGTGAGCGGCACGGGGACGAACATCCGCTCCACCGAGCTGGCTTCGCGGGACGGCTCAGTCTTCGGTGCCCTGCTGGTGGAGGTGGAAAACCAGACCCACCTGAACAAGGTGATGCGTGCGATGCGCCGCGTCAAAGGCGTCACCGAGGTCTCGCGCCGGGATTCGGGGGCTCAAATGGAAGGGCCCGCGGTGTAACTTTCCGGGGATGCCTTTCGCGCCCGACACCCCCTTCCAGCCAGCCGGTGACCAGCCTCGCGCCATCCGCGAGCTCACGCAGGGTCTCGCCCGCGGGGACCGGTATCAGACGCTCCTCGGCGTCACCGGATCCGGTAAGACCATGACGATGGCGCAGGTGATCGCTGCGCATGGCAAGCCGGCGCTCGTCCTGTCGCACAACAAGACGCTCGCGGCGCAGTTGTATGGTGAGCTGAAGGCGTTCTTCCCCAAGAACGCGGTCGAGTTCTTCATCTCGTACTACGACTACTACCAGCCCGAAGCCTACGTCCCCCAGACCGACACCTACATCGCGAAGGACTCGTCGATCAACGACGACATCGACCGGCTGCGCCTGCGGGCGACCTCCAGCCTGATCGAGCGCGACGACGTCATCGTGGTGTCGAGCGTCTCGGCCATCTATGGCCTGGGTGATCCCGACCTGTACAAGAAGCTCATGGTGACGGTGGATGTCGGTGAAGAGCGTGGGCGCGATGCCATCCTCGAGGATTTGGTCCGCATCCAGTACACGCGGAACGATGTCTCGCTCGAGCGCGGAGTGTTCCGCGTCCGGGGCGACACCATCGAAGTGTTCCCAGCCTACGAAGAGCAGGGGGTCCGGATCGAGCTCTGGGGTGACACCGTTGAACGGGTCACGAAGTTCGATCCTGTCACCGGCAACGCCATCGCGGACCTCAAGCGCGCGGCCATCTACCCGGCGACCCACTTCGTCACTCAGCGTCCCTCCGTGGAGCGCGCGGTCGGGGCGATTCGGGCCGAGCTGAAGGACCGGCTCGCGGAGCTGCGGGTGCAGAACAAACTGGTCGAGGCGCAGCGGCTTGAGGCCCGGACGACCTTTGACGTGGACATGCTGCTCGAGGTGGGGCGGTGCTCCGGCATCGAGAACTACTCCCGTCACCTCGTCGGCCGCGCTCCGGGAGTGCGCCCGGCATGCCTCCTGGACTACTTCCCTGAGGACTTCGTCTGCGTGATCGATGAGTCCCACCAGACGCTTCCGCAGATCGGCGGGATGTACGAAGGGGACCGCTCGCGTAAACAGACGCTCGTCGACTACGGGTTCCGTCTGCCGTCGGCCTTGGACAACCGGCCGCTCAAGTACGACGAGTTCTTCCAGCTGACTCCCAAGATGGTCTTCGTGTCTGCCACGCCCGGCGAAGAGGAGCTCAAGCTCTCGGGGGGCGTCGTGGTCGAGCAGATCATCAGGCCCACCGGGCTCGTCGACCCCGAGGTCGAAATCAGGCCGGTGAAGGGCCAGGTGGACGATCTGCTGCACGAGGTACGGGAACGGGCCAAGGTGGGCGAGCGCGTGCTCGTTACGACCCTCACCAAGCGCATGTCGGAAGACCTGACGGACTATCTGCAGCAGCAGGCGGTGCGGGTCCGGTACCTGCATTCCGAAATCGACGCCATCGAGCGGGTGGAGATCATCCGGGGCCTGCGCCTCGGCGAATTCGACGTCCTCGTGGGCATCAACCTCCTGCGGGAGGGACTCGACTTGCCGGAGGTATCCCTGGTGGCGGTGCTCGACGCCGACCAGGAGGGCTTCCTGCGCTCGGACCGCTCACTGATCCAGACGGTCGGACGGGCGGCCCGGAACCTCCATGGGCGGGCCATTCTCTACGCAGACCGCATGACGGGCTCCATGCAGCGGGCATTGGACGAGATGAGCCGACGCCGCGCGCTCCAGCAGGCGTACAATGTGGAGCACGACATCACACCGACATCGATCGTGAAATCGGTGGTCGATGTGCGGTTCGTCACCCGGGTGGCCGACGCGAGGGCGGGCAAGCCGGAAACGGGCGGCGCGAAGAAGCCGACCGACGCCCGCGAGCGCGAAGCCCTCATCGCGTTGCTCGAGTCGCAGATGCAGGCGGCCGCCGAGCAGCTCGACTTCGAGGCCGCTGCCCTGTTGCGCGACCAGATCCTCGACCTGAAGGCGGAGAGCGATGCCGGGCGCCGTGCGCCTCACCGCGGACGAGCTCAACCGGTTCGGTGAGGAGCTGGGGCGCTCGCTCCACGCTCCCGCCGTTCTCGGATTCTCCGGAGAGCTCGGCGCCGGCAAGACGACGCTGGTGCAGGCGATCTGCCGGGGCCTGGGCGCGGCATCTCCCGCCACCAGTCCTACCTACGCACTCGTCCACCGGTATCTCGCACCGGGCGGCCCCGTGTACCACGTCGACGGCTACCGGCTCAAGGCACCCGCCGAGGCCCGCGACCTCGGGTTCGAGGAGATGGAGCGCGAAGGGGCCATCGTGCTGATCGAGTGGCCGGAGCGAGCCGAAGGGTGGGCGCCGCGGCTGGACCGGCATTTCTACCTTGCGCACGACGGTGACCCCGGCCGCCGGGCACTGGAGGAGGAGTGAGCAAGATGCTGGCCCTCGACACCGCAACCGACATCGCCAGCGTGGCGGTGGGCGATGGCTCGGGGGTGAGCTCCGGCGCGCACCAGCAGGGCTCGCGCCGGCACGCCACGGAGATCGTCCGCTTGATCGACTTCGCGTTGTCGCGCGCCGGCCGGCAGGTCGCGGATCTCGATACCGTGGTGGTCGGAGATGGACCCGGGTCGTTCACCGGTCTCCGGATCGGGTGGGCCGCCGCGAAGGGCCTCGTGCAGGAGTCGGGCGCGGACGTCATTGCCGTGCCGTCGCTCCTCGCCGCGGCGGCTGGGGCCGCCGAGCGGGTGGGCAGTGTCCCGGTGGCGGCATGCTTCGATGCGCTTCGGGGTCAGGTGTACGGGGCGGTCTACGTCGTTCATGCCGACCGCGTCGACACGCTGGTCCCCCCGACGCTCGCGACGATTCCAGAGCTCGAGGGACTGACGGGGGCGCGGCGTCCGGCGATCGCGGTGGGGGATGGGGCCGTGCGGTACGGTGCTGAGGTCGCGCGCTGGACCGGCGTGCCCCCTGTGCCCCTCGACCAGCTTCCCCCCTCGGCGGTCGTGATGCTCGCGCTGGCGGGCCGGCCCGGCGCCGGCAAACGCGTCGAGGACTTCGCGACCGCCGAGCCGGAGTACGGCCGGCCCGCGGAGGCGCAGGCGAAATGGGAGGCCCGACACGGACGCCCAATTCCGCGTTCGACCGACTCGCCCCGCTGACCTTCCCGGTATTCAGGCGATCGAGGTGGTCAGCTTCTCCGACCCCTGGACCGCACGGGATTTCGCGGAGACGCTGGCGACCGGCGTCGTGTTCCTCGCGGCCGTCGATGGCGCCGACCGCGTGGCGGGATATCTCGTCGCGCGGCAGATGGCGGACGAAGGGGAAATCCTGAACGTCGGAGTGGATCCGCAGAACCGCCGTCACGGAATCGGTCGACTGCTCGTCGGTGCCGCACTCGAGCGACTCCAATCCCTGGGGTCGCGGCAGGTGTACCTCGAAGTGCGGGAGTCGAACGTGGCCGCGCGTGCGCTGTACCGCGCGTTTGCCTTCGCCGAGGTCTCGAAACGAGTGAATTACTACCGGCGACCGACGGAGGATGCGATCCTTCTTCGTGCCGCCATTCCGGCAGGGGGGAGCACCCGATAAAATGGTGAAAAGTGGCGTATCTTTGATTGACAGAATAACTTGCGATTCATATACTGTGCGGGAATCCTTGGGACCAGCCCGCCTTGAGTACCGGAGGTCGTTGTGAGCCGCAGTCTGAATAAAGTCATACTGATTGGGAACTTAGGGGCTGACCCAGAAGTCCGGACGACGAATAATGGCTCCAAGGTCGCGACGGTGTCGCTGGCCACTGGCCGGCAGTGGACAGGCCAGGGCGGGGACAAGCAGGAAAAGACCGAGTGGCACCGGGTCGTGATGTGGAACAACAAGAGTGGCAACGGACTCGCCGACCTTGCTGAGAAGTACATGAAGAAGGGCGACCGGATCTACGTCGAGGGCCGGATCGACTACCGGACCTGGGAAGACAAAGAGAAACAGACCCGGTATACGACGGAGATCGTCGCGCGCGAAGTGATGCTGCTCGGGTCCCGAGGCGGGGCAGAGGGCGGCGATTTCTCGAGAGCGAAGGCGCCCGCCAAGGCGGGGGCTGAGGGGAAACCGGAGTCGCTCGACTCGTTCCCGGAGGCGTTGGATGCGGAGGATGACGATCTCCCGTTCTAGCCGATCGACGCGGACGGCGGTAGCCGTTCTCCTGGCTGTCGTGGCCATCCCGCTCCTGGGCGCGCGGGTCAGCGCCCAGGACACGACGAAGGCCAAACCGGCACCCGCTGATACCTCAAAGGCGGCCAAGCCCGATACGGCGTCGAGCCTCCTGCAGCAGGCGGCAACGGGAGATACGCACGTCGTGGCCAAGGGGGAGACCCTCTGGTCCATCGCGCGTCTGTACTTCAACGATCCGCTCCTCTGGCCCGAAATCTACCGTCTGAACACGGCGACGGTCGAAGATCCGCACTGGATTTATCCCGGCCAGGTTCTCCAGGTCAACGGCAACGCCGACACCACGACCACGGTGGTGGCGCAGACCGACACCGCGAAGGTCGTGGCGCAAACGCCGACGCCGGTCGACACCGTGCATGCCGACACCGTGAAGGCTGATACGGCGCACGCCGTGGTCGACACGACGCCCAAGCTCGATACCACCGCCGTCGCCGCACCGGCCGCCGCCGATACTACCGGGCCACCGCCGCCGGAGCCGGTCTCGAACAACAACGGCGAAACGATCTTCGATCATCCGGTCACGCCCAAGCAGCAGATCGAGAATCAGCTGCGCGCGTACCTCCACCAGGTCTACCGCCCCGTGCGCCCCGGCGAGTTTTACTCGGCCGGCTGGCTGACGGAGGGCGAGAAACTTCCGTGGGGTGATGTGGTCGGGGCGACCGCTCGTCCGGCGATCACCCGGCTCACGCAGCTCACGGAGGCCGGGCAGTATCAGGAGATCGCGATCACGCCTCCGGGGAACGCGAGCTATCACGTCGGTGATTCGCTGCTACTGGCGCGGCGCGACCGCGACGTCTCCGGGTGGGGCGACGTGATCGTCCCCGTGGGGATCGCGCGGGTGACCACCGTTCAGCCGAAGCAGGTGCTGGGCACGATCATCCAGCAATACGGCCGCATCCACACGGGCAACCTCGCGCTGCCGCTCGAGCCGTTCCGGAATCCGGGTGAGAGCCGGCCGGCACCGGTGACGCAGGGATTGCAGGGCTCGATAGTTGCACAGCGGGATCTCGAGCCCCTGGCGGGGACGCAGACCATCTACTTCATCGACAAGGGACGCTCCGAAGGCGTGACCCCGGGCGACATTTTCGAAGCCTACCGCCCCGCGACGGGCGACATGGGGACCGCGTCGGAACAGGTGTTGGTGCAGTTCCTGATCGTGCACACCCGAGAGCACTCCGCGTCGGCCCTGGTGATCGGCATTACGCAGCCCAACATCAGGGCCGGGACCAAGGTTCGCCTGGTCCGGAAGATGCCCTCCTGATCCGCCGCCGGACCTCGAGTCATTCGGTCCGGCGTCGCCTCGCAAGTCCTGAGTGCTCCGTGTGCCCCGCCAGCCGGCGCCGTTTCGCGCGCCTGGGCCGGGGTGTATCCGCACTTCAACTAAGGAACGTATTCGATCTATGGCTCGAAGGGTCTTGGTGACTGGTGGCGCAGGCTTCATCGGCTCCCACGTGGCGGACGCCCATCTCGCGGCCGGTGACGAGGTCACGATCCTCGACAATCTCTCCACCGGCCGCCGTGAGAACGTGCCCGCGAAGGCGAAGCTGGTGGAGGCGGACGTCCGGTCCCCGGAGGCGCGCGCGCTGCTGACCTCCGGGGGCTTCAGCGTGCTGAATCACCACGCGGCGCAGATGGACGTGCGGCGGTCGGTCGAGGATCCGGTCTACGACGCCGGGGTCAATGTCGTGGGCCTCCTCAATCTCCTGGAGGGAGCCCGGGCGGGCGGGGTGAAACGGGTGGTCTTCGCGTCGTCGGGGGGCACGGTCTACGGGGAAGGGGACAAGCTGCCGTTCTCCGAGCCCGATCCGAAACTGCCGACGTCTCCATATGGGACCGCCAAGCTCGCTTCCGAGTACTATCTGGCGACGTTCTCCCAGCTGTACGGGATCGAGGCCGCGGTGCTGCGCTACAGCAATGTGTACGGCCCCCGGCAGAACCCGCATGGCGAGGCGGGCGTCATCGCGATCTTTTCGAAACGCATCGCCGGCGGCGAACCGATTACAATTTTTGGAGACGGTGGGCAGACGCGGGACATGGTGTACGCGCTCGACGTGGCGGAAGCCAACGTGCGCGCGTCGACCGCGACGCTGCCTCAGCTGACGAGTCTCGACGCGCGGGCCTGGAATATCGGGACCGGCGTGGAGACCACGGTGAATCAGCTGGCGGAGCTGCTGGCTGCCGGTGCCGGCAAGCCCGCGAACATCAAGCGAGCGCCGGCCCGGGCCGGAGAGATCCTCCGCAGCTCGCTCGCGACCGAGAAGGCCGCCCGGGAGCTGAACTGGCGTCCCCGCACGCCGCTGGCCGAGGGCCTGCGGGCGACGATTCGATCAATAATGGAGGCGTGACGTGTTGCTGCAGCTCGGGCGGGCCGTCCCCACCACGCCGTGGGAGCTGGTACTCACCTCGAGTCGCGAGACCAAGGTTGTCCTCGTGGTACTCGTCCTCTTCTCCCTCGCGTCGTGGTACATCATCGCGCTCAAGTGGTGGCAGTTCGGGCGGCTCCGCCGGCAGGCGGACCGCTTCATGGTCGAAATCGAGAAGGCCCAGCGGCTCGAAGACGCGCACCATGCCGCCATGCGGCTGCAGCCCTCTCCGTATCGCCGGCTGCTGCTCGAGGGCATTCACTTCTTCTCTGAGCTGAAGCCCGGCACTCTCAAGCGGGATCCGGCGGTTCCGATCTCCACACTCACGCCGACGCAGCTCGAAGCCCTGCGCATGATGCTGTCGAAGGAGGTCGCGGCGGAACGCGATGCCGCGGCGCGGTTCATCCCCTGGCTCGCGACCTTCGGATCGGTCTCCCCGCTGCTCGGCCTCCTGGGCACCGTGCTCGGCGTGATGGACGCGTTCATCGGGATCGCGGCCGGCGGCTCCGGCAACATCGGCGCCGTCGCTCCCGGCGTCGCCGAGGCGCTCGTGACGACGGTCGCCGGTCTGGCGGTGGCCGTGCCCGCGGTGATGTCCTACAACTGGTTCGTGAACCGGCTGGGACTCTTCGCGGGTGAGCTCGAGGGCTTCGCCCAGGAGATCATCGGCACGATGGCCCGGGAAGGACGGCTCTAGGCCATGGCCGGTGGCCTCCTCTCGGGAGGCGGTCTCCGCGGCCGCGGAGAGCTCCCTCTCAACGCCGACATCAACGTCACGTCCCTGGTGGACGTCGCGTTCGTCCTGCTGATCATTTTCATGATCACCGCGCCCATCATGCAGGGCGGGGTGGACGTGCGGCTTCCCCATGCCGCCGCGAAACCCCTCGAGCCCAACCAGGGCCTGATCGTCACGATCGACAAGTCCGGCTCGATCTTCCTGGATCAGTCTCCCCTCACCTACGCCGAATTCAAAGCCACCTTCGCGGCGTTTGTGCGGAGCAAACACCCGTCCGGCGTGTACCTCCGGGCGGACCAGCAGGTGGCGTATGGGACGGTGGTGCAGGTGTTGGCGGTGATCCGGGAGTCGGGAGTGAATGACGTCGGCCTCGTGGCCGAGCCGGAGTCCGTGAGCAAGTGAGCGGCCGGTCCCGCGCGCCCGGAGGCGCCGGCATTGGCTTGATCGGCACGATCGGTGTGCACGCCGTCGCGGTGGCGTTCGTGATCGTGTCCGCGCGCCACGCGCAGGCGGTGACGCCGCCGACCTACGCGGTGCGGCTCGTCGCGGCCCCCGACCCGACGCCCGATCAGCGGAAGGCCCCCGACGTGGTGCAGCGCGAGGCCGCGACGCCCCCACCGCCCGCTCCCGCACCGCCGACCAAGAAGCCGGCGCCGAAGCCGGCGCCGGCACCGCCGCCGAACGCCGACACCAAGAAGCGTGAGGCCGCACCCAAGACGCAAGCCCTGCAGCGGATCGCGGGAGAGGCCCCGTCGACGGGACACGATGTCGCGACGGTCAGCACCGAAGGACAGGAGTTTCCATTCCCGGAGTATTTGCAGAACATCGTGTCGCAGGTGCTCCGGCGCTGGCAGCGGCCCGATCAAAGCACGCCGCTGGAAGCCGAGGTGTCATTCTTCGTGCATAAGGACGGATCGGTGACCGGACTGCAGTTCACCAAACGGTCGGGCAACTTCGCGTTCGACCTCGAGGCTGAAGGTGCCGTCGAGTCGGCGGGGCAGAGCAAGGCCTTCGGCGCGCTGCCGGATGGCTGGAACCAGGACGTGCTGTTCGTCCGATTCTACTTTTCTGGAGTGCGGCAATGAAGACGGTGAGACGGTTAGACGGTAAGACGGTCGGAGTGATAGTTCTTACCGTCAGCACCGTCGTCCCGTCCTACCGTCTATGGTCTCAAGACTCCACCATCGACAAGGGCGTCCGGATCGGGATCACCTACCGGCCCGGGGTCCGCCCCGGCCTGGTGGTGCTCCCTACCGCTCCCGGCCAGCTCGACTCGGTGCGCGCCATCGTCGGCCGCGACCTCGATTTCTCGGACCGCTACGAGGTGATCACGCTGCCGGGGGGTGACTCCCTCGATCCGGGCCCTTCCGTCCCGGCCGGGGGTCACACCGCGACCAAGAGCATCTCGGGCCTCAATTATTCATTGTATCAGGCGTTGGGAGCCGACTTCGCGGTGCAGTTCCGGACGGTGGGCGACTCGGTGCTGTTGCTCCTGCACGACGTCGCGGCCGGCGCGGTCCGACGCACCTTCAGCACACGACTGACGGCGCCTGGCGATCCCGGGTACCGCATGGCGATTCACCGTCTCGCGGACCAGGTCGTCCAGGCCTCCCTGGGGGCTCCGGGGAACGCGGCCACCCGGATTCTCTTCGTGAAGGACAAGCACGTGTATTCGGTCGACCAGGATGGCGCCAATTTCCACCTGGTCTCGTCGGCCACGAAGGAGGCCCTCTCGCCGGCCTGGTCCCCGGACGGCAAGAAGATCGCGTACATGGAGTTCAACGGGGGCCACGGGCAGATCAACCTGCTGGACCTCGCGACCGGAAAGCGGTCGGTGGTGTATGGAAGCACCGGCAAGTACTCGGACTTCACCCCCGCGTTCTCTCCCGACGGCAAGACCGTCGCGTTCAGCCGCGCGACCGAAGAGGGAACGGACTTGTGGACAGTGAACTATCGCGATGCGTGCTGTCTACAGCGCTTGACCGTAGGCAGGTATTCTGACAACTTGTCCCCGACCTACAGTCCGGACGGGCGTCGCATCGCCTTCGTCTCGACCCGCCCGGGTCTGGCGCAGATTTACGTGATGGGCGCCGACGGGACCGATCAACAGCTCTTCGCTCCCTTCGACTATGGTGTAACGGGGTCCTCCAATGCGCCCGATTGGTCCCCGGATGGACTCTCGGTAGCGTTTCACCGTGACGTCGGCGGCACCTTGCAGGTCTTCGTGCTGGACGTCCGCAAGGGCACGGTGAAGCAGTTGACGTCTGTCGGGCGAAACGAAGATCCGACGTGGGCGCCCGACAGCCGCCATTTAGCGTTCGTTTCGGATCGCGCGGGGTACCGGCAGCTCTGGATCATCGATTTGGAGACCGGCCGCATTCGCCCCCTGTTGCAGCAGAGCGGGGAGCGTTTGCCGGCCTGGTCGCCGCGGCTGCCGGAAGCCGCCTCAGCCACCCCCTGACCTGGAGACCGAGTCCCATGACACGCCTGCAATCGCTGGCCCTCGCGGCACTCACGACGGCAATCGCCGTCGCCGCCTGCGGCAAGAAGCCTGACACCACGCCGACCCCGGTCGCGCAAGCGGACACCGCCGCCGAGAACGCCAAGCGCCGCGCCGACTCGATCGCCGCCGCGCAGGCCGACTCGGCCGCGCGCGCCCGCGCCATGGCCGACAGTATCGCGCGCGCCCGCGCGGCGGATTCCGCCGCGGCTGCGGCCCGCGCCGGCGATGAGGTGCGGTCGATGCTGGCGACCATGATTCACTTCGAGTTCAACAAGGCCGAGGTCCAGGGGGCCGATCAGGCGATCCTCGATCAGAAGATCGCGATTCTGCAGAAGAACCCCGGGCTCCGGATCCAGATCGCCGGGAATTGCGACGAGCGCGGCTCGCAGGAGTACAACCTCGCGCTCGGGAACCGCCGAGCCAACGCCGCCAAGCAGTACCTGGTGACGCATGGCATCGACGCGGGCCGCATCGAAACGGTGTCGAACGGCGAAGAGCGGCCGCTCGATCCCGCCCACAACGAAGACGCCTGGGCCAAGAACCGTCGCGATGAGTTCTCCATCCTCGCCGGTGGCGACGCCCTGGTGAAGCCGTAAGGGTGTTCCGTAGAACAGCGCGACACCTCGCGCTCCTCGGCCTCGGGATCACCGCCGGATGCGCCCTCAAGGGCGACGTCCGGAAGGTCGGTCTCGAGGTCGAGGCCCTTCAGGCGCAGATGACCCGATCCGATTCGGTACGCCGGGCGGAGCGGGACAGCACGCTCGCGGCCATCGCCGCAGTGCAGCAGACGCTCGCCGCGCAGCAGAACTATCTCGTGCAGATGCGCGGCGACGCGAAGAACGACCACCTCAACATCAATCAGCAGTTGGTCAGCGTGCAGGAGCTCACCGGGCAGAGCCAGCAGCGGCTGTCCGAGCTCCGCGCGCAGATCGAGCAGCGGGCGGCGCAACCCGTGCCCGCGCCCGACACCACCCGCGGGCCCGCGCCGAGCGTGTCCGGTGCCAGCGCGGACCAGATGTACGACGCCTCCCTGCAGCAGTACCGGAAGGGCAGCGTGGCGACGGCCCGGATGGGATTCCGGGCATTCCTGCAGTCCTTCCCCACGGACACCCGGGTCTCCGACGCCCTCTTCTACATCGGGGAAAGCTTCGGCGACCAGCAGCCCGACTCCGCGGCTCCGGTGTATGCACAGCTCGTGAAGAGTTTCCCCAACTCCGTCCGGGCACCCACGGCGCTCTACAAGCTGGGTCTCCTGTACGAAAAGTCGGACAAGGCGCAGGCCCGGACGTACTTCAACCGGGTGATCGCGGGCTATCCGCGCTCGGACGAGGCCAACCTCGCCCGCATCCGGCTCCAGGCACTCGGGCGCTAGCTAGGGCCCGAGTGGCCGAATCACGATCCCGCGGCGAGATGCCGTTCCTCGAGCACCTCGAGGAGCTTCGGTGGCGCCTCCTCCGCAGCGCCATCGCGCTGACCATCGGCGCCCTCATCGGCTGGGGCGTCGTCCAGCATTTCGACATCCTCGGAATCTTGATGCGTCCCATCGGGCCGCTCCTTCCCACGGGCAAGCTGATGGTGACCGGCCCGGCCGAGGGATTTTTCATCACGATGAAGCTGGCGGTGGCGGTGGGGCTGGTCCTCTCCTCTCCGGTGATCATCTATCAGGCTTGGGCGTTTCTGGCGCCCGCCCTTTACGACCGCGAGCGCCGGGTAATCGTGCCGTCCCTCGTGGTCGGGGTGGTGCTCTTCTCCGCGGGCGTCGCGGCCGCCTACTTCCTCGTGCTGCCGCGGGCCTTGGCGGTGCTGATGTCGTTCCAGCGTCAGCATCTCGAGCCCATCATCACCGCCGACCGCTACTTCGCCATCGCGATTCCGCTGGTGCTCGCGTTCGGGGCGATCACCGAGCTGCCCCTCGTGATGATCATCCTCGCCGGGTTCGGGCTCGTGAATGCGAAGTTCCTGGCCCGGAACCGCCGGTACGCTCTCGTCATCGCGGCTCTGCTCTCGGCGTTCCTCGCGCCACCCGACGCCCTGTCGATGATCGTGATGATGGTCCCGCTGCTCGTGCTGTATGAGATCAGCATCTGGTGCGTCTGGGTCGTGGGCCGGCGCCGGGACCGGCGCGCCGCCGCGGCGGCCGCCGACGCGACGTGACCCCCCGCGCCGCCGGGGTCGCGCTGCTCCTGAGTCTCGGCGGCGCGGGCGCCCTCCGGTGTCAGAAACCGACTCAGCGTCCGACGCCCCCTCCCACGCAGGACACCACCCACCGGGCGGGCCAGCCCGTGCAGGGGCGGGCCATCGATACCGCCACCGCGCGCCGGCTGGGGTTGCCGACGGGACCCACCCGCGCGTTCCCGCCGTCCGACGCACTGATGGACTCCCTGGCGGCCCGGAAGGGATACCGGATCACGCACTACACGGCCGATTCGCTGGTGATGAAGCAGGGCCAACAGGGGAGTGATATCGAGCTGCACGGAACGTCGGCCAATGCGGCGCTGGTGGACCAGGATGGGAGCAAACTGCAGGCCGACTCGATCCACTACGTCCAGGCCAGCTGCCGGCTCGAGGCGCAGGGGGCGCCGTCGCTCTTCGGAGAAGGGAACGTCATGATCGGCGATTCCCTCAAATACGACAACTGTCTGAAGCGCGGCGTGATCACCAACGCGCTGACCAGCTTCAAGCAGGGTGGGGCGACGTGGTTCATGCGCGGGGACCTCGCGGTCGACTCCGGGTCAACGCGCATGTTCGGCGCATCGTCATCCATCACGTCGTCCGATCTCCCACTCCCCGATTACCACTTCCAGGCCGGGGAAGTGAAGTGGCTGAACAAGAACGTGATGATCGCGCGCCCCGCCGTCTTGTACATCCGCGACGTGCCCCTGATGTGGCTGCCGTTCATCTTCCAGGACATCCGGGTGGGACGACGGAGCGGTATCCTGATCCCGCGCTTCGGGCTCAACGACCTGGTCCGGCCCACCCGGCAATACCAGCGGCACATCTCGAACCTGGGCTACTACTGGGTGCCCAACGACTACGTCGATCTGTTGGGCTCTCTGGACTGGTTCTCGAACCGGTATGTGGAGGTCCACGGGGCGATGCGGTACAAGTGGCTCGACCGGTTCATCGATGGCGGGATCACGTACGCCAAGCAGAGCAACCTGGACGGCTCCGGCACGTCGACGCAGATCGGGTGGAATCACACCCAGGCCTTCGACAGCCGGACGCACTTCACGGCGACGGTGAACTACGCCACGAGTGCGGCCGTCATTCAGCAGAACACCATCAATCCGTTTCTGTCGACGGCCCAGCTGTCGTCCCAGGCGAACTTCCAGAAGCAATTCGGCTGGGGCACCGTGAACCTCGGCGGCTCCCGGTCCCAGAATCTCTCGACGCCGCAGGTGAGCCAGACCTTCCCCCAGTTCAGCTTCACGCCGTCGCCGATTAACGTCACACCGTGGTTGACCTGGTCCCCGGGGATCAGTTACACCAACCAGCAGACGTTCCACAACAACTCCGGCACGCTGCTCGTCCCGTCCGGCTTCAACCCCCTGTTCGGGTCCGACACGCTTTCCCAGTTCTTCGATAACCGGACGACGTCGTTCGGACTGTCGACCCCGATCCGGATCGGCGGTTGGAACTGGTCGAATGCCTTGAGCGTGAGTGACCAGGCGTCCAATCAGCGGCGCGAGTTCTTCGTCTCCGACAGCACCGGACAGGTGCACAAGGTGCTGTACGTGCGGACCTTCCAGACGACCGTCGATTGGTCTACGGGGTTCAGTCTCCCGACCCTGTTCACCAATTCCTGGAAGCTGCAGCCCAGCGTCAGCGTCATTAACAACACCTCACAGGGTCCGACTGCCCTTCGCAACCAGTTCACCGGCGGCGCCTTCCTGACACAGGGGAAGCGGCTGGCGTTCGGCGCGGCGATCGCGCCGACGTTCTTCGGATTTTTCCCCGGGTTCGGCCCCCTGGACCGGATCCGCCATTCGGTCCAGCTCCTGGTGAACTACCAGTACGCGCCGGCCGCCTCGGTCGACTCGGCGTTCGCGCACGCGATCGACCCCAGCGGGCTGAATCCCACGGCGCACTCGGATCCGCAGCAGACCATCAGCGTCGGGATGTCCCAGAACATCGAAGCGAAGTTGAAGCCGCCGCCGGGGGATACGACGGGGCAGGGACGGAAGATCAAGCTCCTGTCGCTCAATACGTCGCAGGTGCAGTACAACTTCGAGCGGGCGAAGCAGTCGCCGTTGCTCACCGGCTGGCAGACGCAGTCGTTGACCAACACGATGTCGTCGGATCTCATTCCCGGATTCTCGTTGTCCTTGACGCACGACCTGTGGAACGGCCCGGTGGGCTACAAAGTCGCGAAGTTCTCGCCCTTCCTCACCAACGTCTCGGCGTCGTTCTCGATTTCCGAGGCGACCATCCGCGGTATCGGCGGCTTGCTGGGACTCGGTGGGGGGAACGCGAAGCAACCGCCGCCGGCCCCCGGAGCTGCGAATGCCGGCCTCGCGGGAGCGAACGGGCAGAATGTCGGGATCTCAGGTCCCGGCCTGCCGCCGCCGACGCTCGGCGGCGGAATCCCTGGGATCTCACCGTTCGCGGGACCCACGGGCGGGGGCTTCTCGATGAGCGTGACGTTCACGAGCACGCGGTTCCGTCCGATCAAGGACTCGAGCATCTTCGCCCCCGTCCAGACGGACACGCAGTACCAGGGACAGCTGCCGGTGACGCCCGTTCCCGGCTTTCTGCCGCAGACCGGCGCGGGACAGGAGCAGATCAATGTCACGACCCACTTCAGTCCCACGCCGCATTGGGACCTGAACTGGACGACGACATACGACTTTCACACCCGCCAGTTCGGCCAGCAGTTCATCTCGCTGCAACGCGATCTGCGCCGTTGGCGCGCCAGCTTTCAGTTCGTGAAGAGCCCCAATGGCAATTTCGGATTCAACTTCACGATCCAGCTCAAGGACGAGCAGGACATCAAGTTCGACTACGACCAGCAGACCTTCCGGCAGACGCAGTAACCCGAGTCCCTGTCCTCGCGGTGGGACAGGGTCCGTCAAAAACCCGCATTCCGCCTGCGGAACCACCACGGCACGGTCCCTGCCTTGTACGGCGGTGACCTCTTCGGGGCCTGATATGCGCACGTCTTTGCGGCTCGCGCTGACGTTGTCGGCGCTCATCGTTGCAGCATGCGACCAGCAGCAGACCGTCACCGGCGGTGGCGGCGCGTCAGTGCCTCCGCCGACGGGGTTGTCCTACGAGCTGGATCCGTCTGGACTTCCGAGCCAACCCTCGGGTGTCTTGCTCACGTGGCAACCCGTGAATTCGTCGAATCTGCAGAGCTACCGGGTGTATTCGACCGCGACCGTCGGCGGCACGTTCAACCTCCGTGGTGAAACGACGTCACCGTCGTTCCACGACACAGGCGTGCCGGACGTCCAGTACACCGTCACTTCCGTCGACGTGAATGGCTTCGAAAGCAGCAACAGCAACGTCGTGACCATCGACTCCCGACTGGCCCTCGAAGCCCCGGAGAGCCTGTTCTCCACGTCGCTCAACGGCGCCGTGGAGCTGGATTGGACCGATAACGCCTTTCTCACGAATCAGTTCGCCTTCAAGTGGTACCGGGTGTATTCGGCGAGCTCCCCGGCCGATACGCTGTGCAACAACGACTGGATGCTGGAAGGGGCGACCGTCTCTCCCGACTTCATCGTGGGCGCCCTGACCAACGGCGTCCGCCGCTGCTACGCGGTCTCGGCCATCGACACCCTCGGAGATGAGAGCGCGTGGTCCCCAATTCGCACCGACACGCCGCGCCCCGATGCCCGCAACGTCGCGCTGTACCCGGTGCAGACGAATGCCGGCTCCGCTGGCCTCGAGTTCTGGGATGGGACCGCCAATGGGTTCGGTCTCGTCGTGAACGGCGGCTCGTCGAGCGCGAACTTCTTCGTGACGCAGCATGCCGACTCGACGCTCTGGCTCACGCCGGTCGCGGCCTCGGGGACCACGATGCAGCAGTACGGCGTCGGCCCCCTCGGTGATCTGACGTCCATCGACTTCGCGCCCGACTCGGGCTACGCGAGCACCTCGCTCCAGGCACTTCCCGGCAACGGGTACGTCTTCCAGGTTGTGAACGGCGCGACGGTCCGGTATGGCGCCGTCCGGGTGACGCATGTCGGACGGGATTTCCTGATACTGGATTGGAGTTTCCAGACGGCAGCGGGCAACCCTGAGTTGATCAGGGCGGGAGGACAACCAGCCGCCGTCCAGACGGGAAGGACGATCGTGAGGCGGTAGGACAAACTGCTAGACGCACAGACGCACAGACGCACAGACGCACAGACGCGCAGATGGGATTCACAAGGGGTCAGGAGAGTCTCTCCTGGCCCCTTGTGCCCTGCACCCCATCTGTGCGTCTAGCATTTCGGTCTGTGCGTCTAGCATTTCCGTCTGTGCGTCTAGTAGGTAGCTTCTGTCCACTATGACCATCGCCCTGGACGGTCGGTCCCTCTCCTTGGCCGACGTGGTAGCCGTCGCCCGTCATCGAGCACCGGTATCCGCATCTCCCGTCGCCTTGGACCGCGTTCGTGCCTCCCGTGTCGCCGTGGAATCCGCCATCGCCCGCGGTGACACGATGTACGGCGTGAATACCGGCTTCGGGAAGCTCGCGAACGTCCGCATTCCGCCCGACAAGCTCCAGGACCTGCAGAAGAACCTCATCCGGAGTCACGCGTCCGGGGTGGGTGATCCGCTGCCGGTCGAAGCAGTGCGGGCGATGATGCTCCTCCGTGCGAACGTGCTGCTGATGGGCACGAGTGGCGCGCGGGCCGAGTTGCCTCTGCTCCTGATCGAGCTGCTGAACCGCGCGATCCATCCGTCGATTCCCTCGCAGGGGTCAGTTGGCGCGTCAGGCGACTTGGCGCCCCTGTCGCATCTCGCACTCGCACTGATGGGCGAAGGAGAGGACGGCGTGAAGGTCCGCGCGGCCGGACTCACGCCGGTGGTGCTCCAGGCGAAAGAGGGTCTCGCGTTCATCAATGGGACCCAGGCTCAGACGGGACTTGCGGCTCTCTTGATCCACGACGCGTGGACGCTGTGGCGGACCGCGCACGCCGCGGGCGCCATGAGTCTCGAGGCCGCGCGTGGCACGCCCGTGGCCTTTGACCCCCGGATTCATGACGCGCGTCCGCATCCATGGCAAAGCAGGTCGGCGGCGCTGCTGCGCCAGCTCCTGGCTGACAGCGCCATCCGCGAATCTCATCGCAAGCATGACCCCCGCGTGCAGGACGCCTACTCCATCCGCTGCTCCCCTCAGGTTCTGGGAGCCGTGGGGGAGGGGATCGCGATGGCGGAGCGGATCGTCACCACGGAGCTGAATTCCGCGACGGACAATCCGCTGGTGTTCGGTGACGAAATCCTGTCGGGCGGCAACTTCCATGGCCAGCCGATCGCATTTGCGCTCGATGTACTGGGGATCGCGCTCGTCACGCTCGCCAACCTTTCGGAGCGGCGGCTCGAGCGGGTCGTCAATCCCGATCTCTCCTGGGGACTGCCGCCCTTCCTGGCGAAGAACGCCGGGGTCGAGTCGGGGTTCATGACGCCGCAGATCGTCGCCGCGGCATTGGTCGCCGACGCGCGCGTGCTCGCGACGCCGGCCTCGATTCAGACGATCCCGACGGAAGCGAATCAGGAAGACATCGTGCCGATGGGGATGAGTGCTGCATGGAAGGCCGGACGGATTCTGGCCGATGCCGAGCGCGTGACCGCGATCGAGCTCTTGGCGGGCGCGGAAGGACTCGAGTTCCTGAAGCCTCTAACGCCGGGGAATGGTGTCGCCCGCGCGTATGCAGCGATCCGGAAGCTCGTGCCGCCCCTCGAGGGCGACCGGCCCTTCCAGGCGGACATCGAGCTCGTGACGGAGAAGATCCGCGCCGGCGCCTTCGACCCCGGCGAGGCCGCTTGAAGGGCGCCCGTCCCGTCCGGGCTCCGCGCGGGACCACCAAAACCTGCCGCGGCTGGGTGCAGGAAGCGGCCCTCCGCATGCTGATGAACAACCTCGACCCCGAGGTTGCCGAGCGGCCCGACGATCTGGTGGTGTACGGCGGCACGGGGCGCGCGGCGCGGGATTGGGCATCGTTCGATGCCATCTGCCGCACGCTCACGACGCTCGCGGACGACGAGACCCTGCTCGTGCAATCGGGAAGGCCCGTGGGCGTCTTCCGGACGCATCCCGATGCGCCGCGCGTGCTCATCGCCAATGCGAACCTCGTGGGCCGCTGGGCCACGTGGGACGTCTTCCGCGATCTCGAGCGGCGGGGCCTCACCATGTACGGCCAGATGACGGCCGGGTCCTGGATCTACATCGGCACCCAGGGGATTCTGCAGGGCACGTACGAAACCTTCGGCGCGGTCGCGCGGCGCGATTTCGGTGGTTCCCTGGCCGGACGCCTCGTCGTCACCGGCGGGCTCGGCGGGATGGGCGGGGCCCAGCCTCTGGCCGCCACCATGAATGGCGGCGTGTGTCTCGCGATCGAAGTCGATCCTTCTCGTGTGCAGCGACGTCTCGACACCCGCTACCTGGACAAGGCGACCGATTCATTGGACCAGGCGCTCACCTGGTGTGCTGATGCGAGAGCCGCGCGGGAAGCGCTGTCCGTCGGGCTCACCGCCAACTGCGCCGACGCGCTCCCGGAAATCGCGCGCCGCCGGGTGACGGTCGACGTGCTGACCGACCAGACCTCCGCCCATGACACGCTGAACGGGTATGTGCCCGCGGGCATGTCCCTGGCGGACGCACAGGCTCTGCGTACCAGGGATTCTGCCGCGTATGTCCGCGCCTCGACGGCTTCCATCGTCACACATGTGGAGGCCATGCTCGCCCTCAAGGCACAGGGCGCGGTCGCCTTCGATTACGGCAACAACATCCGGACCGTCGCGAAGGATGCCGGGCTCGCGAACGCGTTCGATATCCCCGGCTTTGTGCCCGAGTACATCCGTCCCCTCTTCTGCGAGGGCAAAGGTCCATTCCGGTGGGTGGCGCTGTCCGGGGACCCCAAGGACCTCGCCCGCACCGACGAGCTGGTGCTCGAGTTGTTCCCCAAGGAGGAGCACCTCCGCCGCTGGATCACGCTCGCCCGCGAGCGCGTCGCGTTCCAGGGTCTTCCCGCACGGATCTGCTGGCTGGGGCAGGGAGAGCGCGCACGGTTCGGTGTCGCGCTCAATGACCTCGTCGCCAAGGGCGAGCTGTCGGCGCCGATCGTGATCGGCCGTGATCATCTCGACACTGGCTCGGTTGCGTCCCCCTTCCGGGAGACCGAGGCGATGCGCGACGGGTCGGATGCCATCGCCGACTGGGCGATCCTCAACGCCCTGCTCAACACGGCGTCGGGCGCTTCGTGGGTCTCATTCCATCATGGCGGTGGCGTCGGCATCGGGAACTCACTCCACGCCGGCCAGGTCATCGTCGCCGACGGCACGCCCGCCGCGGCGCGGCGGCTCGAACGGGTGCTCACGAACGACCCCGGCATCGGTGTCGCGCGACACGCCGAGGCCGGCTACCCTGAGGCCATCGCGACCGCCGACCGCGAGCACGTGCGGCTGCCGATGCGCGAGGCGCGCGACTGAGCACCCTTCTCGTCGGGGCCCGAGCGGTCGCTACCTGCCGGGGGCCGGCGCGAGCCCGGCGTCGGGACGAGGCCGGAGCCGTTGAAGTGCTTCCCGGAGCCGCAGTCCTTCTCGAGGGCGGCACGATCGCCGCCGTCGGGTCGTATGCCGAACTCTCCGCTCTCCATCCCAAAGCGGCCCGTGAGGAAGTCCGGGGCGTTCTCTATCCCGGGTTCGTGGACGCGCACACGCACGGCGTCTTCGGTGCGCCCAGACTCGACGATCATCAGCGCCGGGCTCTCGGCGAGACCTACCAGGCCATTGCCGCCGATGGCGGAGGCATCCTGCAGTCGGTCCGCGATGTGCGCGGCCGCACGGAGGATGATCTATACCATCTGGCGCGCGCGCGGCTCGATGCCCTTCGCGCGCACGGCGCGACCACCGTCGAAATCAAGTCGGGCTACGGGCTCGAGCTCGAAAGTGAGCTGAAGCAGCTTCGGGTCATCGGCCGTCTGAAGCAGAACGGCAGCCCTGACGTCGTCGCCACCTTCCTCGGCGCCCATGAAGTGCCGCCGGAGCATCGGGCGCAACCAGACGCCTATATCGCGGCGCTGTGCAACGACATGATTCCCGCCGTGGTCCGCGAACGACTGGCTGCGCGCTGCGATGTGTTCTGTGAGCCCGGCGTGTTCACCGTGGCGGCGAGCCGGAAGATTCTCGAAGCCGCGCGCGGAGCGGGTCTCGCGCTGACCATGCACGCGGACGAGTTGCAGGGGGCGGGGGGTGCTGAGCTGGCGGCGACGCTTGGGGCACAGTCCGCAGACCATCTCGCCGCCATTTCCCCGGCCGGAATCCAGGCGCTGGCCCGGAGCGACACCGTGGCCGTCCTTCTGCCGGCCACCATGACCTTCCTCGGCAAGAAAGGGCAGGCGCCTGCCCGGGCCCTTTGGGAAGCCGGGGCCGCCGTCGCCCTCGCTACCGACTTCAACCCCGGATCCTCCCCCACCGTCAGTCTCCCGTACGTGATGGCCCTGGGCGTGTCACAACTGGGCATGCGCCATGCCGAGTCGCTGACGGCCGTCACCGTGAACGCCGCGGCGGCACTCGGCCTCGCTGGGGACCGCGGCCAGATTGCGCCGGGAATGCGTGCTGATCTGGTGGCTCTCGATGTGTCGGATTGGCGTGAAGCGGCGTACTGGGTCGGGGCGAACCTCGTAACCGCCGTCTGGACAGGGGGTTCCGCTTGTCGCTCCCTAGACGGGCCAATATCTTTAGGCGGATATGTCAAAACTTGAGAAAGCCAAGGAACGCGCCCGCGCCCTCGAGGTGAAGGATGCCAAGGGGGCAGTCGAGGCGTGGATAGAGGTTCTCAAGGAGCAGGACTCCTCGGGTGAGCCGAATCCTGACCTGGCCATTTACAACAAGGTCGGGGATTTGTGGCTCAAACTGAAAGACCCCGGTCAGGCTGCTGACTACTACGATCGCGCCGTCGACAAGTACGCCGAGCAGGGGCTGCACAACAACGCGATCGCGATGTGTAACAAGGTGCTCCGCAACGCTCCCGGGCGGCAGAACACCTATCTCAAGCTCGCCAAGCTGTACGCCGCCAAAGGCTTCACCTCAGAGGCGAAGCAGAACTTCGTCGAGTACGCCGAGCGCGTCCACAAGACCGGCAACATCCAGCTCGCGTTCGCCGCGCTGAAGGAGTTCACGGATATTTCGTCGGAAGGGGAGCAGCTCCGCCACATGCTGGAGGAGCAGCTCGCCGCGTACGGCGTGAACGAGGTGCCGCAGCGCCGTACCACCCAGTCGCAGAAGGTGGTCGAGCCCCCCAAAACGCCGGGCGTCAAGCGGAAGACTTCGAGTCTCGTCTTCCTGGACTTGGACGCGCCCGCGCCCGGCAAGGGCGGGGCCGCGCCGGCAGCACCAGCACCTCCGGCACCGAAGCCCGCTGCAACGGCCCCCGCGACGCCGAAGGCTCCGGCGGCACCGGCACCCAAGGCGCCGGCTCCTCCCGCACCCAAGGTCGCCGCGCCGCCTCCGAAGCCGGCGGCGAAACCGGCGCCTCGGCCCGCACCGCCGCCACCGCCCGAGCCGGAACCGGTCTCGGTGCTCGACGAGGCGCCGGTGGCCGAACCGGACACGTCTCTGCAGATCGAGACGACCAGCCTGGCGGACGATGGTGCCGGCGGCGACGCGGGGTCGCTGCTCGAAGGACTGGAGTCAACGAGTGCCGACTTCGGGAGCGTCCGCGACAGCGCGACGAATCTCGAATCCGTGCGCGAGGAGATCACGGCCGACGACGTCGAGCCGATGGCGGAGCTCGAGCCTACGGCGGAGGAAGAACCGCCGCCGCCACCGGCGCGGGGAGCCAAGGGGCGCCAGGCCGTGGTCGAGCTGTCGTTCGACGAGGTCGCCGAACCCGAGGTCGTGGTGGAGGCGGAGCCGGGAGTCGTCGCGCCCGTGGACGACGAGCCGCTCCTGCTCGACGAGGGTGCAGGGCAGGAGACGCGCGACTTCATCATGACCGAGGATGACACCTCGGTGGGTGGACGTCCGTCGGTGCACATCGATGTCGGTCTCGACGGCGGGATCCAGCTCGAGGACTCCGCGCCGTCAATCGACTTCTCGGACATCGAAGAAGCTCCGGCGGTGTCCATCGAGGATCTCGAGGGACGCGTCGCCGACAATCCCGACGATCCGGAAGCGCATCAGGCCCTGGGCGAAGCACTGATCGAGAATGGTGACCGGGAACGGGGCATCGAGGAGCTCGACCACGCCACGGCCGGCTTCGAGTCCGCCGGGAATCGCCAGCAGGCCGAAGACCTGGTCGACGAGATTCTGCGGCTCGACCCGAACAGCATCCGTCACCGGCAGAAGGTGGTGGAGTTCGCGTTCAAGTCCGGGGAAAAGGATCGCTTGGTCACGGCCTACCTCGAGTTGGGCGATACGCTGCTCCGGAACGACGTGCCCGAAAAGGCGCGAGCCGTGTATGAACGCGTGGCCGAGCACGATCCGAAGAACGCCCGGGCCCAGTCGGCCCTGGCGATGCTCGCCCCCGCCGCGCCGGCCGCGGCCGAAGGGAAGGTCAAGGCCAAGGACGCGAAGATGAAGGTCCGGGACGAAGCGGCAGAAGGCGCCGACTTCGTGGACCTGGGGTCCATGATCCTCGACGACGATCACGACGAGGCGCGGGACTCCCGGATGAAGGTCCAGGACGAGGAGCCCACCGGCGACGAGCAGCAGGACTTCCAGGAGATGCTGGCACGCTTCAAGCAGGGCATCGACGAGAACATCGAGGAGACCGACTTCCAGTCGCACTACGACCTGGGCGTGGCCTTCAAGGAAATGGGTCTGCTCGACGAGGCGATCGCGGAGTTCCAGAAGGCCCTCCGCGCGCACGACGGGAAGCTCCGGACCTCCGAGGCCCTCGGCGTCTGCTTCTTCGAGAAGGGGGCCTTCGGTGTGGCCGAGTCGATCTTGCGACGGGGCCTCGAGCTGCCCTCCTCGGGTGACGAGGAGCGGCTGGGCATTCTCTACTGGCTCGGCCGCGCGTGCGAGGAGCAGAGCCGCCCCGCCGAGGCGAAGGATCTGTATGGGAAGGTGTTCGCGGTGAACATCCGGTTCCTGGACGTGGGCGAGCGCGTGAAGGCGCTGGCCAAGGCGCGCTGAGATGAGCCAGCAAGTCGCACCGGTCACGCTGCATGACATCCAGCGCCCCGTCGCGCAGGACCTGGCGCGCGTGGCGGACGAGCTGCGACGCATCATCGCCGCCGACTTCCCGGGCATTGCGGACGTGAACGACCATCTGCTCCGGATGAAGGGGAAGCTCTTCCGGCCGATGCTCCTGCTGCTGTCGGCGCAGGCGACCGGCAACACCGAGCCGCGCATCGTGTCCCTCGCCGCCGTGGTCGAGCTGATCCACCTCGCTACCCTGGTCCACGACGACTCGGTCGATCATTCGGCCCTGCGTCGCGGACTGCCGACGCTCAATGCACTGTTTTCGCATCAGATCGCCGTCATCATGGGCGACTATCTGTATTCGCGCGCCATCATCGAGCTGGTGAAGGGTGACGACATCGAGCCGCTCCGCGTCTTCGCCCGGGTCACGAACGAGATGACCATCGGCGAGATGCGGCAGATCGAGGCGCACGACAAGCTCGCCTACAACGAAGCGCAGTACGACCATCTCATCCGGGCCAAGACCGCGTCCTTGCTGTCGGGGGCGTGCGAGTGCGGCGCGCTCCGCGGCGATCCGGCGCATCGCGCCGCCCTCGCCGCCTTCGGGCTGCACCTCGGCATGGCCTTCCAGATCACCGACGACCTGCTCGACTACACCGAGCCGGAGGCCGTCACGGGAAAGCCCTGGGGCCTGGATCTGAAGGAGCACAAAGTGACGCTCCCGCTCATCGCGGCGTTGCCGCGGATGGCGGAGGGCGGACGCCGGCTGGTGGAGCGGCTGATGGAAGAGCCGGAGCCCTCCGATCAGCTGGTCGCGGATGTCATTGCGTGGGTGAACGACGCCGGTGGCCTGACGTACGCGCGGCAGCGCGCGCTGGCCCTGGCCCAGGAAGCGGAGCGCGCCCTCGACGGGCTGCCGGCCTCACCGGCGCGTGACGCGTTGCGAGACAGTATCGCGTATGCCGTGGAACGGCGGAGCTAGGTACGTGGCGCGGGGACCGCGGCGCCCCCTATTTTACCTGGGGGTCCTGACGACCGGGTTTATCCTGGGTGGGTTCATGCAGGCGGTCCTCCGGCAATTTCTGCCGGCGGGAGCCGCGAAAGAATTTTTCACCACCGCGGTCCATCCGACCCTCGGGCCGGTGCAGATCAATCTCCTGGTGGTGGACATAACGCTCGGTCCGGTCGGACTGGACGTGTCGTTGGTGGCGGTGCTCGGAGTCGTGATCGCCTACTTCGTGGCACGGTCGCTTTTCTAAGAGAGAGGCTGGTATGGAACTGTCGGTCTGGCACATCGCCCTGTTGCTGCTGGTGTTCCTCCTGGTGTTCGGGGCGAAGCGCATCCCGGAGATCGGGTCGTCGCTGGGGCAGGGGATCCGTGAGTTCAAGCGGAGCATCAAGGAGATCGGGGACAACCCGCCGGATCAGCGCGGCAACGTTCCGCCTCCGCCCGCCTCGAACTCGACGCTGCCGCCCACGGGCGGAGAGCCGAAGCGTCTGAGTCAGTAGGCTCCGGATGTCCGTGGCGGGGTTTTCGATCGGCGAGTGGCTTCTGCTGCTCGCCGTTCTTTTTGTGGCAGTGGGACCCCGCCGGCTGCCCGAGCTGGGCCGGGCGGCGGGCAAGTTCCTGCGCGAGTTCCGGAAGGGCCTGAACGAAGCGCGGGACGCGATGGGGGCAGCGCCCGATGCGCCGTCGTCTCCCCCGTCGGCGCGTCCCGCGAAACCCACGAGCCTGCTCGACTAGCTGCCGGCCTGCTGCGTCTGCTGGAACAGCTCCTTGCGCCGATCGACGACTTTGGCCTTCGCCTTGAGCGCCGCGAGGTACGCCGTCACGCGCGCCTGCTGGAGCCCGCGCACGATGGTCGTGCGCTGCTGATCGCGCTGGGTGATCCACGCGGCTGAGTCCGGCTTGCTCCGGGCGACGCCCTGCAGCAGGAAGTCCCCCGTCCTGGCTTCAATGAGCGGGCTGCGCGCACCCGGCTTCAGCGCGAACGCCGCGCCGATCACTTCGGGGTCCGCCTGGATCTGAGCCGGCGGACGGAAGCGCGTGAACGGTCCCATCACCGTCGGCTTGTATCCCGCGGCCGTTGCCGTCGCGGCAAAGTCGGCTCCACCGGCGAGCTTGGCCGCCAGTGCCTGCCCCTGTTGACGCGTCATTTCCTTCTTCCGGTCGAACCGCGCCGCGGCCTCGATCATCGGCTTGATCTCGGACAGCGGCGGCACGCCGGCCGCGTGCAGTGAGTCGAGGCGGAAGACGTAGAACCCGCGCTCCCCTTCGATGACCTTGCTGGTCTGCCCGGGACGGACGCCACCGAATGCCCAGGTCCCGACGTCCGGGATCACATACTTGCCGAGGGTCATGCGGTCGCCCTGATAGAGCGGCGGCGCCTGTGCGACGTTCAGTCGCATGGTTTTCCCGAGCGAGTCGATCACGCTGCCGTTGTCATGTTCGGCGGCGAGGCGATCGAGTGTATCAGCCCGGGCTTCGACCAGGTCGAGCCGCGGCCCCGTCAGTGCGATGGGGAAGAGGATGTGCCGGACCTTCACCGAGTCACCCGCGGCCTTGTCGACCCGGATGAGGTGATAGCCGAAGGCCGAGAGGACAGGTTGCGAGACCTGGCCCGGCTGCAGGGTCTTCAGGCCCGCGAGGAAGCCGGCGTCGAAGCCGGGCTCATCCCGCTTGATCCACCCCAGATCCCCACCCTTGGCACCAGACACGGTGTCGATGGACTGCGCCTTCGCCACTCGCGCGAACGCGGACTCCGATACCACCACTTCGGCCCGCGTCTTCCGGGCCAATGCGAGAGCAGCGGCCGTGTCGGAAGGCTCCGCAGCCCGGGGCAGGACGAGGAACGTGGTGTACGCGATGGCGGGCCGCTTGAATTCGCTGCCGTGCGCCGCGTAGTAGTCCTGAATGTCCTTGTCGGTCAGCTTCACCGCGGAGTCCGGGATGCCCACGGCCTGGATGGCCACCATCGAGACGGTCACGGAGTCATGCTGATCGCTCCAGATCCGCCACAGCTTGGCGTCGGGAACGTAGACGTCGGCGGTCAGGTACTCCGCAAGTTTTTGCTGGGGGATGACCTGCCGGTACCGCAGCTCAAGCTGCTGCAGCAGCTCGGCGCTCGAGCCCGAGGCCAGGAACCGCAGCCACTTGTTCATGTCGAACTGGCCGTTGGTCTGAAAATCTGGGCTCTGCATCACTTCCGGCGGCGGAGAAGTCTTGGCGGCGTCGATAACGTCCTGGTCGGAGACGGTGATGCCCAGCTTGGAGTACGCCTGCTGCAGCATCACATCCTGGGTGAGCTGATCGACCACCTGGTCTTCGAGCTGTTTCTGCTGGTCATCGGTGAGGGAAGCGCTTCCCCCCTGTGCAACGTATCGCTCCCGGGCCTGCTCGACTGCGGCCTGCCACTGGGGGTAGTGGATTTCAGTTCCGTTGATCTTCAGGACGACGTCGCCCCCGGTCTTCACCCCCGTGACGTTCATCCCGACGTCGAAAATCATCCATCCGATAAAGGCAATTGCGAGGACGTAGAAGATGTACTTCGAGTTCTCGCGCATGGTGCGCATCATGGCGGGGCCTGGCTCCGGTCAAGAAGGGGGGTGAAGGGGCATAAGTCTAAAAACCACAACGAGGAAACTCAAGCGAAACCTCGCGCGGAACGTTGACAGCCAAGCCGGCCAAACACTATCTTCGACCAATTCCCACAAAGACTTAGGCCCATTTGGCGTACACCAGCGAGATCGAGAAGCTCGAGCGTCGGTGGCTCGAGAATCCCAAAGGGCGCAATTTTGCGCCCCTGGCGGACGCCTATCGTAAAGCAGGAGAAATAGATAGGGCCATCGATCTCTGCAAAAGCGGGCTCGAGCTCCATCCGGACTATGTCAGTGCCCATATCGTGTACGGTCGGTGCCTGATCGACCAGAAGGACGACCCCGCCGCCACCGAAGTGTTCCAGAAGGTGCTCCAGCTCGACCCCGAAAACATCCTTGCCCTCAAGATTCTGGCTGAGATCGCCGAGCGAACTGGCCACTATGACCAGGGGGCGGAGTGGCTGACGCGCCTCATTTCGGCCGACCCCATGAACGGGGACGCCGCTGAGGCGCTCACCCGCATGCGTTCCAAGGCGGCTCAGGCCAGGACGGCCCCCCGTCCTTCCCTCCCTGCTGCCGAGCCTCCGGTGGAGGCTGCCGGGTCGGCCCCCGCGGGCGAAAACGTGGCGGAGATCGTCCCGGAGAAGGCTTCCGAAGACCTCGGGATCGAGCGGGCGAGCTCGCCCAATGTGTCGGCCGAGCTGCCACCACGTCTCTCCCTTGTAGACATGTCCACGGTCCCGATGGAGCAACCGGATTTCAAGCTCGACCGCGCCAGCGGCGCCGTGGAAAAGATCGTCGACGCGGACCGCCTGGTGGACGCCGAGCCCGAGCTGCCGACTGCCGATGCCGCGGAGGCCGCGAAGGATCAGCGGATGTCCCTTGGCCTGGAGGCGGAGCCTGAGCTGCCGGGGCAGGGCGCCGTGGCGCCGCGGGGCAGCATGGGGTTGGAGGGCTTCGACGGCATCGATTTCAGCAACGCGCCGGCGTCGCAGCGGATGGAAGGCATGATGTCCGACGAACCGGCGTCGGCGTCCGCGGAGAACGTCGAGGTAGAAGGGCTGGCCCGGACGCAGTACGAAGGAAGCGGGATGTTCCGGCTGGAGCAGCCGTTGCTCGAGAGCACGGCGACGCCCCACCTGGAGCCTGACGGTCCACCGGTGTCTCTGCCGCTCATCATGCCCGATGACGTCGAGCCCGGCTCGGCGGAGGCCCCGCAACTCGCACCGCCCCCTCCTCCGCTACCGCGCGCGTCGCGTGCGGCACCGGCTCCGGCTCCGGCACCCGCACCCGTCCCCGCGTCCGACGACGCAGACGACGTCAGTGCCGCGGACACGGCGACGCTGTCGCAGGCCGAGCCGGTGCTCACCGAGACCATGGCTGAGCTGTACCTCAAGCAGGGGCACAAGGACGACGCGCTCCGCGTCTATCAGGCGTTACTGGCCCAGCGTCCTGGTGACGAACGGCTACAAGGCAAGGTGCGCGAGCTCGACGGCTCAGAGGACTCGCCCGTGCTCACGTCCCATCCGGCCCGCGCGCCGGCGAGTGGCCTCTCGCTCGGCGCATTCTTGAAGAAGATCCTCGGCTCCCGTCCGGGCGCACCCGCAGCGGCTCCGCTTCCCGAACAGGCGCCCCTCCCGGGTCCAGGGCCGCGCGTGACATCGGGCGCGACGCCGCAGTCGATGCTCGCCGATGCGTTCGCCGACGACCCGCCTCCCGGACCACCCCCCGGCTCACCGAGTCGCCCCGCAGCCGACAGTCTGTCGCTCGACGCCGTCTTCGGAGACGAGGGACGCGCGTCGGCCCCGAGCGTCGAACCCCCGCACGACGAAGCCGCGGCTCCCGCGCCGGCGCCCGCTCCCGCGGCCGCGCCGAAGGGTGGGTTCTCGTTCGACGACTTCTTCGGCTCGGGTGGGGCGCCTGCGCCCGCCGCTGAACCGGTGGCGGCGGCCCGCAGACCTTCGGGCTCCAGTCCCCGCCCGTCGACCCGGGCCTCGCGTCCGCAAACGCCCCCGGTAGAGGACGCGGGCGACCTTGACCAGTTCCAGGCGTGGCTCAAGGGTCTCAAGTCCTAGTGCGCGTCGCGGTACTGAATGGGCCGAATCTCAATCTGCTGGGGGAGCGTGAGCCGGAGATCTACGGGGCGGTGACGCTCGCGCAGATCGAGACTGCGGTACGCGAGCGGGCGCGCGCCCTCGGCGTCGAGTGCGTCTTCAGTCAGACCAATCACGAAGGTGAGCTGGTCGAAGCGATCCAGAAACTCAAAGGGTCGGCGGACGGCGCGCTCGTGAATGCCGCCGCGTTTACACACACCAGCCTCGCCGTGCGAGACGCGTTGTTGGCGGTCCGCGTGCCGTTCGTGGAAGTGCACCTGTCCAACATCTATGCCCGTGAGCCGGAGCGCCGCCGCTCCCTTCTGGCCGACGCGGCCGTCGGCGTCGTCGCGGGCTTCGGAGCGGACAGCTACCGGCTGGGCCTCGAGGGGCTCGTGGCGTATCTCGCGGCGCCCTCGGCCGTCCGGCGTGGCCACTGATCGCCGGCCCGCGCGACGGACGGCGCTGACCGAATCCCTCGCCGCGCAGGGACTCGACGCGCTGCTGATCACGTCGCGCGCGAACGTGCGGTACCTCACGGGATTCAGCGGTTCGGCGGGGATGGCGGTGCTCACGCCCGCGGAGCTCCTGCTGGTCACGGACTTCCGGTACGACGAGCAGGCGAGGGACGAGGCAGGGAGCGCGGCCCGGGTCGAGGTCGAACGGACCAGCGTGTGGGACCGGCTCTTCCGGGAGATGGGTCGGCTTGGGCCTCTGGAAACGGTAGGGTTCGAAGGACACGCGCTGACCGTGCGCGAGGCGGAACGGCTGGTGGCGGGTGGCAAGCCCTGGCGCTGGCAGCCCGCCGGAGAGCTGGTCGAGGCGCTACGGGTCCGGAAAGATGCCGGGGAAGTGACGGCGATCCGCGAGGCGGCGGCGCTCGCGATCGAAGCGCTCCGGGCCACGCTCGCGCGGGTGCGGCCCGGGTTGACCGAGAATGAGATCGCGGGAATGCTGGAGGGCGCGCTCCGCAGGCTCGGCAGTGAGGCGCACCCGTTCCCGACGATCGTGGCTTCAGGTCCCCGCAGCGCGTTGCCGCATGCGCGCTCGAGTGACCGCCGGGTGGCGGCCGGGGAATGGTTGTTGATCGACTACGGCGCGACGGTCGACGGATATGCATCCGACATCACGCGCACGGTGGTGGTCGGCGCGCGGGCGACGGAGGCGCAGCGGACGCTGTACGACCTCGTCGCGGGGGCGCAGCGCCGGGCTCGCGAAGGCGTGCGGGCGGGGCTCCTGGGCCGTGAGGCGGATGCGCTGGCTCGCGACCCGATTACCGCTCGGGGCTTTGGTGAGGCGTTCGGACACTCACTGGGACATGGGTTGGGGCTCGATGTGCACGAGGCGCCCAGGCTATCGAGCACGGCGGCTGAGCCTCTGCCGATCGATGCAGTGGTGACGATCGAGCCGGGCGTGTATCTCGCCGGTGAAGGCGGCGTGCGGATCGAGGACGACGTGTGGCTGTCGGCCGAGGGGCCCGTGCTCCTGTCGGACGGGGCCACGGAACTGCTGGAACTCACGCAGGATTGACGGATCAACCGGGCGGAAGCTCTATTAGGTCCAATGAACCTCGACCTTATCAGCCAGCTGGTGAAAACTCTCAAGGACGCCCCGGAGCTGGGGTCCATCGAGATTCGCCGCGGGTTTCTCGGTCTCTGGGCGTCGGTCCGGGTCTCCCGGGCGGGGCACGGTGCCGGGGGGACCGCGCACGTCGTGGTGGGGAACGCGTCCGCGCCTGGTATGGCGGGCGCGCCGGTGGGCATGGCGGCGCCTGCTGCCGCGCCCGCTGCGGCTGCCGCTCCGGCGGCGGCTCCCGCGACCAACCTGGTCGAGGTCAAGTCCCCCATGGTGGGGACTTTCTATAAGTCTCCCGAACCGGGCGCCGAAGCGTACGTGAAGGTCGGGTCCCGGGTCACCACCGGGCAGGTGGTGTGCATCATCGAAGCGATGAAAATCATGAACGAGATCGAGTCCGAGGTACAGGGCGTAGTGCGCGAGGTCTGCGTCGAGAACGCCCAGCCCGTGGAGTTCGGTCAAGTCCTCTTCCGGTTGGATCCCAATGGCTGAGACTCCCGCCGCGGGCACGGCCCCGGCCTTCAATTTCAAGCAGGCCATCACGAACATGGTCCAGCGGAACGGCTCGGACCTCCTGCTCAAGGTGGGCCGGCCCGCGACGATCCGCGTGAACGGCGACCTGGTGGCGCTGGAAACCCAGCCGCTCAAGCCGGAGGAGCTGAAGTCGCTCGCCGAGCAGATCATGACGCCGCGGCAGGTGAAGGAATTCGCCGAGCACAAGGAAGCGGACTTCGCGATCGGGGTGCCGGGCGTGGGCCGGTTCCGGACCAACGTCTACCAGCAGCGCGGCACCGTCGCCTTTGCCTTCCGCGCCATTCCGTACGAAGTGAAGACGGTGAAGGACCTGGCGCTGCCGGGCGTGCTCGAAGAAATCGCGCTGAAGCCGCGCGGGCTGGTGCTGGTGACGGGTGTGACCGGGTCCGGGAAATCCACCGCGCTCGCGGCGCTCATCAACCACATCAACCTGAACCGCCGGGTCAACATCATCACCATCGAAGACCCGATCGAGTTCCTGCACCGCGACAACCTGGCGAACATCTCGCAGCGTGAGGTCGGCAACGACACACTGTCGTTCGGCTCCGCGCTGCGCCACGTGCTGCGGCAGGACCCCGACGTCATCCTGATCGGCGAAATCCGAGACATGGAGACGCTGGACACGGCGCTCAAGGCCGCGGACACCGGACACCTGGTGTTCTCGACGCTGCACACGACCGACGCGACGCAGTCCATCAACCGCGTGATCTCGTTCTTTCCACCCCACCAGCACGACGAAGTGCGTCACCTTCTGTCGACGGCGCTGCAGGCGGTGGTTTCGCTCCGCCTGGTCCCGCGCAAGGACGGAAAGGGACGCGTGCCCGCGGCGGAAGTCCTGATCAACACCGCGACGGTGCAGGACAACATCCGCGACCTCACCAAGGCGCTCGCCATTCCGGACTTGATCGCCGAAGGGTCGGTGCAGTACGGGATGCAGTCCTTCGACCAGTCGCTGTTCGGCTGGTACCAGCAGGGCGTCGTGAGCTACGAGAGCGCGCTCTTCTATGCTTCGAACCCCAGCGAGTTCGCGCTGAAGGTGTCAGGGGTGGATTCGCAGGCGAGCCGTGCCTTCGGCGGATCCGCCGGTGGCGGCGCCGGCGGCGCGATCGACTTGACTCCCTGATGTTCAAAAAAGTTCTCATCGCCAACCGCGGGGAGATCGCCCTGCGGGTGATCCGCGCGTGCAAGGAGCTCGGACTCGCGACGGTCGCCGTGTATTCCGAGGCGGACCGGGAGTGTCTGCACGTGCGGTTCGCGGACGACGACGTCTGCATCGGGCGCGCGCCGGGCCGTGAGAGCTATCTCAACATTCCCCGCATCATCGCCGCCGCCGAGATCACGGGCGCTGACGCGATCCATCCGGGATACGGCTTCCTCGCCGAGAATCCCGAGTTTGCGGACATCGTCCGGGCATCGAACATCACGTTCATCGGTCCGACACCCGATCAGATCCGCCAGATGGGCGACAAGGCGGTCGCGCGCAGCATTGCGCAGAAGGTCAAGATTCCGACGGTGCCGGGGTCCCCGGGTCCGGTGAGCTCGGTGGACGAAGGGCTCGAGTTCGGGAACAAGATCGGCTTTCCGGTCATCATCAAGGCGGCGGCCGGCGGCGGCGGAAAGGGCATGCGGGTCGCGAACGACCCCGACTCGTTCGTGAAGAGCTACAACCTGGCGCGACAGGAGGCGCTCGCCGCCTTCGGTTCCGATCAGGTCTACATCGAGAAGTATCTCGCCCGGCCACGCCACGTCGAAATCCAGGTCATGGGCGACACCCATGGCCGCGTGATGCATCTCTGTGAACGGGACTGCTCCATTCAACGCCGTCATCAGAAGCTGGTCGAAGAGGCCCCGTCGCCGGCGCTGAGTCAGGAGCTGCGCCTCAAGATGGGCCAGTCCGCCGTCACCGCGGCGGAAGCGATCAATTACGTCGGGGCCGGCACCGTCGAGTTTCTCCTCGACGAGGACGGGTCCTTCTACTTCATGGAGATGAACACCCGGATCCAGGTCGAGCATCCGGTGACGGAGATGTGCACCAACTTCGATCTGGTGAAGGAGCAGATCCGCGTCGCGGCGGGTGAGCCGCTGAAGCTGAAGCTCGAAGGGAGCCGGCTGCGCGGACACGCGATCGAATGCCGCGTGAACGCCGAGGACCCGTTCCGGAACTTCCAGCCCTGCCCGGGACACATCAGCGCCTACCATCCCCCCGGTGGTCCCGGAGTCCGCGTGGACACGCACATCTACGACGGCTACACGGTGCCCCCGTACTACGATTCCCTTCTGGCCAAGGTGATCGTGCACGGGAACACCCGTGAGGAAGCGCTCGCCCGCATGCGCCAGGCGCTCGACTCGTTTATCATTGAAGGCGTGACCACGACCATCCCCTTCCTGGGCCGCATCATGCGCCATCCGGACTTCATCGCCGGGAAGGTCGACACCAAATTCCTCGAGCGGCAGCCGCAACTCTTTACAGAATGAAGATCGACGTGCTCTTCACCCCGCTCGGCCTCTCCGGAGAGGTCCCGGGCCGGGCGGTGGTCGTTCTCGATGTCCTCCGGTCCACCACCACCATCGTGATGGCCCTCGCCAACGGCGCGAAGGCCGTGGTCCCTGCCGCTTCCACCGAAGAGGCGGTTCGGATGACGTCCAACTTGCAAAAGGATGCCTTCCTGCTCGCCGGCGAGAAGAAATCCCTCAAGATTCCGGGCTTCGCGCTCGGGAATTCGCCGCGGGAGATGACCCCCGAGGCGGTGGCGGGCAAGACGCTTTTCCTGGCGACCACCAACGGCACGCCGGCGCTCGTCGCCTGCGCCGACAGCGGCACGGTGCTGATCGGCGGAGCGATCAATTTCACCGCGCTCGCGGACCGCGCCCGGGAGTTGTTCACCACCCAGGGCGAGCTGGTCATCGTCTGTGCCGGCAGGGAAGGGCGGTTCGCGCTTGAAGACGCCTATACGGCGGGCCGGATCGTGAAGGCGGTGAAGAAGGGCATCCGGAAGCTCGCGTTGAATGACGCCGCCACCGTCGCGCTCGGCCTCACGACCGAGTACACGACGTGGGGCGCGGCGTTCGAAGCGTCCGACGCGGCGCGCCAGCTCATGGACGCCGACCTCGGCGACGATGTCGCCTTCTGCGCGAAGGCCGATCGCTGTGCCGTCGTTCCCACCTACGCGGACCGCCGCATCACGTGAATAACCGAGCGCGCGAAGAGCTGGTGGGCATCGGGGCCCTGGTCATCGGCCTCTTCCTTGGACTCACCCTCGCGCCCTGGCACGTCACCGGAAACATCGGCACCGCCGTCGGCGGCGGGCTCTGGAAGGCCTTCGGGATCGGCTCCGTCGTCATCCCGGTACTTGGCATCGGCTGGGCGCTCGCCGCATTCGGGCGGCTGGGCTCGGTGTCGAGCCCCAGGGCGGCCATCCTCTTTGCGGGGCTGATCGTGCTGTTGCCGTACGCCGTGGCGGTGGTGAGCGGCGTCGCCGTCGCGTACCTCCCCGACTACGCCCTGTGGACGTCGTCGCAGCGCCTCGTGGGCCTCGTGCCCGCCTTCTTTGCCGAGGTCGCTGAGCGCACGACCGGGCCCGCGGGCGCTTCACTCATCGGACTCTTCGCCCTCTCGGCGCTCGGCGTTTTTACCGTCGGATGGCATCCGCTCGCACTGCTCCGGGCGCGGCGAGAGGATGAAGCGAAGGGGAAGAAGCGGGATTCGGGATTCGGGATTGGGGATTCGCAAAAAATTCCGAAGAAGCGTGCACCAGTCCCGCTCGAGGAGCCCGAAGGCGCTCCCCAATCCCCACTCCCGAATCCCCAATCCCCGAAACTGCGGAAGCCGAAGCCCGCTCCGAAGCCCGCGCCCAAACCTGCGCCCCCCCCGCCCGAGGGATCGCTGCTCCCGCCCATCGAGATTTTGAACGAGCCGGCCGCGGAATCAGCGGATGTCGGGATTGCGCAGATCGACGAGATGGGGCAGCGCCTGATCCAGACGCTGGAAACGTTCCGGGTCGGTGGCCGGATCGCGGATCGCACGATCGGTCCCGTGGTCACGCGATTCGAAATCGAGCCGGGCGCGGGCGTGAAGGTGGGGCGCATCTCCGGCCTCGCCGACGACCTCGCGCTGGCCATGAAGGCGCAGTCGCTCCGAATCCTGGCGCCGATCCCCGGCAAGGCGGCGGTGGGCATCGAGGTGCCCAATCCGCACCCGCGGATGGTCGTGCTGCGCGAGCTCATTTCCACCGCGGAGTTCCGGGCCGAGCGGATTCTGCCGGTGGCGCTCGGGCGCAACATCGAAGGCGAAGAGGTGGTCGCGGATCTCGCCAAGATGCCGCACCTCCTGCTGGCGGGGCAGACGGGATCCGGGAAATCCGTCTGCATCAACACCATCATCACCAGTCTCGTCTATTCGCATCCGCCGGAGCGCCTGAAGCTCCTGATGATCGATCCGAAGATGGTCGAGCTCTCGATTTACGCCTCCCTCCCGCACCTCGGCCTGCCGGTGGTGACGAACCACCACAAGGCCGCGACGGTGTTCAAATGGGCGGTGTGGGAGATGGACCGGCGCTACAAACTCCTGCACGCGAATCATGCGCGGAACGTCATCGACTTCAACAAGAAGGTGATGGAAAAGAAACCGCTCAAAGGACCGCGCGAGACGCTGGCCACCCAGGCCGGCGTGCAGAAGGAGATGCCATTCGACGGCGAGTACGCCGACGGCATCCTGCCGTACATCGTCCTCATCGTGGACGAGCTGGCCGACCTGATGCTGACGGTCCAGGGGGAGATCGAGACCCCACTCGCGCAGCTGGCGCAGAAGGCGCGCGCCATCGGCATTCACCTCCTGCTCGCGACGCAGCGGCCCTCGGTCAACGTCATCACCGGCGTCATCAAGGCGAACTTCCCCTGCCGGATCGGCTTCCGCGTCGCGTCCAAGGTCGACAGCCGGACCATCCTCGATCAGAATGGCGCCGAGTCACTCCTCGGCAACGGGGACATGCTGTTCCTGCCGCCGGGGAAGAGCGAACCGGTCCGTGTGCAGGGCGCGTACATCTCGACGGATGAGACCGAGCGTCTGATGAAATGGTTCGACGATCACCGAACGAGCCAGGAGGCGCCGGCGTCGGTGATCGAAGCACAGGTCGATGCCATCCGGGCGCAGGAAGTGGCGGAGGCCGGAGGTGGCGACGGGGAGCCGGGCGAGATGGGCGAGCGCGATCCGCTCTTCCGTCAGGCCGCCGAGGTCTGCATTCAGAACCAGCTCGGCTCGACGTCTCTCCTGCAGCGGCGGATGAGCATCGGGTACGGCCGCGCCGCGCGCATCATCGATCAGCTCGAGATGGCGGGCGTGCTCGGACCGGCGAATGGATCGAAGCCGCGAGACGTGCTCGTTGGGATCGAGGACCTCGAAGGGATCTAGAGGCAGAGACGTCGAGCAACAGGCGTCGAGCAAAAACGTACCAACGCGCGTTAATTCGGTTACGTGAAGTCATTCCGTTGCCGTAGGTTGCTCCCCGTGAGCTCCGGGGTACGAAGCGATCCAGAGACTTGGGAAGATCCGCGGCACCGGGAAGGATTGGCGGGGGAGCTGCAGGCAATCGAGTTCCTGAGATCCCAGGGATGGACGCTGATCGCGCACCGGTGGCGCGTCGGGCGGATCGAAATCGACGTGGTGGTGCGTCGTGGGAAGCTGGTGGCGTTCGTCGAAGTGAAAACGAGGCGGGGAGATGCCTTCGGGCACCCGTTCGAAGCGGTAACCGGTGCCAAGCGCCGCGAGATCGTTAAAGCGGCCCGAGCTTGGACGGACCGGCACGGCGCACCGGACGATCTCTACCGATTCGACTGTATCGCCATACAGAACAACAAGTTGACACACCTTGAGGACGCGTTCAGGCCCGGTTGGCGCTAGACAGCACTTCGGCTTATATTCGGGTCACACCCGAAAGCACGAGGCGCTTTACCAATGATGACGAGGACTCCTGTGGCGTCGGACCCCCAAGAAAACCCGAAGATGACGGATGACCGCCGGAAGGCGCTCAACCTCGCCATTACTCAGATCGAGAAGAGCATCGGCAAGGGCGCGATCATGCGGATGGGCGCCGAAACCCGTGTCCGGGTGGAGGCCATCCCGACCGGCGCCATCAACCTCGACGCGGCCATCGGCATCGGCGGTATCCCCCGCGGCAGGGTCACCGAGATCTACGGTCCTGAATCGAGCGGCAAGACCACACTCGCCCTGCATGTCGTTTCCCGCGCGCAGCGGGCTGGCGGCGCGGCCGCCTACATCGATGCGGAGCATGCGCTCGACGTCGAGTATGCCAAGAAGCTGGGCGTCGACATCGACAATCTCCTCGTCTCCCAGCCCGACACGGGGGAGCAGGCACTCGAGATCTGCGAGATCCTGGTGCGCTCCGGGGCGGTGGACGTCGTCGTGGTTGACTCCGTCGCCGCGCTCGTCCCGAAGGCGGAAATCGAAGGCGAGATGGGCGATTCCCACATGGGTTTGCAGGCCCGGCTGATGAGCCAGGCCCTCCGCAAGCTCGCGGGCGCCATCAATCGCTCCCGGTGCGCCGTGATCTTCATCAATCAGCTCCGTGAGAAGATCGGCGTCATGTTCGGAAATCCGGAAACCACCACCGGTGGCCGCGCACTCAAGTTCTACGCGTCCCTCCGCCTCGATGTCCGGCGCATCGGTCCCGTGAAGGAGCGCGAGACCGTGATCGGGAACCACGTGCGCGTGAAGGTCGTGAAGAACAAGGTGGCGCCGCCATTCCGTCAAGCCGAGTTCGACTTGATGTTCGACGAGGGGATCAGCCACGAATCTCTGTTGGTGGACATCGCCGCGGAGAACGGCATCATCGAGAAGGCCGGCGCGTGGTACGCCTACGGCAAGGAGCGGATCGGGCAGGGCCGCGAAAATGCCAAGATGTACCTGAAGGACCACCCCGAGATGGCGCTCGAGATCGAGGCCAAGGTGAAGGAAGTGCTCGGGATGAATCGCCCGGCCGGGACGGCCGGCACGGGCGCCGACGAGGAGGCCCCTGCGGCGGAGGAGTAGTGCCTATCTGCACCGGACTCGCCCCCGATCCTCGCCGCCCCGGCTACCGTGTGGTGGAAGTGGATCGGGGGCGTTTTGCGTCCCTCCCCGACGACGCCCTCCGGCCATTGGCGCTCGCCATCGGCGCGGAAGTCACTTCCGAAATCCGGAGCACACTCGACACCCTCGCGGAAGTCGAAGGCGCCTACCAAGCCGCGGTGCGCCTGGAGCGGCTGCGCTCCCACGCCAAGCGGGACCTGCGCCGGCGTCTCCTACAAAAGCAACACCGCGGGGAAGTCGTGGATCAGGCGATCGCCCGGCTCGAGTGGGCCGGCATCGTGGACGACCGCCGGTTCGCCGAGACCTTTGCGCGGGCCAAGGTCTCGCGGGGACGAGGCCCAAGCCGGGTGTTGCGGGACCTTCTGACGCAGGGCGTAGATCGGCGCCTGGCGGAGCAGGCGGTGGCCCGGGCCGTGGAGCAGGAGGGGGTGGATCCCGTCAGTGCCGCGCGGACAATCGCGGAGCGGCGGGCAAAACAGCTGACCGACCTCCCGCCGGCCACCAAACGCCGGCGCCTGATGGCCTACCTGGTCCGGCGCGGGTTTGGGGGCGCGGAGACGCGGGACTTGGTGCGCGAGCTTTGCGGCTGACGGGGGGGGAGCCGTACATTGTGCACCGTCCCGAACGCCCGGAGGGCGGTTGTTGGATGACGCGGCGGTCGTACCCACCGTCAAGGCTTTCATCGTCGAAAAATTCCTCTTCGGAGCAGACGCCGGTAAAGTCGCTCCCGATACGCCGCTGATTTCAGGCGGCATCATCGATTCCCTCGGCGTCATCGAGCTGGTCACGTTTCTGGAGCAGACCTTCGGGATCACCGTCGAAGCTCGCGAAGCCGGCAAGACGCATCTGGATACCTTGGCGGCCATCGCCGCTCTCGTGAAGCAGAAGCGCGGTTAACCGTGGAATTCGGATGGTCGGCGGAGGATCTCGCGTTCGCGGAGTCCGTCACAGCCTTCGCCAAGAAGGAGCTGGTCGACGACATCGCGCGGCGCGATCGCGCAGGCGAGTTCCCCCGCGAGCTGTGGCGCGCCTGCGGCCGGTTCGGCATTCAGGGTCTGCCCGTTCCCAAGGAATTCGGGGGTCGAGGCCTGACGGCGCTCAGCACTGCGCACGCGATGGAAGCCCTGAGCGCGGCCTGTCCCGATGCGGGATTCCTGTTCGCGCTGTCGGCCCAGATGTGGATCGTGGAGATGCCGATTACCCGGGTCGGCTCGGAAGAACAGAAGCGGCGCCTGCTTCCCGGGTTGTGCGACGGCACGCTCGTCGGGGCACTCGCCATGAGCGAGCCGGGCTCAGGCTCCGACGCCTTCAGTCTCCAGACCCGCGCGGAGGCGGTCGACGGCGGCTACCGTCTCACCGGCACCAAGACGTTCGTCAGTGAAGGGCCGGTCGCCGACGTGTTCGTCATCTTCGCCACCATCGATCCCTCCCTCGGTCTCTCGGGCATCACCCCGTTCCTGGTCGAGCGCGACCGTCCGGGCCTCCACGTCGGCGAGCCCGTCCCGAAGATGGGCCTGCGGACGTCGCCGATGTCGGAGATCTCATTCTCGGACTGCCGGATCCCGGCTGAGAACCGCCTGGGCCGGGAGGGGCGGGGAGCACAGCTCTTTAACGACACGATGGAGTGGGCGCGATCCTGCATCCTCGCGCTGGCCGTCGGCGCGATGCGTCGTCAGCTCGATGCGTCAGTGAAGTACGCCCAGGAGCGGAAGCAGTTCGGCGTGGCGATCGGGACGTATCAGTCGGTCCAGCGCCGCCTGGTGGAGATGAAGGTCCTGTTGGAGGGTGCCCGAATGGCCCTCTACCGGGCCATCTGGGCCAAGCAGGAAGGGAAGGACGCCGGGTCGGCGGCCGCAATCGCGAAGCTCGTGATCAGCGAAGCCTGGGTCCAGTCCGGACTCCACGCCGTGCAGGTCCGTGGCGGGTACGGCTACACGGAAAGCTACGGGGCGGAGCGCGATCTCCGTGACGCCGTCGGCTCGCTCTTGTTCGCCGGCACCGTGGACATGCAGCAGAATCTGATTGCCCGAGCCCTGGGATTGTGACCGGGGGCGCCCTCACCTCAGAGTATCGCACCGGGGATTGGTCCCGAGTCGTCGTTCTGGTCGGACAGTTGGTGCTGGCGCTGGCGGCGGTCTATGCCTTGCAGCTCGAGAATCGGACGGTGTTCGCGGTCCTCGTCCTTGCCGTCCTCGGCTTCGTCGTTCACGACCGCCTGCCCCCCAAATACCGACTCCCCTTCTTTGCGACGCTTTCGCTCGGAAGCACCGTCGCCGTGCTCGGGTTCCCGGGGTCACTCTACGTCATCGGCGTCGGCGCCACGCTCATCGCCGTCTGCCACGCGCCGCTCGGGTACCGCCTCCGGGTCGTCATTCTGCTCGTGCTGGGTGCTGCGCTCTGCTGGCTGCGGGCCTGGCCGGGAATGGGAGACACGCCGGCGCTGGTCGGCCCCGCGCTCGGCGGGATGTTCATGTTCCGCACGGTGCTGTACGCCAAGTCGGTCAACGACGGGGTGTCGCCCCACGGCCCATGGTGGGCGGTGGCCTACTTCTTCATGATGCCGAACGTCTGCTATCCGTTCTTTCCGGTGGTGGATTACGACACCTTCGTCGCCACCCACTACGATAGCGAGCGGTTCCGGATCTACGACCGGGGTCTCCGCTACATCCTCCGGGGCATTCTGCAGCTGCTCGCCTACCGCGTCGTGTACTACGGCTTGGCGATGGACAGCCTGTACGTGGATACGCCGGGCGAGCTGCTCCGGTACGTCGTGTCGAACTTCCTGCTGTACACCAAGGTCTCCGGGCAATTTCACCTGATCGTCGGGATCCTGAGCTTGTATGGATTCCGCCTGCCCGAGACCAATCATCTCTACGTCCTGGCGTCGAGTCCGACGGAATTCTGGCGGCGGATCAACATCTATTGGAAGGACTTCATGCTGAAGGTGGTCTACACGCCTTCGTTCTTCCGCCTTCGTCGGTACGGCCAGACGTTCGCCATCGTCGCAGCGACGGTCATGGTGTTCATTGCCAGCTGGTTCCTCCACTCATATCAGTACTTCTGGATCCAGGGCGAATGGCAGATCATGTCCCGTCGGAATGCCCTGTTCTGGGGGATCTTCGCCATCCTCGTCGTGGGGGCGACCATCTGGGAGATCCAACCGGGACGTCGGCAGCGGCCGAGGACGACGAAAGGATGGAGCCTGCGCCGCGGCGTCACGACGTTGCTCACGTTCGGGGCCGTGGCGTCGCTCTGGTCGCTCTGGAACGCCGAGACCGGCGGAACGTGGATGATGATGTGGAGCGAAGCCAGGCGAGGCACGCTGACGGACTGGGTGGCGTTTGCCGCGCTGGTCTCGTGCTTCGTGGCGTTTGCGGGATTCGCCTGGGGAGCGGCGCGGCTCGAGACGCCGCAGTCCGAGCCCGAGCCCTGGCGGACCATCGCGATCCGCGGCGGACGTCGGGTGGCGGTTCTCGGCGTGCTGGTCATGGTCGGCCTGCCGGCATTCTGGAATGCGTTACCGGACCGCTACGGTGACATCGGAGACTCGTTGCACGGCCGGGGCGAGTCCGCCGCCGGGTTCGCGCTGGTCCAGCGGGGCTACTATCAGGCGCTGACCACGGAGAATGACCGCACCGCACGGCCGTGGGTGCCACCGCCGAACTACACCCACGAGTGGGAGGTATTCGGACCGCAAAAGGATTTTCTGCAACGGGAGTATCCGCGGAGTGCGGTCATCACTTTCCGGGGCCGGCGCCTGACCACCAATCGATGGGGGTTCCGCGGGCACGACTACGAGCTCGCCAAACCCCGCGACACCTACCGGATCGAGATCTACGGGGCTTCGGACCTGATGGGGTGGGGCGTGGGCGATCAACAGGTCTTCTCGACGCTGCTGGAAGCGGCGCTGGACTCTGCAGCCCGCACCCGTGGTATGCGGGCCGAAGTCATGAACTTCTCGGTGCCGGGCACCAGCGTCGCGCAGGAAGTGGCGCTCCTGGCCAACCGGGGCATGCGCTTCCAGCCCGACCTGGTCCTCCTGTCCGTCCATCCGTATGAGCTGTGGTCGCTGGAGGAGACGTTTCACGCCGTCCAAATGTTCAAATGGAGCATTCCGGACACCGGGCTGTCACGACTGGCATCCGGGGCGGGCGTCGATGCGGGTGGCCAGGGAACCCCCGCGAACTTGCGACTCATCGAAGCCCCGGTGGAGGAGCGCGCATTGCATTGGGCTGCACAACTCGTGCAGGGGACGGGGGCGCGGTTGGCGGTGATGGAAGTACGTCTTCCGGATCTTCCCGGTGACTTCAACCTCGGAACGGTCCGTCAGGCCGTCCGGGAGTCGGGGCTGCCCCCCCTGGACTGCACCGGCATCTGGCAGGGGAAGGTGATTCGCGAGTATCGGGTGTCGACCGTGGACACGCACCCCAACGCAGCGGGTCACGCGCTACTCGCGAACTGTCTCCTCCAGGCGTTGCAGGCGAACGCGGCGGCACTCAACGTGTTGCCGCTGGCGGGCTCCCGATAGGGATACTCAGCTCCTCGGGACGTGCGCGGCGACACGTCGAGCCGCAGCTCCGCAGCCCGCAACGAACCGGAACAAGGGTCCGAAGGCGCGGAGTGAGGTGATGCCGATGAAGTAGAGCCCCGGTACGCTGCTTTCGAACCAGGGCGACAGCTCGGGGATATTCTGTGTCGCGCGGATCCGGCTGCGGAGAGACGGATCGAGCATGGTGAGCCGGTTGACGTCCACCCGATAACCGGTCGCGAGCATCACGTGGTCGACCTTGAGGACCTCCCCGTTGGACACGACCGCGTCCACCCGGTCACCCGCGGCGCTCAGCCGCGTGACCGTCTGACCTTCCCGCACCGTGACCTTGCCGACCACCCGGTGATGCAGCCAGTCGCTGGCCCCCGACCGGTAGTCGCTGTTCCAGGAGTCCTTGTACCACTGCGGGAGGCGGTAGAACGCGTACGGCGCATGGTCGAGCATCCAGTTCTTCCACCCCGGCGCCACGCCGGCCGACGGGTACCGCATGCGCTCCAGCAGCGGCCGGTTCCTGCCTCGATCGGGCCCCAGCCACATGATCTCCCGACGGGAGACGACTTGCACCCGGGCGCCGGCCTCGTGCAGGAGCGCCGCGTACTCGATGGCGCTCTGTCCGCCGCCGACGACGATGACTTCGCGATTCTTGAAGCGGGAGTAGTCGTTGTACGTCGACGAGTGCGACACGAGGGCGTCCGGCAGCCCGGTATAGGGCTCGGGCCGGTGCGCGTAGTAGTAGAGCCCGATCGCCATGACCACCGCCCGGCTTTCGATCTCCCGACCGTCCTGCAGCCGGAGGTGGAACAGGCCGTCCCGCTGGGCAATTGAGGTGATCAGCGTCTCGTCGACGTCGGGCACCGCGCGCTTCTGGAACCAGAATCCGTAGTCGATGAACGCGTCGATCGAGAGCGGATGCCCCTCGCGGTACGCGGACTCCTGAAAGAACCTGGCAAAGCCGAGATCCGCGCGCGAATCCCACAGGTTGCTGGCCCACCACTGAGAGCGAAGGTTCATCCCGCGCGGCATGTGGTCTCGCCACATGCCCAGCGGCTTTCCGAACGTGGCGACGTTCAGACCACGCCCCTTCAGGTGCGCCGCGGTCGACAGACCGTAGGGTCCGGCGCCGACGACCACCGCGTCGTATCGATTCAACGGAACACCCTCCGAATGCGGGAAGCGACCCGGGCCCAGACCTGATTCTTGAAGAAGCGGCCGGTCGCGATGACGGCCGGACCGGGATCACTCCACCAAAAGTAGTCGTAACCGGACGGCCGGAAGAATGACGCCGCGAAATCGAGGAGGATCCTGGGCCGGGACGGAATGCCGGGGCGGCCCTGCTCCCCCATGGCCAGGAGCGCCGAATCGACGTCTCCTCCCAGATTCCGCATCCAGCCTCCAACCCGGTAGGACGGCACGCTCGGGATGCGCTCCCCGGCAGCCCACCGATAGAGCAGGAGGGGAAAGTCGACTCCGGCACGCACGGCCACCTCGACCGACGCCGACAGCCGGGGATTGATTTCCATCAAGTAGGGTCTCCCCTCGCCGTCTCGCCGGAACTCGACTTCGGAGTATCCCTCGAGGTCGATCTCCCGGATGAGTTCTTCCGCGCCGGGTCCCAAGTCCGGGGGGATCGCGATGCTCTGACGGAGGACCGATTCCCCACCCAACGGAGGGCGGGTGCGCGATGCCCACTGCGCGAACGATGCGTGGATCTGTCCCCGGGCATAGAGAAAGCTGACGGCCTCCCGGCGGCCGGTGAGGTATTGCTGGAACAGCACCGCGGCCCCGAAGCGGGTGACGGCTTCGACGGCTGCGGTGGCTTCCGCTTCGGTCACGACGAGCTTCGGTCCCACCCAATGACCCGTCTCATCCTCCCCGACCCACGACTCCGCCGGTTTCACCACGGCGGGCAATCCGATGTCACGCAGTGCCGCGCGGAGATCCGGGGATCCGCGAATGACCGCCTCGCGGGGAACGAGGAGGCCCACCCGCCGGGCGGCTGCCAGTGTGCGCTCCTTATTGACGGCGATCTCCAATGCCGCCTCGGAAGCCATCGCGATACGCGTCTGCCGTTCGATCCGGGCGCGATGCGCCCGGAGCATCGAGATGGTCCCGTCGTGCGAGGGAATCACCACCCGGGCTCCCGACTGTGTCAGCCAGGAATCGAGCCGGGTGAGGTAGCCGTCGGAGCCGTCGGGTGCCTCGAAGTGGACCGGTCCGGCACACCACCGCGAAGCGAAGGCGGGTATGCGCTCCGCCTCGCTCGTACCGGCAAGGGCGGCAGCAACCCGGAGGCTCCGCCGACCCAATGAGCGGATAGCCATCAGTGACTGTCGAACGCCGGCGTTGAGGATGAGGGCGTCGAATCGGGGAGGAGTCATGGCGGCCGTTACATTCGTCAGTGGCCGCGCGTTAGTCAACGGTCGAAGGGCCTTAAGTCCCCATGCGTCTATGAGTTGCCAAAGGGGGCGGCTATATTCCGCCCCATGAAGGCCGCACAGATTCGCCGTCAATTCCTCGACTATTTCGTTGGGCGGGGTCACCAGGAAGTCCCGAGCTCCCTCCTGGTTCCGGCCGACGATCCCACTCTCCTCTTCACCAACGCGGGGATGGTGCAGTTCAAGCGCGTGTTCCAGGGCGTCGAGAAGCGCGACTACCTCCGCGCCACCACGGCCCAGAAATGCGTGCGGGCCGGTGGGAAGCACAATGATCTGGAGCAAGTCGGTCACACCGCGCGGCACCACACGTTCTTCGAAATGCTCGGCAACTTCTCGTTCGGCGACTATTTCAAACGCGAGGCAATCGGCTACGCGTGGGAGTGGGTGACCGGAAAGTCCTGGCTCGGCATCGCGCCGGAGCGCGTCCGCATCTCCGTCCACCACGCGGACGACGAAGCGCGCAAGCTCTGGCGCGAGGTCACCGGTGTGAAGGACGAGCGGATCTACGGGCTCTCGGACAAGGACAACTTCTGGCAGATGGGGGACACCGGCCCGGCCGGTCCCTGTTCCGAGATCTACGTCGACCTTCGCGACCGGAAGGATTGGGGGCAGGCGCTCACCCGCGAGCACTTCGAGGAGCTCGCTGAGTCGGGCGCCCTCGTCGAAATCTGGAACCTCGTTTTCATGCAGTACGACCTCCAGGCGGACGGATCGCGGCATCCGCTGCCACGCCCATCGGTCGACACCGGGGCGGGGCTCGAGCGCATCGCGGCCGTGATGCAGAACGTGCCGTCCAACTTCGACACCGATCTCTTCATTCCCATCCTCGAGCGGACCGCCGAAGTGATCGGGCGTCCCTATGATCGCGGACCGAAGGGCGCGCCCTATCGCGTGCTCGCCGACCACGCGCGTGCCGTGACGTTCCTGCTCGCCGACGGTGTGGCGCCGTCATCGGATGGCCGTGGCTACGTGCTGCGGCGCATCCTGCGTCGCGGCGTGCGGTACGCCTGGCAGGAAGGTCGTGCCGAGCCTACCCTCGCACTCCTGGCGGAACGGGTGATCGAGACGATGGGGGACGTGTACCCCGATCTGGTCTCCAAGAAGGCAGAGATCGTTCGCGCGACCAAGGCAGAAGAAGAGCGCTTCCTCGAGACCATCGAAGGCGGGATGCGGCGGCTGGACGAGCTCAAGTCCGCGACGAGGATCTCCGGCGAAGACGCGTTCAAGCTCTACGACACCTACGGATTTCCGCTCGATCTCACGCAAGTCATCGCGACGGAGCGGCACCAGGACGTGGATGTCGAAGGCTTCGAGCACGCACTTGCGCAACAGCGCCGGCGGTCGCGCGCGGCGCGCGTGTCGTCGCATGCGGCGATGGCGCAGGCGGGCAAGCGGGGCGAGTGGGTGGACGTGCGCCCGGAAGGCCGCCAGCGCTTCGTCGGTTACGACGAGACCGCGTCGGAAACCGACGTGCTCGCGTTCCGGCAGACGGGTGAGCTGGTCGAGCTCGTGCTGCAGGACAATCCCTTCTATGCCGAGTCGGGCGGACAGGTCTCGGATACCGGTGTCGTGACGGGCGACGGCTGGGAGTTGACCGTCGAAGACGTCGTGAAGGAAAACGGGAAGAGTGCGGTGGTCGGGCGGTTCGGGGACACCTTCGAGCCGACTGCGGTCCGCGCCCACGTGAATGAGGCCCGCCGCCGGAACATCGAGCGGAACCACACCGGGACGCACCTGGTGCATGCCGCCCTGCGGAAGGTCCTGGGCACCCACGTGCGTCAGCGTGGATCGCTCGTTGCACCGGAGCGCCTGCGCTTCGACTTCAGTCATCATGGTCCGATCGACGACCGGACGTTGGCCAATATCGAAGAAGAGGTGAATGGCCGGATTCTGGAAAGCCTTCCGGTCACGACCAGCGAAATGGGGCGGGACGAGGCGATCGCGAAGGGGGCGATGGCCCTGTTCGGGGAGAAATACGGCGAACGCGTCCGGGTGGTGGACATCGGCCACGGCGTGTCACTCGAGTTGTGCGGTGGCACCCACGTCCCGAGCACCGGTCAGATCGGATTGTTCCGGTTCACGCACGAGACCGGCGCCGAGGCCGGGGTTCGGCGAATCGAGGCGATCACCGGTCCGTCCGTCTACCGGCATCTTCGCGAGCTCGACGAACGGCTCGCGGCGGCGGCGCGCCTGCTCAAGGCCCAGCCCGAGCACATCGAGAAGCGGATCGAAACCCTGCTCGACGAGCGGCACAAGCTCGAGCGACAGATCCAGGAGATGCTCAAGTCGGGAGGCGGGAAGCGGGAAACGGGAAGTGTGACGACGATCGGCGACGTCGAGCTGCACGTCGCCGAGTCGCCACTCGAAGACCGCGAGCAGATCGCCCTCGTGATGGACGCCTTCCGCCAGGGACGTTCGCGGGCGATATCTGTGCTCTTCACGAGGGGCGAACGCCCGGGGATCCATGTGGCCGTGACCGACGACTTGGTGGCGAAGAGCGTGCAGGCCGGCAAATTGGCCGGCGCAATCGCCGCCGTGAGTGGCGGAAAGGGCGGGGGACGCCCGCACTTCGCCTCCGCGGGCGCCGGTGACCCGGCGCGCCTGGACGCGGCCCGTGAGCAGACCCTCACGATCGTCACGGAAGCCCTCAAAGGAGCCAGGGCGTGAGCGCCGAAGACCTGTCGACGTGGCTTTCGGGACGGAAACCGGCGGCGCCCGCGGCCCTGGCCGTGAGACTCGCGGACGCCGTCGGCAACGAAGCCGGCGCCCCGCCGTCGACGCTCGCCTTTCTGGGCGATCATCTGCTCGGTCGCGTCGCCGCCGCGACGACGCAGGACCGGCGGCAGGCACTCGATCTCCTGGCCGCTGACGCGCTCGTCACGTACGCCTTCGAAGCGCAGGCGGAGGCCGACGTGCGCGGACTCACCAGCCTCGCCGAGAAGATCAGTCGTGAGAGCAGCGCGTGAAGGATCTCCTCGCCCGCCGTCCGGGGATTCTCATTCTGGTCGATCCGAGCCGCACACCTGCCGCGGAGGCCACACGCGTCGCGCGCGCGGCCCATCAAGCGGGCGCGGCGGGCGTCATGATCGGCTCCTCATACGACGGGACCCGCGAAACGCATCAGGTCGCTCGCGCCCTGCGCGAGGGGGCATCCGAGCTTCCCGTCGCGCTGTTTCCCGGGTCGGCGATGCAGCTGACCGAGCACGTCGACCTGGTGCTCTTCCTCTCCCTGATTTCCGGCCGCAACCCGCAGTACCTCATCGAAGAGCACGTGCGCGCGGTGCCGTTCTTCCAGCGGCATCAGGTCCCCGCGCTGTCGACCGGCTACATCCTCATCGATGGCGGCCGCGTCACGAGTGTCGAGGCCGTGAGCCAGACCCGCCCGCTGCCGGCGGACAAGCCCGAGCTCGCCGCGGCGCACGCGCTGGCCGCCCGGATGATCGGCATGAGCGCGGTCTATCTGGATGCCGGAAGCGGCGCGGCGCATCCGGTCCCACCCTCCGTCGTGGCCGCCTGCCGGGCAGCGATCAGCCCGGAGGTCACCCTCTTTGTGGGGGGCGGGATCCGGACGCCGGCTGAGGCGGCCGCGGCGCGGAAAGCCGGAGCGGACTTCGTGGTGATCGGGACCGCGGTCGAAGAGGGAACGGACGACGGGTGGAGAACCCAGATCGAGTCCTTCGTCAGGGCGGTGAGCGCGTGAACCCCGTGGAACGGATTCGCGCATCCCTCACCAGGCTGTCGGCGTTGGCGGACCGGGTCGCGAACGAGCAATCGGGAGCGGTCGCGGATCTTGCCGCGCGATACGAAGCGGTGTTGCGGGGTGGCGGGACCCTGTTCTTCGCGGGCAATGGCGGCAGCGCCGCCGATGCCCAGCACATCGCCGCCGAGTATGTCGTGCGCTACCAGACGACGCGGCCGGGTCTGTCGGCGATGGCGCTCACCACCGACACGTCGGTCCTGACCGCCTGCGCCAACGACCTCGGCTTCGATGAGGTGTTCGCGCGTCAGGTGGAGTCCCTCGCCCGGCCCGGAGACTTGCTGGTTCTGCACTCCACGTCCGGTGAGAGCCCGAATGTCATTCGGGCGGCGCAATCGGCGAAGGCGCGGGGAGTGCCCGTGATCGCGTTTCTCGGCAAGTCCGGAGGCCAGCTCAAGGCGCTGGCCGACGTCGCCCTGGTGGTGCCCGCAGATGAGACGGCGCGGATTCAGGAGCTCCATCTCGCGATCGAGCACATCATCTGCGACATCGTGGAAGAAAGGATGAAGGGCTGATCGAGTTCACCGGGAAGCGCGCATTCATCACGGGTGGGACCCGGGGAATCGGGCTCGCGACCGCCGAAATGCTGGTGCGGTCGGGGGCCCGCGTTGCACTGGGGTACCGGTCCCGCCGCGCCGACGCCGATGCCGCGCTCGCGAAGCTTGGGCACGCCGCGGTCGCCATCGCCGGAGACCTGGGAGTTTCCGCCGCGGCCCGGAGCGCCGTGGATGATGCGGTCCGCCAGCTCGGGGGACTCGATATCCTCGTGGTGAACCACGGCGTGTGGCCACCCGAAGAAGTCCCCCTGTCGCAGATGACCGACGCCCAGTGGGAATCGACGCGCGGGGCGAACTATGACTCGCACTTTTACGTCTGCCGGGCCGCCATCCCACATCTCTCCGAGGGTGGGAAGATCGTGCTCGTGTCGTCGACGGCAGGACAGCGTGGCGAAGCCTTCCACGCCGACTACGGAGCGGCGAGAGGCGGGGTCATCGCGTTCACGAAGTCGCTGGCCGTCGAGCTCGCGCCCGGCATCAACGTAAACTGCGTCGCACCCGGCTGGGTGGATACGGAGATGGCGCGCGTCCCCTATGAGAAGGAGGGTGGCAAGGGGAGGCGCGCCATCGAGGCCGGGATCCCGCTCAGGCGGGTGGCGTCGGCCCAGGATATCGCGGGCCCCATCGTATTTCTGTGCTCCGACCTGGCGCGCCACATCACCGGTGAAATCCTCAACGTGAACGGTGGCTCGGTGCTCTGCGGATGACGTTCCCGAACACGATCGCCGTTCCCGACAACGTTCTCCGGATTGCCGGCAAGCTCGAAGACGCGGGGTTCGAGACCTGGTGCGTGGGCGGTGCGGTCCGGGATACACTGCTCGGCCTGCCGCACCACGATTTCGACCTGACCACCGCGGCCCACCCCGAGAAAGTACGGGAGCTGTTCAAGCGCACGGTGCCCGTGGGCATCGAGCATGGCACCGTCGCGGTGCTGGACGGAAAGGGCCAGCCGCATGAGGTCACGACCTTCCGGCGGGACATCAAGACCGACGGGCGCCATGCGGTGGTCGAGTTCGGCGGATCACTGATGGACGACCTGGCCCGGCGCGACTTCACGATCAACGCGATCGCGTACCATCCCCTCAAACATGAGTGGAAGGACCCCTTCGACGGTCGCGCCGATCTGGACGCGCACGTGATCCGGGCCGTGGGCGACCCCAACTGGCGCTTCCAGGAGGACTACCTCCGCATTCTCCGCGCGCTCCGGTTCAGTGCCCGCTTCGAGTTCCGGATACATCCGCGAACGCTCGAGGCGGCGAAGGCGAACGCGCAGGGACTGTCGCAGCTGTCGGCGGAGCGGGTGAAGGACGAGTGGTGGAAGGGGATCGCGACGGCGAAGCGGATCGCCAAACTGCTTTCGTTGTGGCGGGACGTCGGGGCCGCGAGAATCTGGCTGCCGGAGCTCGCCAGACCGGGACTGGGGATTGGGGATTCGGGACGGGTGGATAAACTCGCCCGCGACCCCGTCGTCGTCTCCAGTTTGTTGGCGAGCGATCCCGCCTCGCTGCTGACCAGACTCAAGTGTTCGAACAAGGACATCGAGCGAGCTCGGGCGATTCGGGACTGGCGCGAGAGGTATCCCGATCCCAAACACATTCCCGACGTTCGGAAATGGCTGTCTCGCGTGGGGGAATTCGCCAACGATTTGCTGGCACTGATACCGGGGATAGACCAATCCCGAATCACGAATCCCCTATCCCGTCTCCCGGACGTCGTCCGTGCCATCCGCGACGCCGGCGATCCCCTCGTCCTCGCGGATCTCGCCGTCAAAGGCGACGACCTGATCGCTGCCGGGGTCCGTCCCGGCCCGGCGATCGGTGAGACCCTGGCCCGCCTGCTCGACGAGGTACTGGAAGACCCCACCCGGAACACGCGCGACCACCTGCTGCAGCGGGTGGGCACCCGTGGGTGAAGCACTCGGCTACGCGCTGATCGCGGCGTTCGGCAACATCGTGGGCGCGCTCGCAGTCACCAGGCACGCGTCCAAGAGTCTCAAGCTCATCGAGCATGGCGTGGCGTTCGGCGCCGGGTTCATGCTCGCGGTGGCTCTGATCGACGTGATCCCCGAGGCGTTCGCCCGCAGCGGCGCATTGGCGATGCCGCTCGTGCTTGCCGGGTATCTCGCGGTGCACCTCACGCAGCACACCGTCACGCCACACTTCCACTTTGGGGAGGAGACCCATCACGTCCGCGCCGTGGCCGGCACCAGCGCGCTGGTCGGGCTGCTGCTCCACACCCTTTTCGACGGGGTGGCGATCGCCAGCGGGTTCCTGGTGCGCCCGTCCCTCGGCGTACTGCTCTTCCTGGCGATCCTGTTGCACAAGTTGCCGGAAGGGGTGACGATTTCGAGCCTGATGCTGGCGGGTGGACGGACGCGCCCGCAGGCCATCGGAGCCGCAGCCCTGTTGGGCATCGCTACCGTCCTGGGCGTCGTCCTGACCAACAGACTCGGCGTGCTGGCCCAGCATGGACTTGCCATCTCGGGTGGAGTGACCCTCTATGTGGCAGCATCGAACTTGGTGCCCGAGTTTCAGGCCAAGAGGAGCTGGGGCTCCGCCACGAGTTTCTTCATAGGGGCGGGCGCGGTCTACCTCTTCGAACTTCTGGCGCGGACTCCCTGAGGGGATGGGGGATTCGGGATTCGGGATTGGCCCAGGCGCTCCTGAAGCTTCCTGATCAATCCGACAAGTAGCCTGATAGTGCGGTTTGTTTCGTCAATCGTCGCCTCGGCCCCACGCGAGTCACACAGCCGCAAGTCTCGGGCGATACGAAGGTGAGTGTGGAGCTCGGCGGCGGACCCGAGGGCGATCTTGAGGAATCGTATGAATTGTGGCGTTGTGCCGAGAGCATAGCCCTCGACAATGTTGGCCGGCACGGAGACCGCAGCACGACGGATTTGATCGGCGAGCCCAAAGTGCTGCTTCAATGGCGCCTTAAGTGTGAGTGAATATGCCTGGCGGGCGATCTGTTCCGCGCAGTTCCATGCTTTCAGTGTTTCGAGCTGTCTCATGCATAAGAATGCCGGCGCGTGGTCGGGGACGTGTAACCAATCGATTGCAAGGGTGGCATCTTTGAACGCACCAATCCCGACTCCCGAATCCCCAATCCCGCGGTCCCGTGACTGAACCTTCCCTTTTTCAAGGAAGCGCCGAGCCGCTTGCGGCGCGGCTTCGCCCCAAGACCCTCGGCGACTTCCTGGGCCAGGAGCATCTCCTTGGCCCCGGCCGCGCCCTCGGTGATCTCATCCGCCGGGGGTCTGTGGGCAGCTGCATCTTCTGGGGGCCGCCGGGCTCCGGGAAAACCACCCTCGCCAAGATCATTGCCAACTACACGGACCGGCACTTCGAGCCGTTCTCCGCGGTCACCGAAGGCGTGGCGCGCGTCCGCGAGATCATCAAGGAAGCAGAAGAGCGCCTGAAGTATCAGGGGCGGGGGACAATTCTCTTTTGCGACGAGATCCATCGCTTCAACCGTGCGCAGCAGGACGCGTTTCTGCCGTGGGTCGAGAACGGCGTCATCACGCTCATCGGCGCGACCACCGAGAACCCGAGCTTCGAGTTGACGGGCGCGCTGCTGTCCCGGTGCCGGGTGTTCGTCCTCGAACCCCTTTCGTGGGAGCACATTCGAACGGTCGTCCAACGAGGGGCCCAGGAGGCGGGATTCGGAAGCAGGGATTCGGGATTGGTGCTGTCGGATGCCGCCATCGAGGCGCTGGTCGACTACGCTCAGGGCGATGCCCGTCGCGCCTTGAACGCCGTCGAGGCGATCGCGCTGGACTCGCGGGGCGCGGCTACCCATCCCGAATCCCGAATCCCCAATCCGCTTTCCCGAGAGACCGTCGCGTCCCTGCTCGAGTCCCCCGTCCCGAAGTACGACAAGTCCGGTGAAGAGCACTACAACCTCATCTCGGCACTGCACAAAGCGGTACGGGGGAGCGATCCTGACGCGGCGCTCTATTGGCTGGCGCGGATGCTGGTGGGTGGCGAGGACCCGCTCTATCTCGCGCGCCGGATCGTCCGCATGTCGATCGAAGATGTGGGGCTCGCGGATCCCCGCGCCGTCACCATCGCGAACGCCGCCAAGGAGGTCTACCACTTCCTCGGCTCACCGGAAGGGGAGCTGGCGCTCGCCCAGGCGGTGGTCTATCTCGCCACAGCACCGAAGTCGAACCGGGTGTACGCCGCGTTCGGTGAGGCACAGGACGCGGCGCGCCAGTATCCGACGGAAACGGTCCCGCTTCATCTCCGCAGCGCCCCGACCCCCCTGATGAAGGGACTCGGGTACGGCGAAGGTTATCGGTACGCACACGACCACCCCGACGCCTACATCCCGCAGGAGTATCTGCCGGAGCCGCTCCGGGGCGCGCATTGGTATGCGCCGTCCGAACACGGGTATGAGAAGACGGTCCGCGAGCGGATGGAGTGGTGGGAGCGGATCAAGCGGGAAGCGCAGGGGAAGTGATTTCCACCAGCAGTGGGCCCGTCGATCGGATCAAGGATGCTCTGCGCGGTGCCCAACGGTTGTTGGAGCAGTTACTTCATCCTTGGCGACGCAGACGTGCTCTCACCCAGCTGGGCTCGGCCCCGCAGCCGGTCACCGTCCTGATGGTCTGTCACGGAAACATTTGCCGGAGCCCGTACGCGGCGGTGAAGGCTCGTGCCCTCATCCCCGCAGGAGCACCGGTGCGCGTGGAGTCCGCGGGTTTCATCGGTCCTCACCGCGGAGCGCCAGGCGACGCGGTGGCAGTCGCTGCGGCCAGAGGCGTGGACCTTCGACGCCACCGCTCCCGACTCCTCACGTCGGCGTCGGTAGGTGGCGCCGATCTCGTGGTTGTGATGGAGCCGCGCCAGCGGGCCGAGCTCCATCGACAATACGGTCCGACGAAGCGTCCGGTTCTGTTGCTCGGGGATCTCGACACGAATCAGCCGGCCACGCGGGCGATTCGTGATCCGGTGGAACAGCCTCGCCAGGTATTTGCTGAAGTCTACGAGCGGATAGACCGATGCTTGCAGGAGCTGATCCGGGTCACATGGGTTGAGCGGGGGACGAGCTAGGAAGGACGCCGCGCGACAGGAGGATCCGGGCGGCGAAGCCTACTCCAAGGCCCGCCAGCGCGCCTGCCCATTCGAGTGTCGGTGTGCGCAGCAGTCCGACGAAAGGGGGGACGCCGCCGAGGCCGATCGCGATTATGAGGATGGTAAGGGCCGCGCCGGTTTTCGTCCCGATGCTGTACCCGGCCGGGAGAAGCATCCCTCCCACCCACAGGGCGCCCAGCAGCGTGCGCAACCAGCCGGGGAGGCTCTCCGGGTATATGAGCACGGACCAGCCGGCCCCCGCGGTATACCCCAGGTCGCAGGATCGGCCACCGTTGATGAGTAGACATGTCCGTCCGCCTTGCCGCCAATACGCGATGTGGAGCGTGTCCCCAGGGGCCAGACCCGTCAACACCCCTCTCTCGGTCAGGTAGGGACGATCGAGTCCCCAGGCGAAGCCGCGGGTCCGCGACCGCACGACGAGATCGTGGCCGCGGGCTCCGAGGATGAGGATTTCTCGCCGTTCGTCGTCAAAGATGCTGAACACGGGCGCGATTCGGGTCGTCACGGGACCGGCGGTCAGGACGACGTGGATCGGCGTTTGGCCATCCCGCAGGAGCCCGTGGATCGCAGACTGGTCGCGCAGAAGCTCGGAGGGCAAGGGAAGATTGCCGAGGGTGGCGCGGAGCACGTGCCCTCGATACCACTGAAGCCCGCCGTCCAGATCCGCTGTCCATTGACCGTAGTAGGCGGTCGGCGGGTAGTCGGGCCGCAGGGCCGCGCCGGTGAGCGCGACGACTACGATGGCGACGATCGCCCAGACCGCGCTCACAACGGCGCGCGGTCGTCGGACCGCAACTGATAGAGCGACCGATGTCAGCCAATAACCGAGCATGGTGCCGAGCGTGTTGGAGATGACATCTCCGATAGTCGTGTCCCGCCCCGGGATCATGGCCTGGGTCAGTTCGATCGCGGTCGATAGGACGCCCCCAGTCAGGGCCGCCGTTCCGGGGCGGACCGCGTTCAACCGGAGACTGATCCCGAGTGGGACGAAGAGCATCACGTTGAGGATGAAGTCGGCCACGCCCCGTTCGCCGCATGCCACGCACCACCAGGGGGGGACCTCATCCGAGATGGCAGAAGGAGTGAGTGTGGCATAGAGAATGGCGCCGAGCGAAAGTCCCAGCAGGAACCGAAGGGCGCGGGCGACGGGTGGGCGTGAGTGCGTGGGCACCGATACTCCTATCGGCAAGTGGGCAAAATGGCGGCGACCCCTTAAGTTACGGCGGCTTTCGACCCGACTACCCACCGAGCGGGGATGATGAAACGAGCGACTGTCGCAGCCGTGGTTGTCATGTCCCTTGCTTGGACTCGGGGGGCAGTGGGACAAAGTATCACTGCCGGAGAGCTCACCGGCACCGTCGCCGACTCTCTGGGGCAGCCGCTCTCGGGCGCCGACGTGATCGTGTTCGACCGGGCGTCGGGAGTCGAGCGAGTTGTCACCGTCGCCCGCCATGGTGAATATCGCTTTCCGCTGCTTCCGCCGGGCCAGTATGAGGTTTTCGCCGAGGCGCTTGGGTACCGCCCCCACCTGGTGCGCGGGGTTCCGGTCCGCCCGGGTGTAGTCCTGCAAGTCCCCATGGTGTTGGTGAGTGCGCCGCCGCCGGTGAAGGTGGTGGACACGAGCTTCTTCCTCTCTGGCGTGTACTTGAGCGCGTCCTCGGCCAGTGGCCATTGGATCGGCCTCCCGCTGCTCGACGCCCTGCCGGAGAACAACCGGGGCATCAGTGCCGCCGCCGATCTCCTGTCCAGTCGTTCGGCCACCCTGGAAGGAGAGGGCCTGCCGTCTCAATTCTCGGGCTTGGTGCTTGATGGGCTGCCGGTCGCGCCGGTAGGGCACCCGGGATTCCCGTTGGATCCGGGTGGCGCATTCCCACGGTCCGCGTTTGGGAGCGTGCATCAAGTGGACGGAGGGCCTGACGTGGAGTGGTCGGGATTCAGCGGCGGCGCGTTGTCCGCCTTCAGCCGGGAAGGGACGCCGACGCCTGCGGTGCGCGCTTTCGTCGACTGGACCGGCAGCGCTCTTTCGTCTTCCAAGTTCTTCGCGACCGACGCCGCCGCGAACAATACCATGCGAGGCGGGGTGGTCATCACCGGCCCGATCATTCCGGACACCGCCCACTTTGTGCTCGGGATCGAAGCACAGCGGGTTCAGGCTCCCCTGCCGGCGGTGTGGGCGAATGATTCCCTTGTGACCACCGCTCGGGACTCATTCAGCACGGACCTGTCTGCATATGCCCGTCCCCGGGTCGCTACCACCCAGCGTGTTTCGGCTTTTGGGCGACTGGATTGGCAACTTTCCGACGACAATTCGCTGGACGTCAGCGGGTACTACGGAAACAGCAAGATCACCGATGGAGACTTGGGGGCCGCACTCTCGAGCATCGGGTCCACAACGACCCAGTCGGAGTTTGTCGCCGACGCGGTCCTGGCGTCCTCGCTCAACCGACGACTCGCCTCTGAGCTGCGAGCCGGCATCCAGGTGAATTCGCGGTCCGATACCGCTATGGGACCGATCGGAACGTGGGTCGCGGGGCCGGGAGCGGGGTTCGGTGTGGACGGAGGTCTCCTCGGCAACTTCCAGCGCACGGCGTTGCTGGTACGAGAGTCCATGGAATGGACTGCGGGGGCGCACCGTATCAAGTTCGGTGGCGAGGTGACGGCGCCTTCGTATCAGATCACTTCATCCTACGACCAGGGCGGCACCTTCTTCTTCGGGGGCCCGGCGCAATTCGCGGCCCGCCAGGGGGAATTCGTTCAGGCGGTCGGCGCAGCCCAGACAGCCCAGTTTTCGGCTCCGCAATTTGGAGGCTTCTTTCAGGACAGCTGGGAGGCCGCGCCGGGGTTCGATATTCTGGTTGGGATGCGGTATGACATCGAGAAGCTCCCCGTCGCGGATGTCGTGGAGAACAACGCTTGGTTCAAGGCGACCGGTCTGCGGAATGATGCGGTGCCGAGTCGTCTGAACAAGTTTTCACCGCGCTTTGGAGCGACATGGGATGTGGGGCAGCGGCATCGCTGGCTGGTCAGTCTGGAAGGTGGCAGTTTCTCGAACACCGTGGATCCGTCGTTGCTCGCCGCGCTCCTGACGGAGGACGGGGCGGTCACCGTGAGGCGGGGACTCGGCGCTCTTGGCACTTGGCCCGCGGCCCCCGATTCCGTCCACGCCCCCGTAGTTGGATCCCGCCTCACTCTTCTAGGGCCGCAGTTCGCGCCACCGCGGACGCGGCGGTTCGGCGCGGGTATCGTCGGCGCGATTGGGAACGGGGTTGAGTTGCACCTCGACGGCACGTATCGGCATTCAGATTTTCTCCAGCGGCGGGCGGACCTGAACCTCGCCGCGGGCCCTTCGGGAAGCGATCAGTACGGGCGGCCGATCTATGGGACGCTGGTACAGGAGGGTGGCCTACTCGCCGCTCAGCCGGGATCGAATCGGCGGTTCTCGGGCTTCGATCTCGTCTCGGCGCTCAATCCCGATGGGTTCTCAGACTACTACGGCTTGAGCGTGGGGCTGGAACGCTCGGTCAGTGCCAGTCTCAAGCTCATCGTCAGCTACACCTATTCCCAGACGACGGACAACTGGTTGTCCGGGGTGAATTCGCCTGGAGATCCAACGGGTCAGTTGTCTCCCTTTCCCGTCGGGCTCAACGGACGGGATTGGGCCAACGGCACGTCCGACTTCGATGTGCCGCACCGCATCACGCTGGCGGCGGACCTGACGCTCCGGCGTCTCCATGGGGCCCATCTGGCAGCCGTCTATCGGTATCGCTCCGGCTACCCGTTCACTCCCGGATTTCGCCCGGGGGTAGACGCCAACGGCGACGGAGCGGCGAATGACCCGGCGTTCGTGGATGACACCGTGCGTGGCATGGCAACGTTGCTGGGGCAATGGCCCTGCCTTCGGACGCAGGTAGGGCAGTTTGCCACGCGAAACTCCTGCCGCGCTTCCGGCGTCCACTCCCTGGATGTGCGCCTCGAAGTACCGGCGATAATGGTGTCCGGGTACCCGCTGGCGGTGACCGTAGAGGCGGTGAACCTCCTCGAGTCCGACGTCGGCGTGATCGACCAGGCGGTGTACCTTGTGGATCCCGCCCGCGCGTTGACCACGACCGGCACGGTGACCCACGTTCCCCTGGTCGCCAACCCCAATTTCGGCAACCTGCTGATGCGGACCTCATCTGGTCGTTTTCTGCGGCTCGGCCTCCGGGTGAACTGGTGAGCCCTCGCTTGCCGCACCTGCTGCGGATCGGCCTTGCGGCTGCGGTAGCCGCGTGCAGCAACGCCGGCGCTGACCGGGTGTTGATGATACCTGGAGCCGGGCAGGTCCGCGGGTTGATCTACCTGGATCGCAACGGGGACACGACGTTCGGCGGCTTCCCCGACGTGACCTTCCCCGCGGCGCGCGTCGCGCTGGTCGGAGTCGGCACCGTCGATACGGTCGCGCGCGCGACATCGGATTCGGGCACGCTGTTCGCCGGCACCCCCGTGAATTTCTCCCTGCTTGGTATCCCAGTGGGGAGCTACCGGGTGGCCGTGGATACCTTGACGATTCCTCACGATTCCATGCGGATCACCCGGATCGACTCGAGCGTGGTGATTACGCCAGGGGAAACATCGTTTGTGCGCATCGCCGTCTCCTTCCCAGCCGCCAGTCCGGCAGGAGCCCGATCATTGCCCCTGCGGACAAAGGTCTTCGTGGTCGGTGTTGCGCTCGCCAATGCGAACGCGTTCGGTGACAGCACGAACAGCATCGCGGATTCTGCGGGAGCCGTCCGGATCACGCAGATCAAGCCGACGGTCATCGTGGGTGTGGGTGATAGCGTCAGGATTCTGGGGACCGTCGACACGCTCGATGGGCAGCACGTCATTCGGATGGTCAGCCTGTTGACGCTCGGGATCCAGGCCAACACACCCATCAATGTGCTCACGGTCGGACAGGCCAAGACCGCTAACGGCGGGACGGCGGACGCCGGGCTGGCTGCCATTCTGGGGCGGGTGGTGATCTTGGATACGAGTACCGGGCAAGCGGGCCGGATCCTGCATGTGACTGACACAACGGGGAGTTTGATCGATACGCTCGAAGTGCACCTGGACACGGTTGCTGGTTTCGACACGACGGCCGCGAAGCGCGACACGGTGGGAAGCCGTGTGAGGTTGCGGGGGATTCTCCTGCCGTCAACGGTGCCAGGGCGCTGGCTTCTGAAGCCACGCGCGCCCGGGGACCAAACCTAGCCTGAGGACAAATATGACCGCACCCAAAGTGGTGATCGATCCACGCGGCAGGGCCCTGGCAGCGATGGCGGCGAATCCTGACCGGGCCTGGCAGGCGGTGGCCTGGCTGGGGTTCTTGCTCGCCGTGGTGGGACTTGGCGACTTCGTCCTCGCATTTATCCCGAGCGCCTTTCACACCCCGGAGTGGGAGTTCGCGACCGTCGCAGCCGTGTTTGCCGGGCTGCCGCTCCCGACCCTCGGGCTGGCGGCGCTCCTGGCTGCCGCGTTCGCCCGCGGCCGCCGCCGCACCGTGCTCACCTTGGGGACTCTCATGGTCGTCCTTGGCGCACTGGTTATTCTACTCTTTGTGATCTTCCTGACCGATGTCCCGATCGCGATGCGGTCTGGGGCCCAGGGAGACATCCTGCTCGGACTGAAGAAAGCCATTGCCAAGACCTCCTTGCTTGGGTTCGTGTTCGGCGTTGCGTATTTGGTGGCGGGAATCCGTGCCTTGCGGGCTGCCCTCAGCTCTGGGACCGTGTGAGGCGTTTGTGCAACAAGCTGTTGGGGTACGGGCGCACAAGGGGGGCCCTGCCGATCGATAACGCCGCCGCAGTTACAATGTAAATGATTACATAGAAATGAGTTACGGAGTTTATTGGGTCCAGGTTTGGGTGGCCCGGAACCTGCAATACGTATCAGCCGGAAAGACGTGGGTCAACTGAGGCCAGGACCTCACATACTCGACCAGGCGGGATCAATGACGAAGCGCGGCATGTTGGTAATGGGGTTAGCGGGCGGGTTGCTTGTGGCGCCCCAGGTCGTGAGTGCGGGAGGCCCCGGCTTCCTGAACTTCGACAACTACTGCGTGACCGGCGCGATTCAGGTGTGCGCCAGCGTCCGGATCCAGTCTACGGCCGGACATCTGTCGATGCAGGTCTGGAACCTCCAGGGTACGGGCGGTTCGCCAAGCGCCGTCAACACGATCACCTCGGTTGGGTTGTACCACTTCGGCGCCGCCTTCACCGGCACGGTGAGCAACTACGATGTCAACTACGTGCAGAGCGGTCACAGCACGGACATCAAGAGCGCCTGGAGCCAACAGGGCGGCCAGGACATCAAGACTCTGGGCGGGAAGAATGCCGAGCTGTATCTCGGCACGGGTGGGAACAGCGGGATCACCGGTTGCACGAACCCAGGCGGTAAGAACCTGACCCACTGGTCGACGTGCAACTCATTCCCCGGCGTGCCCTACGTCCAGTTCGACTTCAACTTCGCGAACAACGCCCAGTTCGATCTCACGGGTGTCGGACTCCGCTGGCACTCGACGCAGGTCCCGATCGCGGGTTCACTCAAGTGCGACACGGGTGGCTACGGCGACTACGGCCGCTGCACCAACGGTGGCGGGAACGTGACGCCAGAGCCGGTGAGCATGGTCCTGCTGGGTACCGGCCTTGTGGGCCTCGGTGGCGGTGCCCTGCGCCGTCGCCGGAAGCAGGCGGACGAGACCTCCGCGTCCTGATGCGGTAGGGCGACGCCCGAGAGAGCCCGGCCTAGAAAGCCGGGCTCTTTTCGTTACTGGGAGTCGCTAGTTTAGGGCGAGCAATGACAACTCACTATTTCACGGTCGATGTCGAAGAGTATTTCCAGGTCTCCGCCTTCGAGGGCAGTGTGCCCCGGGATGCCTGGGACCGCCTCCCCTCCCGGGTGGAGGCGGCGGTCCATGGCATCCTGGATCTGCTCGAGCGGCACCGGGCCCGCGGGACGTTTTTTACCCTCGGTTGGGTGGCCGATCGTCATCCCGACATGATCCGGCGGATCGCACGGGCTGGGCACGAGCTCGCGAGCCACGGGTGGGACCACAAGCGGGTCACGCAGATCGGGCCGGAGGAGTTCCGGGAATCGGTTCGGCGGACCAAGGAATGTCTGGAGCAGTTGACCGGCGCTCCGGTGCTCGGGTTCCGTGCGCCTTCCTTCTCCATTGTCCCGGGGCGGGAATGGGCGCTCGACGTGCTGGCTGAAGAGGGATATCGCTACGACTCGAGCCTGTTCCCGATCCGTCGCCCGGGCGGATATGGCTACGCAGACGGTGGGCGGGATCCGTACCGCCTCGACCGCGCTGCTGGGTCCATCGAAGAGCTTCCCCCCGCCACTCTCCGGCGCTGGGGCTTGAATCTTCCGGCAGGTGGCGGCGCCTATTTCCGCATCTTCCCTTACGCACTGGTCCGGGCCGCCGTCCGGGAGTACGACGTACGGGGCGTGCCGGCGGTGTTCTACATGCATCCGTGGGAAATCGATCCGGATCAACCTCGCCAACGCGTGTCCTGGTCGGCGCGATTCCGGCACTACACGGGCCTGGGACGCACCCTGCCGCGTCTCGAACGGCTCCTTTGCGAGTTCCGCTTCTCGGCCATCGCCGATCGCTTCTCACCCGCCGGGTCCGTTGCCGCATCGTGAAGGAGTCAGCAGGGGGCGCCGTCGCCCTGTATACAGGCCCGGCCGATCGCTGGGATGACGTGGTCCGTCGCGCTCCAGGCGGGACCCATTTTCATCGGTGGGCCTGGAAGGGAGTGCTGAAGCGGGCGCTGGGACACGAGAGTGACTATCTCGCGTCCATGGGGACCGACGGGATTCCCGCCGGTATCCTGCCTCTGATCCACGTACGGAGTCTTCTCTTCGGTCGTTACCTCGTTTCGATGCCGTTCGTGAATTACGGTGGTCCCTTGGGAGACGCCGAGTCGGTGCGGGCGCTGACCCACGCGGCCGTGGGCGCCGCGGACCGTGCGGGGGCGAAGCTCCTGGAGCTGAGGAGCCGCGTGGAGTTGCCTGTGGATCTGGTGGTATCGCACCGCAAGATCACGGTCCTGCTGGACCTCCCGGAACGGGATCCCAAAGTCTTGTGGGAGGCCCTGCCGGCCAAGGTCCGGAGCCAGATCCGCCGCCCCCAGAAGGAGGGCTTGAGGGTGCGCTTCGGCGGCGAGCAGCTCGATCCTTTCTACGCGGTCTTCGCCGAGCACATGCGCGATCTCGGGACGCCGGTCCAGTCGCGCCGGCTCTTCACGGAGATTCGCGGCGCGTTCCCCGATGACGTCTGGTTCGCGTGCGTCTATCATGGCGACCAGGCGGTCGCAGGGGGCTGCGGCTTTCGTTGGAACGCCGAGTTCGAAATTACGTGGGCGTCTTCGCTCCGCGCGTTCAATCGGATGGCACCAAACATGCTTCTCTACTGGGCCTTTCTCGAGCGTTGCGTCGTCGAGGGCGTGAAGGTCTTCAATTTCGGTCGCTGCTCACCGGGGAGCGGAACCCATCGGTTCAAGCAGCAATGGGGGGCACGGGACGAACCGCTGTGGTGGTACCAGCACTCCCGCGGCGGCGGTGATGCGGCCACTCCATCGCCGGATGAAGGCGCTTATTCCTGGGGGCCACGCCTCTGGCAGTACCTGCCGTTAGCGGTGGCGAATCGCCTCGGCCCGACGATTGTACGGGGGATTCCCTGATCCGTCGCGAGCCGCCCGTCTACACGCCCTTGCCGGCAGCCGCCATTCTCGCCGGTGTTCGCGAGGCCGTCAGGGGCCGGGGGAACCACGCCGAGTTGCGGGATGCCATGCGGCGAGAGTACGGGGCCCGGTTGCTGCTACTCACCGACTCCGGGACCAGCGCGCTGAGGCTGGCCCTGGCCGCGGCGGCGACTGAGCGCCCCGGCCTTCCCGTGGCTTTGCCGGGGTATGCCTGCTATGACCTGGCCACCGCCGCCGTCGGCGCCGGTGTCCCGGTTGCGCTCTACGATCTCGATGCCGAGACGCTGGGGCCTGACTTCCAGCACCTCAAACGTATTGCGGCGCGGGGTCTGGCCGCCATCGTCGTGGTGCATCTCTACGGTGTTCCCGTTGACCTGGCGCAGGCACGAGCCGTAGCGGTATCGGCGAACACCCTCCTCATCGAAGATGCGGCTCAGGGAACGGGGGGCACCTACGATGGTGTGCCTCTGGGAGGCCACGGCTCCCTCGCGGTCCTGTCGTTTGGGCGTGGGAAGGGGGTGACGGCGGGGCGGGGCGGGGCGCTGCTGGCCAACGACGAACGCGGCGAGCGTGTCATCGGTGATCGTGCTTTTGCTGTGCGGTCCGGGATCGCTGAATCGCTGCCCCTGCTGGCTCAATGGCTCCTGGCCCGACCCTCCCTCTACGGTATCCCAGCGGCCATCCCGTGGCTCAAGTTGGGTCAGACCGTCTACAAGGCTCCTCGGGCGTCACGGGGCATGAGTGCGTTTGCCCTCGGGGTCCTGGCCACGACCTGGGCCTTGCGCGAGGACGCGGCCAAGGCCCGCCGCATTACAGGAGATGGCCTCCACGAACTGATCGGGCGTTCTCAGCGAATGACGGCCTTCCATCCGGTATCGGGGGCAGTGCCTGGCTACCTGCGATTCCCGGTCCGGGCCAGGGATCCCAAGATCGCGGGATCGCTCGCGAGCAGCTGGGCGCAGTGGGGAGCAATGCGCGGCTACCCGACGAGCCTCGATCGGGTTGGTCCCCTCCGTTCTCTCATTCGCGATCTGGATCCCTTGCCCCGATCGGCGATGCTCGCCGAGACCCTGCTCACGTTTCGCACGCCTGTCTCCGAGCGAATGCTTCACGCCCTGTATGGTGAGCGCCTGGTGACCCGATGAAAAACATTCTGCATCTCATCGATCTCGCCGGTCCGGGCGGGGCCGAGACCGTCTTCGCGGAGCTGGTCGCCGGCGTGGACCGCGCTCGCTGGCGTCCGTTTGCGGCCGTGTGCAGCGATGGATGGACAGCTCGGGCCGCACGTGGCGCAGGCGTCGAACCGATCCTGATTCCGAAGACGCGGCGGGCTTTCGATCGCGGATTTTTGAGCGGAATCATTCGGGCGGTGCGGCAACACCGGATCGATCTCGTCCAGGCACATCTCCTTTCGCCGGCGGTGTATGGGAGCGTGGCGGCCCTGCTGACCGGAGTCCCCCTTGTGGCGACCTTCCACGGACAAGTTGACGTCGCGGCCGATGAGCGCTTTCGCTATCTCAAGTTCGGCCTGTTGCGACTGGGTGCCCGACGAGTGGTCTTCGTTTCGGATGCGCTCCGGAAGGTCTTTCTGACTCGGCACCCGCTCTCAGCCGCCCAGACGGCCGTGATCCACAATGGGATCGACCCGGGTCACTTTCAGCCCCGGCGAGATACCACGCTGCGTCAGGCCCTGGGCGTCGGACCGCAAGAGATCCTGGTAGGAGCCGTCGGTAACTTGCGTCCGTCGAAGGGCTACGACGTCTTCCTTCGGGCGGCGGCACTCGTGGCCAAGCGCGACCCCGCCTACCGCTTCGTGGTGTTCGGACAATATGACACGTCTGACAGCCCGCCGATCCTGGCCTTCCGCGATCAACTGGGGCTCAGGGAGCGGGTGATCTTCGCCGGCTACCAGGAGGATGTCGCACGAGCCATAAACAACCTGGACCTGTTCCTCCTCACGTCCCGGGAAGAAGGATTTTCGCTCGCCACCATCGAAGCGATGGCGTGCGGCGTGCCTGTGGTGGTCACCCGCAGCGGTGGTCCCGAAGAGATCGTCACGGCCGATCGGGATGGACTCATGATCGAGCGGGGCTCGCCAGAAGCCGTGGCGGATGCGGTGCTGAGGCTTGGAAAGGACCGGGCGCTGCGTGAGCGGTTGACGGCAGCGGCCGCGGTGACCGCGCGTGAGCGGTTCACGACCTCCGCGATGGTGGGGGCGTACGAGCGCCTCTATGAAGCGGTGACCTCAACCCGGTAGTCGCTTCAGCAGGTGCGCAAGTCGCAAGAGCGGCGCGGGGAGGCATGCGGCGGCGCTCACGAAGAGGTTGTGCGCCGAGCGAGGTGCTCCCTCCGCATACGCGCGGCGCATGGCGTCGCGGGCCTCTCGCGGGCGATACACGGTCAGATGGGCGTACGCGAGGCGCTCGTAGATGCGCTGCCGGCCCACGCGGACTGTTTCGGCCTCAGCGTCGGTGAGCGGGCGAAGGGCTGCGGCTCGCCGCTGGCTCTCGAGACCCGTGAGGATGAGACGGGTCGAGTCCCGGGCGCCGGTGAGGTTCGTCCCATGTCCACGGCGGCAGCGGAACAGGGGAGTCGCGATGAACGCCACGGGCGCCTTGGCCGCTGCGCGATGAAAGAACTCCGTGTCGCTCGCGACGCGGAACTGCTCGTCGAAGGGACCGACTTCGAGCATGAAATCACGGGCAATCACGGTCGCGGAAGGAAAGACCACGCTGCCGAGGAAGAGCAGGCGGAACATGTCGCCGGTGAATACGGAGTGACGCTTTCCCGCCGCTTCGACGGTATGCGCCTGCAGGTCCAGCGCGAAGAACTCCTCCTCGGCGAGGCCCATCTCCTTGAACACGGGGACCAGAGACCGGAGACTCGTGCCGGGGATCGTACGTCCATCGGGATCCATGACGGACCCGTTGCCAAAGCACCAGCGGACGTGGGGGAATGTCTTGAGGACGGCCATCTGCGTTTCGAGCCGGGTCGGCTCGGCAATATCATCCGCATCCTGATATGCGATCCAGGTGCCCTTCGCTTCGCGGACGGCACGGTTACGGGCGGCCGCCACGCCGGTTTTTGGCTGCTTGAGATACCGAACCGGCGCCGGGAAGCGCGCGCAAATCTCCTCGGTGTCGTCCGTCGACCCGTCGTCGATCACGATGATTTCGACGGGGGCGTACGTCTGAGCCAGAGCAGATTCGACCGCTTCGGTGAGGTCAAGTCCGCTGTTGTAGGTTGGAATGATGACGCTGATGGAGTCCATGCCGTTCTCCGCCGCCTACGGGGCTTGGCTGTGGTGCGGACGCAGCGCACCCCTGAAAGATAGCGTCTTTTTTGGCTTTTCCGGGGGCACAGTATATGCTTATTCAGCGAGGACCATGACGGCGACCGCCCTGAGGCCCAGTGCAGCCCTGCCATCGCAGGAGGGTGATCCCTTCCTGTACCGTATCACGGCGCGGGGGATTTGGCGCTTCCTGGTCAGGCAGGCACCCTCATTCTGGCTTATCTGCTTCTATCTCTTCATCGAGTACGTTCGGCCGCAGGACATCTACGAGGGGTTGCAGGTCGTCCCATGGGGGTCCTTGGCGCTGGCAGGTGCCGTCGTGTCCATGATCGCCGAGGGGCATTGGTTCACGGTGAAGAGTCCGGCGAACTGGTGGCTCCTCGCGTACACCGCTGTGGTTGTCATCTCGTGCATAACGGCCCAGTACCCGGACGACGCGTGGGACCAATTGAGCCTGTACCTCTCCTGGGTGCTGATCTATTTCCTCATCGTGAACATCGTCAACAGTGAGCGTCGGCTCATTGTGTTCATGCTGTCGTGGTGTTTGTACAATTTCAAAATGTCCCAGCACTCGATCCAGTCCTGGGGTCAGATGGGGTTCGGCTACTTCCGTTCGGGCATGACGGGTGCTCCGGGGTGGTTCCGGAACTCCGGCGAGTTCGGCATCGAGATGTGCATCTTCATCCCCATCGTCATTTTCTTCTACATCGCGCTCCACAAGTACTGGGGCAAGGCCAAGCGCTTCATCTTTCTCCTGCTCCCCGGTTCGGCATTCGTCGGACTCGTGGCGTCGACATCCCGGGGCGCAGAGCTGGGTGGCGCCGTCGTCCTGCTGTGGTTCCTGGCGAAGAGCAAGCACAAAGTCCGCGCGCTCGTCCTGTGCACCCTCACCGCCGGCCTGTTGTTCCTGATCACGCCTCCCGAGGAGATCGATCGCTTCAAGGATTCCGGCACGGACAACACTTCCCAGGCGCGCCTGCAGTTCTGGCAAGACGGTATCGAAATCACCAACCAATTCCCCATCACCGGCATCGGATACAACAACTGGATCACGTACTATCGTGCGAACTATGACCCCGAAGGTCTCCTGCCGCATAACATCTTCATTCAGGCCAGCTCGGAGCTGGGATATCCGGGTCTGATCCTGTTCGTCGCGCTGATCGGATGCACGTTTGTCGTCAATGCGCGCACGCGCAAAATCGCGTCACGACTCCCGGGCGGGGGCGGCGTATTCCTCTCCGCGATGGCGCATGGATTTGACGGGGGACTGGTCGGATTTCTCGTGAGCGGGTTCTTCGTCACCGTGCTCTACTATCCATATTTTTGGATCAACCTCGCGATGACCGTGGCGACGAACAATATCGCGCGACAGGAGCTCAACCAAATGCAAAGGGAGCAGGGGTGGGCGCTGACGCGGAACACCACGTCTCGAACTCGCTCGATCACCGCCTAGACCGGCGGGAATTGGTGCGTCGGCCGACGATCCCGGAGCTGGACGGGCTACGCGGCATCGCCATTCTGCTCGTTTTTCTAACGCACTTTGTAGCGTTGTACTTGTCGCCTGCGGGCTCCCCTGTCGATGCCGTGGTCCGCTGGGTGGCGCGTTTTGGCTGGACCGGGGTGGACCTGTTCTTCGTTCTGTCGGGCTTTCTCATTACCGGCATTTTGCTCGACACTCGACACCAGCCGCACTACTGGAGGAACTACGCAGCGCGGCGGATACTCAGGATCTTCCCGCTGTACTATGGCGTGTTGGTTCTGGCGTTTCTCGTGGTTCCGCTCGTGGGGCACTGGACATCCCCTGCGCTGGAAACCCTTCGGTCCAACCAGGCGTGGTTCTGGGCCTACGCGGTCAACATCCTTCAAGTCGTCAAAGGCGAGGCCGCGACCCCCCTCAACACTTCGCACTTTTGGTCGTTGTGTATCGAGGAGCAGTTCTACATCGTGTGGCCACTCGTAATCTTGTTCGCGTCCCCCCGTGGCATCTTCCGAATAGCGTTCTGGGCCATCGTGCTAGGCGGGGTGTTCCGGGTGTGGATCGTCCTTTCCCCCCTGCCTACCTGGGCCGCGTATGTTCTCACTCCAGGGCGGCTTGACGGTCTCATGATCGGCGCCGCGCTCGCTGTGCTTGCTCGCGGTCCCGGGCTTGAGAGCGTGCGTCCCTACGCGAAGGTCGTGGCATTGGGGAGTGGGTTGGTCACCCTCGTACTCGCCCTTTGGCGAGGCATGGGGTATCGCGACCCAGTAGTGGCCGTTGTCGGCTTCCCAACTATTGCGGTGGGCTTCGGTGCAGCGTTGGTCCTGTCGTTGACCGGGGGGCTGCAGCTGAAGCGGATACTGTCCCATCCCCATCTGAGGGCATGGGGCAAGTACAGCTACGGGCTGTACCTCCTTCACTTCCCTATTCTTGGCGGTGTCGAAAGCATGTGGGGGAAGCGCATGGCGCAGATGACGATCGCGGGATCTCACCTTCCCGGTGTGTTGGTTCGTTCGATGGTCGCGGTACCACTTGCATGGGCCGCGGCGTGGGCGAGCTATAACCTGTACGAAAAGCGCTTTCTCGGATTGAAGCGTTTCTTTGTTTGAGCGACTCGTTTTCCACTGGATTTCGCGGCGGGGGAAGTTGTCTAAGTCATTTTGCGACTGATCTTTAGCCGATCTGGCGTTCTTGTCGTTACGGCATCAGTGTTCTAGGCCGTCAAATCGCACGTAATAGCATTGCTACCCCTCGCAAGGGATTACCAATGAGTCCTGCCCTAAGACAGGTTCTTACCTTGGCCCTTGTCGGATTGCTGGGGTGCACAAAGGACTCTACCAGTCCATCGCCAGTGAGCCAACTGCTGGTTCTGCCAAGGGTTGCGACCATCGCACCTGGTACCGACACCCAATTTGTGGCGCTCGGAATCAGGGCCAATTCAGAAACCACGGTTGTCGCGCCGACCTGGTCCACTAGCGTCGGAAGCATTTCAGCCGCGGGACGCTATTCCGCGCCGGGGGCGGCAGGAGTCGCCATCGTCCGGGCAAACCTGAATGGACTGAACGATTCCGCATTGGTGACGATTCAATCGCCGGTGGTCAAGCTGATCGTCCTTCCCGAGAGTGTCGCGGTTCTGACCGGCGACTCGGTGCTCTTCCACGCCTTCGGTATCGATGCGGCGTTCGACACGACGCCGGCGACGGCGCTCTGGGGTGCAAGCGCCGGAAGTATGCGCGTTACAGGTGAGTGGGTCGCTCCGGGGACGGCTGGCAGCGTGACCATCACCGCTACCAACGGAGCTCTGAGCGGGCACGCCAACGCCCAGGTCTCACTCCGAGCCGGTTGCGGCACGTCGGGCTCGGGTGCTGCGATCGATTCGGTGTCGCGTGACGTCGGGTCAGCAGCTGGCGGTACCCCTGTCGCGATCTACGGCTCCGGCTTCCTGGCCTCCGATTGCGCGTACTTCGGCTCGCGGCTGGGGACGGTCGACAGCGTGACGAGCGGGGTCCTATACGCTCGCACGCCCGCGGACACGACCATCACGGCCAGCGATCCGGTATCGATCGTGGTTCAGCAGAACGGGCACAGCACGTTCGCCACTGACCAGTTCGATTACGAACCGACCCTGAAGACCACGTACGTCAGCCAGGACTTCGAGAATGGCACCGTCGCTCCTTTCCTTGCGGGGAAGGACTCGGCGGGTGTCGTCGCCATCGACAGCACCTACGCCCACAGCGGCAAGCTCTCGGTGAAGTGTAGTATTCATCCCCACGCGGCGATCACCATTGCCCGTCTCGAGAGCAAGTTCGGCGGCGCCCTCAATCCACCGCTGAATTCAGCTACAGGGGTGTATCAGCGGTGGTACATTCTGGTGCCCCAGTACACGCTCGACAGCTCCGCATCTGGCCAGATCAAGCTGCACCTCGAGCGGGTGAATGCGACGCAGCCGCCTCCAGGATGGTTCATGCTGGGTGAGGGCTCGCAATTCGGCTCCACCCCCAAGGGTGAAGTAGTGGCTTTTGGCGACGACGGCATCTTTGTTCTCCCCGGTGGGCATACCAAGGCAGTGCTCACGGCCGGGGTCTGGATGGAGATCGAAACCTGGTACAAGCGGACCACCGGCGTGGGTCATGCCAAGCTGTGGGTCAACGGACGGTTGAAGGTCGACACCACCAGCGCCGTGTTTGGATCGGATAACGCCACCGACGCCCTGACCATGTACATCGGACTCGTGTATGCCCAGGCGCTGACTGGCCAGGTGGCGGTGTGGGTGGACGACGCGGCTGCGGCTGACGGGTTCCTGGAATAGCGGTCAGTCAGCCGCGCTCCAGCACCTCGTGGTAGAGGTTGACAGTCTGGCGGGCGATCGACTCCCATGACAGGGGGCCCGTGGCAAGTGCCGCCATGGAGCCACCCATCTTTTCGCACCGCGGTTGATCGTCGAGCAAGAGGGTCAGGGCCTCCGCAAGGCCATCGGGATCTCCAGGCTCGACCAAGTATCCGTTCTTGCCGTGTGTGATGACTTCCGGAATGCCCCCGATGTTGCTGGCGACGACCGGCTTTCCGAAGGCAACGGCGGTCAGCAGCACACCACTTTGATCGATTTCCGTGTACGGGAGAACCACCGCGGTCGCTGAGCGAAATAAGGTCGCGACCTCGCCCTCCGTGATCCTCCGCGCTTGCCACTCGATCATCGAGCTGACCCCGAGCGAGCGAGCCAGGTCCTCGAGGGGGCGCAGATCCATCCCGGGCTGCCCCGCGATGATGAGGGTTGTGACGGTGCGAACCGCGGTAGGCAGCAGGGCCAGTGACCGGATGAGCACATCCAGGCCTTTGTACCGTTTCAGGGATCCGAAGAAGAGGAGTCGAAGACGCCCGGTGGAGTCGGTCGCCGGGAGTCCCTGATCAAGGGTCGTGTAATAGGTGAAAGCACCATGGGGGATCACGTAGACCTGGTCTTCGCGTACCCATCCCGATTCTACTGCGCGAGCCCGGCTGTACTCCGTGTGGACGATGACGGCGTCGAACTTCCGAACCGCTCCGACCAGGCCAACGCCCTGGACGCGCGACGTGGGAGCGTTGTGGAATAAGGACGTGTTGTGAAGCGTCAGCAACAACCGAAACCGATGGCCCAAGAGTCGGTGGAATTGCCCTTCCAGCAGGGGAAGATTCAGCCACTGAAAGTGCACGATGCCGTGCGACTGATCGTCGACGAAGCGGGCGAAGTTGAGAAGGTCGAGGACGTGCTCTCCGCCTCTGGCGATGCGCTGGACGGCCCGGAAGGCACCAAGGCGGGGCTGGAAGGCCGTAAACCGGTGAAAGCCAAGCCATTGCTTGTATATTGTGGGCTGGTCCCAAGGCCCCTCAGTCGACGCGCAGCGGGCCAGACAGAGATGGTGACCCAGGGCCGCAATCGCGGTGCAGAGGGAGTGGTCGTACGGAAGGCTGAACGAGGCGGGGTCGGCCACGGTCACTGACAAGGGATGCTGAGGGACGTGCGGGTGTGGCAGGAGTCTGTCGCGCGCATGTGCCATCGGTTCCCTCAATCAGAATCGCTGGATGACTCTCCGCGTACTGTGGTTCGGCTACAATTTCGCATCCATGTCAACGGTTGGCGAGTCTCTACCTGAGCGCCATGCAGGCCTCTCTCCTCCGAGGAGACCAAGTTTGGGCAGAGCGAGCCGGACCCCAGGGCAGTCAGGGCCACCTCCCAAACTCCTGTTTCTGTGTCAAACGTTGCCATACCCGCCTGATGGTGGTGTATGGATCCGTTCCTATCACATCCTGCGTCTCCTCTCCCAGATTTTCGATGTTCACACGCTCTGTTTCGAGCGGGCCGGCGCGGCGGGGAGCGCCACGTGGGATGACTCCCGCGCCGGCCTGGCCACACTCGGGCGAGTGCAGATGTTTCGGATTCCCCAGTTGCACAGCCAGACTCGGTTGCTGTGGGATCACCTCCGCAGCGTGGCGTCGGGCCATGTGTACACGACCTATCGGTACGAGTCTCCGCTCTTCCGCCGGGCGCTCGACGAGGCGCTCGGCGATCCGGTGCACGTCGTGCACGCGGATTCGCTCGATCTGCTGACGTATTTCCCGGTCCTCAACGGGCGCATGCTGGTCTGTAATCATCACAACGTGGAATCTCAGCTCCTCGAGCGCCGGGCCGCGCTCGAGCGGACACCCCTGCGTCGTTGGTATCTCGGACACCAGGCCAGGCTGATGGAGCGGGCCGAACGCCAGTGGTGCGGTGCCGTGGCGCTGAACGTTACGGTCTCGGATCCCGATGCCGAGGTCCTGCGCGGGCTGGCTCCGACCGGTCGGTATGTCACGATCCCGAACGGTGTCGACATCGATTACTTCCGGCCCGCGTCGTCGGGGACCGATTCGGGGAGCATTGTGTTCTCGGGGGGAACCAACTGGTTTCCCAACCGCGATGCCCTCGGCTGGTTCGCGGAGACCATCCTTCCCTTGATTCGTGCGCAACGCTGCGATCCGACCGTAGAGTGGATCGGCCACTCAACGACGGAGGAGCAGGGCACCTTCGGCGCGCAGGGGATCCACCTCACCGGCTACGTCGACGACATCCGGTCCGGCGTCCGGGGCGCGGCGTGCTACGTCGTCCCGTTGCGGGTCGGCGGCGGGACGCGACTCAAGATCTTGGACGCCTGGGCCATGGGGAAAGCCGTGGTGTCGACGTCGGTCGGCTGTGAAGGACTCTCCGCGTGTGATGGCGACAACATCCTCATCCGGGATGAACCTGAGGCGTTTGCGTCGGCCGTGGTACAGGTGCTGCGCGATCCGGGTCTGCGCGAACGGCTCGGGAGGAGCGCTCGCGCGACCGCGGAGCGGGAATACAGCTGGGGCGTGATCGGCGGACGATTGCACGACCTGTATCGCTCGCTCCTGAACGCTGCATGAGCCAGATCCGCGCGCTCGGCAAACACACGCTCATCTACGCTGTCGGCATTCTGATCGGGAAGGCCGCGAGCTTCATCATGCTCCCGATCTACACCCGGTACCTGACCCCCGCCGACTACGGTGTGCTGGAGCTCCTCCAGATGACGATCGACGTGGTCGGGATGCTGGCGGGCCTGGGCATCGCCAGCAGTGTGTTCAAGTTCTATTCGGACGAAACGGCTCCGGAGGCCAAGGCCGAAGTCATCAGCACCTCGAGCACGGCTCTCGCGACCCTGTCACTGGGGACGGCGATCGTGGGGTTTTTGTGGACGCCGCAGATCACGCGGCTCGTGCTCGGCGCGGGGCAGCCGGTCCTGTACTTCCATCTCTTCTTCATCGTCTACTTCGTCCAGACCTTCACGACGATCCCTTACCTCTTCATCCGGGCGGAGCAGCGCTCGGTCATGTTCGTGACCTTGTCGGTGGTCCGGCTGATCATCGCGCTAAGCCTGAATATCCTGTTCGTCGTGTATCTGAGAATGGGGGTGCGGGGCGTGTTGTTCAGCACGCTCATCGCCTGGTCTACGGTCGGCGGGTACCTCGTCGCCTACACGTATCGACGGGTGGGTCTCCATTTTTCGCTTCCACGCATCAAGCGCATCGCGAGATTCTCGGCGCCCCTTGTCCTTTCGTCCCTGGCGAGCTTCGTGCTGACGTTCTCGGACCGCTATTTCCTCAAGTACTACTCGAACAATGCCACGGTCGGCATCTACTCGTTGGCATACCAGTTCGGATTCGCGCTGGCGTATTTCGCATGGACTCCATTCAGCCAGATCTGGGATCCACAGCGTTACCAGATCGCCCGTCAGCCCGACGGGCAGGTCGTATTCCGGCGGGTTTTCTTTTACCTGAACCTGGTCCTTCTGTCGCTCGCCTGCGTCATTGCGGTCACCGCGCATGACATTCTACGGGTGATGGCGGGGTACGCCTTCCAATCGGCCGCCGGTATCGTGCCGATCCTGATGCTCCCGTACATCCTGCAATCGTGGTCGTCGTACTGCGACCTCGGTCTGTTCCTCGAGCACCGCACGCGCTGGTTGGGTGGCGTCGCAGTGATCGCCGCGGCGTCCAACATCGCCCTCAATGTCCTGCTGATTCCACGGTACGGCGCGTACGGTGCCGCGTGGGCGACCGCCGGGGCGTTTTTCGTGCGGTTCATCCTCGTGTACCCCCTGTCCCAGCGGCTGTATCCGGTGCGGTTGGGGTGGGGAAGGGTGGCCGCGTTGGGTGCGGTGCTCATGCTGGCGTTTGTCGGACGACAATTCCTGCCGGTGACCCACATTGTCCCCTCCGTCGCGGCTAGCGCGCTGGTCCTGATCGCGACCGGGCTGGCGATTTATTTCGGGGTGCTGCGCGACTCCGAGCGCCAGGCGGCAAAGGAGTTCGCTTTGCGACCCCTGGCGCTGCTCCGGGCCGTGGCGTGAGGGCGCTCGGGAAGCAGCTGGCGGAACGGGCTGCGGTGCTTGCCGGTGTGCACCGCTGGGGCGCTCGGGGTTCGTCGGTGGTCCTGGCGTACCACAACATCGTTCCGGACGGTGATCGGGCGATGGGGGATCGGAGCCTGCACCTGCCGGAACGCGAATTCGTCGATCAGGTCGACGCACTCCTGGAGTCACACGAGGTTGTTCCCATCGAGCAGGTCTTTGTTCTTCCGACCGCTTCCTCGTCAGCCAAGGGGCGAGCGGCCATTACATTCGACGACGCTTACTACGGCGCCCTCGTCGTCGGCTGGCCACACCTGCGGCGACGTGGTCTTCCCGCCACGATGTTCGTTCCCCCCGGCTGCCTGGGCGGTCAGTCCTTCTGGTGGGATGAGCTCGCCGACCCTGCGACCGGCACGCTTGATCGTCGTATCCGGAATTACGGGCTCGACACGTTGGGAGGCGCCGGGCAGCGGATTCGGGGCTGGGCAGCGGAGCGGGGCATCGCGACTCAGACACTCCCGGCGCACGCCCGGTCTGGGACAGATGGCGACGTGCGCGAAGCCGCGGCCGGCGGGCTCCGCGTAGCATCTCACACCTGGTCGCACATCAATCTCGCGACTTCCGACGAGGCGACCGGTCGTGAAGAACTGACACGGACGAGCAGCTGGCTGGCTGATCACTATCCCAGCCACCCGACCTGGCTCGCGTACCCGTACGGGGCGGCCTCGAGTCGCTCCGCGGACCTTGCGCGTGCGGCGGGCCACCAGGGTGCGCTTCTCGTCAGTGGTGGTCCGTTTGAACCTGGGGCTCCGATCGATCGGTACCGCATACCCCGCGTCAACGTGCCGGCAGGCGTGTCCGTCGATGGCTTCCGGCTTCGAGTCGCCGGCGTGGTCACGCGCTGATGCGGGTGCTCGTCACTGATGGAGAGCAGCGAGCCGCCCTCGCCGTGGTTCGATCCCTCGGCCGGGCGGCGCACGAGGTGCGGGTATGTTCGGCCCGGCCGCGGTCACTCGCCGGAGGATCGCGGTATGCGCGAGCGGAAGCATTGGTCCCGGATCCCCTCGACGACGCAGGCAAGTACTCCGCGGCCATCACGGAGCTCGTCGTGCGATGGCGCACGCAGGTCGTGATCCCGATTTCGGACGCTTCAGCATTGGCTCTCCTCCCCAGCCGCGCCGAACTGGAGGCCGCGGGCGCCCGGCTCCCGTTCCCCTCAGAAGCGATATTCCGTGAAATCAGTGACAAGGCCGTCGTGTTTCGCGCCGCGGGTCGCGTGGGGATTCAGGTGCCGCAGCAGACTGCCCTCGGCGGTCCGGCAATCGCTCCGGACGACCTTCGCTTTCCGGTAGTCGTGAAGCCTGCTCGTTCTGTGGTCGAGCGCGACGGGAAGCGCCTGAAGACCGCGGTCGCCTATGCGAGCGACGGGGCTGAGCTGAACCGCTTGCTCACCGACCTCCCCGTCTCCACGTATCCAGTCCTGCTTCAAGAACGGATCGTCGGTCCCGGGGTCGGGATCTTCGTCTTCCGGTGGGACGGCCAGGTGCGCGCAGTGTTCGCCCACCGCCGAATCCGCGAGAAGCCGCCGTCCGGGGGCGTCAGCGTCTATCGGGAAAGCATTCCCGCAGACCCGGCACTCGTACGGCGCTCGATCGCACTCCTCGAGTCTTTTCAGTGGCAGGGCGTCGCCATGGTCGAGTACAAGCTGGACGAGCGGACGGGAGAGGCCTACTTGATGGAGATCAACGGCCGGTTCTGGGGGTCGCTGCAGCTCGCCATCGACTCGGGCGTCGATTTCCCTCGGCTCCTCCTTTCGGCACTGGCCGGGGAGCCGGGCATGGAGCCCACGACCTATCAGGTGGGAGTCCGGAGCCGGTGGTGGTGGGGGGACGTCGATCATGTCTTGCTTCGCTGGAAGAGCGGGGGTGGGGAGGGCCGGTGGCGGGCCCTCTGGGATTTCGTCGCGTCCACGTTTCGCTCCGGGCGGGAGGAATCGACCCGGTATGGTGACCTCCGGCCGTTCGTGCGGGAAACCCTGCAGTGGATTCGGGGACGGTAGTGGGCCGCCCGGGGACTGAGCCGACGAAACTGCTCCTCTCGGTGGACACGGAGGAGGACAACTGGAAACCCGCTCGCACGGGAATCACCGTGGAGAACGTCCGCGAAATTCCGCGGCTGCAGCAGTTCTGCGAGCGCTTGGGACTGCGCCCAACGTACTTCGTGAACTACCAGGTGATGGCGCAACGCTGGGCCGCTGACGTCTTCGGGGGAATTCATCGGTCGGGACGGGCCGAAGTCGGCGGACACGTGCATCCGTGGAATACGCCGCCGTGCGAGGACGGCGGGGACCGATTCGGTACCATGCTCTGCAGCTATCCGGCGGATATGCAGGACGCGCTGATCCGGATCGTGACCGAGCACATCGGCTCGGCAACCGGATCGGCGCCCACGTCATTCCGGGCAGGACGGTTCGGGTTGAACCAGATGACGGTGGGGTTCCTGGCGGGGCTGGGGTATCGAGTCGACAGCAGCGTCACCCCGTACTTCTCCTGGGGAGGGAGGGGCGGCGGCGTGGGCGGGCAGGACTTCACGAATGCGCCACTGGGAATCTACCGGATCGACGAATCCGCGCCGGTGACTCAAAGCGTTGCGGGCGGCGCGCTGATCGAGGTCCCCATCTCGTCAGGATTCACGCGCCTGGGGCCGCGTTCATGGAGGCATTTGGCTTCTCTTCGTCGGCGCGATGACCTGCCCTCGCGGGCGGTGCTGTCGGTGGCGAACCGGTTCGGCCGGGTCCGCCGGGTCCTCCTGAGTCCCGAAGTCGCTACGCTGTCCGACATGCTGGCATTGGCGCGCGGGCTCGTTCGCGAAAGGGTTTCTCATGTTCACCTGTTCTTTCACGGCACGAGTATGCGACCCGGCCTGACCCCGTTCACTCGGACCGCAGCGGATGTTGACCGGCTTCTGGGGCGGGTTGAGGGATTTGTGGAGGGCCTCACGGCGCTCACGTCGGTGAAGCCGATGACGGTGACCGAAGCCGCGCTGGCGAGCGCCGTCTAGGGCGACGCTGGTCAGCGGTTCAGGGTGGGCCGAACCCGAACGTCGGGTTGTCGAGCACCAGTACCCAGTCTCCCGGTCCGGGAGTCGTAAAGCTCCGGGTGACCGCGGGGAGTGCTCCGAGCGAGGTCACTGTGCCGTTCGAAGGGTTGTACCACCAGCCGTTGAGGGTGCTCGCCTGAAGGGTGGACGGATCGACGGTAATCGACGTCGGGCCCGGAACGTATGCGATGATCGACGAGTGATCACTGGCCGCCGCGGTCATGACCATGTTGAGGAGGCCGGGGGTGCCATACCCGGTGGTCACAACCGTGTGGGACTCATCCGGCACCAGCAGATGGAAGTGTCGCGACGCAAAGAGGCGGTGGAAGTACGTCATGTTGATTGATCCCTGCCGCTCCATGGCGCTCTTCCAGTCGGTGCTCGCGCAGAAGTCGGTCAGGGTGCGAGCACCGAACCCCCACACCGGGCAGTCACCGAACACGCTCCCGCCGGTTCCACCCGCGAGAACGGTGTAATAGGATTGGGAACGCAACTGCTGGGCCGAGATGTTGCTCTCCCCCTCGAAATGGTGCTCGATGAGGAAGAACGGAAGCGCCGGTGAGACGTGATACGCGGTGAGCGCGGGCTCGTACGTGGCGCTGTCGCCGGTGTAGATCGCGTTGAGTGTCAGCCACGTTGCCCCGGGCCAGGGTGTCACAGCCATTTGGCCCCGCACGTTGTGTGCCGTCATGAGATGCCGAGTGTCGACGGATCCAAGGGCACTGACGAAGGTCTGCATCTGGGCTCGGACTGGAGACGGGTCCATGTCACCGCCAATCACCCAGATGATGTTGTCGTAGGACTTGTACCGATTTCCCACATACTCCCCCCAGGCCGCGATGTCGGCGGGCGACGCTGCCTGAACCTCGCGACACCATCCCTGATCCCCACAGTCGTATCCGAGATAGAGCGGGTCGAGGAGGACCACGATGCCGCGATTGGCCGCGTCTTGAATGATGTAGTCCGCGTGCCGGAAGTAGTCCTCGTTGGGCGTGGCGAATGGGCGTCCGGAGAACGGGGGCAGACCGTAGATATCGGCCGGCGCGCGAGCGGCGAACTTGTGCTCGATCAGGCTCACCACCACCGCGGTGAAGCCCTTGTCGCAGCGATTCGCGAGGTACGCGTCGGCGTCCTGGTCGGACAGTTGCGCAATGAGCGACCAGCCGGCATCCCCGGCAATGAGAAAGGGTACGCCGTGTTGGTCCGTGAGGAAACGGCCGTCGGGGCTTGCCTTTACCAGCAGACCACCCGGCGGCGTCGCCGGGCACCGGCCATGAAGGGCGGGCCGGTTGCTGGTCATGCAGGCGATGGACAGCGCGACGGCCAGGGCTCCCAGCGCCTTCACGTCGTCGCCGGCACCGGGTTGAGTCCCGCCCCGGCCCGCACCACATCGTAGCGCTGTACAGTCGGGTAGAGTGATACGGCGCCGCGGATATCGCGGTCAGGTGTCACGAGCATGGTGGCGGCGGGGAACCAATGGTCGTACTGCTTCTGGGCGTCGTACCGGTGGAGGTACAGACCCACGTTAAAAGCGCCGGCGCCCAAGTGGAGATCGAGGGCAAAGGTGCAGTGGAGCGTGTCACCCGGGTCCAGGGTGGCGGGCGGCGTGCCGAGCCGTTCCGAGGACGTGTTGAAGACACTGTAGTGCGATTCGTCATGAAGATCGAGAACGACCGCAATCCGCTCGACGCGGACGCGCGCGCGCACCTCCACGTCGATGAACGCCTGCTCACCGCTGCGAAAGTCGAGTCGCTCCCGTTCCGCGTCCCGTACCGTGATTCTGGTGAGGGCAACCGGGGCTTCGGGATCGACGACTCGCTGACCCTGGGCCCGTTGCATGTACGCCCGCAGGACCTCTTCTGATGGGCCAATGGCGGCGATCTTCCCACGCTCCATCAGCAGGCTTCGAGGGCACAGGTCCGCCACGGCGCGAAGGTTATGCGAAACGAAGATCACCGTCGCGCCGCTCCGGATCACCTCTTCCATCCGTTCCTGGCACTTCTGCTGGAAAACGTAGTCGCCTACACTCAGCACCTCGTCCACGACTAGGATATCGGGGTCGACGTGCGCGGCGACCGCGAAGCCCAGACGGGCGAACATCCCCGACGAATACCGTTTCACCGGCGTGTCGATGAAGTCCTTCATCCCCGCGAAGTCCACGATCGCATCGAATTTCCTGGCGATCTCGGCGCGGGTCATCCCCAGGATGGTCCCGTTCAGGAAGATGTTTTCCCGACCAGTGAGATCCGGATGAAATCCGGCCCCGACCTCGATGAGCGCGGAGAGACGGCCGCGCATGCGCACGGCCCCCATGGTTGGACGCATGATACCGGAGAGCAGTTTGAGGACGGTGCTCTTGCCGGCCCCGTTGGCGCCGACCACGCCGAGCGCTTCACCCTGTTTGACTTCGAACGACACGTCATTCAAGGCCCAGAACTCGCGGCGTTCCAGTGCTTCCGGATGACGGGGTTGGAGCAGGCGCCGGGTCATGGCGGGGATGAGGTCGCGGAGAGAGTCGTACAGTTCTCCCCGCTTGAATTTCTTGTAGACGCTGTCAAAGACAACGGGCGGTGCGCTCATGGACGGTCAGATGCTTTCCGCAAAGTAAGGTTCGAGGCGCTTGAAGAGGGCCAAACCGCCGATGCATGTGACCAGCGCCCAGACGGTGCTGTAGGCGACCCACGGGAGTTCGGGTGCGCGGTGATACACCACCGTGGCCGACAGGCCCTGCAGCAGCGGGGCCACGGGATTCAGCAACAGCCAGTGCCCGTAGTGCGGGAACAGGCTGGAGTCGTAAAAGACCGGGGTGAAAAAGATGGCGAAGGTCAGGAACACTTCGACGATGTACTTCACATCCCGGAAAAACAGGCTGGCGGCCGCCAGCAGGATCCCCCAGCCGGCGACCAGGAGGACGAAGATCAGGAGGATGGGGATGACCCATAGCAGCTCCCACGAGGCGCCGACGTGAAACACCACCAGCAGGACGGCCAGGAGCGTGAGGGCCACCAGGAGGTCCGTGATCTGCGCCAGGGTCGCCGCGAGCGGGAAGATCTCGCGGGGCATGTAGATCTTCGTCACGAGGGACGTGTTATTGATCAGGCTATTCGACGAGAAGCGAATGGCGCCTACCAGAAATGCCCAGGGAATGGATTTGACGGAGACCGCCAGCATTTCCGACGCGGTCACGATCGTTCGCCCGCTGACTGCGAAGCCGTATCGGACCAGGATGCCTGCCGCCACGATCAATCCGGGCATGAGGATCGCCCACAGGAACCCCATCACCGACTGCTTGTAACGCACTCGGATGTCCCGGAGCGCGAGCATATAGAGCAGATCGCGGCGTCGGACGAGCTCACGGAGCGTCGCGATCATTGGTGGCGCACTCCGGCATCCTGGAGCACGTCCCCCTTGATCACGTCCCGGAACAGCCGGTCGCGGTCCATGATCATGATCCGTGCGACGAACGCGGCCAGCCTGACCTTGTCGGACAGGGGCAATGGGGCGCGGGCCGCGACCTTCCAGTGCTCCCAATACCGCTTCCACCCCATCAATTCGCTCGGGGTACTTCCCTTGGGGTCCAGATGAGCGATGCGTGCAGGCGGGGCGATGTTGCTCATTGCGGCATCGTGGAACCGCCGCAGCAGGAGTCGCTCCGGGATACGGACGAATCGGCCGTACAATGCCAGGCCGGTCAGGAAGACATTGTCATGGCTGAGGAAGTTGCCGAACAGCCCGTTCCGGGTGACCGCCTTTCGCCGCATCAGGCCCCAGATCGCGTGGCACCGTCCCAGCGTAAAGAAGACCTGACGGAACCGTGCCGGTGGTGTGGAGAGGTCGGCGCGCAGGGAGTCTTCGAACTCGAGCGTGACCTTGCCCCGATCGTCAATGAAGTTCGTGTCCGAATATGCCAGGACCACGCCCGGATCGTCGTCGAGGATGTCCATACAGCGTTGCACGTAGGTCGGCAGGCTCACGTCATCCGCTCCGGCCCATCGAAAATACTCCCCTCGGGAGGCGGGGAAGAGATAATTGAAGTTCGCGATCGCGCCGATGTTCTGCGGGTGCCGCACGTAACGAATGCGGGGATCTCGCGCGGCGAAGTCGCGCACGATCTCGCTCGTCCGGTCGGTGGACGCGTTGTCCGCGACCAGAAGCTCGAAATCCTCGTAGGTCTGCGCCAGAATGCCTCGGAGCGCTTCGCCGACAAACGGTTCCCCGTTGAACACCGGCATCCCGATGCTCACGCGTGGATTTCTGTCAATCGTACTCATGGAGCGCTCGTGCGCTGGATCAGCGTGGGTTGGGCTTTGGTGGCGTAGTCCACGATCAGGTCGTACTGGCGCTGCAGCTGGCCCACCAGGACCGGCACCCGCGCCGCGAGGGTCGCGGAGACGGTCGCCCGATTCGCGACGAGGTCGTCGAAGGCGTCCCGCAGCGCCTGCGATGATATGCTTTCGACTTCCATGACATGACGCCCCTGCGACAAGGTCTCCATGACTGCGCGCGACTTGGGTTCGTAGCTGAGGCACAGGATCGGCTTCCCGAGCAGGCCGGCAAACACAATGCCATGGAACCGGGTCGGGACGACGAAATCCATCTGGGCTACGGCCGTAAAGAGTTCCGACACCGTTTTCGGGTGAATATTCGAGAGGCGCCCGGTCCGGCCAGTGTCCGGGCCGATGCGACGCTCGACGTCGGCAGCGACCGGTGGATCGGCGCGAATCTGCGTCGAGAACAGGGTCACATTGTAGCCCGCGTCGAGCAGGGCAGCGCAGAAGGCGGCGAGCGCCTGAACGTAGGGCTCGTACCGCGCGGGATCCGCGATCGGCCAATAGCTCGCGTCAAAATAGGGCAGAGGATTCACGCCGACTACGGTCGCGCGCCGGCTTTGGGCGGGTGGCCGCGCAGGTGGCACCGGCAAGCTGAACGCCAAGTCGGCGGTCACCGGGTGAGGTCCACGAACGCGGAGGCTCCCGACTACCCGGGCTGTCCAATCATCCCGGCAGGAGTGGTACTCGGCGCTCCGCAGGGCGCTTCGCAGGAACAGACGGCCGAGCGGTGTGGTCACGGTGCCCGCACCCACGCTGGCGAACACCAGGGGGACGCCGGCCAGGCGGGCCAGGAAGGCCCATTTCGCCAGCGTGTAGGGGTAGGCCCAAGGTCCGCCATCTGAATCGTTCAGCTGCCCCGAGCCAGTCACGAGGAGGAGGTCGACGGCTCGTAGCCGCCGGTAGCTCACCCACAGGAATCGGAGCTCGGCAGGTAGCTGGGCGAAGCCCCCGACCAGGTCGCGACCAACGCGGAACGTTGCGCGGATCCAGGGGATGGCCTTGAGGCGTTCCCGCCATGCGGGGTTTGGTCCGGATGGCGGAGGAGGCTCGACTCCGAACCCCAGAGGCGGGGCTCTGCGAATTGGAAACGTCGGTAATCCGTAGCGCTCGGCAGTCTCGAGAGGGTTCAGCGAGAAGAGCACCAGGTGCACCTGGGGGAGCCGAAGGCGGAGGTTCTCCATCATGGCCGTCACGGTGGCCTCGTCACCCAGATTCCCGTTGCCGACGTGGCCGAAGAGGCCGATGCTGATCGGCTCCCCCCCCGGTGCGGAGCCCTGCTGTGAAGGGGGTGTGCTCAGGATTGGAGAACCATCTTTCGGGCGAAGAACGCTTCGGCGTACCCGTCGGGAGCGCCGCTTTCGATGCCGCGGAGCCTGGGCAGCGCTGCAAACGTTTCGGGCGTGAACCAGCGCTTGGACCGCTGGGAAGGAAACGCGGCCATCAAGTGGTCTGTCTTGACCTTGAGCTGGGCGGTCGTCAGCGGCACGAAGACATTAGGGTGGCCCAGATCGCCGTCGTACTTGGGGATCTCGTATTCCAGCACCAAGTCGTTCCGGAAGGTCTGCCACGTCACGTCCGACACGGTGCGGTGATCCTGATGCCGGTCCTCGCGATAGTGCGTGAATAGCAGATCGGGCTTCACGGCGTCCCGGAGGGCCGCGAACCGGTCCTTCAACTCCGTCAGCGCTGCTGGGAAGTGCCCATCCCGGAACCGCTCGACCGTGAGATATCCAGCTTTGGCTCTTGCCAGAAACTTCGCGGAACTGGCCTGGGCCTCCGTCTCCCGGAGCGTGCCTCCACCTGACAGAACCACCCAGTGGACTGTCGTGCGTGGGCGAGCGGCAATCCAGGCGAGCAGGGTGCCGCCGCACCCGATCTCGATGTCATCCGGGTGGGCCCCAAGGCACAGAATGACCGGGGCGTCGGGGAGGGGGAACGCGATCATCTACGACCGTCTCCCGTTGCCCCAGACCTGCCAGGGCGGGTTGCCGGTGGCGAACAGCTCATCGACCCGCTGCTTCTCCTTGGCGGTGTCCACCGCGATCCAGAAGCCGTCATAGTTGTACCCGACAAGCTTTTTCTCCGCGATGAGACGCTGGAAGGGCTCGAGCACCAGCTCTTCTCCCGGGTGCAGATACTTGAAGATGTCCTGCCGGAAGATGAAGAAACCGCCATTCACCCGGACGCCGGATTGCACGATGTCATGGAATCCTGTGACCACGCCATTGCCGTCCGACGAGACCGAGTGGTACGACAGATTTGGCTTGCAGCAGAGAAAGCTCGCCACCGCATCACTCTTCTGGAAATGCTCGATCTGCTTCGGCAGAGGGAGGTCGGAGAGACCGTCCGCGTAGTTCGCGAGGAAGGTCCCAGCTCCCGCGAGATGCTGCTTCACCAGGGAAAGGCGCTCACCGATGTTCGATGACTGGCCCGTATCCACGAACGTGATCTTCCAGTCGGAAATGTCGGACGACAACAGCTCGCGCTTCCGACCGCCCTCGGAGAGAACGAAGTCGTTGGTGACGAACTCTTCGTAATTCAGGAAGTAGTGTTTGATCAAATCGCCCCGGTAGCCCAGGCAGAGAACGAAGTCCTTGTGCCCATGGTGGGCGTAGAATTTCATCAAGTGCCACAGGATGGGCCGGTACCCGATGGGGACCATCGGCTTCGGCACGTTCTCGGCGTAGTCCCGGAGGCGCATCCCCAGGCCTCCGCAAAACAGTACCACCTTCACGGGCGCTCCTCTCGGGACTCGCGCCGCGCGAGGACGGCCAGGCTGCGGCCGAATCCCAGCGTTTCGCGAACGCGGTCGAGGTGTTCGGCGCCAATCACCGGGCCGAGGATCCGGTCGAGCTTCCGGGAAGTCACCACACGCAGCATCCCGCGCTGGCTGGCCGGCGCTACGGTCGTGTGTCGCAGAATCCGGTACCGGGGACGGAGGAGGCGCCGCAGCTCGGACCAGAAGAGCCAGTGGCGGAGCTGCCCCGGGTTTTGCGGGGCCACGCCGTCGTACCGTTCGTACACGAACCGGTTCTGGGTCGTGAGAATGAGGTGCCCCCCCGGTTTCAGGAGATCCGCGATATGGGCCAGAAACGCCGGCTGGTTGGCCACGCAGCCCAGGGTTTCGAGGCACACGACGACATCGAACGACGCGGCAGGAAGCACCAGGGTCGAGAAGTCGCCGGCGAGGAACCGGATATTCGGATGACGCGTCTGCGCCCTCGCGATCACTTCGTCGGCGATGTCCGTTCCGGTGACTGCCCCGAATGTGACCAGGTGCTCACACAGCCAGCCATTCGCGCATCCGACTTCCAGGATCGTGGCCCCCGATCCGAGCTTCAACGTTTCAGTCCACCTGAGCGCCAGGCGGCCGCGCCTGATTGAATCGGGCTCGAGATCCTCGAGGGAGCGCTCCCGATACTTCGTATCCCATTCGTTCCAGAACGCCCGCTGGACCTCGAGCGGGGGAGCGGAGGACGGGGACCTCGATGGCTGGGGCTCGCCCGGCGTCACGGAAGTACCATCATCGCGCAGCTCCGATCGCCGGTCGCGGGCCCGTGTTCGACACTTTGGCAGTCCAGCGCAGGTCGGCGTTCAGCCGCCCGTCTTTCATCAGCTCCTGGATCCGACGGATGCGGAAAAACCTGGTGCCTTCCCACTGTTCCTGACCGAACCCGGCGGCACGGTAGCTCTCCACGAGCTGCGCGACGCCGTCGGGCACCCGCCACTGCGGCCGGTACGCCGGCACGGCGCGGCCGAGCTTGTCGCAATTGACGCGGTAGCTGCGGGGATCGGGCCCGCCACCCTGAGCGTACTTCACCGTCGTGCCCGGCACCGCCCGACGGACGAACTCCGCCAGCTCGCTCACCCGGTAGTTCTCGTCGGTCCGGCCCACGTTGAACGCTTCGGCATGCACCCGCTCGCGTGGGGCCTCGAGGACGGCCAGGAAGGCGCGGGAGAAATCCTCGACGTGCACCAGGGGACGCCAGGGCGTGCCGTCGGACTGCACCAGAATCTCCCCGGTGGCCAGCGCGGCGCCCACGAGGTTGTTCACTACGACGTCGAGACGCAGGCGCGGCGACGCTCCGTAGGCGGTGGCGTTCCGCAGAAACACCGGAGAGAACGTGTCATCGGCGAGCGGGCGCACATCGCGCTCCACCAGGATCTTGGACTCGCCATAGGGTGTGATGGGATTGAACGCCGCACTCTCGTCCAGCATGTCGTCCCCTGCCAGCCCGTAGAGCGAGCAGGAGGAGGCGAAGAGGAAGCGGGGGACCCCCGCAGCCTTGGCAAGCTGGGCCAGCCGCACCGAGGCACGATGGTTGATCTGGTACGTGTTCTCGGCGTGGAGATTACCGAGCGGATCGTTCGAGAGGGCGGCGAGGTGGATGATCGCGTCGAACCCCGCGAGATGCTCCTCGCGGACGTCGCGGAGATCCACCCGCAATGCGCGGACATCGGCCCGTTCCCGGCCGAGCGTGCAGCGCTCGAAGAGATACGTATCGAGGCCCACCACTTCGTGGCGCTGGGAAATCATCTGGGTCATCACCGACCCGACGTATCCATTGTGTCCCGTTATCAACACCCGCATGCCGACTCCTTAGGCGGGGACTCCCCGCGCCCTAAGTTACCGTCAATAGTCCACGCCCGGACGACGCCTGGCGAAGTGGGCCAGGGTGCCCCTCGCGGCGGCAATCCGGTCGAATTCCAGCGTTCCCGTCACCACGCCCGGCTCGGCACCTGCCGAGGCTATCAGCGTTCCGTCCGGGGCCACGATCATGGAGCCACCCCCGAAACTCGTTCCGTCAGAGGCGACGCCCACGCGGTTCGTGAGCACCAGATATGATTGGTTTTCGATGGCCCGGGCCATGGCGAGCGCGTGCATGGCACCGGCTCGTTCCGCCGGCCACTCGGAGGGGACGAGAAACAGGTCCGCGCCGTCCACGGCGTCCATCCGGTACATCTCCGGAAACCGGAGGTCGTAGCAGATCGACAGTGCCGCGGTCCAGGACGCGAGCGGGACGCGTGACCGGGTGTTGCCCGGTACCAGATGGGCGGGCTCACCCATCGGTGCGAACAGGTGTGCCTTGTCGTAGCACCCCAGCACGCCGTCTGTACCGACGAGCCAGAACCGATTTGACAGTCCGCCGCTCCCATTCTCCGAGATGAGCGTGCCTCCAATGACGGCCTGCTGACGTCTCGCCACGCCGGTGAGCGCTTTCAGCACGTCCGGAGTTCGTTTGGCGAGTGCCGGCCACTGCGCGTGTACGTAGCCGCTGGTCCAGAGCTCGGGAAGAAGGTAGAGCTGCACGCTTGCGTGCCGGCTCACCATCTGCTCGGCCTGCGCAACGTTCCGGTCCAGATCGCCGTCCGCAATCTCCATCTGGACGAGTGCCACGCGGAGCTCGTTCTTCACGCGGCCTCCAGCAGACCCTTGGCCAGTAACGCGTCGGCGGCAGACCGGATCTGGGCGAACGGCATGCCTGCCTTTTCGGCGATCTCGAGCAGTGAATGCGACCCGTCGGAGAAGTTGAGCACCCAGAGCAGAGCGAACTCGAAGCCCGGCAGCTGGGCGGCGCCACCGGTGGCGCCGTAGAGTCCGCGCTTGCCCAGCTGCGGCTCACCCTTGGGGCTGAGGTTGCGGAAGCAGCCGTCTCCTTCGAGCACGGTGAGCACGGCGCTGACCGCGGCGAGCGAGCCCTCGAGCGCGTCGGGCTTCACGAGGCTCAGGTTGTCGGCGGAGGTGTGGTACTCCGGGTACTTGCCGTTCGGAGTCCGCATGAAGCAGCCCACGGCCAGGTTGAACCCCGGCGAGCAGTACTGGCGCTCGTCGTAGCCGTAGGGCACGAAGTCGGTGATCGCGTGCGGCACGCCCATGTGGCGAAGCACATGCGCCACGGCCCGATCGATGGGCGCATCCCCCCGGCGCGAGCGCTTGTAGTTGAACCCGCCCGCATCCCCCACGCAGGAGAGGACCAGGCCATGCTTGATGCGCGGTACCACGTCTTCATGGCTCGCGAGCCAGCAGATTGAGCCGATGGTTCCCGGGATGAAGAGGAACCGGTACGTGAAGCGACGCCGGGGCTGAGCGGCAAGCTGTTGTGCGAGGGCGACCGCGACCGCCATGCCGGACAGGTTGTCGTTGGCGAGAGCGGGATGACAGGAGTGGCAGGACAAGAGGACTTCGTCCCTGGTCTCTCCCGGAATGACCAGCTGTCCGTAAGAGAGCGAACCAGGCGCGAGGGTACTGTCGATGACGACGTCGTATTCGCCGTCCGGCAGGGCGTCGACCACGCGCTGGGCCGCACAGAACCCCCAGGCCTCCGAATAGTAGGAAGTCCGGTAGGGCACCCAGTCAGGATGATCGGGGAGCGTGAAGATGTGCGGCCGGAGCGCCGCGAGCGGCATCTTCTCCCGGATCGGCACACTGTAGTTGAGCACGTGCAGGTTCAGCTGGTTGAAGTCGATCACCCGCCTGCCCTTGGCATCGGCGACATACGCATCGCGGATGTTCCACTCCTTCGGCACCGTCCAGTCGAGCACCTGCGTGCCGCTCTTCACCTCGCAGATCTCGAGGGGGACGAGTTTCTGGAGCCGCCGAAGGGATTCCCGGAGCCCGTCGCCGGTGATACTCCGGCAGAGGGGATACAGGTCAGTCGCCAGGGCGTGCATCTCGGCGCCGTTCACGCGGGGTGCGCCGGGACGAAGTCGGGGTAGTCACGATCCCGCTGGATCAGAATGGGATCGGAGACGGGCCACGTGATGCCGAACGCGGGGTCATTCCATCGGGCTCCACGCCCCGCCTCGGCGACGTAGGGGCTCGTCATTTGATAGTGGACGACCGTGTCATCCTCGAGCGTCTGAAACCCGTGGGCGAATCCTTCCGGGATGTACAGCGC
>DASQIZ010000021.1:0-4584 GCA_035631315.1 Gemmatimonadales bacterium
CGCCGTGCTGCCCGAGCAGAGCGTGATCCCCATCCGCAAGGACGTGCCCCTCGACCTCGCGTGCCTGGTGAGCTGCGGCGTGCTCGCCGGCGCGGGACCGGTGTTCAACCGGGCCAAGGTGCCGCCGGGAGCGAGCGTGGCCGTGTTCGGCTGCGGCGGAGTCGGGCTCAATACCATTCAGGCCGCGCGCATGGTGGGCGCGGGCAAGATCATCGCCGTCGACGTGAATCCCCAGAAGCTCGCGTGGGCCGAGGAGTTCGGGGCGACTCATATTGTCGACGCCGCGAAGGAGGATCCGGTGGCCCGGGTCCAGGCTCTCAGCGGCATGGGCGGCGTCGATTTCGCCTTCGAGGTGGTGGGCACGCAGAAAACGATCGAGCAGGCGCTCGCCTCGACCCATCGAGGTGGCACGTGCGTGGTGGTCGGGGTGAGCCCCGCGGGCACGCGGCTCTCCATCGATCCCGGCATGCTCCTGCAGCAGCGCGTGCTCACGGGCAGCTCGTTCGGGGGCGGCCATCAGCGCACAGACGTGCCCATGCTCCTCGATCTCTTCATGGACGGGAAGTACCAGCTGAAGGAGATGGTCAGCCGACGCCTGCCTCTCGCGGAGCTGAACCACGCCTTCGAACTCATGCAGCAGGGCAAGGTCAAGCGGAGCGTGATCGTCTACGAGTAATGCTCGGAGGGGGCTCGCGCCCCTCTTCCGACCCCCCGACAGCGGTTGCGCGGGCGAAGCCCGCGCTCGAAGTGGAACACCCGCAGCCCCTGATGCGTAGTTCGACGAGCCGCGCGGAAGCAAGCTCGTGAGCGCAATCGCGTAGCGTTCGTTGTGCTGTGCGCCCGGTCAGCGCGCAGCCGGAACTTCAGCGGGGTCAGGCCCTGTCATGCGACACGACCTGACCCCGCGTGACGGCTAGCCCTTCTCGGTGATGTAGAGATGCTCTAGCATGCTGACGTAGATGTTGCCGTCGACGACGTTCTCGCCGGCCTTGTTCTTCTCGATGCCCTTGACCCATGGCTTGGCCGCCGCGTACCGCACCACCCAGGCAACGGGAACGTAGCCACCGTCCGTCTGCAGAATCTCTTCCGCTTTGGCGTAGTGGGCCATGCGCTTGGTGTTGTCGCGCGTGTCGCGTCCGCCCTCGAGCTCCTTGTCGAAGGCGTCGTTGGTCCAGGCCTGACGCTTGCCTGTGGTCTTCTTGCCGTAGAAGGTATCGAAGTACTCGTTGTGAGGGTCGGGATAATCCATGAACCACCGGATCCACACGAACTGAAGGTCCTGCTTCCACAGGCGCTCGCGGAACACGCGCTGCTCCAGCACCTCGAGCTCCGTCCTCATGTTGAGGTTTTCGAGGAGCACCGCCTGGACCGCCTCGGCGAGCGGCTTGGCGCCGAGGGCCTCGTCGCGCATGGAGAGGGTGATCTTCGGCCAGTTCTTGCCGCCCTCGTAGGGCGTGCCCTTCAGCATGTCCAGGGCCGCTTTCTTGTCGAAACGCTGGATGGCCTTGACCTTGGGATCGTCGATGGCGCCCGGGAAGCCAGGAGGAATCATCGACCAGGCTGGGATGGCCAGACCCTGAGCTACCTTGACGACGTTATCGCGATCGATGGCGTGCCCGACGGCGCGCCGCACCTTCACGTTGTCGAACGGCGCCTTCGTCACCTGCGGCAGGAGGTACCACGTCCCCGGGTACGGGTAGCGGAAGACGTCCTTGGACGCTCGAGGATCGGCCTGTAGACGCCTGAGGTCGCCCGCCTGAAGCAGGGTCATGTCGATCTCGTTGTTCTCGTACGGCAAGGCGCCGGAGGCGACCGGGATGATTGGGATGACCACCTTGGTCAGGTGCATGTCCTTGGCGCCGAAGTAGTACGGGTTCTTCCGCAGCGTCATTTGCTTGTTGTGTTCCCAGCTCTCGAGCACGAACGGGCCGTTGCAGACGATGTTGCCGGGCTCCGTCCACTTGTCCCCGTACTTCTCGATGGCGCGCTGATAACCGGGCAGCGCCGCGAGGTACGCGGCAAGCACCGGGAAGTATCCGCGGGGTCCTTCCAGCGTCACCTCGAGCGTCCAGTCGTCCTTGGCCCGAACCCCCACCTCCTTGGGATCGGTGATCTTCTTCTTGTTGAAGGCCTCGCCGTTCTTGATGTCGTAGAGGAACGAGGCGTACGGTGCCGCGGAGGCGGGATCGAGCTGGCGCTTCCACGAGTACTCGAAGTCACGGGCCGAGACGGGCGCGTTGTCGGACCAGCGCGAATCCTTGCGGAGGGTAAACGTCCACACCGAGCCGTCCTTGTTGCCCTCGACCTTGCTCGCCATCCACGGCACCGCCACGAAGTCCGCCGTGAACACCATGAGCCCGGCGAAGAGCGCGGGCACGCCCGAGCAGTAGAGGTCCTTGTTGAAGTCGTGGCTGGCCGGGTCGTTCTGGTAATAGCCGCCGCCGCCGTATCGGAACACCTGCTCCTTGGCGAGCTTGTCGCCGGGAGCGACTTTGGTCGGCTGGTACGCCTCGGCGGTGGTGGCGAAACCCAAACCGCCGAAGGCGGCCATGGCCCCGACGGCCTTCAGGAAATCGCGGCGCCCGAGGCCGATGGCCTGAAGCCGCTCCTCGAACAGTGCCAGCTGCTGATCCGGAATCTTCATCGATCTCTCCTGTTATTTCATCTTGGGGTCGAGGGCGTCGCGGACGCCGTCGCCGAAGAAGGTAAAGGATAGCATGGTGATCGCGATGGCGATGGATGGGAACACGCAGAGGTACCAGTAGGAGCGGAGGAACTGCTGGTTCTCTCCCACCATCTGGCCCCACGACGGCGTGGGCGGGTTGATGCCGACACCGATAAAGGACAGGGCGGCCTCCGTGAAGATGGCCTCGGGGATACCGAAGGTGATGGACACCACGATTGGGGTCAACGCGCTCGGCATAACGTGTCGGCTCAGCACGCGCCAGCCGCGTGCGCCGAGGGCGCGCGCGCCTTCCACGAACTCCTTCTCCTTGAGGGTGAGCACCTGCGCACGGGTCTGGCGTGCGATGCCCACCCAGCCCGTGAGCCCGAGGGCGATGAAGATGTTGATCAGTCCCGCGCCAAGCATGGACATGACGAGGATCACGAAGAGGAGACGGGGAAAGGCGTACATCACGTCGATGAAGCGCGTCATCAGGATGTCCGTGCGGCCGCCCACGTAGCCGGCCACCGCCCCGAGGGGTACTCCGATGATGAGCACGATCACCTGCGAGCCCAGCCCCACCAGCATGGACACCCGCGCCCCGTAGATGAGCCGCGAGAGCACGTCACGGCCGAGCTGGTCCGTGCCCAACGGATACTCGCGGGAGGGGAACTGGTAGATCGCTCCGAAGTTGGCCTTGGTGTACGACTGCGGAGCGAGAACGTTGGCGAAAATGGCCACCAGGCACAGGAGGACCACGGTGATCCCGCCCGCCACCGCGAGCTTGTTGCGGAGGAGTCGCCGCCACGCGTCCCGCCACAGGCTCGACGAAGCCGCGGCGGGAACGTCCGCTACGATCTCCGCCGCGTCGTAGCTAGTAGCGGATGCGGGGGTCGATGAAGCCATAGAGCAGATCGACGACGAGGTTCATGAAGGCGAGAAACACGCCGTAGAGCAGGATCACCGCCATGATCATGGGGTAATCGCGCCCCGTCATGGAAAGCACGAAGAAGCGGCCCATGCCCGGCACGCGGAAAATCGACTCCACGAAGAAGGAGCCCGTGCCCACCGCGGCGAAGAGGGGACCCAGCAGCGTCACCACGGGGATGCACGCGTTCTTGAGCACATGCTTGAGGATGACCGGGCGCTCGGCCAGTCCCTTGGCCCGCGCGGTGCGGATATAGTCGGAGCGGATCACCTCGACCATGCTAGAGCGCGTGAAGCGCGCGATGATCCCCATGGGTCCGAGCGCGAGGGTGATGGTGGGCAGGACCCAATCCTTCGGCTCGCCCCAGCCTCCCGTGGGAAAGATCGGCAGGACGAAGGAGAAGAGCACGATGAGGAAGACGGCGAGCACGAAGTTGGGCACGCTCACCCCGAGGGTGGCCACGCTCACCGAGACGTAGTCCCACGAGTGATTCTGGTATACGGCGGCGAGCACGCCCAGGGTGACGCCGCCCGCCACCGCGAGGGCGAGCGCCATGCTGCCGAGGAGGAGCGACACCGGAAACGCGTCGCGCAGAATCTCCGTCACCGTGCGCGTCTTGTACACGAAGGACTGACCGAAGTCGCCGTGGAGGGCCTTGGTCACGAAGATCACGAACTGCTCCCACAGCGGCTTGTCGAGGCCGTAGGCTGCGGCGAGATTTTTCTGCGCCTCGGGCGAGAGCGGATTGGCGCCCTCGGCTACGGGATCGAGGGGACTGCCCGGCGTGGCGTGCATCACCAGAAAGGTGACGAGCGCCATGGCAAGGAGAGTCGGGATCAGCCAGAGAAGGCGCTGGAGAGTGAACTGGAGCACCGGGCCTCCCTGATCACCTGCGGGCCGGTCGCGCCCAAGGGTTCATGGGGTGCGGCCACTATCGGCAAAGCGCTCGGGGAAGTCAAGGGGGAAGTGGTATCTTCGAAGAGATGGCGAC
>DASQIZ010000022.1:0-40859 GCA_035631315.1 Gemmatimonadales bacterium
GCAGCGCCGACGTCGTCTTCCCGAATGACCGAAACGGCTCCGTCCGGCTCGAGGGCCGCCATCCGCACGTCCTCGATGGAAGCCACGCCATGCTCCCGGAGGGTCTGGAGGAGCTCGTCGGAAGTGATGCCTTCACGCTTCAGGTGGTCGTGCAGGATCTTGCCGCGATAGATAAGGAGGACGGCGGTGCCGCCGAGGAAGCGGGCAGCGGTGCGGGAGGAGCGGCGGATGCGGTCGATCACCGCGTGCCAGATGAGCAGGACCGCAGCGGCAACCAGGCCGCCCACCAATGATGTGTCCGGGCCCACCATCGCGTTCTGAACGGCGTTCGAAATGATCAGGAGGAGAACGAAGTCGAACGCCGAGAGCTGGCCGAGCTGGCGTTTGCCGGTGAGCCGAAGCCCGATGATGACGGCGAGGTACACCACCGTCGTGCGGAGGGCGATGTTGAGCAGGACGTCCCAGGAGGCGGTCACGGCAGCGAATCTACGAGGTTACAGACCTCTCCGCTGCGGATAGGGCGCCTCGCCTCGCGCGAGCCGCGCGATGAAGTCGGCGATCCGTTTCGCACGCGTCTCCGGCTTCTTCGCGGTCGTGATGCGGAAGTGAATGACGAACCGGTTCCGCCGGTTCAGTGTGGCAAAGAAGGCCTTGGCTTTGGGGTGTTTCGCCAGCGCGCGACCAAGCTCGGGATGGATCCGGTTGGAGCGCTGGGGCTGATACGCGGCCTTCCACCGCCCATCGGCCTTGGCCCGCTCGATCTCGGCACGACCAGCCGGCCGCATCCGTCCCTGCGCGATCAGGGCCTTGGTCTTTTCAATATTGATCTTGGACCACATGCTCTTGGCCCGGCGGGGCGTGAACTTCTGCAGCCAGGTCCTCTCATTCTCCGGCAGCTTCTGCCCATCGATCCACCCGTGACACAGCGCGACATCAAGCGCCTCGGCGTAGTTCACCGACTTGAGCCCCGAGTCTTTCTTGGCGATGCGGAGCCAGAGCCCGGGCTTCTTGGCTCCGTGCCGGGCCAGCCAGGATTCCCACGATTTCTGGTCCTTGAACAGCTTGATGGGATAGTCGGTAGGTCGCATGTTGTTTGAGCGTTTCAGGCTGATCACCACAATGGAGGCGCAATGCGGCTCATCGTGATCGGGTTGTTGGCCTGTCTCTGGGTGTACTTCGCCTACACCGCGTTCAAACTTGGCAACGCCGGCGAGGGGGTCCTGCTGCTCCTGGTCGGTGCGGCGCTGACGTTCTGGCGCCTGCGGCGCATGGGGTGAATGCGACCGGAGGGAGTCGAACCCTCACGGGAGGTCCCACAGGATCCTAAGTCCTGCGCGTCTGCCAGTTCCGCCACGGTCGCAACACTACAGAATACGTCGAGCCAAGGCGTCGAGGGAAGGCGTCAAGGAAAGGCGTCAGCTCTCGCCGATCGCTTTGAGCTTCGCGGTCAACGCCAGGCGCTCGAGCTTCTCGACGGGGAGCGCCAAGAGCAGATCGATCCGCCGGGCGAGGATGAGGTAGGCGTCCCGGAACGCCTTCTTGCCGGCTTCCTCACCCACCGCCTCCGCCGGATCCTCCATCCCCCAGTGCGCCAGGATCGGTTGCCCCGGAAAAACCGGGCACGACTCCTTCGCGCGATCGCACACGGTGATGACGAAATCCCGCGGCTCACCCTCGAGACCGTCCACCGTCCGCGGGGGATGCCCGCGCCACTCGATCCCGTGGTCGCGCAGGGTTGTGATCGCCAGCGGATTCACCCGCCCCGCCGGCTTCGACCCTGCGCTCTCCACGAGGAACCGTCCCTGGCTCCGCACGCTCAGAATCGCCTCGGCCATCTGACTCCGGGCCGAGTTGCCGGTACAGAGGAAGAGAAGCCGAAAGGGCTTCACATGGGTTTCCGGCCCCGAATGAACGCCCCCATGATCCGGCCACTGACCTCGCGGGCGATCTGATCGGTGTCGAGCCCCGCGCCGGCCAAGACGGTCCGGGCATCCTCGAAAGCGTACGCCCGCGTCGGCTCGATGTCGACGTCGACAAACCCCGTGCGCGCGAGCAGCTCGCGGAACTCCGTTTCCTCGAGCGCGCCAGCGACGCATCCGACCCACAGCTCCATGCTCGACCGCACCGCCTCGGGGACCTCGCCGCGGATCACGACATCCGACACCGCCAGCCGCCCGCCCGGCTTCAGCACCCGGAACGCCTCGGCCAGGACTTTGGCCTTGTCGGCAGAAAGATTGATCACGCAGTTCGAGATCACGACGTCGGCTCGACGGTCGGGCAGGGGCAGGGCCTCGATCGAGCCCTTCAGGAATTCGACGTTCTCGACACCCGCCTTCCGCTGATTCTCCCGCGCCAGCGCGAGCATCTCGTCGGTCATGTCGACCCCATAGGCTTTCCCATTCGGCGCCACGCGGCGCGCCGAGAGCAGCACGTCGATCCCGCCGCCCGAGCCCAGGTCCACGACCACCTCGCCCGGGTGGAGCTCGGCAAGGGCCGTGGGATTCCCGCAGCCGAGGGACGCGAGGACCGCGTTTTCGGGGAGCTGAGCGACCTGGTCGGGCGCGTAGAGGTTGTCCGAGACCGGGTCACAACCGCCGCCACAGCAGGCGGACGCCGCGGACTCGCCGGACGCCACCTTGAGTGCGGCAGCGCCGTACTTCTCGCGGACGGTCTTGGTGATCAGCTCGGCATCGGCCATCGGTCGCTCCCATCAAAAATTGTTGATGAATAGGGCAAACACAAACCGCCTAGCAACACGCAGCCTTACAACTGCCGGCGTGCTCTCCAGGCTTCACCGCCTGGGCAAACCCGGCGATCTGCTCGAGAGCCTCGGCGTTCACCGTGTAGTAGCTCCAGCGGCCCTCGCGACGGTCGGACACGAGTCCCGCATCCTTCAGCACGCGCAGATGGAAGGAGAGCCGGGACTGCGCCGCATCCAGGGAAGCCTGCAGCTCGCACACGCACCGCTCACCGTGCGACAGCATCTCCACGATCTTGATCCGCGTGGGATCGGAAAGCGCGTGGAACCACCCGGCGGCGCGGGTGGCGGTGGGGAGAATGGCGGTGGCCATGCTGGTATTATATCAATAACCATTGATATGTCAAGAAGCGCCGAACCCGGCATCCTGGAACTACGGTCCCAGCGCGGACGGGTCGTCGTCGCAAGCATGAGGTACCTCTCACTCGGATACCCAAGATGCGCTACTCGACCGTGCTCATCCTGTTCTTGCTGAGCGCCTCCCTCGCCGCCCAGTCCCGGGACACTTCGTACGCGGGGATGCAATCGCGCGGCCAGAGGGCGATGGGCGTGGATCAGAACAAGGCCCGCCATGTGTTCGATGACCTCGCGGACGGTGGCCGCATCGAGCTGCAGTCGGATTCGGCGGACTCGACCGCGATCGCGGCCATCCGGGCGCACCTCTCGACCATCGCGTCGGCATTCCAGGCGGGTAACTTCTCGACTCCTGCCTTCGTCCATGCCGGCACGGTCCCCGGCACCGCCGTGATGGCGAAGAAGCGTGCAGCGATCGCCTATGCGTTCGCGATATTGCCGCGGGGCGGGGAAGTCCGCATCACCACGCACGACGCCGAGGCACTCCATGCGATCCATCAGTTCCTGGCGTACCAGCGGCAGGAGCACCACGCCATTGGTCACGAGATGCAGCACTAGCCATGGTCCCTGAGCGCGTGATCTCGCGGGTGCCCTGGCTGGAGGGGCTTTCGGCCGCCGGCCGCCGCGAGCTCGCCGCGCGGGGTGTCACCCGGCAATTCGCGGCGGAGCAGGTGCTCTGGCGCCGGGGAGACCAGCCTCGTGGTCTCTTCGTTGTTCTCGAGGGGGCGGTGCGAGTGGTGCGCGGGTCCGGAGGGCGACAGTACGTCCTCCATCGCGAAGGTCCGGGGGGCACGCTGGGTGAAGTGCCTCTCTTTGGCGGCGGCACCTACCCGGCGACGGTGATTGCGGAAGAGCCGACCGAGTGCCTGGTGCTTTCGCTGCCCGCCATTGAGGCGGCGGTGGCGCGCGACCCACGACTCGCGAGCCTGCTGCTGGGCCGCCTGTCGGGGCGCGTACGCGAATTGGCGAGCCGGTTGGACCGCGTCACCACACAGCCGGTGGCGAGGCGCCTGGCGGCGTACCTGCTTCGCCGCCACGAAGAGTCGACGGGGTCATTCACACTTGGCCAGAGTCAGACGAGGGTCGCTGAAGACCTCGGTACCGTGCGGGAGGTGGTGGTCCGAGAGCTCCGTGCGCTCGCGGGCGTCAAGATGATTTCGCGAATCAGCCCCGGGCGCTACCGGGTCACCGATGAAGCTGCGCTCCGGGCTATGGTTTCTTCACGAGCTCCCATTTCCCGTACACCGTGACCGAAACCGTGAGGTTGGGCTCCACGATCTCCGTTGGCGCGGCATTTCGAGGAACCACGCCCCCCGCGACACCCACGCCGTTGAAGTTCCAGTCGTAATTCTCCGGATCAGCCGACTCGGTTCGAATTGACAGCACTCGGCCCAATGCCAGTCCTCCGGCCGATGCGATCGCCTCCGCCTCCGCACGGGCCCGCTGCGTGGCCTCACGCAGCAACTCGAGCCGGGCCGCGCTCACGTCCCTCGTTGTGAACTGCACCTCCGAAATCTCCATGACCCTCCGGCCCATCAGGGTGTCGATCACGGCTCCGATCCGCGACAAGTCATGAATGCGCACCTGGATCGCGTCCGCCGCCCGGTAGGTCGTATCCCACTGCATCGCACAGTGATCGGGCTCCGTTGGCTTGTGCGGGACGGGAACGCACTTGGATGAGACCGCGGTCGTAACGCGGCCCTGCCACCACCACCAGCGGGAGCGATTCGGGAGAGAATCCCGCGGAATACCCAGCGTGCCGAGGGCGAGACGGATGCTATCGATGCGCGATGCGAGCCGGGCTCCCGCCTCGACTTCGGTGGCCCCAGCGGCACTCAGCTGAACATTGAGGGTCGCCAGGTCGGGCGGAACGGACCTTTGCGCGGAGCCTGAAGTCCGCACTTCGGATACGACGCCGGTGTCCCGCTGCTGAGCTTGGACTGGGACGGCCAGCGACAACGCGGTGGTGAGGGCGATCCCGACGACTAACGCGCGCATCTCTCCTCCTGGTCAGGGTCCTGAATGGGGAGACGAATCACCCGCCTGGGGGTGCACAGGGGAGGTGGTGCGGTCAACCGGAGCGTCCCGGGACGTGACCTCACTTCTTGTTCTTCTGGTCTTCCTCGTCCGCGTTCATCCAGGCCTGCCGCGGGATTCCCGTCGCGGCCGAAAGGCGCCACAGGAACTTCAGCACGCCGCCCGGCTTCTTCGTCTCCGTCGCGTCGATCTCGAGGGCATCGACGATCTGACCCGACACACGCTTGATCTGCTCGCGCTGCTCGGGGGTGAGGACAATACGTACCGGTTCCTGGTCAGCCACGTCGACTCCTGAATGTTTCGGGTAGGCCGCCAAAGTATCCCCGAATTGCTACGATTTTGTAACGGAGCTGAAATACCACCACTCGGCCAGGTCACGCCAGGCCGGGTTGCGGCCTTCGATCAGCCCGATCTTGCGTGCCCGTTTCCACCCCTTGAGTTCCTTCTCGCGGGCTATTGCATCGAGAACTTGGCCGAACTGTTCGAAGTACACGAGCTGATTGACCCCGTATCGGCTGGCGAACCCGGGTGTGAGTCTTCGCTTGTGCTCGTCCACGCGACGCACCAGGTCGTTCGTAACGCCGACGTACAGCACGCGAGTGCGGCTGGCCAGGATGTAGGTGTAATACACCTTCCAACATGTTGGGCACTGCACTCGGGACCGTCATCCTTTTTTCTTTCATAGAGTACAAAACGACGCATGTCATCCTGAGCGAAGCGCGCGCCAGCGCGCGAGCGAGGGATCGCTTGCACTTGGGACGATCCCTCACTGCCCGTCAGGGCAAGCGATCCTTCGCTCGCGCTCAGAACGCGCTCGCTCAGGATGACAGGGCGGCGGGTTTTTTTGTGAGAAAGGGAAGAGGAAGTAGGACCACCCTGGAGGGAGTATGCCCATCTTGCGAGAATGGCGCGCCGAAATCCGCCGCGAAAAACGAGACGAGTACGTGGAGTACGTGACCGCGACGGGCATCGCGCACTACCGAAAGACACCCGGGAATCTGGGAGCCTCCATCGCCACCCGCGATTTGGATGCCAGGCGCTCGGAAATCGTCGTCTTGAGTTGGTGGACCGACCGCGACGTCATCCGTGCGTTCGCCGGCGAGGACATCGGCGCGGCGCGGTACTATCCGGAAGATGACGAGTTTCTACTGACCAAACCCGCCCTGGTACAGCACTACGACGTGAAGGAGTTCGGCGTCCGTCAGCCCTGACTCCGTCGGGCATCCGACGCCTGCGTCATCAGGTCCTCGATCGTCGGGGTCAGGTCCGCGTTGAACGGAACGAAGCCGAGCTGAAGGATGAGCCGGTACCGTCTGATCGTCCGGTCATTGAACTCCTGCACCTGCTCCGCCACGCGCCCCGAAATGATCGGGAACTTCTCTTCGGGCGCATCGAGGGCCAGCGCCATGAACTCGCCCAGCTCCAGGCGGCCGAGGAGATCGGAATCGCGGAACGAGCGGCGCATGATCTCGGACACGCCTCGCAGCAGCTCGTCCCCTTCCTGGTAGCCCACCAGCTTCACGATCCGGTCGAACCCGACGACCTCCGCCGAGACGACCAGCAGGTGGCCTTTGACTCGCTGGGCCCGCTTCACATACGGCTCTGCCAGGGTCACGAAGCCGCGGCGATTGTAGAGCCCAGTCAACCCGTCGATAAAGGAGAGTGAACGCAACGCCGCGCGCAGGCGGGCGACCTCCATGGCGTGCCGGATGCTCCGGGCCAGCGTGTCGCCCGAAATCTTCCCCTTCATCAGGTAGTCCTGCGCTCCCGACTGAATCGCCTGCGCGGCCAGCGTGCCATCCCCGCGTGCCACCAGCGCGATGACGGGCAGGTCCTGGAAGCGCTCCCGGACCTTGAGCAACGCCTCGAGGCCGGTGGCCTCGGGCAGCGAGAGATCCAGCATCACGAGGTCGATATTCCCCTCGCCGATCCGCGCGAAGGCGGCGGCGAGGTCCTCGACGTGAGCCAGGTCGTAGGGGGGCGCGCCGGCGAAGGCGACGCCCGCCTCGCCCAGCGTGTCCTGCAGGAGCTGGGCGTGCCGGGAGTTGTCCTCCACCAGGAGGATCCGCACCGGCTCGGTATCGATGCCGGAGAGGGAACGACGGGCGAGTTTGCTGCTCGTACGAGCCAAGAGTGCGCGGGCCTCCGACAGGGGTCTAGGGGGTCGACTGACCCGGAATCTTAGAGGGGGCCGCACTTTCCGGCGAGGATGGGGCCGGGAGTGCTTTGTGCACTTCGCGTTCAAACGCTATTCATATATCCGTGCTGCCGAAACGCGCCTCGTCCGCTTACCTGTCCGCGGTCCCGCGAGTCACCGGACTCTATGAACGGACCACCGCCGCCTTCATCCTGGCCGTGCTACTCCTGCTCGCGGTGGGTGTCACCACGTTCTGGGGCTTTGGGCGCATCAACGACGCGCGGGACGACCGGCAGCACTCGGTGGCCGTCCGCGAACGCCTGACCGGCATGCTGGTGCACCTACAGGACGCGGAAACGGGGCAACGGGGATTCCTCCTGACCGGTCGCGAGCCGTACCTCCAGCCGTTCTCGACCGGCTCGCAGCAGGCGCGTGCGGACCTGGACACCCTGGTCCAGCTCACCGCGCCCGATTCGGATATTTCGCCCGCCATCCGCGCCCTCACACCCGCGATCGAAGCCAAACTGTCCGAGCTGACGGAGACCGTGAATCTCCGCCGGGCGAACGGACTGAATGCCGCGCTCGTCGTGGTCCAGACCGACCGGGGCCGGGTGTTGATGGACAGCGTCCGGCAGGTGATCCGCGGAGTGGCGCGCACCGAGGCGGACCGCTACGCGCGGGCCGGCGCGACGGTCAGCCGTACGACGACGCTGGTCGAAATCGTGAGTGCCAGCGGCGTGCTGCTGGCGATCGGCTTCGTCGTGATCGCCGCCGTCGTGCTCCGGCACGATGCCTCGTCTCGTCTGGCCATTGAGTCCCAGCTGGAGGAGGTCTCCGATGAGATGCGGGACCTCTACGAACGGGCGCCCTGCGGATATCACACGCTCGACTCCGAAGGCCTCATCGTTCGCATGAACCAGACCGAGAGCCGGTGGCTGGGGCTTCAGCTCGACGAGGTGATCGGGAAGAAGACGGTATTCGATCTTCTCGCGCCAGAGGACCGGGCGAACGCCCGGGCTCGCTTCGAGCGTCTGGTGAATGGCGAGGACATCGGGACCGGTGAGGTCCGCTTCGTCCGGAAGGACGGCACCCGCTTCGCGGTGCTGGTGTCGTCGTCGGTCTCGCGTGATTCGCGTGGAGTGCCCTGGCGCGTGCGGGCGACCATGCTGGACCAGACCGAGTTTCGCGGGGCCCGCGACATGGTCAATCGCCTCAATGCGTCGTTACAGCGTCACGTGGCGGAGCTCGAGGACGTCAACCGGGAGCTCGAACGGTTCAGCTACACGGTGTCCCATGATCTCCGCGCGCCCCTTCGCGCCATCGCCGGGTTCGCCACTCTCCTGAAAGAAGAGCACGTCTCCCGACTCGATCCGGAAGGACTGCGGCTCCTCGACGTCATCCACGTCAACACGGAACGGATGGGACGTCTCATCGACGATCTCCTGTCCCTCTCCCGGCTCTCCCGCACGCCCCTGGTGCGTGCCCCCGTGGACATGACGACGCTGGTGACCGGTGTGGTCGACGACCGGAAAGCCGCGGGATCGGACGGGGGGGTAACGATCACGATAGGGGAGTTGCCGGGCGTGGAGGCGGATCCCACGCTGATCAAGCACGTGTGGGAGCGACTCATCGACAACGCGGTAAAATTTACGGCTGGCGTCGCTGCACCCAGGATCGATATCGGCGCGAAGAACGGCAACGGGGCGCCCATCTTCACCGTACGGGACAACGGCGTCGGACTCGACATGCAGTATGCGGAGAAAGTCTTCGAAGTCTTCCAGCGTCTGCATCCACAGTCCGAGTACGAAGGCACCGGGGTAGGACTCGCGATCGTGCAGCGCGTGGTTCATCGTCATGGCGGCCGGGTCTGGGTGGAATCGGCGCCGGGTCAGGGAGCAACGTTCTTCTTCACTCTGGACGCGAAAGGTGGGGCGTAATGGCTGATGCAGAATCGGTCGAAATCCTGCTGGTCGAGGACAGCTCCGAAGATGCGGAGCTGACGCTCCGGGCGCTGAAGAAACACAACCTCGCCAACCGGATTCATCACGCGAAGGACGGCGTGGAGGCCCTGGACTTCCTGTTCGCCCGCGGACCCCATGCCGATCAGGCCACGCTCCGGATGCTTCGTGTGGTGCTGCTCGACCTCAAGCTCCCTAGGGTGGACGGCATCGAGGTCCTGACGCAGATGCGGGCCGACCCCCGTACCAAACTGGTGCCCGTCGTGGTCCTGACCTCCTCCCGCGAAGACCCTGATATCTCGCGGTGTTACGCCCTCGGCGTGAACAGCTACATCGTCAAGCCGGTGGCATTCGAAGAGTTCATCAAGGTGGTCTCTTCGCTCGGACTGTACTGGCTCCTGCTGAACCAGCCGCCGACGTAGCTTTTCGGGGATGAGCGCGCCCCCCACTTCCGCACCCTCCCGGATTCAGCCGTTCATTCGGGGTGCCTTCACCCCGTCCTCGGGGGACGGGACGTTTCCTGACCTCAATCCCTCGAATCCCGACGACGTAGTGGCGCAGGTGTCGTCGGGTGCCCCGGACGACGCGGCCCGCGCGGCCGCCGCCGCGCAGGAGGCGTTCGACTCGTGGCGCGCGCTCCCGGGACCGGTGCGCGCCGAGCATCTCCACAAATGGTCGGAAGTGATCGGCGGACGGCGCGAGGCCCTGGCGCAGGCCATGAGTCGCGAAGTCGGGAAGCCGATCGGCGAAGCGCGCGGCGAGGTGGGCCGGGGTGAGGTGATCCTGCGCTACTACGCCGGCGAAGCCGTCCGCCAGATCGGCGACGTGATTCCCTCGCAGGCACCCGACGCGCTCCAGCTCACGCTCCGCGAGCCCCTCGGCGTCGTGGCGCTCATTACCCCCTGGAACTTCCCCTTCGCCATTCCGCTCTGGAAGGCGGCGCCGGCGCTGGCGTTCGGAAACACGGTGGTCTTGAAGCCCGCCGAGGACGCATCGTCGATGGCGTCGCTCCTCGCGGAGACGGCACAGCAGGCGGGACTGCCGGCGGGCGTGTTCAACGTGATTCCCGGAACCGGCACGACGGTCGGACCGGCACTGCTCGGTGCCGGTCCGGTGCGTGCCGTCAGCTTCACCGGCTCGGCTGCGGTCGGAGCGTCGGTGGCGGCGGCCTGCGCGGCGCGGAACATCCGGTATCAGACCGAGATGGGCGGCAAGAACGTTGTGATCGTCGCCGCCGACGCCGACTTGGACCGCGCGGCGATGCTCACCGCGGCGGGTGCCATGCGATACGCCGGGCAGAAGTGCACGGCGACCAGCCGCGCGATTCTCCTCCGTCCCATCGCTGATCGTTTCCTCGCCAGACTGAAAGAGCAGGTCGAGGCGTTGCCCCTCGGTCCGGTGGACGATCCGAAGTCCGCCATCGGACCGCTGATCAACGCGCGTGCCCATGCCCGGGTCAGTGCTGCGGTGCAGGGGGCGGGAGAATTCGTCACGGGCGGCGCGCCGCCCACAGACGCCCGCTTCCGGAAGGGATATTTCTTTTCGCCGACGGTCGTGCGTGACGTCGCGCCTGATTCGGGGCTCGCCACCGAAGAGGTCTTCGGGCCCGTACTCGCGACGTTCGTCGTCGACGATCTCGATCAGGCCATCGCGCTCGCCAACCGGACGAAGTACGGGCTCTCCGCATCGCTCTTCACGCGGGACCTGTCGAGCGCCATGCGCTACATCCGTCGCATCGAAGTGGGGCTGGTGCGTGTGAACGGGGATACGACGGGCGTCGACCCGCACGCGCCCTTCGGCGGCTTCAAGGGTTCGAGCTCGGGATCGCGGGAACAGGGACCCGCGGCCCGCGAGTTCTACACGGAGATCAAGACGGTGCAGATCCATCCATGAGTGCCATCGCGATTCCTTCGACCATGACCGTGGTGGATTCCCACACCGAGGGCGAGCCGACGCGCGTCGTCATCGACGGCTGGCCCGACCCGGCCGGCGCCACCATGGCCGAGCGACGCGACGACTTGAGGAAGCACGCGGACCATATCCGGCGCGCCGTGGTGAACGAGCCTCGCGGTCACGACGCGGTGGTCGGCGCGCTGCTCACGCCCCCGGTCAATCCCGGCTCGGCCACCGGCGTGATCTACTTCAACAATGTCGGCTACCTGGGGATGTGCGGGCACGGCACCATCGGCGTCGTGAAGACTCTCGCCCATCTGGGGCGTCTGAAATCCGGCGCGGTCCAGATCGACACGCCGGTCGGGACCGTCAGCGCGACCCTGGAGGCGGACGGCGCCGTCACCATCGAGAACGTGCCCGCGTACAGCCATGCCAAGGACGTCTCGATCGACGTGCGCGGTGTGGGCCGCGTCAGCGGCGACATCGCTTATGGCGGCAACTGGTTCTTTCTCACCGAGCTTCCGGCGTTCCCCCTCGAGCTCAAGTATCTCGACGAATTGATGAAGGTGACGAAGAGCATCATGCAGGCCCTCAAGGCCCGCGGGATCACCGGCGCCCATAAGGCCGAGATCGACCACGTCGAGCTCTCGGGTCCTCCGTCATCGGCGAATGCCGACGGGCGGAACTTCGTGCTCTGTCCGGGCGCTCAGTACGACCGCTCTCCCTGCGGCACCGGCACCTCGGCGAAGATGGCCGTCCTGCACGAGCGCGGGCTGCTGCCGCTGGACCAGCACTGGCGCCAGGAGAGCGTGACCGGGAGCCTCTTCACCGGCTGGCTGACGCGCCGCGCCGAGGGACTCATCCCGCACATCCGGGGCCGGGCGTTCATCACGGGCAAGACCGAACTGCACTTCGACCCAGCCGATCCTTTTCAGAGCGGGCTCAGCGCGTCGTGACCGCGGGGAGGGTCACGACCGACGCCATCGTCGTCGGTGCCGGGATCGTCGGAGCCGCGGTCGCAGAAGCACTCGCGAAGGATGGCGCCCGGGTCACCATATTCGACTCCGGTGCCGCCGCCCTCGGCGCCACGGCAGTCGGCATGGGCCACCTCGTCGCGATGGACGATTCCCCCGCTCAGCTCGCGCTCACCTCGTATTCACTGAACCTCTGGAAGTCGCTCGCCTCCGAGCTCCCGCCGTCCGCCGAGTACGATCCGGCGGGCACCTTGTGGGTGGCGGAGGACGAAATGCAGCTCGAGGGCATCGAGGAGAAAGTCAGCGCGTACGAAGCGCGCGGGATGCCCCTGCAGTGGCTCGATGGAAAGCGCGTCGTGGAGCTGGAGCCCAATCTCCGGCCGGGCCTTGCCGGAGGCGTGCTCGCACCGAGAGACGCCATTCTCTATCCGCCCGGGGCCGCGCTGGCGCTGCTGCAGCGCGCGCGCGCGCAAGGCGCGCAACTCCGGGAACACACGGAGGTGCTGAGCATCGGTCCCAACCAGGTGACGACGCGCGAGGGAACGATCAGTGCCGGCGTGATCGTGAATGCCGCCGGAACGGGCGCGGCCCGGCTCACGCCCGATCTCCCCATTGTCCCGCGGAAGGGGCACCTCGTCATCACGGACCGTGCGCCCGGGTTTTGCCGGCACCAGATCGTCGAGATGGGCTACTTGAAGAGCGCGCATCAGATGACGGCCGAGTCTGCCGCGTTCAATGTGCAGCCGAGGGCGACGGGGCAGGTGCTGATCGGATCGTCCCGCGAGCTGGTGGGGTGGGACGCGTCGGTGAATCACGGGCTCGTCGCCGCGATGCTGTCGCGCGCGCAACGGTTCATGCCCTCGCTCTCGAGGCTTCCCGCGATCCGGATCTGGACCGGCTTCCGGCCCGCGACGCCGGACAAGCTGCCCCTCATCGGTCGCTGGGAGAAAACACCAGGTCTCTGGATCGCCGCAGGACACGAAGGGCTGGGCATCACCGCCTCCGTCGGCACCGCGGGGCTCCTCGCCGATCTGATCGCGGGACGTAACCCGGGCATCGATCCGGCGCCATTCGCGCCCGGCCGTCCGGTGAAGCACTGATGGCTCGCACGCTCTCCATCCTCGTCGACGGCCGGCTGCTCGAAGTGCCGGAGGGAATCACGGTCGCGGCCGCGCTCTTGAACGCCGGCGAAAGCGCGTTCCGGGATTCGGTGTCCGGGAAGCCGCGCGGACCGGTCTGCGGCATGGGGATCTGCTTCGAGTGCCGGGTCACGATCGACGGTGCGCCGGGTCGACGTGCCTGCCTCGAGCGTGTGTCTCCCGGCATGCGGGTGACGACCCGTGAGTAGGCTCCGGAACGTCTCCGCGGACGTCGTCGTGATCGGCGGTGGGCCTGCGGGGATCGCCGCCGCGTCGCGGGCCTCCGAAGCAGGGAAGCGTGTGTTGGTATTGGACGAGGCGCCGCACCTGGGTGGTCAGATCTGGCGTCATCTCCATCGCGAGTCACTCCCCGCGAAGGCGCGCGATTGGCTGGACCGGCTCGACCGCTCGGGCGCGGAAGGCTTGACCGAAACATCGGTCGTCGATCTGCGGCCAGGGGAAGTGCTCGGCGTCCGGTGGAATGAGGAGATCCGCGTCCGGGCGCCGCGCGTCATCATGGCCACCGGGGCCCGCGAGCTCTTTCTCCCATTTCCGGGCTGGACGCTGCCGAACGTGATGGGCGTTGGCGGCGTCCAGGCGCTGGCCAAGTCAGGTGCGTCGGTGGCGGGCAAACGCGTCGCGCTGGCTGGCGCCGGACCGCTCGTTCTCCCGGTCGCGGCGGCGCTCGCGAAAGCGGGGGCGCGACTGGTCGCCGTCGCCGACCGCACCCCGGCTTCTCGGATCCTCCGGTTCTCGGCGTCACTCGCCGGGAGGCCGGCCGATCTCTGGCAGGGCGTCCGCTACCGGGCGGCCTTTTCCGGGACCCGGTACCGATGGGGGACGTGGGTCGTGTCGGCAGCCGGAGAGGATCGCGTGCGCGAAGTGACGTTCACCGGCGGGGGTCGCACCTGGACCGAGCCCGTCGACATCCTGGGTGCCGCAGCTGGTCTCATCCCCAACACCGAACTGGCGCGGCTGGCGGGGTGTGAGGTGACAAACGGCGTGGTGGTCGTAGACCGCATGCAGCGAACGTCCCGCGTCGACGTCTGGTGCGCGGGTGAGCCCACGGGAGTCGGCGGCGTCGATCTCGCCGTGTCCGAAGGCGAGGTGGCCGGACTCGACGCGGCCGGGCAATCGGTCCCGGCCGGGCTCCTCACGGTCCGCGACGCCGGCCGGGCCTATGCCCGGCGTCTGGACGAGGCCTTCCGCCTCGATCCGGTCGGCCTCCCCCCTCCGGAAACGATCGTCTGTCGTTGCGAGGACGTTCCCTGTTCGGCGTTCGACAAGGGGTGGACGATGCGCCAGGCCAAGCTGTACACCCGCGCCGGGATGGGCCCCTGCCAGGGCCGGGTGTGCGGCGCTGCGTTGCACGCGATGTTCGGTTGGGCCCCAGATTCTGTCCGTTCTCCGCTCGTTCCGACGCCGGTGGCGTCCCTGATTTCCACTTTGGAGTCATCCGATGCAACAGCGTGACTGGGCGGGCGTGCTGCCCGCGATCACCACTCCCTTCAAGCCTGATCTCTCCGTCGACGAGCCGGCGCTGGCCGCGCACGTCCGATGGATGATGGACTCCGGATGCCGCGGCATTGTCGCCCTCGGCTCGCTGGGTGAATCGGCGACACTCGCGTTCGCGGAGAAGGTCCGGATCCTCGAGATCTGCCGGGAGGCGCTGGGGTCACGTGGTCACCTCGTGGCGGGGATCGCGGGACTCGCGACCTCCGAGTGCGTCGCGCTCGCGAAAGCCGCCGAGAAGGCCGGGTGCGACGGGCTGATGTCGTTGCCCGCGTACGTGTACGTCGGTGACGGCCAGGAAACGATGGCGCACTACGGCGCGGTGATCGGCGCGACCGGCCTTTCGTGCATGCTCTACAACAACCCGATCGCCTACGGCGTCGATGTTTCGGCGGAGCAGCTCACGCGCCTCTGCGAGAAGTACCCGAACCTGCATGCGACCAAGGACTCGAGCGGCAACGTCCGGCGCGTGGCGGCGATCCGGGGAGCACTGGGGGACCGCATCCGGATCCTCGTCGGCATGGACGACGTGGTGCTCGAGAGCGTGGCGATGGGGGCAGTGGGCTGGGTGGCGGGGCTGGTAAACGCCCTCCCCGTGGAATCGGTGCGGCTCTTCGATCTCGCCATTGCCGGGAAGTCCCAGGAGGCCTGGAAGCTGTACGAGTGGTTCTTGCCATTCCTGCGGCTCGATACGGTTCCCAAGTTCGTCCAGCTCATCAAGCTGGTGCAGGAAGAAATGGGGAAGGGGAGCGCACGGGTGCGTCCGCCCCGCCTGCAGGTGGAAGGCGAAGAGCTGGCACAGGTGAAGAAGCTGATCAAGGGGCAACTGTCTCGGAGGCCGGCGTGAACGCGCGCGCCCTTTGCGTACTGATGCTCATGCCCGTGCTGGCCGCGGCGCAGGAGCGGCGGGCCGCCGCCTATGTGCCGGATCTGGCGACGAGCGACATGCGCGACGTGGTGTCCCGGTTCTCCGAGGATCAGCGGGATCTCTTGCGCCGGTACGACGACGAGTACTCCCCTGAGCGCCGTCAGGTGCTGCGGGATTTCTATGCGGCGTGGGTGGCGCATCTCAATACCGTCGACTTCAACAAGCTTGGCGAAGATGCCCGGGTGGACTGGATTCTTCTCAGAACCGACGTTGTGCACGAGCAGGCGCTGCTCGATCGTGAGAAGAGTCGTTTGACGGAGGTGAAGCGATTGATTCCCTTCGCCGACACCATCTTCGCGCTGGAGGATGCCCGGCGGAGGCTCGAGTTTGCGGACCCCGCGGCCGCCGGGCGCACCTTGGCCTGGCTTGCGGCACGGGTGTCATCCCTCAGACCTGCCGGCGATTCGGTGAAGCCCACCAAGGTTCAGGCGTACCACGCCTGGCAGATCGTGCGGACGCTCAAAGCGACACTCGCCAGCTGGTACAAGTTCTATGACGGTTACGACCCGCTGTTCACGTGGTGGGCGAAGGAGCCGTACGCCAAGACCGATTCCGCGCTCGACAACTACGCGAAGACGCTCCGGCAGGACCTCGTGGGCTGGAAGCCCGGAGACGACGAGCCGATCGTGGGTCTCCCGATCGGCCGCGATGGGCTGATGGCCGATTTGCGGCAGCAGATGATCCCCTACACGCCGGAAGAGCTGATTGCGATCGCCCGGCGCGAGTTCGCCTGGTGCCGGGCCCAGATGATCAAGGCAGCGCGCGACATGGGGCTCGGCGACGACTGGCGGGCCGCCCTGGAAAAGGTGAAGCAGGACAACGTCGCGCCCGGCCAGCAGACGGCGCTGGCGCGGGACCTCGCGCGCGAGGCGGTCGCCTACGTGCAGCAGCATGATCTCGTGACGGTACCCCCGCTCGCGCAGGACATGTACCGCATGGAAATGCTCTCGCCGCAGGCGCAGAAAGAGAGCCCGTTTTTCCTCGGCGGTCCTGAAATCCTCGTCTCGTATCCGACGGACGCGATGACCGAGGAAGACAAGCTCATGAGCATGCGGGGGAACAACCGGCATTTCTCGCGGGCCACCGTTTTCCACGAGCTGATCCCCGGGCATGAGCTCCAGGGGTTCATGAACAGCCGGTACAACCCTCAGCGGCGCGAGTTCTACACGCCCTTCTACATCGAGGGGAACTCCTTCTACTGGGAGACGCTGCTCTGGGATCTGGATTTCACCCACACGCCGGAGGACCGAGTCGGCGCGCTCTTCTGGCGGATGCATCGCGCGGCTCGGATCATCTTCTCACTCAATTTCCATCTCGGAAACTGGACGCCTCAGCAGGCCATCGATTTCCTGGTCGATTCGGTCGGCCATGAACGCGCGAATGCGACGGCCGAGGTACGGCGGTCGTTCAACGGGGACTACTCGCCGCTCTATCAGGTGGCGTACATGATCGGCGGGCTGCAGTTCCGGGCGCTGCATCATGAGCTGGTGGACGGGGGGAAGATGACCAACCAGCAATTCCACGACGCCATTCTCCATCAGGGGCCCATTCCGCTCGAGATGGTCCGGGCGGAGCTGGAGAACCTGCCGCTCAAGCGGGATTTCGTGGCCGGGTGGAAGTTCGCCGACGAACTCCCGCCGAATCGGGAACCGTAGCGCAGGGTCCGACGTCCCGGATCGTTCGCGGGCCCCGGTGAGGCCGGCGCGAGTGAACTCGCGGCTCGGCATGCGTCCGTAAACGGACCTTCGGGGCAGCGTCGCGTTCGCGACCCAAGCCGAGCCGCGCGTTTACGCGCGCCGGCTACGGGAGCGCCTGCTCGGGAATGACTCGGCGTTAGCGACCCCACATCTCCGCTTCACCAATCCGTAATCCTCCCAACAATCCATAGCCACGGTCGCATCCCAGCTTGGTCTGAACGGCCAACCGGGAGACCCGATGCAAACGCTGGGGCATGGGCACCAATCGGAGATCAACATGACGCCGATGATCGACGTCCTGTTGACCCTGATCGTGGTGTTCATCGTGCTGGTGCAAATCCGGTTCGTTCACGACGTCCAGATCCCGCCGCCGGTGAGTCACCCGACTGCAGCCCAGGGCCAGCCCATTGTGCTCGAGCTGATAGCGGGCGGAGGGTACGCGATCAACGGAGAGGTGGTCTCCCCGTTGCGGCTGGCTGACCGGATCCGCCAGATCTACCTGGCGCGACCCGACAAGCTGCTTTACGTGCGCGTGGGGAGTGGGTGGAACTATTCGGAAGTGATGGAGGCGATCGATCGCGCCAGGAGTGCCGGGGTGAACGAGATCGGGTACGTGCCGCCGTCCGGGCCGCGGTGATGCCGGCGCGAGAGAACTCGCAGCTCGGCATGTGTCCGTAAACGGACCTTTCTGGGCAGCGTCGCGCGGCGCCTCAAGCCGAGCCGCGCGTTTACGCGCGCCGGCTGCCGTGGCGGCGGCGATGGGCACCCCGACTCAATGTCGCGCCGGCAACTGGGAGGTCTGGACCTACCCCGGCACCCGCGTCGCCGCCGGAGCCCCGCGGACAAACGCGATGTAGTCCGTGGGGAGAGGCACGTACCCGGCCTCCCGGATCAGCAGCGCAACCTGGCCGCGGTGATACGCCCCGTGCAACGCGACGTGCATCAGGATGTCGTCGATGCGCGAGTGAAAGGTGTCGCCGGCACTGTTGATGTAGGTGACTTCCCTACTTACGCTCGAGGGGTCGAGGCGCGCGAGAAAGCGTCCGAACGCCGCCTGATTGTCCCGGGCCAGGGTCCCGCACTGCTCGAGGGTCAGGCTGGGCCACACCTTTACCTCGGGCTTGGTCTCCCGTAGCCGGGCCAGCCACACGTGCTCGGCGCCCAGGACATGGCAATAGAGGTCGTGCGCCTTGGGGGGGCGTGCGTCCGAGTCCCGGAGGGCGGTCAGTGCCCGCTCGTCCGCCCAGGCGAGATGCTGGTAGAGCCGCTGAATTTCATCGAGCATTTTCTGAAGGTACCCCCGGCGGACGCCGAGGGTTAGGGACCACTAAACGGTTCGGCTGCCACCGGAGTCACATCAGCAACCCGAGGTGGAGGCCCCTCTGATGCTGTGGCTGTCGGTCATTCTCGCTGTACTCGCTTCACCGTTCCCGGACGTCAGCTACACCATCCGCGTCGATCCCGCGGATCTCTCGGCGTTCGACATCACGATGAATGTCCGTCGCGCACCGTCGTCGTTCACGCTGGCGATGTTCAGCCACCCCGAGTATGACGACCGGTATTGGCGCTACCTCGACGGCGTGACCGCGGATGGCGCGACGATCAGTCACGATGGCGACGCGACATGGTTCGTGACGCCTGCGACGTCGGACATCACGATCCATTACCGCCTCGTCTTGCCGCCACCGAGTGGTGTGCAGCGGGCGGCCTGGAAGCCGTTTCTCACGCCGACCGGCGGTCTCGTTGACGCGCCGCATGCCTTGCTGTACGTGGTGGGCGCGGAGCGTGGTCCGTCGGATGTCCGCCTGGTGCTACCGAGCGGCTGGCGTGCCGCGACGCCCCTCGCCGGTGACGGCATGCAGTTCCGCGCCCGCAACGTGGCCGAGTTGATGGAGGGCCCGTTTCTGCTCGGGCAGTTGCACGAGTGGGATTTCCAGGCCGCCAACACGCCGCATCGCGTGTTCTACTGGGCCTCGCCCGACGGCAAGGTGTTCGACACGACCGCATTCGTCGCACACGTCGCGGACGTCGTGCGGCAAGCCAGCGCGCTGTTCGGCGGCCTGCCGTACGCCCGGTATTCCTTCCTCTATCAGGACCAGTCGTACGGGGCGCTGGAGCACCCCGACGCCGTCACTCTGGGGGCACCGAGTGTTGACCTGGCGAGTGATCCCGACGCGCTGCTCGAGGAAACGGCGCACGAGTACTTCCACCTCTGGAACCTGATGCGCATCAAACCGGCCGGGTATGGTGGCGTGACCTACCGGCCGCGTCCGCTCTCCACCGGACTTTGGGTGAGCGAAGGCTTCACCATGTTCTACGCCGATCTCTTGCCGCGCCGGGCCGGTCTGCCCCTTCGAGACTCCACTCGCGCGCGCCACCTCGAGCGCCTCCTTTCCCGCTATCTCGAGAACCCCGTCTTTGCGCGTTACTCCGCCGAGCGTATCAGTCAGTCCTCATACGCCAGTGATCCCATCTTCCTCGGCGACTATCAGGGCAGCACGCATCTGAATGGCGAGATCATCGGGGCCATGCTGGACATGCTGATTCGTTCGCACACCGATGGCCGGCGGTCGCTGGACGACGTGATGCGTGGATTGGCGAGGGACACGGCGGCCTTCACGACCGGCGACATCCAACGCCTGGTCGGATCTACGTGCGGGTGCGATGTCGGCTCCTTCTTCGAGCACCATGTCCGCGGGGCGGGGGTGATCGACGTGAACCAGTACCTCGGACTCATCGGCCTTCGAGCGCGGGTCGATACGGTGGACGCCGTCGATGACAGCGGTCGAGCCGTCCCCGACGTGCGGATCTGGTCGTATCAGCCAACGGGCGCTGCGCGGCCACTCCTGCTGTTGAACACGCCGGAAAGTCAGTGGGGACGTGCCCGGCTCCATTCCGGCGACACGCTGATCACGCTGGCCGATTCCGCGATGACGGATGTTGCCGCGGCCCGGCGTGCCCTGCGGCGGTTCCGGATCGGGGATACGGTGCAGGTGACCGTGAAACAGGGGTCCCGGGATCTCACGGCTCGCGTGCCGATCACGGGCTTCAGGCATCCAGTGGTCAGGATTCTGCCGGATTCTGCTGCTTCCGAGAGTGTCCGGAGACTCCGAGACGCATGGCAGGCATCTCGCTAGTCCACCCCGGGCTCGCGCCCGGGGTTAGGTAAACCGAATCGATGCGGTGCCGTTGAATTACATGACCCCGGGCGCAAGTCCGGGGTGATCACATCTAAACGTCTCGGGTGGGGTTGGACGTATGTGTCCGGACATCAACCCCTCACTCGGAGCACGTCGTGTTGCGGATGCGTTCGATCGGTCTTCTGGTGCTGGCATCAGGTCTCGTGGCCTCCGCGCGCGCCGCGGCCCCGACCCACTTCGTCCTCGCCGCCGATGGCAATGAGGCGCGCTACAAGGTTCGCGAGCAGCTCGCCAACCTGAACTTCCCAACCGACGCGGTCGGCACCACCTCGGCGATCACGGGATCGCTCGTGTTCGGTCCCGGCGGCAAGATCGACTCGGCAGCGTCGAAGTTCAGCGTCGATCTCCGGACCCTGAAGAGCGACCGCGACCGCCGCGATCACTACATCCAGGCGCGGACGCTCATGACCGGTTCCTTCCCGAATGCCGTGCTCGTCCCGACCGCCGTAAAGGGACTGAAGTGGCCACTCCCGACCTCGGGGCCGACGACGTTCGAATTGGATGGACTGTTCACCGTGCATGGGGTGACCAAGCCCACCGTGTGGAACGTGACGATGGATGGGGAGGATGGCGGGTACACGGGGGTCGCGAGCACCGCGTTCACGTTCGCGGACTTTGGAATGACTCAACCCCGACTGATGATCCTGCTCAGCGTCGCGGACACGATCAGGCTCGAGTACTCATTTCACCTGGTACCGGATACGAGCTCTCGGTAACCCCAGACTTGCGTCCGGGGTTAGGTACTTCGACTGCTCTGCATAGATCAGGTTTACCTGACCCCGGGCACAAGCCCGGGGCTCCGAAGTGCCCAGGGCTGGCTTCTCCACGCCTACACCCTCGCGCTGACGATCCGCACCCGTTTGGGAGGCTCGAGCCCATCGTGTCGGGTGCCGACCATGCGGGTCGCCTCTTCGCGGCTCAGGAATTCGATCGCCCCGAATCCCGCCTCCCGCAATTCACCGGCGAGCTCCTCAGCCGAATACCGGGATAGCCAGGGCTCACCGAGCGCCCGGGCGTGCGAAGCCAGGGACGTGGGGTCCTCCTCGGCGCTTTCGCTGCCGGTGTAGGTGAGCACGATCTCGGACCCCGTGGGAAACCCGGCCACCATCCGGAAGAGATCTCGCCCGGCGTCTCGAGTCAGGTACACCAGCACGCCGAGGCATGTGAAGAACACCGGGCACGCGCGGTCGACGCCGGCCGCGATCAGCGTCTCCTTGAGTGACATCTTCTCGATGTCGAGCTCCACGTAAGTGAGGTTGTCAGGAATGGCGACGCCCGCGTTCTCGAGCAGGCCCCGCTTGGTGTCCTGACTCGCCCGGTGATCGACCTCGAAGATCCGGAGGTCCCTCCCCCAGGGCGGTTGCCGGTACGCGAACGTGTCCAACCCCGCGCCGATGATCACGCACTGCCGCACCCCGTTCTGCACGGCGACCGCCATCCGGTCTTCGGCGTAGCGCGACCGCAGGAGCACGTGCACCCGAAGCGCCGCGACACGATGGTAGCGCAGGTTGTCGGGGTCCGCCTGAATGCGCGCGCTCATTTCCGGGCCGATGAGCTGTACGGAGATGGGGTCGTCGAGAATCCGGGGAAGCCCATCGATCAATTGATGCGCGGCCCGTAGCGACGCCACGCCCTGCGCGGTCATGGAGGTGGCTGGTTCGTCGGGCCGCCTCGCGCCTTTCCCGACCCCGGGCGCAAGCCCGGGGATCCCCGGGAGCCGCGGGAAGCGCAATCCCAGCCATGCGGCTGCCGCTACCACCGCGCCGATCGCCACCGCAACGGCCGCCGCCGCGATCAGGTGCTCCTTCCATGGATGATGTTTTCGAAACACCAGCTCGGCCACGAGCGCGGGCGGGAACAGGGCGAGACTCGCGACCAGAAACGTCCCGCCGATCCATCGTACCAGCGCGAAGAGCACGAGGAATGGCCACGCGATCCAGCGGAGGAGTTTCTTTATCGGGCCCCCGCGAGCACCAGGTCCGCGAGCCGTTCGGCGGCATCGGGACAGGCCGTGAAGTAGAGGGTCGGCTCGAGCAGCTCGAGCTCCATGATTCGGAAGCGGTCGCCCACCACACAACCATCGACCCGTGCATACGAGGGCGCGCCCGGCGCTCGGAACAGCACTCTCTGCGCTGCGCGAATCAGGGCGGGATCAGGGACCACACGCTCCTGGCTTCCCCCATGCTCCTCCTGCACCCGGAAGTCTCCGGGGGCGGGGCGCTTGATCATCGCATGGGAGAACTCCCCGCCGATGAATACCAGGGACCATTCGCCGTCGCTCGACACCTCGCGGAGAAACGGCTGGATCATCACGGGCCCTCGGCGGCTCATATCCCGGAACCGGTCCTCCCAGGCGCCCACCTGGTCCGAGGGAATGCGCCAGGTATCAGTGGCGGAGGCCGAGATCGCGGGCTTGATCACGACGTCATCCCAGCCTTCTTCGGTCACCAGCTTCGCGAGTGTCGGGGGCCTCTCGCTCTCATCGCTCCAACGCGTATGGACCACGTCGACGCCCGCCTGCTCCAGCTCCCGCAGGTAGCGCTTGTCTGAATTCCAGCGCAGGATCGAGGGAGCGTTATGGAGGAGGGCGCCGGCGCGCTCCACGGTGTCGATCCACGCGAGGAACTCCGCGTGTCGCAGGTGGTAGTCCCAGCAGGAACGGACTACGATGATATCGAACGTTGACCAGTCGGTCTGCGCGTCCCAGAGAATCGGGAGCGTCGGCACCCCGCGCCGTTCGAGGGCGCGCAGGAAGATCCGGTCATCCGGCGGAAGGTCCGGGTAGGCGGCGTAGGTCGCGAGGGCGATGCGCGGCATCGCCAGAATCTAGCGGCGTCCGGGAACCTTTCGTCCCGTCCGGGTGTTCGGTGGCATCTGCAGTTGACTCACCTTTTGGAGGTTCAGGTGTCCCTTCGTCCGGTTGAACGCATCGTCGAGTCCCAGCCCACCATGGAAGGCGCCGGCGTCAGGTTGCGGCGCGCGTTCGGGTTCGGCGATACCAAGGAATATGACCCGTTTCTGTTGTTCGACGACTTCCGCAATGACCGGCCCGCCGACTACCTCGCGGGCTTCCCGTGGCATCCCCACCGCGGGATCGAAACCATCACGTATGTGCTCAAGGGGACCGTCGAGCACGGCGACTCCCTCGGCAATCGCGGCTCGATGGGGCCTGGGGACGTCCAGTGGATGACCGCGGGAAGCGGGATTCTGCACCAGGAGATGCCGAAGGGGGACGCCAAGGGACTCATGCACGGGTTCCAGCTGTGGTCCAACCTTCCGAAACGGTTGAAGATGACCGACCCGCGGTACCAGGACATCCTCTCGAAGGACATTCCGGAGGTCACGGACGACGACGGGACGGTGGTCCGCGTAGTCTGCGGCGACTTCTGGGGGAAAAAGGGGCCGGTGGAGGGCGTCGCATCCGAGCCCCGGTACCTCGATGTCTGGGTGCCGCCCGGGAAGAAGAAGACGCTCCCAGTCGAGCATGGACGTCACGCGTTCGCGTATGTCTTCGACGGCTCCGGAAGCTTCCGCGATGCGTCTCAGCCGCGCGCCGTGCTGACCGAAGGCGCGGGACCGGAAGCGATCGCGAAGTACGACAAGACGGGGAATCGCTCCCTCGTGCTGTTCGGCGGTGGCGATGAGGTCACGGTCCAGGCCGATGATGAAGGGATCCGCTTCCTCCTGGTGTCGGGCCGGCCGCTGGAGGAGCCGGTGGCATGGTACGGGCCGATCGTGATGAATACGAACGACGAGCTGCGGCAGGCCTATTCCGAGCTGCAGAACGGCACGTTCATCAAGACGCGGTAGTGGTACCGCGCCCCGCGGCGCGTACGAAGAGCGCCGCGGGGATCCCGACTCCGAAGATGTGAATGAACACCTCGTCGAGGACGGGGCCCAGGTGGTTGAAGTGGGGCATCCCGACGCGCGAGAGCGGCAGGACCACCAGATACATCGTCAGATAGACTCCCAATCCATAGAAAGTTCCTGACACCCACGGTTGCCGGGTCAACACCGGCAACTTCGTCGCGGCCAGGTAGAACACCGTCACGATCGACAGGGAGATGAAGCAGTGCAGGAGGGCGCCGAGAATTGCGGTGCCCGCTCCACCGGCGTACGCGGCATCCCGTCCGAGCAGACCCACGGCGATGGATTGGAGAATCTTGACGGGCGGGGCACCGTAGAACGCGTAGAAGATGAACGCGTCGGCGATGTCGAGGACGGCGACGGTGAGTCCGCCGAAGAGAATCGCCCGAAGGGAGGTGAGCCGCATGAGTTCCAAAGTCTCCGGCCTCGGGACCTCGCGCTACCGCCACTCGACGCCGGGACTCAGCGGCCCGGCGCGTCGGAATGTCAGATCAACGGAACCAGCATCGGCACACGCGCCATTTACGCATCGTAGGCGTCGCCACCGTCAGCAGGTTGTAGGCGATCTGCGGTGTCGCCCCAGGACCCTTCACCGCCCGGTCACTCCAAAAGGCCGCGACCCACCAGCTCACCAGCCAGATAAGCCACAACCCCATCATCGCGCGGATAGGGATCATGACTCATCCCTACGGACCGCTACCGCCTCGAGTTTGTCATATCCCTTCAGCCGGTAGATCCCCGCCGACAGAATCCAGCTGACGACGAACACTCCGATGATGAGGTATCCGATCGATCCGAAGTTGCTGTTCAAAGTCTCGATGACCCGCCAGAACCCACCCGTCAACCCGAACTTCGTCCCCACGAGTCCGAGTGCTTCGATTCCGCCTACCAGCAGCGCCACGACCACCGAGACGAAGGTGATGGTCAGGTTGTAGTAGAGCTTGCGGATCGGGGTCGTGAAGGCCCAGCCATAGGCGCCGAGCATCAGGATCGAGTCGGTGGTGTCGACGAGGGACATGCCGGCGGTGAACAGGGCGGGGAAGACGAGTATGGTCCAGATCGGCATGCCTCGCGCGGCTTCAGCCGCCGAAATGCCGAGCAGGGCGATCTCCGTCGCCGTGTCGAAGCCGAGGCCGAAGAGCAGTCCCAGCGGGTACATGTGCCAGGAGCGGCGGATCATCGCGAACATGGGCCGGAAGAGACGGGCGAGCAGTCCGCCCCCGGCGAGCAACGCGTTGAGCTCTTCCTCGAAGTACTGGCCATGCGTCCGCGCCCGGTGGAACGTGCGATACACCGACGCCAGCACCACCAGGTTGATCGCGCCGATGAGGAGCAGGAACGCCGCGGACGCCATGGTGCCGATGACACTTCCCACCGAATGCCACGCGGCGAGCTGGGTGTTCAGCGCGATGGCGGTAGCAGCGATGGCCACCGAGGCCAGCACCACGACGGTCGAGTGTCCCAGAGAGAAGAAGAACCCGACGCCGACCGGCTTCTTCCCTTCCTGCATGAGCTTGCGGGTGACATTGTCGATCGCGGCGATGTGGTCGGCGTCGATCGCGTGCCGGAGGCCCAGGCCGTAGGCGAGCAGGGCGGTGCCGAGCAGGAGCGGGTAGTGCCGGAAGGCGAGCAGGGCCCAGGCCCAGGCGCCCACGTTCGACGCGGCCACCAGGACGTACAGCGTCACCACCCGACCTGGGACCTGGGTGGCATCGTCGTTGAAGATGGAGCGCAGGCGGTTCAGCACGGCGTGAAATCTATCTCTTGGCGCGCGTCGCCCACGTCTGTCGGGTGACCCGGAAGAGCACATGCGGGACCCCCGCGTGGTCGTATTCCCGGTCCAACGCCATGCCAACCTTCTTCAATACGTGCTGGGAGGCGGTGTTGGCCGGCGTCGTCAGGCCGACGACCGACTCCAGGCGCAGGGTCTCAAACCCCAGGTCTACGCACTTCTGCGCGATTTCGGTCGCGAGCCCTTTGCCCCACCAGGAGGGATAGAACGCGTATCCCGTTTCGATGAAGTCCTGCCCTTCGGCATCCAGGTGTCGCAGCAGACCGCGACCGATCATCTCCCCGCTCGCGCGGTCCCGGAGGATCCAGAGGCCGAACCCGTGTACATCCCAGTGGGCGAGGTTGCGGTCGAGGTACTCCCGGGTCTTCGCGTCGTCACGGACGCCGCCGAGGAAGGCCATGGCGTGTGGGTCCTGGTGCATGCGCGCAATCTCCTCGCGATGCCCCTCAGTCAGCCGCTCGGCGCATAACCGCGCGGTCGTGAACGTGTCGAGGTTCAGAACTCCCACCCTATCGCGAGACGTCCGGCGGCGCCTTTCTTCACACCATCCGGATTGGCGCCCCCGATGGTCTGAAAGAATCCGCCGCCGAGCTCGATGGTCAGGCCACCCTCGTTGGTGAAGCGGGGAAGTAGGCCTGCGCCGCCGCCGGTCATGAAGCGAATCCCGCCGATCATGGTCAAGACGCCGCCCACGGGCGTGCCGGGACTCGCCGAGGTGAAGTACTTGCCTAGTCCCGCGTTCACGAACCAGCTGAGGCCCTGATCGCGGCTGTCTCGAGAGGTCAGGGGCCAGGAAAGACTGAGAGATCCTCCGGCGCCACCAGGACCGACCTGGCCCTCGACGCTGAAGGGGCCGTCACCGAGCGGCACCCCGAACAGGAGCCCGTACTCGTGCGTCAGCTCGAGTCCGCCCACCAACACGCGGAAGCCGCTCTGCCCCTGCGCCACCGCGGCGCCAAAGAGCGTGAGAGTGCAGAGCGCGAGCTTCAGAACGACTTCGTTCCCTGAAGGGTCATGCAGACCGGTACACCGGATGGCGCACCGAAGCTGGTGTCGTTGCCGACCTGGATGGCGCAGGAAACCGCGGTGTTGATGTTCGTCATCGTGGCGGACCACCCGTGCGGCGAAATCGTGATGGTGCCGAGAAAATCGCTGCGCGAGGCACACCAGTGTGCCGTGCCTTCGGTGGGCGGCACGAGGCACGAAGTCGTGGTCGTGTACTTGCCCGAATCGAGATGGTAGATCGATTCCGCGGCGACCAGGGCCCTCAGGTTTGCGCGCATGGAGTCGATCTGTTGATGCTGGTACTTGTAGCGCTGATAAACCCCCAGTGGCACGCCAGTCTCGGGGACGGACACGACGGCGTTGGCCATATCCTGCACAGGCGCCCTTCCATTCTTACAGGCGCCAAGAGCAGCAACCAGCAGCAGGAAGTGCGCCTGATTCATCCAAATCGCTCGTCGGCCGTGGGGCCGTACATCGAGGGAACAGGCACGTCGAGCAGCCGGAGATACATGCCGAGCTGCGCCCGGTGATGCACCATATGACTGAAGTGGGTGCGGATCACCTCGCGCCTCGATTGTGACGTGATGACGTGACCGCTGTGCATCAGCGCCCAGCTCTGATCGAAATCCGAATCCTGGGCCGACGACAATGCTTCCCGAGCCGCCGCGACTCCCTGATCGAACCTCTGCAAGAGCGTCGCCAGCTTCTCGTTGCTGTAGCCTGGCCCCTTGGCGAGATCCAGGCCGGGCTGCTTCAGCATGCTGATCATCCAGCCGGGCATCCCCGAAACCAGCTGCGACAGGTGGGCGAGTGAGAAGGACTTCGGATGGGGTTTCCAGTCTCCCTTTCCGTCGGGGACGCGCTCGAGCACGCGACGCGTGATGGCGGTCTCCTGATCGAACTCCGGGAGCAGCGATTTGCCAATGGTCATGGGTCTGTCCGTTGCGTGGGGGTGGAGGTATCGGTGAGTGCTGAATGGCCAGAAGAAGAATGGGGACGGCACGCTACAAAGGCCCGAGTCTTGGCATCCACCGCCCGACCCGCCGGCAGTACTCCTCGTATTCCCGCCCGAAAAGCCGGCGCAAGGTCGGCTCCTCGTACCCCATCACAAACACGTTGACGGCCACGACGACGAACGCGACGTAGGCGGCAAACGATTTCGTCCACACGAGCAGCAGTTCACCGAGCAAGATGGTGATGACGGCCACGTACATCGGATTCCGGACGTATCGGTACAGCCCCTCGATGACCAGGTGCTTTGGTGGGTCGACTGGCGCCAGTGTGCCTTTGCCCTTCCGAGCGAACTCCCAGATGCAGGTGAGAAGCACCAGAGCACCGAACACCAGCATCGGAAAGCCCGCAAGCTGAAGAGGTCGCAAAGACCGGACGTCGACACCGGACAGCCCGTAGTACGCCCAGGGAACGAACCCGGTAATCGTGCCGGGCAGCACGACCGTCGCGAGGAGACTCTTCAGCGCCAGCTTCATCTGAGTCCCACTCCCCACGCGGTCCCGTAGTCGAAGTCCTTCAGTTTCCAGAGCTCATACTCCCGGGCCAGCACCGCCGGCGACGCCGACTGCCGGTAGTCGTCCTGAAATCCCACCAGCAAGGACGGGTGCTTGTCGAACACCGCCCGGAAGCGTGCCACCGAATCGGGAGCGAGCGTTTCGGGGAGCATGCGCGAGGGGCGCCCGGTCAGGAAATAGATAGCGGCCGGATCGTTCGAGTAGATGTCGTACTTCGAGCCGACCGTCCGCAACCACTGCGCGAAGTCGGTCTTCTGCCAGTCGGCGCCTTCGTATCCGTAGCCGTCGGTCCGCAGGGACCGCACCTGGCCGACGTCCACCACGATCGCCGCCGCCATCCACGCGGCGACCACGCTTCCCGCCACCCAGCGCCTCCGGACCGTCCACCCATCCCACAGGTAGCCGATCATCGTCCCGACCGCGGCACCACCGCAGACATATAAAGGAGAGAGGATGCGGTCATCGAACTCGATCTCCCCGCCCACGAACCGCCGGGAGAAGAGCAGGATGCTCGCGTATACGCCCGAAAACAGAAGAAGAGCGAGCAGCCACCGTTCGAGGTGACCGACCTGGGGGACCCGCACGGTGATGGTGCGATGCACCAGCCAGAGTACCGCGAGCATCACCAGCACGGCCAGCGGAATCAACGCATTCGGCAGGATCGGGCTCGGCACCAGCCACGCGCCGATGCGCCCGATACCCTGGCCCACGGTTCCGGCCATCCCCCCGAACGTGCCGACCGTCGCGAACGGCGTCCGTGCCTCTACCAACCGCTCGCGCAGGAGCCACGCCCCCTGGAGCGCCACGGCGGGAATCCCGGCGACCGCCGCGCGTCGAACGCGGACCCTCCACTTGGCGGGCTGGACAAAGGCCCAGATCACCACCACCACCACCGACGCCACTTCAGCATATCGAACGAGATTGGCGAGCGCCGCCGTGAGGCCATAGGCCCAGGCCCGTTCGGGCCGCGACGCCATCAGTCCGAGCGTGATGGCGAGCAGGGCGTACGACAGGGGCTCTGACAGCACAATCCAGTGCTGCGTCACCACGCCGGGCGCGAGCAATGCGAGGAGCGCCGCGAGGCAGGCGCCGATCCAGCCACCGGCCGCGAACGCCGCGGACGCGAGCGCCCACGCGGTGAGCATGGCTGCCACGACAATCACCAGGCGGGCTCCTTGAACGGGCGCGACGCCGAGGGCGATCGGGACCGAGATGGCGAGGGGATAGCCGGGCGGAAAGGAGCCGAGGGCGCTGGTGCTGTCTGACTCCCACCAGTAGGCGGTGGGAACGGCGAGCGTGCCATGACGGGCGAGCCACTCTGCCGACCCCGCGTACGACATCGAGTCGGGCTCGAGACCTGGCCCGGGTGCGGCCGTGATCCAGAACGCGAGCAGTCCGGCGACCAGGGCCATCGCGGGGGGAACCACGCGCGCGAGCGTGTGACGCGCGACTGCCTGAAGGCGAGTCTCCATAGTCAGACGTATCTTAACGTTTCCCGATTCGCGATTCCCGACTCCTGGATCTTCCATGACCCGTGCCGTCTTGTTTCTCACCCTGTTTCCTGTGGTGCTGAGCGCGCAGACCCTGCCCAAAACCACCGCCGAACGCACCAACTATCAGCAGACCTCCACGTCCGCGGACGTCGGAGCCTTCCTTGATTCTCTGCAGCTCGCGGGTGCCCCCATCGCCGTCGGCACGATGGGTACGAGCACGCTCGGCAAGCCCGTCTACCTGGTGATCGCTTCGGACCCGCCGGTCACCTCCGCCGCCGAGGCGGCGGCGTCGGGGAAGCTGGTCGTGTACGTGCAGGCGAACATCCACGCGGGGGAAGTCGAAGGAAAGGAAGCGGTGCTGGCGCTCCTGCGGGAGCTCGCGGGACCACGCCGCGACCTCCTCAAGAGTCTCGTCATCCTGATCTGCCCCAATTACAACCCGGATGGCAACGACGCGTTCGGCCCGCAGGCGGTCAACCGCTCCGAACAGAATGGCCCGGAGCTGGTGGGGCAACGCGCCGACGGCATCAACCTCGACTTGAATCGCGACTATTTCAAAGCCGAGGCACCGGAGACTCGGGGCTCACTCGAGCACGTGTACACGACGTGGGATCCCGCGGTGATGATGGATCTGCACACCACCGACGGCACGCTGCACGGCTATCTGCTCACCTACGCTCCGCCCCTCGACCCGTCGAGTCCCGCCGGGCCCTTCACGTTCGCGCGCGACCAGATGCTGCCGAGCCTGCGGAAGACGCTCGCCGACAAGTACCACGAGCCGATTTTCGATTACGGCAACGTGGATGATCCGATGAATCCGAACAGCTGGGACACGTACGCGCCGGTCGGATGGTATGGGACGAATTACGCGGGGCTGCGGGGACGGATCGGCATTCTCTCCGAGGCGTACAGTCACGCCGACTTCAAGACGCGGATTCAAGTGACGCACGACTTCGTGGTGGAGACGCTGAACTACTCCGTCGCGCATGCCGACGAGATCAGGCGGCTGGAGCGGGAGGCCGACCGCCAGACCACGCTGGAGGGGCTGGGCGAGGCGCCCCGGCCGAACCTCGCGGTCGAGTACAAGCTCGCCGGGCGAGGCACCGAACCGATTCCTCTCGAGATCATGCAGCCCACGGCGGATTCCTCGCGCGGACGTCCGCGGCTCGTCGGGACCGGCAAACTCAAGACGTGGAATCTTCCGGTGAACGACCGGTTCGCGGATTCGGTGACGCGCCCGCTGCCGGCCGGCTACTTCCTGCCCTCCGCCGCTGTCGGCGTCGCCCGGCTCCTCCGGTTGCACGGCATCGCCGTCGCTCAGTTGTCGGCGGCCTGGAGTGACACCGTCGAGGTGCTCCAGAACACGCAGCTGACCTGGGCTCCGCGGGAGTTTCAGGGCCACCACCTGCTCTCAGTGAAGGGCACCACCACCCGCGTTGCTCGCACTCTGCCCCCGGGCACGTTCTTCATCTCTACCGCCCAGCCCCTGGGACACCTCGTCTTCGCCCTCCTCGAGCCTGAAGGCTGGGGCTTGGCCCGCTGGGGCATCTACGACCGGCTGCTGGGTTCGGAATTCGGGGCGTATTCCGGGCTTGTCTACGGGTCGTCAGGGGTGGGGGAGTTCCCGGTCTGGCGGGCCGTCCGGGGGCCGAAGGTAGCCGCGCGGACCCTGCCCTAAACGGGCCTGAAACGCTTTCAGCGACCCTCGGGGGAGTGGCGTATGTGAGGTGTTTCACGAACCCCCGGGAGACAGGCGTGAAGGCGTTCGCCAGGTGGGCGTTGGTCATGGCCGTCGCGGTCGCCGGATTCTCCGGACGCGCGACCGCGCAGGTCGGCACCACGACGGACATCATCACCGGCGTGGTGCTGGGTCCCGATTCGCAGCCTCTCGCGGGCGCGATCGTGCAAGCCACGTCGATCGAGACCCAGGTCTCCCGCCAACGGGCCACCGATGCGAAGGGCCGCTACACCATCGTATTCCCGGATGGTGGCGGGCAGTACACCATGCTGGTGCGGGCAGTGGGAATGGCCCCCCAAAGCTTCTCGCTCGCGCGGCAGGCCGACGAAGACCGGCTGGTCGGCAATGTCACGATGGGGATGCAGGCAGTCGCCGTCGCGGGCGTCACCGTTCGCGGCCGGGCCAACAATCGGACGACGGCGCCGTCACCCGGCGAGCTGGACCGGAATCTCAATCCGGAGCAGGTCGCCCGGCTCCCCATCGACGCATCGGATCTGAATACGCTCGCGACGCTGGTCCCCGGAGTCGTGGGGATCGGCGAGACCGACTCCACCAGCTCGCAATTCTCCGTCGCGGGTCAGCGCCCAACCGCGAACGACATCACCCTCGACGGCATGACCTTCGGCTCCGGCTCGGTGCCGCAGGACGCCGTGCGGTCCACCCGGGTCGTGACGAGCACGTACGACGTCGCGCGCGGGCAGTTCTCCGGCGGCGTGGTGGCGTCGACGACGCGCAGCGGGACCAACGTGCCGCAGGGGTCGTTCACCTACACGTTGCGCGACCGCGACCTCGCGTGGGGTGGGGTCACCAACTCGCCGTTCAGCCAGGGGTACACGCAGAACCAGATCGGCGGCGGATTCGGAGGACCGATCCTTCCCAACAAGCTGTTCGTCTTCGCGGCCCTGCAGGGCCGCTTCCGCGGACAAGCGCTCCCGTCACTGCTCTCGGCCGATCCCGCGACGCTCGCGCGCCTGGGCGTGAGTCCCGATTCCGTCGCCAGGTTCATTCAGCTGGCGACGAATGCCGGCGTTCCCATCAACCTCTCCGACATTCCGGACGACCGCTCGACCGACAACACGACGGGACTGGTGCGCGTCGACTGGAACCTCTCGGACGTGCAGACCCTGATGTTGCGAGTGGATGGGCGGTGGAATTCGCAGGATCCCACCCGCATCAGCGCGCTGTCCCTTCCACCCACCGGCGGCACGCGCGACGAAAATGGCGGCGGGGTGATGGCGATGCTGACGTCGTACATCGGCGGCAACTTCATCAACGAGCTGCGCGGCTATTACTCGTCCGACCATAACACGCAGAACGGATTCCTGAGTCTTCCCGAGGGCCGGGTGCAGGTCGGCTCGACGCTCGCGGACAGCTCGTTCGGCTTTGCAAACCTCGCCTTCGGCGGCAATCCCGGTTTCCCGCAGTCGAGCCTGACGCAGGGGGTCGAAGCGTCCGACGAATTCTCCTGGCTCCCCGGCAATGCGTCGCACCGCTTCAAGCTCGGTCTCTACTTGAACGGCACGCAGCAGAAGGCGCTGCAGACGCCGAACCAGCTCGGCACCTTCATCTATCCATCACTCGGCGCGCTCGCGGCGAATCAGCCGGATCTGTACACGAGAACGCTGGCCCCCCTGCAGCAGGCGGGGACCGCGTGGAACACCGCGATCTATATCGGCGACACCTGGCGCACCGGACCGGCCCTGCAGGTCGCCTACGGGGCGCGCCTCGAGGGCGCCAAATTCTCCGGCGCGCCTGCCTTCAACCCGGCCGTCGACTCACTCTTCGGCGTGCGCACCGATCAGATCCCCTCCGAGACGCACTTCTCGCCGCGCGTCGGGTTCACGTGGATGCCCGGAGCGGCGGGCGGATTTCCGGCGACCATCATCCGCGGCGGCTTCGGGGATTTCCGGTCACTGACTCCCAACACACTCTACTCGGCCGCCCTGGCGGCGCCCGGCCTGTCGAACGCCGAGACACAGCTGGTGTGCATCGGAGCGGCCGTGCCGAGTCCGGATTGGAATACCTACATGAACGATCCGGGCGCCGTTCCGTCGGCGTGCACCGACACGGCGACGGCGGTGGAGATCACGCCGAATCCCAACGTGACGGTGTTTGCGCCGAATTACACGGCGCCCCGCGCCTGGCGCGGGTCCCTCGGCGTGCAACGGCGGGTGCTGGGGGGCACCTACACCGTGTCGCTCGACGGGAGCTACGCCCGTGGCGAAAGCCAGTACGGCTTCCGGGACCTGAACCTCAACACGACGCCGCAATTCACGCTTCCCCAGGAGGGGAACCGGCCGGTCTACGTGCCCGAAGACTCGGTCCAGACGGCGACCGGAACCTTGAGCTCTCTCAATTCGCGGCTGCATCCGCAGTTCGGACAGGTCATTCAGGTGGGCTCGGATCTCGAATCGGATTCGAAACAGATCACGCTGGGCTTCGGCGGGTTCACGTCTCGCGGGGCGACGTTCCAGATCTCGTACACGTGGACGCGGGCCCTCGACCAGTCGTCGTTCTCGTGTTGCGCGGCGGGGCAGGGGTTTGCGGCACCGACGACGGCGGGAGACCCCAACGTTCGGGAGTGGGCCACCAGCGACTTCGAGCGGCGTCACTCGTTCCTGGCGACGATGACCTATCCGGTCAGTGCGGCAATCGAGGTGACTGCGATCGGCCGCCTGAACTCGGGGACCCCGTACACGCCGCTCGTCGGGTCCGACATCAACGGCGACGGCGCGCGGAACGACCGGGCCTTCGTCTTCGATCCCGCATCCGCCGCCGATCCGACGGTCGCAGCCGCGATGAAGACGCTCCTCGCGAATAGCTCGGGTGCGCGGGGCTGTCTCTCATCGCAGCTCGGCCGTATCGCGGCGCGCAACTCCTGCACGGGCCCCTGGCAGACCTCCCTCGACTTCCAGATCAATTACCGGCCCGACTGGTTCGGCCTCGATCGGCGATTCACGATGTCGCTCCTCACCGTGAACTTCCTCGGTGGCCTGGACGAGTGGCTGCATGGCTCGAACAACCTGCATGGATGGGGCTTTGCCTCCTCGCCCGATCCGGTGTTGCTCTACGTGCGGAGCTTCAACCAGAGCACGTCGAGCTTCGGGTACTCCGTCAACGGCCACTTCGGGTCGCGCCAGGGCTCGAATGGGGGAGTCACCGTACCCTTCCAGGTCGGCATCCAGGCGCACTTCACTATCGGTCCCGATCCTGTCCGTCAGCGCATTCGCACGGCGTTCGGTGGTCGCGGCGGCGGTGGTGGCTTCGGTGGAGGCGGCTTTGGCGGGGCGGGAGGTGCAGGCGCACCAGACTTCTCGTCGCGGCTCGCGCAGATTCTGCCGAATCCGATTCCGGTGATCCTCGGCTACAAGGATTCGCTGCGCTTCTCGCCGCAGCAGGATTCGGCACTGCAGGTGATTTCGGATTCGCTCGATTCGCTGAACAAGGCGGTGGGGGATTCTCTGCAGGCCGCTGTGAAGGCCGCGGGGGACCGGCCCGATCCGGGCATCCTCTTCGCGCGGCTCCGTCCCAAACTGCAGCTTGGACGCGACAACATCCGGAAGGCGCTCGACAAAGCGAAGGTCGTGCTCGGTCCGGACCTCTGGGGCAAGCTGCCTGCGGCGATCACGACTCCTGGTGCCGGGCGCCGCGGCCCTGGCGGCGGAGGCGGACGAGGCCCCGGAGGGGACTGAATCAGGCTTGACCCCGTGGGGGAGGAGTGGTCACTTCCGAGACGGCCTCGACGACCACTCCGACCCTCCGGGAGAGCACATGCTGAGAACAGCCCGCGCCGTCGCCATCCTCTCCGTCCTGGCACTCGCCGCCTCACCGCTCCACTCCCAGGACCTGGTCGCTCTCTGCAAGCAGATGTCGCATCCCGCGGTCGGATCGTGGGCCACGTTCAAGGTGGTCGGCGGGACGAACGACGGTGCGACCGTGAAGGTGTCGGTGGTCGGCGCCGAGGGCGCCGATCTGTGGATCGAGTTCGCCATGAATGGGTTCGGTGAGCGCAACGGGCAGAAGATGTCCGTCATGTCGAAGGCCCTCGTCGACGGGTTCGGGCCGGGGATGGGACATCCGAAAAAGTCTATCGTGAAGATCGGCACGTCACCGGCGATGAACATGCCGGTGGGTGGGCCCATGGGGCAGATGGCCAGCGGAGACCGGGTCGGTTTCTCGAAGTGTGGCGAGGGCAAGTCTCTCGGCTACACGGACATCACGGTTCCTGCCGGCACGTTCCACGCCTTGCACGTGGAGGACAAAGATGGAGGCGAGATCTGGGTCATGCCGAGCGTGGCCCTGGGACTGATCAAGGCGACGAAGATGGGGGGCGGCGGGGACGTCGTCATGACCGGTCACGGGTCCGGCGCCAAGGATGAGCTCACCGAGACCCCCGTGCCCTTTAATCCTGCCGCTCTCATGCAGATGATGGGCGGTCAGAACAGCCACTAGGGGGCCCCATGATGCGAGCCTGTCTGTTCGTGTCCCTGACTGCGGTCGCCGCGTACCCGGCCCCCGCGCAGGACCTCGCTGCCTTGTGTCGGGAGGCCGCGCATCCACCGGTGGGATCCTGGTCCGAGTATGAGTTCGTCGGCGGCCAGCAGAATGGCGCCAAGATCCGCATTTCGGTAGTCGGTACGGAGGCGGTCGGCGATACCAGCTTCCTGTGGATCGAGATGGCGATGGACAGTGTCGGCATGGGCCCCGGTTTTGGCGCGCGGACGTCCGGCGTCATCAAGATGCTGGTGCCGAACTTCGGCCCCGGCATGGGCCACCCGCACACCGCCATCATGAAGCTCGCGGGTACTCCGGCCATGACGCTCCCCCTGGGGGACGCCCTCGCCGGGCCCGACAATGCCGCATCCGGCCTCAGCCGTTGTGAGGATTCGAAGTCCCTGGGATGGGAAAACGTGATCGTCCCCGCGGGCTCGTTCCGAGCCCTCCACGTTCAGGATCCCGACAGTCATTCGGATGAGTGGGTCGTCCCCAACCTGCCCCTGGGCCTGGTGCGGGCCGTGAATGACGAGCAGTCGGGCGGCGGTCAGATGGTCCTCGTGAATCATGGCACCGGCGCGACCACTTCCATCACCGAAAAACCCGTTCCGTTCGATCCGCAGCTGATGATGCAGATGATGGGCCAAACGAGTCATTGAGGAGCTACCTGTGAAACGACGCTCACTCGTGGTGGCGGCGGCGGGAGCCATGGCAGCGCTCCCGCTCCTGCCTCCCGATGTTCAGGCCTTCACGCGCGCGGTCCGCGCGCGCATGGGTTCCAGCCTTCGCACGCTCGACCCGCATCAACACACCACCGTCGCCACCGTCGCCGACCTGATCATCCCAGCCACCGACACGCCTCCCGCGAGTGCCGGGAACGTCGCCGAGTTCATCGACGTCGTGTTGTCGGGCTGGTATGCGGATGATGACAAGGCGGCATTTCTCACCGGGCTCACCGACCTCGACGCCAAGGCACACGACGCGTTCGCCAAGGATTTCGTGGACGGCACGCCGGCGCAGCAGGCGGCGCTGCTGCACGAGCTCGACGACGAAACGTCGCGGTGGAGTGCGTCGCCCTCGAAGACCCGGGGACCTGAGCCCTTCTTCCACCGGATCAAGTGGCTCACCGTCTACGGCTACTACAGCTCCGAGGCGGGCCTCGTGAAGGACCAGCGTTTCCAAATGATCCCCGGGAAGTACGTGCCCTGCGCGCCGGCCGACTCCAACGCGACGGGGGACTTCTGATGAAGACCTACGACGCGATCGTCGTCGGCTCGGGGATGACGGGCGGCTGGGCCGCCAAAGAGCTGACCGAGCACGGGCTCGAGACGCTGGTGCTCGAGGCCGGTCCGATGGTAACCCCTTCCGACTACGTGGAGCATGTCCCGCCCTGGGAGAAGCAGTTCCGGGGACTGGGGGACCGGAAGCGGCAGCTCGAGCGCCAGCCCATCCAGAAAGAGTGCTACGCCTGCGACGAATGGTCGGGGAAGTTCTTCGTCGACGACATCGATAATCCCTACACCCAGGCGGAGGGCAAGCCGTTCCTGTGGCTGCGGGGACGGCACGTGGCGGGGCGGTCCATCATGTGGGGCCGGCAAGTCTACCGCTGGAGCGATCTGGATTTCGAAGGGAACCTGCGCGACGGGATCTCGATCGACTGGCCGATCCGGTACAAGGACATCGAGCCCTGGTACGATCACGTCGAAGAGTTCATCGGGATCTCGGGGGAGAAGCTGGGATTGCCGCAGCTCCCCGACGGCAAGTTCCTGAAGCCGATGGACCTCAATTGTGGTGAGACGATGATGCGGGACGTCGTCGCCAAGCATTGGGGCGGCGAGCGGGTTCTCACCATCGGCCGGTGCGCGGTGCTGACCGAGAATCACAACGGGCGCGCGGCGTGCCACTACTGCGGGTACTGCGAGCGCGGCTGCATCACGCTGTCGTACTTCAACTCGATCAACGCCACGCTGCCCGCGGCCCAGAAGACCGGGAAGATGACCCTGCGCGCGGACAGCGTCGTCCACTCCCTGATCTACGACCAGAAAAAGAACCGGATCACGGGCGTCCGCGTGATTGATGCGGGCACCATGCACCCGCTCGAGTTTCATGCGCGGGTGGTGTTCCTCTGCGCGTCGGCGCTCGAGTCCGCGCGCCTTCTGCTCAATTCGGCGACCACGGACCTGCCGAATGGCCTCGCCAATTCGAGTGGCGAGGTGGGGCACAACATCATGGACCACATCATGGGCGGCGGCGCCTCGGGCCAGATCGATGCGCCCGCCGACCGGAACACCGTGGGCCGTCGTCCCAACGGCATCTACATGCCCCGGTTCCGGAATCTGATCGGGGGCCCGAAGTCCAAGTTCCTGCGCGGGTACGGATTCCAGGGTGGCGCCGGGCGTGACGGCTGGTGGCGTGGGACCGACCTGCCCGGCTTCGGCGCGGGCTGGAAGAAGCAGCTCGAGGAGCCGGGCAATTGGCACATGGGATTCTCGGGCTTCGGGGAGTGTCTGCCGAATCACGACAACTACCTCGAGATCGACAAGACCAAGAATGACAAGTGGGGCGTTCCGGTCATCAAGATCAGCGTGGCGTACTCGGACAACGAACGTCAGCTGATGGAGGACTCGTCCATCGCGGCGGCCGAGATGCTGGCCGCGGCGGGAGCGAGGAACATCTCGGTGGGTACGGACTTCTCGCCTCCCGGGAAGGCGATTCACGAGATGGGCACCTGCCGGATGGGCCGGGATCCCAAGACGTCCGTGCTGAATGCGAACAACCAGGCGTGGGACATCCCCAACCTGTTCATCACCGACGGCGCCTGCATGACCTCATCGGCGTGCCAGAACCCGTCGATCACCTACATGGCACTGACCGCGCGGGCCGCGAACTTCGCGGTGGACGCGCTCAAGAGAAATGAGCTATGAACCAGGAACAGCGGGATTCGGGATTCGGGATTGAGGATGGGGGCAGGACCTTCGGGCGGCGGGAGTTCATTGGAACGGTCGGGGTCGCGGCGGCGTCCGTCATGATCCCACCAATCCCGAATCCCGAACCCCGAATCCCGATGCGGAATCGAATTCCGAAGGTGGGGCTCCAGCTCTACACGGTCCGCGACCTGCTGTCCAAGGATTTCGAAGGCACGCTGAAGAAGGTGGCGGCGATCGGGTACCAGGAGGTCGAGCTCACGGACTTCTTCGGCCACGCGCCGGCGGACGTAAAAAAGATGCTGGACGGCCTGGGGCTCACCGGTGTCTCGATGCATTTCGACTACGCCAAGCTTCCCGCCGGTCTCGACCAAATGATCGCCGACGCGCACACGGTCGGCTTGTCCTACATCACCTTTGCCTGGATCGACGAGAAGCTCCGCCCCGACATCGACGGTTGGAAGCGGGTCGCCGAGTCGCTCAATACGGCGGGCGAGAAAGTTCATGCCGCTGGACTCCAGCTGGCCTACCACAATCACAGCTACGAGTTCAAGCCGCTCCAGGGCCAGCTTCCGTACGACGTGCTGCTCGCCAACACGGACCCGAAGCTGCTCCAGGGCGAAATGGATCTCTTCTGGATCACCGACGGCGGACAAGATCCGCTCGCCTACTTCGCCAAGTATCCCGGCCGTTTCTCCCAGGTGCATGTGAAGGACATGGGCCCGGGGCCGGGACCCGATCACACGATGGTGGATGTGGGGAAGGGTGTCATCGACTGGAAGAAGATCTTCGCGCATTCGGAGCAGGCGGGAATCAAGCATTACTACGTCGAGCACGACAACCCGCCGCACCCCTTGGCGGACATACAGACCAGCTACGAGTACTTGAAGACCCTGGAGTTCTAGCTACTCGTCCGAACCACCGCCGCCCGCGGCGGCGGAGATCTGATCGGCGCGAATCTTCCCGGCGTCGAATTTCTCCGCCGCCTCGATCAGCTTCTCGATCGTCTCGTCGAATTCCGCTGGGCCCTTCTTGAATCGCAGGTAATTGATGCGGGACACGACGAACGCCTTGAGATAGGGACTCTGGAAGCCCTTGGCCTTGAGGGCAGCCACCACCTTGCCGACCGCATCGTCCAGCTTCAGCACCCGCGCGGCCCGCTTCCGGCGCACCTGCACGGCCTTGGAGAGCTTCATCGGCAGAAACCCGTCGATCCGCTTGAGAATCGACTGGTAGGCGCCACCCGAAAACCGTCCGTTCTGCTGATAGCAGAGCCCCAACGTGAGGAGCGACGGCTCCTCGAACTCCAGCTCGAACTCCGTCTCGTCCCGGTCATCCAGCTCGGCGAGGCCATGCTCCAGCCGCATCACCTCGAGCGAGCGCTCCCGCACGTTGTGCGCCTTCTCGGTGTTGAGGACGAGGATCCGATGGGC
>DASQIZ010000023.1:0-38970 GCA_035631315.1 Gemmatimonadales bacterium
CGCGAGCGCTAGTGAAGGTGTGTGCGGCAGCCGGCTCCCGGCATCCTCGATCAGCACGGCGGTCTCGCGCAGCCACTGAATGGTGGCTGTTTGCAGTGACGCGTGCGCCGCGCTGGCCGCGACGCCACCGAAGGCCAGCGCGCTCACCGCGTAGGCGCCCAGCCACCGGGCCCACAGCCTCCGCCGAAGCTGAGTCGCCGCGATCGCGCCGAGGAGCGCGGTCAACCCGAGGAGTCCCAGGAGCCAGGGTGCCGTCGTGTCCGCTGGGAGGTGGGGCCGGATGCGCACGACCCCGACGACCCGCCCCGGTGTGGTCCCGCGAATCGGTGCATACGCCGCCCCGGCCAGCCACTCCGCCGCGTTCCGGCTCGACAGGGACGCAATCGTGGACAGGGGCAGTGAAGCCTCGGTTGGGTGCACCAGAGGTGCGGTGCCGAGGTACACCTCGACGTCTGGTGACCAGTCCGGGAGCGTCGCGAGGACCCGGACCCGCCTCAGGAACGCGGCCGGATCGAGGGGAACCGCGGGCTCCCCTGTGGGCGTCGAGACCCGGGCGAGGTAGGCCGCCGCGCTCGCGGCCGTCCGCTCCGCGTACCGCCGTTCGGCAAAGCGCCGGGACCCTGTCGTCGCCAGGTACGCCGAGGCAACGGTGACCACCGCGGCGAGTCCCCCGGCCCAGCGGAACACGTTGACCCGCGTCACGAAAGCCGCATTCCCGACGAGTCGAAGAAATGGAGCTGCGTGACGTCGAACGTGACACCGACCGCGGTCCCGGGCACAACGTCCAGAAACCCCGGAATCCGGGCGACGACCACTCCCTCACCGGTGTCCAGATGCAGCAGCGTATCGGGTCCCGATGGCTCGACCAGCCGCGCCTTCGCGTCACCCATCCCACGCCCGGCGGGCCCAATCGAGACGTTTTCAGGACGGATGCCGATCAGGATCTGTCCTTCGTACTCCCGCAGCGGCACGGGGATCAGCAGCGGTCCGCATTGGACTTCGGTTCCGGCCTTGAGATGGTGAGCCGTGCCGCTCAGGACGTTCATGCCGGGACGACCCATCATCCGGGCCACCTGGATGTCGGCGGGAGCGAGATAGACCTCGCGCGGGGTCCCGGTCTGACGGATGCGTCCGCCATCGAGCACGGCCACCCGGCGCGCGAGCGTAAAGGCTTCGGTGAGGTCCTGCGTTACATGGATCGTCGTCACCGGACGCTCCGCGTGCCAGCGCGCAATCGCCGCGGCCAGGTCCGAGCGCGACACCGGGTCGAGGTGACCGAGTGGCTCGTCGAGTAGCAGCACTTTCGGCTCGCGCACCAGTGCCCGCCCAAGGGCGACCCGCTGTTGCTCACCTCCAGAGAGGCTCGCCGGTCTGCGATCGAGGATCCGCTCGAGGCCCAGGTGCTCGGCCAGCATGAGGACCTTGCGCGAGATCAGGGCCCGGGAAGTCCCACGCACTTCGAGAGGGAAAGCGAGATTGCCGCGGACGGTGAGGTGGGGGTAGAGTGCCTGGGCCTGGAAGACCATGGCGACGTCGCGTGCGCCGGGCGGTGAGCGGGTCACGACCTGTTCCCCGATCAGCACATCTCCGGCAGTCGGTTGCTCGAGCCCGGCGAGGCACCGGAGCAACGTGGTCTTCCCCGCCCCCGAGGGTCCGAGAAGAGTCAGAAACTCCCCGTCGGGGACCTCGAGCGATACCTGGTGCAGGATGGGGGTCGAAGCGGAGCCGACGGTCTTGGTCACTCCGCGGAGAGCGACGGCGGACATTGGGAGAAACTACCGGACGCCCGCCTCCCCGCGCCAGTTGGCACCCGGTACGGGGGCGGGGTATATCCCTGCACCTGTGCGCACCATTCTTGCTGCCGCCGCCCTCGTCCTGCTCGCCATGGCCTGCGACTCTCCATTCACACCACCCCGTCCGACGAGCGGCACGCCGGTGGGTGTCCCCGCGACCATGACCGAGCGTCCCGACTCCGCCAATCTCTTTGCGGACGATACGATCCAGATGCTCGCCACCGTAAAGGACAGCGCGGGCCAGATACTGGTGATGAACGTCACCTGGTCGGTGGACGACTCGAATGTGATCACCGTCGATGAGAACGGCCGCGCCATCGCCATCGACTCCGGAACGACGTTCGTCCGCGCGACCTTGGCGGGGCTCAAAGACTCGACGCGGATCCGGGTCGTGCGCGCGGTCTACCAGAGTGTGGTCTCCGGCGCGTCACACAGCTGCGCCATCGGCACCAATCGGCGCGCATACTGCTGGGGCACCAACCAAGACGGGCAACTCGGCGTCAAACCGGCGGCCCTCGAGCGCCCGGCGCCCACCTCGATCGCCGCCGGTGCGGTGTTCGCCACCCTCGCCGCGGGCGATGCGCACACATGCAGCACGGGCGTCGATTTCGAATTGCGCTGCTGGGGTGACAACGGGATGGGTCAGCTGGGACTGGGCACCACGGGCGGGACCGCGTTCCCCACCACCGCGACGGTCGCGTTCGATTTCGTGAGCGTGACGGCCGGCGGCAACCACACGTGTGCGCTCACCGCTACTCACACCGTGGTGTGCTGGGGTCTCAATACTTCTGGAGAGCTCGGCCTCGGCGACACCACGCATCGCGACGTCCCGACCACGGTCGACGGGGGCCGGACCTTCGTGCAGGTCGTCGCCGGCGCCGCGCACTCGTGCGCGCGTGTTACCACCGGTGCGGTCCTGTGCTGGGGCCGGAACGGGCTGGGGCAGCTGGGTGATTCCAGCACCCTGGGCAAGGTCGAACCGGATTCGGTGCTCGCCGCCGGGTTCGACACGCTGGCCGCCGGCGGGGATCACACCTGTGGTCTGACGTCCGGAGCGGCTTTCTGCTGGGGATCCAACCTGCGGGGAGAATCAGGCACCGGGTCCGCGGATTCGGCCCTGCTGATTCCCACCGCGGTGTCCGGCGGCGTCGCCTTCACGACGCTGACGCTGGGGAGTCAATTCACCTGCGGCTTGACCGGAAACGGAACGGCGTACTGTTGGGGCGCGAATGACCAAGGTCAGGTCGGCGACAGTACCACGACCGACCGTCCCACACCGACGCTGGTCAAAGGGGGGCTGCGCTTTACGATGATCGCTGCCGGAGGCCGGCATGTTTGCGGTATGACCGCCGATGGCCATATCTACTGCTGGGGGGACGGTACGTCGGGACAGCTTGGGCTCGCCGTGCCCGTTCCACTCGAGCTGACGCCGACGCAGATCCCCGCGCCGTACTAGCCGAGGGCCGCGATCTGCGCGAGCAGCTCCGTATCCTCGCGCCGGTGCCCCAGTTCTGCTTCGGTGTGCGCCCACCGCAACACTCCCGCCCGGTCGATCAGGAAGTAGGCGCGTTTGGAAAAGAACTTCTCTTCGATGAGGGAGTCGTAGGCCCGCGACACTTCCCGTTTGAAATCCGACAGCAGATCCACCTTCATGGCGTACTTCGCCTTGTACTCCTTGAGTGTCGGCACGGAGTCGGCGCTGATGGGCAACACCACCGTGTTCGCCGACGCAAAGTGCTCGAAATCGTCAGTAAACGCGCACATCTCGGCGGTGCAGGTACTCGTGAACGCGAGGGGAAAGAACGCGAGCAGGACGTTCTTCTTTCCGCGAAACTCGCCGAGCGCAATGTCCCGTCCGGCGGTCGACGGCAGCGAGAACTCGGGGGCGGGCGTTCCGATGTCGGGCGCTCTTGCCATGACGGAAGCTCGTGGGTCCCGGAACCGCGGGCAACCCGGCTGTGTTATCTTTTTGCAAGACCCGCTTCGCATCACCCTACTTCGGAGTAACGACCGGTATGCCACACACCTTGCCCGCCCTGCCCTATGATTTCGCCGCGCTCGAGCCGCATATCGACGCGCAGACCATGCAAATCCACCACGGCAAGCATCATCAGGCCTACGTCAACAATCTGAATGCGGCCCTCGACAAGCATCCCGAGCTCCACAACAAGACCCTCGAAGACCTTCTGAAAGGCATTAACTCGGTGCCGGAAGACATCCGTACCGCGGTCCGCAACAACGCGGGCGGGCACCATAACCATTCGCTGTTCTGGACGGTCATGGCTCCCAAGGCCGGCGGGGAGCCGAGCGCCGCGCTGGCGGACGCGATCAAGAAGGCGTTTGGGGACTTCGCGAAGTTCAAGGAAACGTTTGCCGCCGCCGCGACGACCCGATTCGGCAGCGGATGGGCCTGGCTCACGGCGGGGGGCGGGAAGGTCGAGATCTCCAGCACGGCCAATCAGGACAGCCCGGTGATGGACGGCAAGACGCCCATCCTGGGACTCGATGTGTGGGAACACGCCTACTACCTGAAATACCAGAACCGGCGCCCCGACTACATCGGCGCGTGGTGGAATGTCGTGAATTGGCCTGAGGTCGCCCGGCGGTTCGCCGCGGCGAAGTAGGGGAACGGCCGGCTAGATCCGGCCGGCGTCCAGATCGGCGAGGGCGCGGGTCAGGCGATTGACGGCGGCATCGGCATCGGCGACCAGCTCCGACGGAGCTTCGCCGGTGCCGATTCGTTTGAAGATCTGAATCGCGTTGCGGATGTGCTCACGTGCGGACTCGACGGTCGTCGCGATCGAGGAGCGCGCATGCCCCCCGGAGCGCCGGTCGAGTTTCCGCCGGCGTTCGAAGACGCGGCGGTCGTTCTGGCTGCGGCGGCGTTCCCGGTTGTGATCCACGGCCCCCAATGTAGGAACGAACGTCATTCGCGCTAGGGGATCTGCCTAGGGGATTAGGAGTATTTTCCCAGCGGATTGACGCGACTCGAGCCTGCGATGCGCGTCCGCTACGGCGGCCAGTGGGAATTCGGAGTCGACACGGACCTTGAGCAGGCCGTTGGCCACCCAGCCGAGCGTCTCCTTCGCCCGCGCGACGAGCGCATCCCGGCTCGCGATGTAGTGACCCAGTACGGGACGTGTCAGGAAGAGGGACCCGCCCTTACCGAGGAGCAGCGGGTCGAAGGGCGGGATGCCGCCACTCGACTGGCCGAAGGTCACCAGCATGCCCCGGGGCGCCAGGACGTTCAGACTTTTCGTGAACGTGGTCTTTCCCACTGAGTCGTAGACCACCTGCAGGCCGCGACCTCCCGTCAGTCGTTTCACCGCCTCTTCGAAGTCCTCTTCGACATAGTTGATCACGTGATCGGCGCCGGCGTTCCGGGCCAACTGGGCCTTCTCGGCCGTCGAGACCGTACCGATGACGGTCGCGCCCTTGAGCTTCGCTGCCTGGATGAGGAGCAGGCCCACTCCGCCCGCCGCCGCGTGGATCAGGCAGGTGTCTCCCGATTTCAGCGGGAAGGTGTCGGTGATGAGATACTGCGCGGTCATGCCTTGCAGCAATACGGCCGCGGCGATCTTGCTGGTCACCGCGTCCGGCAAGGGCACGAGACGATCGGCGGCGATGATCACATGGTCGCCGTACGCCCCCATGACATTCGCGAAGCCGACCCGGTCTCCCTCCTTCACGTCTCTCACGTCGGGTCCTATCTCCACTGCTCGTCCTGCTGCCTCCTGCCCGAGCACCGCGGGGAGCTTGATCTGGTAGAAACCGGTTCGTTGGTAGGTATCGATGAAGTTCAGGCCGATGGCTTCGATGGCCACCAGCGCCTGCCCCGACCCCGGCTTCGGAGTCGGCAGCTCGACCAGCTTCAGGACGTCGGGTCCGCCCTGCGATTCGATCCTGACGACCCTCATCGACTCGCCCTCCACGCGCGATAGAACGCATCCGCTTCGGCCACAAACCCACGATGTCGGGGATGCCACCCCAGGATCCGCTCCGCCTTGCCGCCATCGATCCGCTGATCCGCGGCGAGCGCATCCGCGAACGGCCCGAGGGCTTTTCGGGCGTCGATCAGCGGGCGGGATCGGATCTCCCCGCTCAACCCCGCGGCGCGGGCGGCTGCAACGGCCATTTCCCGGACGGTTTCGCTCGAGCGTTCAACGATGTTCAGAACCTCGCGAGTGACGCCGCTCTCCGCGGCCAGGCGGTAGGCCTCTCCCAAATCGTCGATATGCACGAGGGCCCACCGGTTCCCCCCATCGCCGACCACCTCCGGCGGGACGCCGTCGGCGGCGGACGCGAACAACTGCCCCGGCATTCCTCCCGCACCACCATAGACGCACCCCGGTCGCAGGACGAGGCCGCGAACGCCATCGGCAGCCAGCACCAGAGACTCATGGGGAGGGCGCCAGGAGACCAGCGGGAGCGGATCGAGGGGAGACGTTTCGTCTACGAGGGCGCCGCGCGTGTCGCCATGGACCCACACGCCGCTCGTGTAGATCAAGGTCCGGGTCTGGGCGCCCCCGCCCCGCCGGGTGGCTTCGAGCAGACCTTCCACAACCGCACGGTCTTTCGGGATGCCGCGGGAGTTGTTGTCGAACGCGGCGTGAACCACGACGGCGCAGCGCGCCGCGACGCTCGTATAGGTGGTGGGGTCGGCCAGATCGCCGAGGACCGGCGTGATCTCGTGCGCTTCGACGGCCCGGGCCTTGGCCTCATTCCGTACCAGCCCGAAGACGCGATGCCCGGCGCGGCGGAGAGCCCGTGCCGCCGCACCCCCTACATAGCCGCTCGCGCCGGTAACGAAGACATCCATGACGACTCCCAAAGGTAGTGGACCCGGGGTTCGTCGTCATCCGTCAGGAGCCGGCGCACCCCGAATCGGAGGGGATGGCAGGCGGTGGGCGATGCTCGTGGCGTCCCGCCAATTGCTGAAACTTGGCCCGCTGGTCCGGATTGAGGACCGCGGAGAGCTCCGAGTCAACTCGGACCCGCAGCGAATCGAACCGGGGATGCGCCACACGCCAGATGTCGCGCAGGTCGCACCGGTGACGCGCGAAGATGGCCCGGGCCAAGTCCTGCTGGACCGGAGAGAGGCCGAGCTCTTTGGTCAGCGCGGACACCATGTCCCGTCGCCGGGGAACCGGCCTGAACATCATCGGGTCGTGCCGGTGCCTCCAGATGATTACGCCATGATCGACGGCCGCGCCCGCGAGGAACGTGACGAGGAATGCGGCCAGGACCCAACCGCGCGATCCGTTCATTGCACCACCAGTCCGGCGATGGCTTCGGCGTCGGGAGGCCGCGGCGACGCAATGAATGCCGAGGGCGTGCTGCCCGTCGCGGAACTGACCATCGCCCCATCCAACGTGAGCGTGTCCGTGGCCGCGGGCTCGAGCAGGCCGCCGGCGAGCCAGGCCACCAGCGCGATCGCCGCGGCCGCCGCGAGTGCTGGGCGGGCCCAGCGGTCCAAGGTGCTGACCGGCTGGACGTGCAGGTCGAGGGCGCGCGCGAGCACCCGGGTGCGAAACTCGTCCGGCCCGGTCACCGGCAAGAGCCACTCGAGCGCGGCCTTGACCTTGGGATCCGCGGGCACGTCGTGCGAATCGAAGTCGAGAATCATGTACCCTCCGCCTCCCTCCAGCCTTCCAACAGAGGACGTAGCGTCCGGCGGGCGTGAAACACCGCGGACCGCACCGTGCCGACCGGGATCCCCAGAATTTCGGCGATCTCCGGATGCGAATAGCCTTCGACGTCGTAGAGCACCAGCGCCACCCGGTACCGCTCGGGCAGATGCGTCATCGCTGCTTCGAGCTTTTCCCGGAGCGCCGTCCGCTCCGCGTGCAACTGAGGAGACGGTTCGTGCGAGTGCGCTTCGGGTGCCAGCGGCTGACCCCGGCGGACTTGCCGGCGCCGTTTCCGGTCGATTGCCATGTTCGCCGCGATGCGCATGAGCCAGGGCCGGAAGGGCCGCGACGGGTCGTACTGCGCCAACTTGACCAGCACAGACAGGAACGCATCCTGCGCGGCGTCATCCGCCTCATCGGCGTCATGCAGGACGGCCCTGGTCACGCGACGCACGGCGTCCTGATACATGTCCACGAGGGCGCCGAAGGCGTCCCGGTCGCCGTCCCGGGCTCGCGCCACGATCGCCCTTTCATCTTCCGGACTTGGATCCGGCATCGCCCCCCGGGCCCTGGCGGTCACACCACACCTACGGGGAGCCGCTGCCAGCGGTTGACCGCCTCTTACCGCCCTCGGGGGGGCCCACCGGTGTAGATTGAGCGCAGGAGGAGCTCATGCGCCGGATCATCGCGTTCCTGCTGTTGTTGGCGGCACCAGCCGCTGCCCAGACTCCGTATGGCGGAGGCATGGGGAACGGGCGTTCGGGAATGGGAAGCAGCGACACGCCCCGTCCTATCATGGATCCCCTCCCGTCACCGGAAGATCTCGCGGGACCGGCGATCCCCGATTTCGTCATCGACCGCTTCGAGCTGGATTCGCTTGAAGCGAAGGCCTACCGCGTCGTGTACGACTCCTTCATGATCGCCACCAAAGGCCTGCGGGATACCGCGACCCTGGTTCGAAAGCGCATCGACGACACCTGGCAGTCCGGGGACCGGGTCGCGGCGCGCAGCCTGTTCCCCGTGCTCCGTCATTACGGTGACTTGCTGGCCAAGGAAGACGATCACTTCGTGGACCGGGTCAAGAAGATCTTTTCGAAGCCGCACTTCAAGGAGTACAAGGACTGGCGGAGCGATCAGCGGAAGCAGGCGGAAGATGACCGGAAGGAACGGATGAAGCAGATGACGGGCGCTAGTCCGGGCCAGTAAGTCCCTCGGGGTGAGAGTAGACGTTCGCGGTGCGCCCCCGCAGCAGTGCCACCAGCGTCAACCCGCTCGCCTCCGCCAGCCGCACCGCAAGTCCCGTCGGCCGGGAGACGGCCGCCAGCAATCGCGCACCCGCCACCGTCGCCTTCTGGACCATCTCGTAACTCGCCCGGCTCGTCACGAGTAGAAATCCCTCGTCAGCCCGGCGTCCGCTCCGCGCCAGCGCGCCGATCACCTTGTCCAGTGCATTGTGCCGGCCCACATCTTCGCGAACGACCTCCGGCGCGCCGGCGTCACTCACCCATGCCGCGGCATGCAGGGCTCCCGTCTCACGGTTCCACTCCTGGAGCTCGGGCAGCACCGCTTCGGCGCGCCACAGCGCATGTCGCGCCACCGGCGGACGGCCCGCGGGCAACCGGCGTGGAGGCCGCAGCGCCTCCGCCACCGTCTCCACTCCGCAGAGTCCACACCCCGTCTGGCCCACCAGCTGCCGGCCGCGGGATTCCAAACGCCTGGCCGCATCGTCCGGGATCGTGAGCTGGAGCTCGATCCCCTGCGCATGACGGATCACGTCCATCCGGGTGATGTCGGATCCGCTGTTCACGATCTCTTCGGTCAGGGAGAATCCGACAGCGAAGTCTTCGAGGTCGGCCGGCGTCCCCATCATCACCACGTGGGGGCGTCCGTTATAGATGAATGCGATGGGGACTTCTTCGGCGACCGGGGCCCTCCCGCCCCGCTGGCCACCCTCCAACCTCGTGAACTCCCGCTCCCGCACCGGCTCGGCGTAGCCAAGGCCGAAGAGGGGGTGCTCGGGGGAGAGCGCCGGCGGCACCCGATCAGTCACGGCGATTCTGGACGTAGCGCCAGCCGAAGCGGCCTTTGATGCAGAGATTCCCCCGGGTGATCGAATGATCGAAGGGGGACGTGACGCGGACGATTTCGTTGTCCTGGACCCGCAGTTCGAGGTTGCAGCCGACGCCGCAATAGGGGCAGATGGTCTCGGTGACGCGCTGCCGGCTTTCGTCCCACGTGCCCGCATCCCGGTGATCCCGCTCAGTCTTGAACATCAGGGCGCCGGTGGGGCACACCGCGATACAGTTGCCGCAGTACACGCACGCCGACTCCGGCAGCTCCACCGCGAACTCCGTGGAGATGCGGGCATCGAACCCCCGCCCGGCGACGGCGATCGCGAACGTATTCTGGTAGTCCACGCCGCACGCTTCAACGCACTTGTAGCAGAGAATGCATTTCGCGTAATCGCGGATGTAGAGGTCGTTATCGACCTTCATGGGCTGAGCGACCGTCGCGGCCACACCGTTCTGCGGCGGCTCATGGTGTCCGGGTGAGCGGGAGTCGCGGTCTCCTTCGACGCCGGGACGGTCGGGAGGTCCATACCGGTCGGGACGCGCTCCATATTCGGACAGCCATCCGGATACGTTGGGTGCGGTCGACAGGTCCACGGACGACGCGAGGAACTCGAGGACCATCTTCCGGCTGTGTTTCACCCGGGGCGTGTCGGTCTTCACCTTCATGCCCGGTTCAACGGCCCGGGAGCACGCGGGCACGAGCACACGCGAACCCTCCACCTCCACCACGCACACGCGGCAGGCGTTGACGGGATGGAGCGTCTCGAGATAGCAGAGCGTCGGCAGGGTCTGGTCGAGCCGGGCGCACGCGTCCAGGATGGTCGTGCCTTCCGGCACCGTGACCGGCTTCCCATCGATGGTCAGCTCGACGTCGCGGCGCGGTCCCGCCAGCGGAACGAGGGGGCCGGCGTGGGTGGCGGTCATCGGAACACCTTGAGTCGTTTCACCGCGGACTCGACCGCACTGTACGCGGTCTGTCCGAGGCCGCAGATGGATGCATCCTTCATCCCCGCCCCGATCTCCTCGAGCAGCGCGAGCTCCTGAGCCGGTGACCCGAGGGGCTTCCTGGCGACGAGGCGGTGGAGGGCTTCCTCCTGGCGCACCGTCCCGACGCGGCAAGGCACGCATTGCCCACACGACTCGTCCCGGAAGAACGCGGCGATGCGGAGCAGCGTGTCCTTCAGGTCGGCTTGATCGTCAAACGCCATCACGACGCCGGAGCCGAGGGTGACGCCGGCCGCACGAGCGCCTTCAAAGGTGAGCGGGATGTCGGGGCTGTCGCCCGGGACAAACATGCCGGCCGCTCCGCCCAACAGAATCGCCTGCAGGGTCCGTCCCTCCGTCGGGCCACCGGCCAGCGCGACGAGCTGGTGCAGCGTGGTGCCGAAGGGCACTTCGTAGACGCCGGGGTTCGTGAGGGCTCCCGAGACGCAGAAGAGCTTGGGGCCGGTCGAGTCCGCGGTTCCGATCTTGGCGAACGCCGCACCGCCTTCGAGCACGATCGCAGGCACGTTCGCGAGCGTCTCGACGTTATTCACGAGCGTTGGCTTGCGAAACAAGCCCACTGCCACCGGGAACGGAGGCTTGTTGCGCGGCTCGCCGCGATAGCCTTCGATTGAGTTGAAGATGGCGGTCTCTTCGCCGCAGATGTACGCGCCCGCGCCTTTGCGGATCTCGACGTCGAATGGGAAGCCCTTCCCCATGACGGATGGGCCGAGCAGCCCCGCCTTCCGCGCCTGGTCGATGGCTCCCTGTACCCGCCGAATGGCGAGAGGATATTCACCCCGGATGTAGACGTAGCCACGTTCCGCGCCGACGCTGAACCCCGCGATCGTGATTGCTTCCACGATCGCAAACGGATCCTCTTCCATCAGCACCCGGTCTTTGAAGGTGCCGGGCTCCGACTCGTCGGCGTTGCAGATGACGTAGTGCGGCTTCGCCCCCTGCTTGGCCACGGCGTCCCACTTCCGTCCGGTCGGAAATGCCGCCCCACCCCGCCCCATAAGCCTGGACGCGATCATCTCGTTGATCACGCCCTCGGGTTTGAGCTCGAAGGCCCTGGCGAGCGCCCGATATCCGCCGGCGCCCTGGTACGCGGTAAGGCTCGTCGGATCCACCACCCCTACGCGCGCGAGCAGCTTGAGGCCCGGCGCTCCCTTTTGCGGAAGGCGGGCGCGGAGCTCGTCGGGGACCGCTCCGCGGAGCGCGGCCACAGCGGCCGTCGGCGTGACGTGAGGTAACAGGCGCTCGATCGGCCGCTCTCCGGCAACGGTCAGCAGGGCGGCGGGCGCCTGATCGCAGAGACCAAGGCATGGACTCCGCAGCCAGCCATGTTCCCCAGGGTCCATGGTTTCGGACGTCGCGCCATGGCCAGCCTCGGTCACCGACTCGCCGATGTCATGTTCCAGGCGCTCACAGATTCCATTCGCGCCCCGCATGCGGCACGCAATGTCGTCACAGACGTGCAGGACCCGCGGCGGGCGAGGATGGGTCGGCAGCAGCGCGTAGAACGTCACCACACCCCAGATCTCGGCGAGGGGCACGGTGAGTCGCGCGCTCAGGTAATTGAGAGCGCCTTCGGAGAGCCAACCGGTTCGGGATTGAACTGCGTGCAGGGCGGGAAGGAGCAGGTGGCGACGGGCGCGGGCCTCATGCCCGCCGACGGCCAGGTGGCCGTCCCTGCCCGCCACGCGCTCGCCTCCATCCCAACCAGACGCTGGAGCCCCAAGGACCCCATCGATTGCTGTGCGTTCTTCGTCGGTCGGCGTCGCGTCCCGAAGATGGAGATCCACTGGGCCTCAGTCGCCGGCAGCCAGGGCCGCAACAGCCGGAGTCACACGCACGGCGCACGCTTTGAACTCCGCGGTGCCCGACCGGGGATCGGTCGCGTCGATGGTGAGCAGATTCACCCGCACATCGTCCTGGTTGTGAAGGGTCATGAATACCAATCCAGGCCTGAGCCCTGAATCGAGATGCACGGGCGCGGTCACAGTGCCCCGGCGCGAAGCCACAGTCACCGGATCCCCTTCGGTCAATCCAAGCCGCTCCGCATCTTCGGGAGACATGTCGAGCGCCTCGGGCCGGCGGAGTGGCGAGGCATAGCCCATCGTCTGCACCCCGGTGTTGTACGAATCGAGACGCCGTCCCGTTGTCAGCACGAAGGGATACTCGTGGTCCGGGGCTTCGACCGGGGGCTCGTGCTCCACCGCCGAGAAGGGCGCCGCCGGGCCACCGCGCGGCTCAGCCCACAACCGGTCATGCAGGAAGAGCGAGCCGGGATGCGACTCGTCCGGGCAGGGCCATTGAATGCCGCCCAGGGATTCCAGGCGTTCGTAGCTCATGCCGCCGAACATCGCCGGCGCGAGGGTCCGGATTTCTTCCCATACCGACCTGGCCGTCGGCTCACCCCAGTCATGCCCCATCCGCTTGGCGATCTGCGCGAGAATCCAGAGCTCGTCGCGCGCGTCCCCAGGAGGTGCCAGCGCCGCTCGCACCCGCTGCACGCGGCGTTCACTGTTCGTGACCGTCCCCTCCCCCTCGCACCAGGTCGCGACCGCGGGCAGCACCACATCCGCCATCTCGGCCGTCTTGGTCAGGAAGATGTCCTGCACCACGAGATGGTCGAGTCCATCGAGCAGACGCTGCGTGCGATGCTGGTCGGCTTCCGACTGCGCCGGGTTTTCGCCGATGACGTAGAGCCCGGTGAGCTCGCCGCGGTCCATCGCCTCGAACATCTGGGTGATGGTCCAGCCATGATCCGGCTGCAGCGGGACCCCCCACGCCTTCTCAAACCGGCCGCGAACGGCGGCGTCACGGATTTCCTGGAACCCGACGAACTTGTTGGGGATGGCGCCCATGTCGCCGCCCCCCTGCACGTTGTTCTGTCCGCGGAGCGGGCTCACGCCGGACCCGTACCGCCCCACATGTCCGGTGAGCAGCGACAGGTTGATCAACGCCAACACGTTGTCGACCGCGTTGTGATGTTCGGTAATTCCCAGCGTCCAGCAGATGACCGCGCGATCGGCGCGCGCATAGGTCAGCGCCGCCTCCTCGATGGCCGCCGCCGGCACGCCGGTGAGCTTCTCGGCGCGGTCGAGGGTGTAGGATTCGACGCACGCCCGGTATGCCTCGTATCCCGTCGTCGCGTTCTTGATGAACCCCTGGTCGGCGAGCCCGGCGTGGATGATGACGCGCGCCATGGCGTTGGCGAGCGCGATATCGGAGCCGACATGCAGGCCCAGCCAGCGGTCGGCCCATTGGGCGGACGTCGTCCGCCGCGGGTCCACGGCATAGAGCCGCGCCCCCCGGTGCACCGCCTTGAGCACGTGATGGAAGAAGATCGGGTGGTTCTCGCGGGCATTCGCGCCCCACAGGAACAGCACCTCGGCTTCTTCCACCTCCCGGTACGAAGTGGTTCCCCCACCCGCACCGAACACCGTCGCCAGACCGACGACGCTAGGAGCGTGTCACGTTCGGTTGCAGCTGTCGATGTTGTGCGTTCCGAAGGCCACCCGCGCCAGTTTTCCGGCGAGGAAATTCATCTCGTTGGTGGACTTGGAACAGCTGAAGATGCCCAGCCGGTTGGGTCCGGGCTTCAGATTCCGCCGGAACCCCTCGGCCGCCCGGTCGAGCGCCTCGGACCACGAGGCGGGACGAAGCGTCCCTCCGTCGCGGACCAGCGGCTCCGTCAACCGGACATATCCATGGGCGTTCTTCGGTTGCACCATAGACAATCGCCTCTCCCGTAGAGCGTTGGGTCGTACGGACTAACCTAGAGGAAGGCGGGGCGCAGGTCTAGGCTTGGGGGACCGTCGCGCTCCCGCCGCGGATGGCGATGAGCAAGGCGGGTACAGCGTACAACGTGATGGGCGTCGAGAGGGCAAGGCCTCCAATCACCGTCAGCGCCAAGGGACGCTGCAATTCGCTTCCCGCCCCGATCCCGAGGGCCAGTGGAAGGAGGCCGAAGAGCGTACAGAGCGTCGTCATCAGAATCGGACGCAGGCGCACGCGCGCGGCATCCTTGAGGGCGGCTTCGAGGTTCAGGCCGTCCCGGCGCATCCGGAGACGCGTGAAGTCGAGGAGGATGATACCGTTCTTTACGATGAGCCCCACCAGCAGAATGAAACCCATCATCGACGAGACGTTCAGGTCGGTTCCGGTGACGAGCAACGCGGCCAGGCCGCCGGTAAAGGACACGGGAGCGACTGCGAGGACGATCAGAGGCTCCAGAAACGATTCGAACTGCACCACCATCACCGCCACTACCGAGAGCGTCGCGAGTCCCAGCACCACCAGCAGCGCGGCGAACGCCTCCTGCTCATTGGCGTATTGCCCCCCAATGACGACGCGCACCCCGGCGGGTACCGGCTCCGAAGCGAGAATCTTGCGCACGTCCCCCATGACATCACCCAGCGACCGCTCGTCGACGTCTGCGTTGATGTCGATCATCTGCTGCTGATTCTCCCGCAGCAGCTCGGCCCGTGAGTCGACGGGCTGGAAGTCGGCGAGGGCTCCGAGGGGCGTGGGCCGGGTGGCATGCGCGCCCAGGAGCGGGAGGCTGGCAAGTCTCGTCAGGTCGTAGCGGACGTCATCGGGCGCCCGGACCCGCACACCAATCGGACGGTCTTCGGTATGGATCTCTCCCGCGGGTACGCCGAGCAGGGCACCCTGGACCCCATCGCCGACGTCCTCCGGAGTGAGTCCCACCCGGGCGGCATCGGCCGACCGGACCTTGAGCATCAGCTCCGCCGAAGGCTCGCTGACACCGTTGTAGAAATCCTCGAGCCCCGCGACGGCCGACAGCTTCGGCTCCAGCCGATGAGCGTACGCTTCGAGCGTGTCGAGGTTCTCGCCGAAGACCTTGATCTCCACCGGCTTCGCCGCACCGGCCAGATCGTTGATGACGTCCGAAAGAATCTGCACGAACTCGATGTGCAGCCGCGGTACCGCGGCGCTGATCGAGTCCCGCTCGGCGTTCATGACCGCGAAAATGTCCCGGTCCCGCTGGCTGGCTGGCTTCAGCCGTGCGACGATGTCCCCGGAGTTCTGCAGCGTCGCGAAGAGGCCGAGCTCCGCGCCCGTCCGGCGTGAGGAGCCGGTGATCTCAGGTGTACGGGCCAGGATCCCCTCCGCCACGCGAACCTCGCGGTCCGTCTCGGCAAGCGCCGTCCCGCCGGGAGTGAAGTAGTCGAGGACGAAGGCCCCCTCATCCATCTCGGGCAGGAAGCCGGTGCCCGCCACTTCGTAGCCGACCACACCCAGGATCGCGAGGACCACCAGTGCCCCGACGATTCGGCGGGGATGGTGCAGCGCTTTGCCAAGCGTGTCGCTGTACCAGTCGGTCAGCCGATTGAGTGCCGTGGTGACTTTCGTGAGTACCGACCCCGCACTCGCCGGAGCCGTCTCTTCGGTGGTCACAAACTCGTTGGCCAGGAGGGGGATGATGGTCAGGGCCAGTCCGAGCGAGATCAGCACCGCGCAGGTCAGCGTGATCGCGAGAGCCGCGAAGAACTGACCGACCACGCCCGTGAGCAGGCCGAGGGGCAGAAAGACGACGACGGTGGTGATCGTCGAGGTCGTGACGGGCCAGACCAGCTCCGCCACCGCTTCGCGGATCGCGACCTGGCGCTCCACACCGGTCGCGAGGTGCCGGGCGATGTTCTCGGTGATGACCACGGCGTCGTCGATCACCAGGCCGATCGCGATCGCCATCGCGCCCAGCGTCATCAAGTTGAAGGTCTGACCGAGCGCGCGCATGGCCGCGACGGTGATGATCAGGGTCAGCGGGATGCTGGTCGCGCTAATGGCGGTGATGCGCCCGTGGCGGAGGAAGAGAAAGAGGACGATCACGGCGAGGATCGCGCCGATCAGCATCGCGTCCCGCACCCCATGAACGGCATCCCGCACCAGCGACGCCTGATCGTAGACGGCCTTCACCTGGACCCCGGGGGGCAGATCGCTCTGCAGGCCCCGGAACGCCCCGGCGACGCTGTCGGCGATCGAGATACTGTTCCCTCCGAGCTGGCGCGTCACGCTGATCTGTGCCGCCGGCTTTCCGTCACCCGCGATGATGCTGACTTTGTCCTCGGTGCCGAGGGAGACGGTCGCGACGTCGCGCACGCGGAGTCCGTTGGGGAGCACCACCGCGCCGATATCCTCGGGCGTGTGGGCTTCGACGTCGGTGACCACGAGATATTGCCGGTAGTCGCGCGCCACCCTCCCCACCGCGGAGACCGTGGTGGCCTTCTTGATGGCGTTCGCGAGGTCGTCGTAGGTCAGGCCCAGACCGGCCAGCCGCGAGGGGTCGGCGACGACCTCGACCTCGTGGATGTCGGAGCCCTGCACTTCCACCCGGGCCACGCCGGGGATGCGGGACAGGATGGGCTTGATCTGATACCGGGCGATGTCGTACAGCGTCGCCGGGTCGCCCCCTTCTACTGTATAGGACAGGATGGGGAACAGGGACGGGGTCATCTGCTCGATCTCGATGTCGAGCCCCTGCGGTAAGTCCCCCTGCACCTGGTTGACGCGCGCGCGGACCAACGAGAGCGCGTTGATCATGTTGGTGCGGGGATCGAAGTAGACGGACATCTCGAGGGCGCCGCGGATGGTGCGGGAGTCGACCCGGATCACACCCGGAACGACGCTCACCGCCTCTTCCACGGGTCGCGTCACCGAAAAGACCATCTGCCGGGCGCCCAGCGCGGAGCCCTCGATGACGACCTGGATGCGGTTGAACTGGAGCTCGGGATAGATCGCCGACGGGAGCCGCAGGGCGCACCAGATCCCGACCGCCGTGAGCAACCCGACTACCAGCAGGATCAGCCGGCGCTGGTGCGCCAGGACGTCGAACAGCTTCATGATTTCTTGACGACGCGGGCGCTGTCGGTGACGCCGTATGCCCCCGTCGACACCACCACTTCGCCCGCCGCGAGTCCGTTCGTAATCTCCGCCACGCCGTCCGCACGCCCGCCTACGGTCACATCCCGCGCATGCGCCAGCCCCGCCGTGTCCACCACGAAGACGCGGTACCCTTCACCGGTCGGGACCAGGGACACCTCGGGAATGACGATGGCGCCCGGAGTCGTCTTGACGGCGATGCGGGCGAATACCGTTTCACCGATGCGCAGCGCGCGCGTGCTGTGCGTGAGGTGGGCTCGTGCCGTGACGGTCCGGGTCACGGAGTCCACCGCGACGCCGACGTCCTGCACGCGCCCCGGCCCCAGCGTATCGCCGGTCCCCTGCTCCCCAGCGAGCGCGAACAACGAATCCCCCGCATGCACGCGCCCGGCGGCATCGACGGACAGGCCGAAGACCAGATCAAGCGCGTTCGGATCCGCGACGGCCACCACCGGCTGAGAGGGATCGGCGGGCGCGCCCATCACGGCACTCACCCTGGTGACGACCCCGGCGATCGGAGAACGAAGGGCCGCCAGATCGGCGTTCCGCCGGGCCGTAACATCCGCGGTCTGCGCCGCCGCCAGATCCAAATCGGCCTGATCGGCGTCCTTCTTGGGCAGGATTCCCGCAGCCACCAAGCGAGTCGCGCGGTCCGCGGCGTGCTGCGCCGCAGCCAGCGCGACATCGGCCGCATGCGCCGCGGCGTCAAAAGGCGCCTGCTCGAACACCACCAAGGTGTCGCCCGCGGCCACGCGCTGGCCCGGTGTCACCAGGATACGCGCGACGCGCGTCGGTGCCGGTGCAGCGAGTTCGGCGTACTTCCCGGGACGCGGCGCCACGGTGCCGATGGCGGTTACGACTTCGGTGAATGGGGCGAGGTGTGCCGTCGCCGTGGCGACGGGAGCCGCAGGGGGTGCATCTCCCTCATGTCCTCCGCCATGACAGGCCGCGATCAGGACCAGCACAGTCACCAGACGTTTCACTGATGCTCCCGGGTTGCGTCGAGGAGTTTGACCAGCCCGACGGCCGTATTGGCCAGCGCCAGATCATCCACGTACCGGCCGAGCGCCTCCCGGGCATTTCTCTGGGCTTCCAGAACCTCCGGCAGAGAGACCGCCCCTTCGCCGTACGCCTGAAGGAACATCGCGGCCACCGAATCGGCGCTCGCCACCAACCCGGCGTCCCGCCGGGCCCGCGCGAGCGCGACCGATCGTTCGCCGACGGCCCGGGTGCGCTCTGCGGTCGCGGCTCGCCGGGTCGCGTCGAGCCGTACTTGCGCCGCATCCCGCTCCGCGTGGGCGCGGGTGATCGCACCCCCGTTCCAATTGAAGAGCGGAAGGGGAAGTGACAGCCCGAACGTCGGGAGGCCGCCGGGCTCCTGACCGGTCGGATCGCCGCGTTCGACGCCCACGGTGAAGCTCGGCGAAAGGAGATTCCCGGACTTCGCGAGGGTCAGGGACCGTTCAGCCGCGGTCAGCTCGGCCTGCGCCTCCAGCACCGACAGGGATGCCGCCGGCATCTGATCCCCCGCAGTGTCGGGAAACTGCAGCGAGTCGGTCAACACCACCGCGGCGTCGCCGGGGAGACCCATGACGAGCTGAAGATTGACCAGGGCAGCGACCGCGGCGAGCGAGTCCTCCGCCGCCGTGTTCGCCAATTCTCCCGCGTTGATTTCGGCGAGCCGGGTGTCCATCTCGCTGGCGTCTCCCGCATCCCTTCGGAGGCGAGCCACCCGGAGCAGCGAATCGGCATCGATGGCGGTCCGGCGGGACAGGCGCGCATGCGCCTCGGCCGCGAGCGCGACGGTGTACGACGTGTCCGCATCAAAGCGCACCGCCGCAACCTCGAACGCGAAACGGGCAAGCCCCGCTTCGGCCCCGGCGCTCGCCGCGCCAACGCGGGGAGCCCGCAGCCACGGCCAGTCGATCGGGATGTCGAAGATGTAGTGATACTGCGGAACATCCTTCGAGTACGTCGCGGAGAACGAGGGATTCGGGAACGCCCGGGCGGCGGCGAGATCGCCATACGTCGCCGCCGAGTCCGCCCGCGCAGTCGCGGCGCGAGGCCCATGCGCCACCGCGAGCGCAACGGCATCCGCTCGGGAGACCGCTCGCGGCGTCTGCGCCAAGGCAGGGCGCAGCAGAAACAAAAAGACCAGAACCGGACGCATAGGGCCCGCAAGCTATCCGGTTCCCCTTACGGGAGGCTTACACCTCGGCGGGAAAACGCACGACGACTTCTGTCCCGGACCCGTTGGAGGAGATGTCGATCTTCGCCTCGTGGGCATCGGCAATCCACCGGGCGATGGAGAGGCCGAGGCCCGCTCCTTCCCCTTCGCGCCGGGCATGTTCACCGCGGTAGAAGCGTTCGAACACGTGCGGCAGCTGGTCCGCGGGAATGCCGATGCCGGTATCCACGACGCGCACCGTCGGTGTTCCGCTCTCGACGCCGGCATCGATCCGCACGCGCCCACCCGCGGGCGTGAACTTGATCGCGTTGTCGAGGAGAATCCGCAACAGCTGGCGAAGGGGCACCGGATCACCCCGCACCTCGCACTCTTCGAACGACCCAACCGCGACCGTGACGCCGCGCCGGTCGGCCACCGGACGCAGATCATTCACGGTATCGGCAGCCAGGTCGTCGAGAAACACCCGCTCCTGTGCGAGGGGCCGCTCTCCGGCGTCGGCGCGCGCCAGTGTGAGCAGGTCACCGACGATGGCGCCGATCCGGCCAGCCTCACGCGCTACCGCCTGCAGGAGCGCAGTGTCCCGTGCGGGGTCACGGGACTGATCGAGGGCAAGATCGGCGCGGGTGCGGAGGATCGTGACGGGCGTGCGAAGCTCGTGCGCGGCATCCGCCATGAAGCGCCGCATCCGGTCCATCGAACGTTCGATCGGAGCCGTCGATTGCCGCACCAGAAACCATCCACCGGCGGCGACCAGTACCAGTGCGGCCAGTGCTCCAGCGGCGAGGGTCTCGATGAGCGATGCGTACTGGTCTTCGAGCTCGACGCGATCGGCGGTCACCAGCGCGACATAAGGCGTCCCCGACCCTCCCGTGAACCGCTCGGCGTGCACGCGCGTGTCATGATCGCCGGGCCCGTCGATCGTCAGGTTCACATTCCCCGTTTGCACGGCCCGCCTGGCCGCGTTGGTCACTTCAGCAGGGACCGTCGCCGGGATAATCGGGGCGCCGGCGGAGTCGAAGAAGTACAGCGTGCGGTCGGGGATGTGGAGTTCTTCGACCGCATCGGCGACCGGACCGCGCGCCTGCGCTCGCTCGACCTCGCGAACGCGCGCCGCCTGCTCGAGGGAGTGCGCCGCCGCCTCGAGGGACAAGTCGAGCTGACCGGAGATTTGACGCCGGATGGCGTGGAAGAGTCCGAATCCCAGCACCAGCAAGATGAGCATGAGCACGCCGGCATACCACAGCGTGAGCTGGAAGCGCAGCCGGGTGAGCGGCTTCATCCCAACCGGTACCCGGCGCCACGCACTGTGGCGATCAACTTGGGCGTAAAGGGATCGTCGATCTTGGCCCGCAGCCGGCGGATCAGCACGTCGAGCACGTTGGCGAAGGGATCGTGATTGTCGTCCCAGACATGCGCCGTGATCGCCGCCCGGTCCACTACCGCACCCGCGTGCAGGACGAAGAGCTCGAGGAGCGCGAATTCCTTCACGGTGAGCGTGATCGGCTTGCCAGCGCGGGAGACGGTGCGCGCGGACAGATCGACGGTGAGGTCGGCGATTTTGTGAATGGCCGGAGCCACCGAGGGACGGCGGCGCGCCAGCGCCTTGAGCCGGGCGACGAGCTCCCGGAAGTCGAACGGCTTGGTGAGGTAGTCGTCCGCGCCGGCCTCGAGTCCCCGCACGCGATCGTCGACCGCGTCGAGTGCCGTCAGCATCAGCACGGGCGCCGCCACTCCTTCATCCCGCAGACGACGGCAGAGATCGAATCCCGTACCGCCCGGGAGCCGGACGTCGAGGATCACGACGTCGAAGTCGGTTCCCCTGCCCCGCTCGAGTCCATCCGCGAATGTCGACGCGAGGACGGGATCGATCCGCTGCTCGCGCAGTCCTTCGCGGAGCAGCCCGGCCAGCTGGGGATCGTCCTCGACGACGAGCACTCGCATGCGGCGAATCTAATGTCGGCCGACGAAGTCGTCGCCGTGGCCGTCAGGTGGGTGTCAGATAGCGGCGAATGCCTGGCGGGCGGCTTCTACCGTGCGCCCGATCTCCTCAGGGCCGTGCGCGGTCGACACGAATGCGGCCTCGAACTGTGAAGGCACCCAATAGACGCCGTTCGCGAGGAGGCTCCGGAAGAAAGCGCCGAAGCGCGCGACATCCGACAGGCGGGCCTCATTCCAGCTGCGCACGGGGTGGTCGGTGAAGAAGATGGTGAGCATCGCGCCCACACGGGCGACAACACAGCGGGCCTTCGCGGCTCCCGCGGCCTCCTGAAGCTGTGCGGCCAGGCCCTCTGCGGCCTTGGCGACGGACTCCCAGACGCCGGGGCGCCCAAGCTCAGTGAGGGTGGCAATGCCCGCGGCCATCGCCAGCGGGTTCCCCGACAACGTGCCGGCCTGGTACACGGGGCCTGCCGGTGCGACCAGCTCCATGATTTCCCGCCGGCCACCGTACGCCCCGACCGGAAGGCCGCCACCAATGATCTTGCCCAGGGTGGTCAGGTCGGGCGTGACGCCCGTCAGGCCCTGCACGCCCGAGGGATGCGCGCGGAATCCCGTCATGACTTCATCGAAGATCAGGAGCGCGCCGGCCGCCCGCGTCAGATCGCGCAGTCCCTCGAGGAATCCCGGCTCAGGCGGCACGACACCCATGTTCCCTGCCACGGGCTCGACGATGACGGCCGCGAGGGTCCGGCCATGCTCTTCGAATATCCGCTCCACGGCCACGAGATCATTGTAGGGTGCCACCAGGGTGTCGGCCGCGGTCGTGCTGGGCACACCGGGAGAATCGGGCAGCGCCAGGGTGGCCACGCCGGAGCCGGCACGCACCAGCAGTCCATCGGCGTGTCCGTGGTAGCAGCCTTCGAACTTCAGGATGCGGGGGCGTCCCGTGAATGCTCGAGCGACACGCAGCGCGCTCATCACGGCTTCGGTCCCGGAATTCACGAAACGCAGGAGTTCGAGCGCGGGCATGCTGCGCCGGATGAGTGCTCCGAGCTCGACCTCGCGGGGGGTCGGCGCTCCGAAGCTCGTGCCCTCGAGGGCCGCCTGCTGGACGGCATGCACGACCAGCGGGTGTGCGTGGCCGAGGATAAGTGGTCCCCACGAGAGGACGTAGTCGATGTAGCGGCGGCCATCGACATCCTCCACCCTCGCTCCCGAGCCCCGCGCCAGGAATAGCGGCTGTCCACCCACCGCCCGAAAGGCGCGAACCGGTGAATTCACGCCTCCGGGAAAGAGCTTCTGGGCTTCCTCGAAGAGGCGCGCCGACCGGGTCGCGGTCATGCGGCCACCCGGATGTCGCGCAGCACTGCGTCCGCAGCCGTCCATCCCGAGGTGATACAGTCGGGAATCCCGACACCCCAGTACGAAGCCCCTGCGAGATGCAGACCAGGAATGCCGCGGACCAGCTCGGCGATCCGCTCCATCCGGTCGAGGTGACCGATGACGTACTGTGGAAGCCCGCGAGGCCAGCGGAATACCCGCGCCATTGTCGGCTCCTGGTCGACCCCGCAGACCTGCGCCAGCTCGCGCCGGGCTTCGGCGACCAGTACCGCGTCGGCTTCGTCCACCCAGTCCTCGTCTCCCGCGCGCCCGAGAAACACCCGCACCAGCGCGCTGCCCTGTGGCGCACGTCCCCGGTACTTGTTGGACGACCACGTCACCGCCACCGCGGACCCGCCCCCCGCCCGGGGACAGACGTATCCCGATCCGGGGAACGACGGCCCTTCGGCATACCCGAGCGTGACCGTGGCCGAAGAGACAAAGGGGATTCGAGACAACTCGATCGAGAGCGAGGGATTCAGATCCTCGACCAGCTCCGCACCGACGTATGCCGGCGTCGCGAGAATGACATGCTCGGCGGTGACGGTCGCGCCGTCATCGCAGCGGATGCGGAAGCCGTGCGCGTCGCCGGTGATGCGCTGCGCGCAGACACCCAGGCGCAATGTGGGCGCGGGCAGCCGGGCGACCGTGGAACGAACCAACTGCTCCACGCCATCCGGAAAGGAGAGAAATCCCCCACGCTCAACCGCAGGGGCGCGCCGGCTCCGCCACGCCGACCGGAGGACCCCGCCCTGCTCACGCTCGGCGCGCGCGAGCTGTGGGAACGTCGCGGAGAGAGAAAGCCGCGCTCCATCCCCGGCGTAGACACCAGACAACAGCGGCTCGACCACCCAGCGATACGCCTCGGCGCCGAACCGGCGAGACGCGAACTGGGCGATGCTCTCGTCGCCGCCTCCCCCGCGCGGAACGAACGCCTCGAGCCCCGCCCGGATCCGCCCAGCGGGAGAGAGCAGACGCGTGGTGAGGAGAGGCCCCAGCCGCGAGGGTACAAGACCAGTTATCCCCTCCGGAAGCGGGTGCAGGCGGCCACCACGCTTGACGAATGTGCCCCGGTGCGTGGGATCGGTGCCGTGCAGCAGGCCATCGATGCCGAGGGACCGCGCCAGCGCCACGCCGCCGGGCTTGGACGAGAGGAAACAGTCGGGCCCGCCCTCCACCAGAAACCCGCCGGTCGAGTGACTGACGATCTTCCCACCCGGCCGGTGATCGCGCTCGAGCACGACGCAGGCGACGCCGGCTTCGGTCACGCGCTGGGCGGCCGCCAGTCCCGCGATCCCACCACCGATGATCGCCACCGCGGTCATGCGCCCGCCCACTCTCGGTCGGCCGTCTCGAGTACCAGATCGGCCAGCCCCGCCATCATGAGCGGATCGTCGTTGACCATGCCGGCGCGTTCGAGATGGATCCCCAGGGTGCCCGCCTGCCGCCGCAGCTCCACATCCAGATCGTAAAGCACTTCCACGTGCTCACAGGTGAAGCCGATCGGAGCCACCACCACGTTCCGCTCACCCGCATCGGCCAACCGCTTCAGCACCGTGCCGACATCGGGGCCCAACCACGGATCGGGGGTCATCGCTGCCGACTGGAAGGCGAACTGGTGCCGGAGCCCGCCATTTCCGATGCGGGCCACGACCGCGCGCATCGACGCCGTCAGCTGTTCAGGATACGGATCTCCCGATTCGAGAATTCGCTGCGGAAGGCTGTGCGCCGAGAAGATGACCGGCACATCGTGGCGGACGTCGGCCGGAAAGCGTGCCAGTGCGTCCCGCACGCGGTCCGCGGCGGCCGTGACGTACCCCGGAAGCAGATGCCAGTCCGGGATTCCTGCGAACGCGAGCGCGCCCCGATCCTCGGCGACTTTGCGGAAATAGAGCTCGATCGACATGCGGGAGTAGTGCGGAGCCATGACGAGCCCAACCACGCGCTCGACTCCCCGCGTCCGAAGCTCCGCGAGGCCGTCGGCGATCCGCGGCTTCCAGTGCCGCATGCCGACCACGACCGGCAGGGGCCGACCTCGCGCCGCGAGCGCCTCGTGAAGGCCACGGGCCTGCGCGCGGGTGCGCTCCAGAATCGGCGACCTCCCTCCGATCGCGGCGTACCGGCCCCGGACCTCCTGCACGACATGCTCTGGAGTCGCGCGGTGTCCCCGGACGTCGAGCAGGTACGGCTCAACATCGCTCAGGGCGTCGGGACCGCCATACGCCATGACCAGCACGCCGACCGACGCGCTCATGCGGTCAGCGAGTGAACCAGATCCACGACCCGGCGCACGGCGTCCACCGGAGTGGCGGGCAGGAGGCCGTGGCCAAGATTGAAAATGTGTCCGGGGCGACCCTCCGCCCGCGCGATGATATCGCGGACTCGCTTCTCGAGCTCGGCGGCGGGCGCGAAGAGTGCCACGGGGTCCAGGTTCCCCTGCACTCCTCGCTCGAAGCCGATGCGCTTCCACCCGTCGTCGAGCCCAAGACGCCAGTCCAGCCCGATGACGTCGCCCCCCGCCTCGACCAGCAGGGGCAGCAGCTCGCCGGTGTTGACCCCAAAGTGGATGACCGGAACGCCGAGCAGTCCGAGCTGCACGAACAGGGCGCGCGTGTGCGGAAAGACGTATCGCCGGTAGTCGCTGGGACTCAGCACGCCCGCCCAGCTGTCGAAGACCTGAAGGACCTCCGCGCCGGCTTCCACCTGCGCGGCGAGGTACTCCCCCAGCACCCGAACCAGCTTGGCGAGGAGCGCGTTCCAGGCGTCGGGGTGCTCGTACATCAATCGCTTGGTTTCCACGAAGTGGCGGGACGACCCGCCCTCGATGGCATAGGACGCGACCGTGAAGGGAGCGCCCGCGAATCCGATGACGGGAACGGTCGGAGGCAGTGCCGCGCGCACCAGCCGCACCGCTTCCGATACCGGCGCGAGGGCGTTGGCGACGTCGGTCTCCCCAAGGCGGGCGATGTCGGCGGGACTACGGATGGGATTTCGCAGCAGGGGCCCTTCGCCCTCGACGAATGCCAGATCGAGGCCCATCGGGACCAGCGGCAGGAGGATGTCCGCGAAGACGATCGCGGCATCCACTCCCAGGCGCCACACCGGCTGCAGAGTGACTTCGGCCGCCAATTGAGGATTGGCGCAGATCCCGAGAAGCGTGTGCTTCTCGCGAATGGCCCGGTACTCCGGGAGATAGCGCCCCGCCTGCCGCATGAACCACACGGGCGTGGGACGAGTGACTTCGCGCCGCGCCGCAGAAAGCAGCGTCGAGGCCCCGGGAACGCTCACAGCCATTGCGAGGCGGTACCCCAGTCGGCCTGGTGGACGGCGGTATGAAGCGGCGTATCCCGTTCGGTGAATGGCCGGCCCTGCGTACTCCGCAGCTCGGTGACCAGATTCGAGAAGCGCGTCAGATCGAAGGTCTCGTAGACGACGACGAATTCCTGGTCCTGCAGACCGGTGGAGTAGAGGAGGAGCTGGGTGATGTCCTCGTATTGCTTCCCGAGCTTGATGTGCTCGAGCATGATATCCCGCCGCTCCTCCCGGCTCTTTTGATACCACTCGGCCGTCTTCGTGAACGGGTACATCACGAGGTAGGGCGACCGCTCGGCGGCGAACGGATCGATCTCCTGGCGGCTCCGGGTCTTGGTGTATTGCGACGGCTGAGTGAATCCCCACAGCGACGTCGTCAGGGTGGCGAATTCACGAATGGGTGCAAGCGCACGCGCGGCGTGCGTGAAAACCCTCGCCGGAACGGCAGGGTCACCGCCGTCGACGGCAGTCCAGATGAGCAGATCCGTGCCCGCCTCGACGCCGAAGGTCTGATACAGATGAAGGGCGTCGACGCCCCCGCGCAGGGCTTCGAGCGCCGAACAGACCGACTGACGGCGGGCCTTCGGGTCTGCACGCCAGTACCGGTCCTCGAACCGGAGCAGCGAGAAGTGGTTGAAGGTGCGGTGGGTTTCTTCGGCCATGGTCTACTCCGTCAGCCACCGCGCCGCATCCAGCGCGTGGTAAGTGATGATCAGGTCGGCGCCGGCGCGACGGATCGCGGTGAGGTGCTCGAGCACGGCGCGGCGTTCGTCGAGCCAGCCTCGTTCCGCGGCGGCCTTCACCATCGCGTACTCGCCCGAGACGTTGTAGGCGACGAGCGGGTGATCGGGGAATCGAGCGCGCGTTTCATGGACCACATCGAGGTATGCCAGGGCCGGCTTGACCATCAGGAGATCGGCGCCCTCGTCCACATCGACGCGGGACTCGCGCAGCGCCTCCCGGCCATTGGCGACATCGAGCTGGTGCGACTGCCGGTCCCCGTGCTTCGGCGCACCCCCGCCTGCCTCACGGAAGGGCCCGTAGAACGCGGACGCGAACTTCGCGGAGTACGACAAGACCGGGACATGTCCGAAGGCGTTCTGGTCGAGCGCGGAGCGAATCCCGGCGACCATGCCGTCGAGCATCGCCGACGGGGCTACGATGTCCGCCCCGGCCCGGGCATGAGACACCGCGATGCGCTTGAGAACGTCGACGCTCTCGTCATTCAGCAGATAGCCTTCGGGAAGCTCCGGATGTGCCCGCCCCTTCCCCGCGCCATTCAGGACACCGCAGTGCCCGTGGTCGGTGTATTCGCAGAGACAGACATCCGTGATCACCGGCAAGTCGGGTACAGCGATCTTGATCACCCGCACTGCCTCCTGGATCACCCCGCGGTCATCGAAGCTCTCGCCGCCGTTCGCATCCTTGGTCCGTGGAATCCCGAACAGCAAAACGGCCCCGACGCCGAGGCGGTGCGCCGCTTCGACCTGCGCAGCGACCCGCGCGACGGGCCACTGTGACACGCCCGGCATGGAGGCGATGGCCTGCGGCTCATTGGACGCCGCGGTGACGAAGAGCGGATAGATGAGCTGCGCGGGGTCGAGGCGGGTTTCCCGCACCAGGTGACGAAGTCCCGGCGACGTGCGGAGCCGGCGAAGACGAATCATGCCGCGAGCCGGGCTCGCAGCGCTTCTGCGACCGCCGGGACGGTGTGCTCGGCCGGCTCGACATGGACCTCGAGCCCTAACGCGCGTGCCACGCCGGCCGTCACCGGTCCGATACAGGCGATCACCGCACCCTTGAGCGCCAGGAGCGCGGCATCATTCCCCAGCAGCGTGAACAGATGTCGTACCGCGGATCCGCTGGTGAACACCGCCGCATCCACACCGACGGCGAGGTCGGCGAGCGCGCGGGGATCCGCGGATTCCGGGGGAGCGGTGCGGTACGCCTCGACGACGTCCACCCGCGCACCACGCTCCATCAGGGCATCGACGAGCGCGGTGCCCGCCTGATCTCCCTGCGGGATGAGGACCGTCCGTCCCCCGACATCGGGGAGCTCTCGCCCGAGCTGCGCGCTGAGGTACTCTGAAGGCACGTAGTCCACCCGCGCCCCGCGTCGCCTGATCTCGGCCGCCGTCGCCGGTCCCACCGCCGCAATCTTCGGACCCCTCGATGGAGCGCCGCCCAGCCGATCGAAGATGGCTTCGACCGCGTTCGCGCTGGTGAAGACGAGCCAGTCATAGCCGGCCAGGCGGATCACCGCCCGGTCGATCGGCGCGGGGTCCTGCGGACCAAGGATTTCGACGGTCGGGAAGAGCACCGCGTGCGCCCCCCACGCCTCGAGCGCGGTGACGAGGTCCCGGGACTGTGCCCGGGGTCTGGTGACGAGGACTCGAGGGCCAGTCATGCCAGCAACCCCCGGGCGCCGTTCGCGATGACGCGCTCGGCGACCGCCCGGGCGAGCGTCTCGCCGCCATTCCACTCACCGGTCAGCGTAGCCCGAACGACCCTCCGCCCATCCAGCGAGGCGACGAGTCCGCTGAGACAGAGCTGACGGCGGCCATCCCCTTCGAAGGGCTCCCCGAGCGCGGCGATCGGCGCGGCGCACCCACCACCGAGCAACGACAGGAAGGTACGCTCGGCGGTGGTCGGGACCCGCGCCGCTGGGTCGTCGAGCACCATCAGCAGTGCGCGTACCGCGTCGTCATCTGCCCGGCACTGCACCGCCAGAGCCCCCTGCCCCGGGGCGGGCAGCATCTGATGAAAGGGGAGGTACTCCGTGATGTGCGCGGTAAGGCCGAGTCGGTGCACGCCGGCGGCAGCGATGACGATGGCGTCGTACTCGCCGTCGAGCGCCTTCTGCACCCTCGTATCGACGTTGCCCCGGAGGGGACGGATCGTGAGACCGGGCCGGAGAGCGGCGACTTGTGCCATTCGGCGATTGCTCGAGGTCCCGACGACGGCACCGATCGGAAGCTCCGCGAGGGACTTCGCGTTCTTGGCGATCACGACATCCCGCGGGTCGTCGCGCGAAAGGATAGCGGCGACCGAGATCCCCGGTGCATCAGCCACCGGCAGGTCCTTGAGAGAGTGGACCGCGAAGTCGATGCGGCCATCACGCAGCGCTTCCTCGAGCTCCTCGGTAAAAGCTCCCTTCCCTCCGAGCGCCGGAAGCGGGATGTCGAGGGCCCGGTCGCCGGTCGTAGAAAACACGACAGGGCGGGACCGCACCCCGGTCAGTCGCTCGACCACCTCGCACACGCGTTTGGTCTGCCAGCGCGCCAACGCCGAGCCTCTGGTCCCCGCTCGCAGAGTGACGAGGCCGGCCGTCACGCGACCTCCGCGTCGTCTTGGCTATCCCGGCCTTCGTGTCCGTCTCGGCCGTCGCGGTCGTCCAGGCCGAAGAGCTCGCGGGTGATGGCGCCGAACGCCTCGGCGCGCGAGGGATCTCTGGCTTCGCGCAGTCGCCGGCTGGGCGCATCGAGGAGCTGGTTCACGAGCGTCCGGGAAAACGACTCGATCTGCGCCCGGAGCTCCGGGTTCACGGGACCGAGCCGGCGCAGCACCCGGGCCAACTCGCGTTGGCGGATCGTCTCACCCCGGGCATGCATCCCGGTCAGCACGGGCCGCAGGGTCCAGGAGCGGAGCCAGGCGTCGAACCGGGCCAGCTCTTCTTCGACGATGTGCTGGACCGCCGGTACCTCACGGCCCCGGGTCTCCAGATTCTCCCCCACCCGGATCTGCAGATCGTCGATGTCGTAGAGGGCGACCCCTGCGGCCGAACCCACCGCCGGTTCGACGTCGCGCGGCACGGCGATGTCGACGATCACACGGCGGCGGCCATCGCCGCGGGGGCCGATCGCCTGATCGACGAGCTCTCGCGTGAGCACCGTGTGCGGTGCCCCCGTCGACGAGAGGATGGCATCGGCGGCGCGGACCGCGGCCGGGAGCTCGTGCCACGGAAGGGCGACGCCATTCCATTGCCGGGCCAGCTCGTCGGCGTGCTCGCGGGTCCGGCTGATCACCGCGATCCGCTCCCCGCCCTGGCTCCGGAACGTCTCGCCGACGGCCCGGCTCATCTTCCCGGTGCCGACGACCAGCAGCGAGAGATGCTCGACCGGACCGGCGACGGAGCTCAACAGGCGAACCGCTTCGGTCGCGACGCTTCCCGGAAGCCGGCAGATCCCCGTTTCGGTCCGGGCGCGCCGCCCCGCCTGGGCCGCGGCGCGAAACGCGGCGTCGAGCACCGGACCCGCCGCCCCTTCGCCGCACGCGATTTCTCGAGCGGTCCGTACCTGCCCGAGGATTTCGGCCTCACCGAGCACCATCGAGTCGAGTCCCGCCGCCACACCGAAGAGGTGACGGAGGGCAGCGGAGTCGGTCAGCTCATAGAGGTGAGGAGCGAGCTCCGTCGTTGGCAGCTCCGCGAGGGACGCGAACAGCTCGCGAAGCATCTCCGGGGACGGCGAGTCAGCGTGCACGGCGTACAGCTCCGTGCGATTGCAGGTGGAGAGGACCGCCACTTCGGAAATTCCCGCGCGCTCCCGGCGGCCGGCGGTCTCGGGAGCGGTCAACCAGCGCCGCCGGGCCTCGACGCCGAGCGCGACTGGTTCGCGTTGGGAAACGGAGGCGGTGCGGTGATTGATCCCGATGCAGGACAACGACATGGCCGCGATTTTAGGCCAGTCGCCTCGCGCAAACCATTCGGAATCCTACGGACGTACTGCTACTGAGTCGCGGGCAGGAGTCCCTGGGAGATGGCGAAGCGCGTCAGTCCCGCAACGGTGTGGATCCGGAGCTTCCGCATCAGCGAGTCGCGGTGCGCCTCGACGGTTCGCACGCTGATGTGGAGCTCGGCGGCGGTCTCCCGGTTGGTCAAACCCCGCGCAATTCGGACCAGGACCTCACGCTCCCGGGACGTGAGCTCCCCAAGATCGGCCTCTAGAGGTGATGGTGGCGTCCCGTCCCGCAACGCGGTGGTGAGGTGGCGCGCGACCGGAGGCGAGAAGTAGGCGTCTCCCGCATGCACGGCCCTGATCGCCTGACGAATCTCCGCCGGGCTCGAGTCTTTCCGGAGGTACCCATGCGCGCCGGCCCGCACACTCTCCAGCACGTACTCGGGGTCGTCATGCACGGACAGAATCAGCACCCGGATTTCCGGCAGCGTGCTGCGCAGGTGCCGGAGCACTTCGAGGCCCCCCGCGCCGGGCATGGTGAGGTCGAGGAGAACCACGTCGGGCCGCTCCGATGCCGCCAGTGCCATCGCATCGGGTCCGGTACCGGCTTCTCCTACGACCGTGAGCTCCGGCACACCCGCGAGCACGTGACGCAGTCCCTCACGGACCACCGAGTGGTCGTCAGCAACCAGCACGCGAATGGGAGTCATGCCATATCCGCGGCGGCACAGGGGACGGCCACCCGCACTACCGTGCCCCCTGAAGCGGCCGGGCGAACGTGAAACTCTCCCTGCAATGCCGACATGCGTTCGCGCATGCCGGCGAGGCCGAGGTGTCCCTCCCGCTCGCCGCGCTCGAGATCGAACCCGGGTGGGAGGCCGCGCCCGTCATCCTCGACCTCCAGGGCCAAACGCCGGCCATCCGGGATCACGCCGACACGGACATGCTTCGCTCCCGCATGGCGCACGACGTTCGCGAGCGCTTCCTGCATCGCCCGGAAAAGCGCGAGCTCCGCACGTGCGGAGACCGGTGGAACCGTTTGTGGTGCCTCGAGGGTGAGGCGGACGCCCGAGCGTTCCACGAAGTCGTCTCCGAGGGAACGCAACGCCGGCAGCAGCCCTAGGTCGTCCAGAAGCGAGGGCCGGAGCTGGTTGGTGATGCGCCGGATGCTCTGAATTCCGGTATCGATCAGGCCGTCGATATCCGTGAGCGCCGGCGTGAGCGCTCGGTCCGAGCGCTCGCGCAAGACTCCCAGCTGCAGCTTCACGGCAGTGAACACCTGCGCCGTCTCGTCGTGCAGCTCGAGGGACAGTCTCCGGCGCTCGGCTTCATACTGTTCGAGCAGTCCGGCCGACAGGCGCGCGAGACGGCCCGTCAGATCCGCGTGCTCCGAACGCAACTCGTCTTCGACGAGGACGAGAATCCCGGCGCCGGTGGCGAGGAGGAACAGGATGTCGAGGTAGTAGCCCCAGGGACTCCAGGCCCCCCGCGCCCGGAGTATCGGGTAGTCGAGGTGATGGAGACTCCAGAGGCAGAACGTGGCCGCAAGGATTCCGGCTCCCGGCGCACGGACGCCGCGCCAGTGGCGCACGAAAATCCAACCGGTCCAGAGCGTCACTCCGCTCAGCAGGAGGACCGTGGGGCCGGCTGCCAGCAGGAAATTGTTGAGCAGATAGATGGTGACGTAGGCCCAGATGACCGGAAGCAGGATCACCCACACGTACATGGGCCGCCATTGGCGCGGACGCGTGAACGCGAGGGCCGCTCCGAGGAGCGCGAGTGCCGTCCAGCCCGTCGCCACCTGGTGGAAATAGAGAAGGAGGCGATCGCTGGTGACCAGAAACGTGCCGATGACGACACCACGGGCCAGATAGAGTCCCCAGGCCACGACCCACCACGCCAGGAACGGCTTCCGGTACCGGCGGTACAGGAAGAAGCAGAGGATGGCGAGCCCCAGCGTGATCGCCGCGAGGAGCGCCGCGGCCTGCACTTCCTGCACCGTCCCGGCCGTTCCGGCCGTCGGGGTCTGATCCATAGGGGTGCATACTAGCCGGAGGGCGCCGTCCGGTCACCAGAGCTGTCAGCCGGCGTGGTCCAGAAATCGACAGGGGGCAGGCGCCCCGAAGCACCCACCCCCACCGGTCAGACACGACGCACCGCCTATCAGGTGCCAGGTGTCAGGTCATTCGTACCGAAGTGCTTGAATGGGGTCCACTTCCGAGGCCCGTCGGGCCGGGACGTACCCCGCCCCGAAGGCCACGAACATCAGGACCACGAGCGACAGCGCGAACACGGCGGGATCCGATCCCTTCAGCCCAAACAACAGCGAGCTCGCCGCCTTGCCCAAACCCAGGGCGCCAGCCAGTCCGATGATCCCGCCGATGACCATCATGCCGCCGACCTGCCGGAGCACCATGACCCGGACCCGTCCCGCATCGGCACCGAGTGCCATGCGAACGCCGATCTCCCGTGTCCGCTGGGCCACCGAGTACGCCAGCACGCCGTAGAGGCCGACGGCGGCCAGCAGGGTCGCCAGCACGGCGAAGGCGGTCGAGAGAATCGAGATCATGCGGTCGAGGAAGATGTTGTCCCGGATCTGCTGGGGCATCGTCTTCAGATCCTCCACCGGGACGCCCGGATCGATTTTGCGGATGATCCCCGTCACGGTGCGCAGCACCGTTTCAGGCTGCGGGGTGCGTACGTAGAAATTCATGAACGGCATATGGCTGTCCTGCCGCCACGGGAGATAGAAGACGGGCGGCACCGGCTTCTTCACGTCGGAATACTTCACGTCGGGCACGAGGCCCACGATCTGGATGTTCAACGTATCTCCGCCCTGGGACATGAACTTCCCGACGGCGTCATTGCCCAGGCCAAACTTCTTCGCAAAGGCCTGATTCACGATCGCGACCTGCGGCGCGCCGCGACGGTCGGCGTCCGTGAACTCCCGGCCCCCGACCAGCTGCACGCCGAACGTCGAGAAATAGTCCGCGCTCACGGCATTGAAGCGCGAGTTGGCATCGACGTCCGGCCCCGACTGGAAGCCCTGCACTTTGACGTCGTTCCCCCAGTTGTCGCCGGCAATGAGAGGCACGAGAGAGCTCGTCACCGAGGTGACGCTCGGAATCGCCTTGAGCGCATCCTCGACACGGGCGTAGTACTGGAGCGCCCGCGTGCTGTCATATCCCGCCTGCTCCGGCGAGAGACCGAAGGTGATGACGCTGTCCACGTGCACGCCCAGATCCACTTTCGTGACGTTCACCAGGCTCTTCATGAACAGGCCGGCGGCGATGAGCAGCGCGGTCGCCAGCGAGATCTGCAGAGTCACGAGCGTGGCGCGGAACCGTGCGGCGGCCCGGGCGCCCGAGATGTGGCCGGCGTTCGCGCGGATGGTGCTGACCAGCTCGCCACGCGTGCTGTGCCAGGCCGGGAAGAGCCCGAAGGCGATGCCCGTCAAGATGGCCAGTCCGGCCGAGAACAGCAGCACGGCGGGCTGAAGCGTGAATTGCAGGATGTCGCTGCCGTCAGACGGGAGCAGTGCGGCGATCCCGGAGAGTGTCCACTTCGCCACAATCAGGCTCGCGAGGCCGCCCAGAGAGGCCAGGACCACCGACTCCAGCAGCAGCTGCGAGATCAGCTGCCACCGGCTCGCGCCGATCGCCAGCCGCATCCCCATCTCCATCGACCGCCCCGCCCCGCGCGCCAGCAACAGATTGGCGATGTTGGCGCACGCGATCAGGAGCACGATCCCGGTGACGCTGAACAGCATCATGAGCGGGGTCTTGGCTTCCTTGTGCATGTTACTCTGGCCCCGCCAGCCCGGCTCGAGCGCAAGCTTCTTGTCCCGGAACCGCGCCAGTGTGGCGTCGCTCATCCCCTGCTGGAGGGGTGCCTCGACGTCATTGATGATCGAGTGGTACACGCCATTGATGCCGACGCCGGCCTGCTGCATCGGCATGCCCGGCTTGAGCCGCGCGAACAGGTAGATCCAGTAGCTCCGGCGGTTTTCGAATCCCCGGAAGCCGGTGGTCAGCAGTCCGCGCATGCTGATCGGCACGAACACCATCGGCCGGACACCGATCGTGGTGCCGTCGAATCCTTCGGCGGCTACGCCGATGATGGTCAACTGCTGGCCATTGACGATGATGCTCTTCCCCAGCACGTCGCGGTCGCCGCCCAGCTTGGATTGCCAGTACCCGTAGGAGAGCACGGTGACGAAGTTCGTGCCGATGCTCTGGTCATCCGACTCGGTGAGGAGCCGGCCCAGTGCGGGGCGCACGCCGAGGATCGGGAAGTACGAACCGGAGACGTACATCCCGTCGCCGGTGAGGGGCTGGTTGTTGTACACGACGCTCACGCCGAAGCGGTCGTGCGCGGCGATGCCGGTGAAGACGGTCTGCCGCTGCTCCAGATCTCGGAACATGCGGTAGCTGAAGACCTCATCGCAGTCCCCCGCCTGGCCGCACGACTGCGACCCGGGCTTGGGACCGGGATTCCCGAGGTTCACCAGCTGGTCGGGCTCCCGCACCGGCAGGGGCCGCAGGAGGATCTGATCGAACAGGGAGAAGATGGCCGCGTTGGCCCCGATGCCGAGGGCCAACGAGAGCACCGCAATGGTGGTGACGAACGGGGTCCGAAAGAGAGTCCGGAATGCCAACCGGATACTGCGCATCGTCGAGGCCTCGGCGCGCTCAGGGGGTCACATGGTAGACGTACCCACTGCGCAAAAGGTTGCAAGAAACCCCGCCTCGAGATCGAAGCGGGGTCTCTCGTCCTCATGACGCACTACCGGACCGGAACGGGGATCACTCCGGCGGCTGGTCAGGATCGTGGTCTTCGTCCTGCTCGGCCTCGTTGGTGCGGGCCTTCTTGGCCGTCGCCCCACCCTTCGCGGCCGGCCCGCAGGCCGGGACCGTCAAAGCCGGCGGATCACCCGCCACGGGCTTCATGCTGTTCTTCGTAAGCACCGCATTGAAGGCGACGAGGTCCTTGTCACTGATGGCGCGCCACGCCGTCACCGACTTGCTCAGATCCGCGCAGGTGGACGCATAATCCGCCAGATCACCGGGCGTGGGTGCCCCGTCCCCCATCTCCAGCTGATTGAGCTGACGCACCAGCGCACCGTTCACGCCGACGAAGTTCGGCACGGTGGAGCGCCGGAAGAAGAAGCCGCTGGGACCGCCCAGGGACCCGGCCACGGTGTCGATATGCGCCACCAGCGCCTTGGCCGCCGTGGCGACTTCCGCCACGCTCGAGCCGGTGTCGGCCTCGAGGCCCGTGCGAATCGCGTTCGCCTGCTGGTACCCGTTCCACGATTCCGACAGCCCCTGCAGGATCTTCTGATGCAGGGCGTTGGCCTCGCGCAAGTCCGCGGCGCTGGCAGGTGAGCGCGGATCGTTCCGCACGGTCACCTTCTGCGTGTAGCTCTTGCCGTCCACCGTGAGCTTGACCGTGTAGACACCCGGCAGGGCCAGCGGACCCTCCGGCGAGGCGGGAGTCAGTCCGGCATTCGCGTTGATCTCCCAGCTGTGGTTGAACGCCGGGGGATCGTCATACCGGATATCCCAATTGATCCGATTGAGGCCGGCATTCGCGGGCATCGGCTCGGGCGTCGCCAGCCAGAAGCTCGGATTGGGAGGCGTCGCCGCGTCCTTCAGGGGCGTGATCGGCGCGCTCGACATGTGACGCACCACCGCGCCGCTCGAATCGAGCACGTCGAGTGTGATGGTGCCGGAGGGCGCACCCGCCAGGTAGTAATAGATGAGCGCGCCGTCGGGCGGATTGTCGCTGTGCGGCACCTCGGGCGGCATCGGCGTATCCTGGTTCACGTTCCGCCGGATCCGGACGGCATCGCCGGGCTTGAACAGCTTCACCGCTTCCGCGGGTGCCGATCCCGTCATCTGGCGGAGCGGCGAGATGTCGTCCAGGATCCAGATCCCGCGGCCGTAGGTCCCGACCACCAGATCGTTGCCTTTGATGAACCCGTCCCGGAACGACGTCGTGGGCAGATTCAGCTGCAGCGACTGCCAGTGATCGCCGTCGTCGAACGAGACGTACATCCCGCTCTCGGTGCCGGCGAAGAGCAAGCCATCCTTCTTCGTATCTTCCCGGATCAGGTGCGTGAAGGAACCGCCGATCTGTCCGGTCGGCAGGCCGTCCACGATCCTGGTCCAGGTCTTCCCGTAGTCCCGGGTGCGATAGAGCTGCGGCTGGTAGTCGCCGAGGTTGTGCGCATCCAGTGACGCATACGCCTCGCCGGCATTGAAATGCGACGCCTCGACCATCTGCACCGCGGTCCGGTTGGAATCCGGGAGATTCGGAATCGAGGCGTCACCCCAGGTGACTCCGTCGTCGCGCGTGACCTTGATCAGGCCGTTCGTCGTTCCGACCCAGATCACGCCGCGCGCCACCGTCGAGAGCGAGACGGACTGAATCGTGCCGCCACGCGGGGCCCCCGGCTTCGGCTGAGCGGTGTCCGGGGGCGGCGTGACGCCCTTCGGGTAGCCCAGGTTCGGGCTGACCTTCTTCCAGTGCATCCCGCCGTCGGTGCTCGCCATCAGATATTGGAATCCCGCGAACAGCTCATGCTGGTTCCAGGGCGCGAAGGCCAGGGGGGCATCGGAGTTGGCGCGCAGCTGCGACGCCGGGTCGGTCGCCGGACTGACATTCCTGATCTGCTCGGACGGGAAGGAGACCTTCTGGATCCCGGAGCCCGAGGCATACAGCGTGTTGTTATCGAGCGGATCGACGACGTCGGTGCCCCATTCCCACCCGCCGGTCGGACTCCAGTCCAGGGGTCCGATCTCACCGTAGTTGCCGCGGCTCCGGACCCGGATGGCGCCCGCGTCCTGCTGGGACGCGTACACCCAGTACGGGTACGAATTGTCAGCCGAGATGTGGTAGACCTGCTCGGTGGACTGGTTGTACCAGGGGCTCCAGGTCCGCCCGCCGTCCAGGGTCACCGTGGCGCCCTGGTCCAGGCCGAGGAGCATGCGGGAACCGTCGGTAGGGTCGATCCAGAGCTGCTGCGGATCGTCGCCGCCCGGGGCGCCCTTGAACCCGGTGAAGGTGTTGCCGCCGTCGCGCGAGATGTAGCTCGACGTGTTGATCGTGATGACGACGTCGGGATTGCTCGAGCTCACGTACACGCCGCAGTTGTAGCCGCCCTGCCCGTTGCCGATCCGGCGATCCTCCTTGTCCATCTGGCGCCACGTCGTGCCACCGTCATCGGAGCGGTAGAGGCCGAAGTTGCCGATCACGAACATCCGCTGGCCATTCGTGTGCTGGGCCACCGCGACCGACATGCGCCCGAAGAGCCGGGGCAACCCGCCGCCCGTGACCTCGTGCCACGTGAGGCCCTGGTCCGACGACTTGAAGAGCATGGTTCCCGTCGGACCGTTGTTGCCACCGCGGCCGCCGCCGAATCCACCGTTCACATTGACGTAATGCAGGTCGGTCGCGGCGAGCACGGTCCCCGGCGCGTCGTTGGCCCAGGCGAGCCGCTCCACGCCGATCGAGTCGCCGGTGTCGAGCGTCTTGCTCCAGCTCTTGCCGCCGTCGGTGCTGCGGTACACGCCGCGTGAGCCACCCTTGGCGTAGCGGTTTCCCTGTGCGGCGAGGAGAACGAGGTTCGGATCTTTGGGATCGACGAGAATCGAGGGGATCTGACGGGAGTCTTCGAGGCCGATGTGCTGCCAGGTCTTGCCGGCATCGGTCGACTTATAGACGCCGTCTCCTTCATTGATATTGCCGCCCGTCGGCATGTCGCCGGTGCCGACGTAGATCACGTTGGTGTCCGACGGCGCCACCTGCACCGCGCCGATCGACGACGTGGTCTTGATGTCGTCGAAGATGGGATCCCACGTGGAGCCCGCGTTCGAGGACTTCCACAGACCGCCCGTCGGGAACCCGGCGTAGAACACACCCGCCTCGCCGACCGCGCCCGAGACTGCGGACACGCGCCCGGCACGGAGAGGACCGATGTTGCGCCACACCAGACCCGCCAAGGAATCGGGGCCGGCGGGACGTGTAGCTGTAAGTGAAACGACGGCGACGGAGAGGGCGATAATGCGCTTCATGACG
>DASQIZ010000024.1:0-2770 GCA_035631315.1 Gemmatimonadales bacterium
GTCCGTTCCGACGATGGAGACCGCGATATGGTGCCGCACGCCCGCCGCGGCCTCCGCTGCGTGAACGTGGCGGCCCGAGGTCTCGAAGAATTCCAGCACCGCCTTGTCCTCGAATGAGGGCGAGTTGGCGAGGTCGATCACCACCTGCGTGCCGGCCATAGCTTCCTTAAGACCCTGGCCGGTGATGGTATTGACGCCGGTATTGGGTGAGGCGGCGACGACCTCGTGGCCGCCTTGGCGCAGAATGGGAGCGGTCTTCGAGCCGATCAGGCCGGTGCCGCCGATCACGACGATCTTCATGTTCCGTGTCCTCTCTCGGGTTCAGAGTGTTCGCTGCAACTCGCGCGCCTTTTGCACGTCCCTGCGCGCGTCCTGCTCATTGGTCCATCGACGGCGGCGCACGTTACGCGTCGAGGAACACCACGTTCTTCTCGACGGCCTCGCGGGTGACGTGCAGCTTATTGGCAGCGAAGTCGGGGTCGGGGTAGCCGATCGCCAAGCCGCACAGAATCGACAGGTCTGCTGGGATCGCGAGCTGCGCGCGGACGATCTCGGGATACCCCGCGACGGAGACCTCGACGCACGTACCCAGGCCGCGCTCGGTCAAGGCCAACAGCAAGGTTTGCAGGTACATCCCCACGCTGAGAGCGTCGGCCAGGCCGAGGTCCCGATGCATGCAGACAATGCCGGCCAGCGGCGCCCGGAAGAACTCCCAGTTGCGCAAGACTGCGGCCGCATGTCTCGCCGTGTCCCCGATGGCGATTCCCATCGCCCCGTAGACTTGAGCGCCTAGCTCGCGACGGTAGTGCTGGAACGACTCGGGTAGAGGTGGGATCTTGGGCGCCCGACGCCGGGCTTCGTCAAGCAGGGCAGCGACGAGGCGGTCCCGGGGCGCTCCGGTCGCGAACACCATATGCCAGGGCTGGATATTGGAGTTCGACGGCGCACACTGGGCCAGGGCGAGGGCCTCATCCACCGGCTCCCGCGGAACCGGCTGGGGCAAGAACATCCGCGTCGAATGACGTTCTCTGATCGCTTGATCAAGTTCCACCGAGTGCCAAGATACGATCATGATAGCTCCTCCTTAACCACGTCACACCGGCCGCATAACGGCAGTAGCCTGCTCGTCACAAGAGCAGCGCCCACCGGATCCACCCCAATGGCCATGACAATGGAGGATTGCTCGAGTGGCCGCCCGTGCCGGGATGACCGCACCTCGGAAAGACATCGGCAACCTTGCGCCCGTCTCTTGGCAGAATCCGGAACTCGGGGATCGACGCACGCGTAGCGGGAACTCCATGCGTGATGCGATTAGCCTAGAGCAGGCACGGAACGTGAAGCCATTAACCGACACTTTCGAACCCACGGCAGGAGGGGCGCGGGGCCCCTGAGCGAATCGGCTACCCGGACGCCGTGGGGTGATCCTCTCGATGAGTATCCCCGGCATGGAAGGAGATGCGCCGATACGCGGCGAGGCGGCCACTCTGGCAACCCAGGTCTCATAGACCAGGTAGACGATATCATTCCCGTCAGCGCCATCGTAGATTCCGGCGATCCATGACGGATCCGGAGGGCTGGCAAAGGCAATTGCGGGGAGCAGGGTCAGTGTCAGAAGAACCGGAAGAAGAATGGAGCTTACGAGCTTCTCGGAACAGCACACGACCATCGATGGCGTCTGCTGCCGCAGACAGGAGCCGGAGCGCATCCTTAGCCTCCCCATGGGCGAGCGGCCGGGAGCGGCTTGCAAGGGAACCCTAAAGCGAGGCTGCCGGCCTGTCAAGGAGACGCATCGACTCGCTGCGATGGGGCGGGCCCGTCCCTTCCATGAAGACGATCCTGCGCTCCGAGCCCTCGGAGGGTGGGTTGCGCATCGTGTTGCAATACCAGGCGGCGGAGCGGACGCGATATTTCGACGCTGCGGGATTTCCCGGACCCACCGTGGGCCTTCAGGACGGCCTCTCGGCGAGCGCGCACGTTACCGGGCAGTAGCACACCGCGCCTCGGCTGTTCCTTCTCGGACCGGCTCGGGCATCGGCGTGGGGCGCCCCGTTTCGAGCAGAGTCTTGAGCTCGAAATGGTATCGAGAACCATCCGAAGATTGCCCGATCGTGCGGCGGGGGATGTAGGGCCCCTGCTTTAGGGATTTAAAACGATTGAGTCGGGATGGCTTGGAGTTGACCTTGTTGACCTTATAGAAGACAGACCGCCTCCCGACGGTCTGTCGGGAATGGAAAGAAGTTCACGTCTTCACTACGTCGCCTTACTCTTTTGAACCGCGGTCGCGGCTTTTCGGATCACATCTAACACGAAGTCAGGCTGGGACAACATCGGTACGTGGCTGCTATCGGTCTCGAAGACTGTTGCTCCCATACGCTTCGCGACGAAACGCTCCAACTCAGGCTGGATAGTACGGTCCTTCGTAGCTACAATGTACCAACTCGGCTTCGATCTCCACGCAGTGCCTTCCACCTTTTGTTTGAACAAATCTGCTACAGGTGCGGCATGAGTGGCCCAGACCAGCTTCTGCTCTTCCTCGGGGAGATCGCCTGCAAAGGATGGGACACCGTCACTTTTCAGCCAGACGCGTCCGTCTGCAACCTCGATATGGGAGAAAATATCGGTTGCCGGAAACTTCTCTTGCAGACTTTGTGTTGTCTCGTCGGCATCCGGGGCAAACGCCGCAATGTAGACAAGCGCTGCAACTCGCGGGTCGATACCGGCCGCCGTGATGACCGAGCCACCATAGGAATGACCGACCAAGATCGCGGGG
>DASQIZ010000025.1:0-4986 GCA_035631315.1 Gemmatimonadales bacterium
CCGGAGCCGCAGCGCATCCACCACGCTGCGGTCTAGCCCCGGGGAGAAGAATTCCAGCGGAGTACGGCCCCAGCGCACAGCGATGATCAGCGCCACCGCAACCGAAGTGAAGCCGATGACGTTGTTTTGCCACGAGACGAAGGGCCACGCGTGCGGGTTGAGCACCTCGAAGCTTGAGAGTGGCCAGAAAGGCCAGAGCGACCAGCCCTCGCCGGAGCCGAAGTAGTCGCCCACCAGGCGGGACAGGAACGAGGCGAAGATCAGCACGAGTGCGGCCGGGCGCCCCCCGATCCAGCGAGCGCTCACGACCGTGACCGCAAGTCCGAAGAACACGTTGTGGGTGAGTACATGGTGATAACGCTGGTAGACTTGCGGGCCGAAGATGATGCCGAACCCGTCGAGGTCGGGAACCAGGGCCGCGATTACGCACCAGAGGCGCGTGCGACGGTCCGTCGCCACCACGTGCGCCAGGGTCCAGCCGATCAGTCCATGGACGATAGGGTTGAAGACGACATCACCGTCCTTTCCTCGACTCGCGGCGAAGCTGCGCCACGCGCCGGGCGATCTCGCCCACATGTCGCGAGCGACCAATGGGAACGAGCCCGACGGCGCGTGGTGACACGGGCTTGTGTGGCCCATGCTGCGCCGAGAAAAGCACCCGCCACCAAAACTGTTCGGGACAGGTTATGAATTGAGTCGGGGTCACCGAAAACCCCGATGTCGCTTCGATCCTGTGCGGTCGGTCGCAGAAATCTCGCCCCGAGGTCGTGATCGTCGAATGGCCCTCGGCATGGCGCTCGTAGCGGTAGTCAGAGAATCCCGGTGAGGCCCTTGGGATCGAGGCAAGGTACGGTCCAGCCGTTTGGCCGCGAGCATTGGTAGCCGGCGAGGTCAGTTCTGCCAACGTTGCTGGAGGTGCGCCCGTATGCGCCCGGTATCGATCGACCGCCGACGCGAGAGTTTGCACGTCGGGCTGAGCCTTTGCGAGGGTCGCGCGCCCACGGACCGTGGCATACAACGGAACGACGATTACGAGCAGGATGAGAAGAACGAGTCCAGCAAATGCGCAGACGAACACTCTTAACAACCCCGATTTACGCAGCGCCGTGACTTCGATCTCGATCTTCATGCGCGGATCGGCGAGCCCGAGCTGATCAATGTCCGCTTCACCACGAAAACTTCCGTCCTTTCATCGAAGCATGCTTCGCTCCCAAGCGGGCGGGGCGCTCCGACGCGCGCCCCTGGATTCGAGCAACCTCACGATGTCGGGGTAACCCTGGCGCTCCGCGTAATCCAGCGGATGCGATCCCGCCTTGTCCGCCGCATTCACGCTGGCGCCTTTCGCCACCAGGAACTCAATGGTTGCCGCATTGCCGCTGACATAGGCCGCCATGTGCAAAGGGGTCCGCCCCGCCTTGTTTCTCGCGTTGACGTTCGCCCCCGCGGCGACCAGCGCCATGGCCGATGCAACATCCCGGCTGGTTGGTGCGAGATGCAGCGGGGTATTGCCATCGTCGTCCGCCGCATTCGGCATGGCACCCGCCTTCAGGAGCAGCGGCAACGCTTGTGCGTTGTAGATGGCCGCCCAATGCAGCGGCGTCAGCCTTTGGGCGTCCAGTGCATTCGGGTCGGCCCCGGCGGCGAGCAACAGCCCGATCACCTCGGTATTCCGGCCGCTCGCAGCCGCTTTGAGGAGCGGCGTCGCGCCCTGCCCATCCCTGGCGTTGGGATCCGCGCCCTTCGCCAGAAGCAGCTTGACCAGTTCTGGGGAGCCGGTGACCAAAGCTTTGCCCTCTCCGATCGGGGCCCTCCCACCGGCCGAGGCCGCGGCATGAAGAGGCGAACCGAATCTCCCACCGCTCCCACGCACCTCCACGCCGCTCTCGATGTCTTGAACGGCCCGCTTGACCTCTCCATGGATGATCGCCGGGGCAATCCCGTCGGCATCCTTCGGCGTCGGCGGTCCAACAGGCAAAGCAACCACGAAGACCACGAGGACCCCGAGGACGAAGGCAATCGGCGTTCCCAGCACGATCAGCAGGATGCGGGCCCATCTCGGCATCTTGCGCTCTTCATTCATGGCGCTTGGCGTATTACCTCGGCGCGCGCTGGACTCGCTGCGGATCAAGTCCCAGAGGTAGTTGCGGTACTCGTGGCACTTCACGGACTTCTTGATCTCGAGGCTGCGCGGGCGAGGCACCAACGGCAACGAAAGCAGTGCCGAACGTGCCGAACTTGTGTCGCACTACCCAACGGCCCAAACGGAGAGGAAGTGCAGTCCCCTTCTTTTCGACCATGCCGTCGAGGTTCCCCCTTCGCGCTTTCGCGCGAGATTCCTCCTAACACTTCATCCTTGGGTATTCGGCGCGGCGGTGTCAAGAAAAGACGCTTTCAGCATCTGCGATCTTCTCGAACAATGGGATTGGTGTGGCGGGGTATGGCAGAAGAGACTGGAACGAAGGAGAAGAGGATGATCGAAGCACTGCTAGTCATCGTCGGGGTGTTGTTGGCGTTGCCGTACCTGATTGCCGGGATGTTCTGGCTAGCGGCTGCGACGAAGGGTCCTCGTCATCGCCGGGAAGCCGCGATGAGAAAGGCAGAGTATGAGAAGTACCAGCTAGAGCACGATGACAGGCGGCGCTTCTGTTGCGAGTGCGACAAGATTGCATACACGTCGTTCAAGTCGATTGGTCCTAAACGGCTCACGTTCTGCTCGACAGGGTCCTGACGGGTCTCCCTCAGGGGCGGTCGTTGTCAATTCATCTATGGCCTCTGCGATTCAGGGCAAGGCGGATCGTTGTCAACTAGGTGGATGGCCGGCCCTCTGATGAGTACCTGTGAGGCTGACAGAAACAGCCCAGGTTGAAGCTCGAGTGCTAAAAGTGGGTTCCCCAGGGGGATCCGTTCAAAGTCTGCGCCTGGGCTGACCGGCTTCACGAGGCAACCTCTGACTATAGGGAGACTGTCCCCTGTCGCCGACGGAAAAGACGGGTCGTGGTGAGTTTATGTGTGATGAAGGTGAATGCTGGAATCAGTTCAATTCGGGCCTTTGCCCTTCATTCAATGTCCTCTCAGGATCATGACGTAGATCCCTGCTCCTTCCCAGCACCCCCTGCCGATCCTTTCACGCAGGCCATCCCACGCTCTGAGCAGCGCGCCGTCCGCGGTCCCATCATAGGCAAGCACACACGCATAATCATAGTCCCAGGCTGGGCGGCGGGTTCTCGTTGCGGGGAGCTTCGTGAGCCCGCGGTAGAAGAACGCTTGGTAGATGTCGGTCGCGAGGGCCGTTTCTGCCGCGGCGAGTCCACCCTTCCGGAAGTACTTGCCCTCAAAGACGGTCCGATACGGGAAGGGTGCTCGCAGAGCGAGATCTGGGCAACTCTGGATGAGTGGCTTCTCGCCCCGCCACCGCCTGACGACTGTTTGCGGGCTGAGGCCCACAATCTTGCCGAACGGATGCTTCGACGTTCGCGCGGGACTCTCTGAGGCGTAATCCTTCATGCTTCGCCACGATTCCGACAGCAATGCTTCCTTTGCCCGGTCCGCGTCCATTCCCTCATACTGGGAGACAAAGGCGAAGAGTCCCGGGAGGACGTACTGATTCAGAAACGCTCCTTCGGGGAATGCCATATGACTGCCTCGTCCTGACTTGACGATCTGATCAATCGAATTCGCCATTTCTTTCGGCCCGGGCATTGCTGCGTTGAGAAACTGCCTCAGCGCGCGAAAAAAGGCATAGGCGTGATCAGTTTCGATTGCGTCTAAGCTCGGCGATCTCATATCCCCACACCCCCGAAACAAGTCCTTGGAAATGCTCATATGCCTACTCTACTTGCGGAGCCCTGCGAGGATCAAAAGCAAAATGACTCGCATCCTCTCTCAAGATCGGGGCTGGCCTCGATTGGCGATCCAGCAGCGCTCCACCAGGCAGCCGCCAGATGAATCGCTGTCAATCCGTCACGAGCCCTCGCCCTTGGGCTCGCTACCCAATCGTTGCCAACTCGCGGCCGTCACCTCAATGCCGGCAGTCGAGAGGCCCCCGGCTCAATCTTTCCCACGGCCTGCCTCGTGAACCCGGTGGCCACCAGAAGAGACTTCTTGGGGCTCAGGTGAGATGATTACCCACTTCCGGGCTTCCATCTTCAACCTGGGCTGTTTCTGTCAGCCTCACGGGAACGCGTCTAGGAGACCGGGCAACCGCCTAAAGGTTCTGGAATCCTTTCGGGTCATCCAAGCCCTTGATCCTTCTGACTCAATTCAAGGGCTGTGTCAGAAGTGTGCCGGGCACACGAGACCGATGGCCTGGACGGCCTGATTGCGAGCCTGGAGCTCGAAGGGGAAGAGGCCGGGAGACGACGGCCCATGTCCATCATGCCGACGGGCTGCACTAAGGACTCGAATCTTGGACCCGCTGACTAAGAGTTGTCCCGAACCACGTACTCAGGACACCCCAAACAACCTAGGCGTAACAAACCAAAGCGATCCGGAATGATTGGATGTGTTCCTGGATCGTCCTGGTACGGGGTGTTCTGGTAGCAGCGTGGTAGCAGCAGGCGCGTAGAGAGCGTAGCCAACACCAGCACCCTCCGGCAGCGGTTATCCCCCTCGGGGTCCCCGTCCCCATTTCGTAATCTGCCATTCTCAGACAGTGCCCCCTGGAGCACCCCCAAGAGCCGATGCCACAGCGGCGAGCATCGCGGCCGTGATGGTTCGAGTACGCAACATGCTGTCAGTCCTCCTCAGTGTGAACTTTGCGCGCGGGGCGGTGTCGCGGACCCGGTGGTGCGTGTGCCGACCGTGGATTGCGTAGCGCCGCGCCAAGGTTGGATCTCGGGGCTGCCCGATACGGCTGCCGGCACCGGCTTGACGAGCTTCAAGCGCCCGGCCTTTGGCGAGGTGGTGCGGTTCGGCAGCCCGGCCAGATAGCGCACAACAACGTCGACACCGTCGAGGTCGCGCCCGTCCTGGTCCTTGAGGACTGTG
>DASQIZ010000026.1:0-19588 GCA_035631315.1 Gemmatimonadales bacterium
AGCTCGAGAGTTCCTTCGCCGTGAGAGCGCGAACGTCGCGTTCAAGTTTTTCGATCTTGGTCATTGGGACCTCCCCGTGCAATCTCGAATATAACGACTGGTCCGTTCGGCCGGCTAACAAATTGCGCCTGAGCTGTCGGCGCGCTGACAATAGATTCATTCCATAATCCTCGCGCGCCGTCCGCTCCAGGCGCCTGTTAGGCGGCGCGTCATTTATTGGGCCACAAAAAGGCCGCGCCAAGGACCAGCACACATACGCCGAACAATAGAAGCCAGTTCCTGCGCGACTTCGCGTCCGATTCCCGCCACACCGAGTACACTGCGATAGGTAGCGTTAACACCGTGGCGATGATCAGTACCATGGTGCCGCTCTCGATCACCTGACTCGAAGATCCCCCCGCCCGTCTACTCACCAGCAGCAGAGCCATCGCAGCCAGAAGGAATACGCCTCTCCCTAAACGCACCAAACGCTGCATTCGCGCCGTCTAACGAATCGCGCCTGAGCGGCGCGGCCAAAGAATAAACGCTTCTGTTCCTCTAATCATGGACGCGTCCGCTCCAGGCGCCTGTTAGGCACCCACGCGCTTGATCTCGCCCTTCTGGAGTCCGGTCAGGGCATCGAGAATGGCCGGTGCCAGCGGGCGCAGGTCGGCTAATCGATTGGAGCGGGCGCGAAGCAAGACTGCGCCAAACGGCTGGCGCGCCAACGCTTGCTGAAACTCGATGTTGCGATCCATCGTCACGAGCGCCTCGTACTGCCCTACAGCCCGACGGAGCAACTCGCCATTGCGCACGCCCTGCCATCCCAGGCCGGCGACCGTCGCTACGTCGTGCCCCACAAGGGCATCGGCGAGGCCAATGGGGATATTCTCGTCAAGCAGGACGCGCACGCGTCAGCAACGACTCGCGCGCAAGGTCAAGCGCGGCGACCGCTTGCTCACGCTTCACGGAGGGAAACTGACGGAGGAACTCGTCGAGCGGATCTCCGCCCTCGAGGTAGTCAAAGAGGGTCTGCACGGGCACCCGCGTCCCGGCAAAGACGGGGGTCCCGTCCAGGATAGCGGGATCGCTGTGCACCACCGGAGTCACGCTCGGCATGGTTCCAGTATACACCAAAGCCTTGTGGGGTGCCTAACGAATCGCGCCTGAGCGGCGCGGCGAACAAATAGAGTCTCTCATTCCCTTGATCATACGCCGCGTCCGCTCCAGGCGCCTGTTAGGCAGCGCGGTGGCCAAGCGCCCACCTGACATCACGAGTCGCCACCTCAACCAACGCCCCCTGGTCACCCGAAACCGGCCGCACGTAATACACCCTCTTGAGTTCAGCATCGTCAGGCCACTTCCTGTCGTGAATCCAGCATTCGAGACAATCCAACAGCCCATCCTTAACCCAGAGTGAGAAGCCCACCGGCTGAGGCAAGCCCTCGACTTCCCCGTAGACGTCGGCGATGGGGGCCTTGGTGATCCCGGCAGCAGGTGAAGCGCCCAATGGGAGGGAGAAATGCGTGTAAAAGCCGACGCCAGTGAGGTCCCGCCGAGTCACCGTCACCGAGTCCACCTGCTCACGAAGTCGCGCAAGATCCGGGTCCTCACCCCCGACCAGAAGGTCGAGGGCTGATCTCTCAAGTGGCGTCAGGGTCATCGCGCTGCCTAACGAATTGCGCCTGAGCAGCGGCGCGCTGAAAAAGAATTCATTCCGTAACCCCCGCGCGCCGTCTGCTCCAGGCGCCTGTTAGACGGCGGCCACAATGCGCCCACCTCAAATCACGACGAGCGCGTTGTCCCCGGATGCGAACGTCAGGGCCTCCGGGCCCACGTAGTCGGACTCCTGTAACGACACCACAATCTGCGAGTGATCTTCAAACGTGACGGTCAGTGACTCGCCATCTGCCATGACCACCCCCGCCACAAACTTGCCACGTTGGGCGAGGATCAGATTCGGAAAGGCGGACTCACCCAGCGTGGCAGCTTGGCCCTGGGACATAACCGTGACGGGTGTGAATGCACTGAGCGTCGCGGCGGGGTTGAATTGCAGCTGCACGTACTCCCGGACGAAAGTGACGCCGGTCAGGTCCCCTCCCACCAGGTCGCCGAAGGCGGTGCTATCGTGCATGGGTGTCGAATCCGCCGTCTAACGTGAATTGGACATAACTTTGTAAACGTAACGCACAAACCTCCCGCCGGCCAATATCCGCTATTTCGGGCTTGGCTACTGCATTTGGGCCGGTCAGCCTAGTTCGGTTAGTCCTGTGAGTCGGTCATGACTACAGCGAGTCCGCCGGACTCCGAACCCCCATGCCCCCCCGGTTCAAGACATGCGTGTAGATCATCGTCGTCGACACATCCTGATGACCCAACAGCTCCTGCACCGTTCGGATATCGTACCCCGACGCCAGCAGGTGAGTCGCGAATGAATGCCGCAACGTATGGCAGCTGGCAGGCTTCGAAATCCGCGCCGCCCGCACCGCCTCCTTGAACACTCGCTGCACCACGGTCTCGTGCAGATGATGTCGCCGGCGCTCCTTCGTCTCCGGATCCTCATACCACCGCGTCGCCGGAAACACCCACTGCCACGCCCACTCTCTGCCCGCAGTCGGATACTTCACCCGCAACGCGCCCGGCAAGGCGACCCACCCCGCGCCCTTCTCGACATCATCGTCGTGCTGGCGTCCCATCGCGGCCAGATGCGTCAGCAACGCACCCTTGAAACGCTCCGGCAACATCGTCACCCGATCACGGTCACCTTTCCCACCACGCACCGCAATCTCGTTCTTCGCGAAATCCACATCCTTCACCCGCAGCTGCAAGGCCTCGAGCAGGCGCATGCCCGTGCCATACAGGATCCCTACCACCAGAGCCGGCATGCCACGGTCGCGCAACCGCATCATCACCCGCCGCACCTCGTCCTGGGTCAGCACGACCGGCACCCGCCCCGGCCGCTTGGCCCGCACCATCGCATTCAACCATCCCACCGGCATGTCCAACACCTCGCGATACAGAAACGTGATCGCCGACAAGGCCTGGTTCTGCGTCGACGCGCTCACCTTCCCCTCCACGGCCAGATGCGAGAGGAACGCCGTTACCTCGACCGGGCCCAGCTCCCGCGGATGCCGCAGTCCAGCAAACCGGACAAACCGGCGGACCCAGTGGACGTACGCCTCCTCCGTCCGCGGACTGTAATGCCGCGTCCGAATCGCTCGGCGCAACTGAGTCAGGAGAGAAGGAGAATCGGACAGATTCGAGAATAGCAACGGCGGGAGAAAATGAAGGACCAGAAAAATGCGCGACGGGATGACCGGCGGCGACCCTCAGTCTGCTAGCCGGCCTGGCCCTGAGAAGGCGGTAGGTACCGAGTGATGGAGCTTCCCCTCCAGACAGGACCCATGGCAGTAGAGCTCTTGAGTGCCACCGCCATCAATCGGCACCACGATCGAGATCCCCTCGTCCTCTGGCGCGATTGCTTGACCGCAAAAACAACGCTGAGCGCTGAACACAAACCTCAGTGGTGCACCGAGTATGTGAACCAGGCGCTGATCGGGCACGACAAGTATCTCGCCGGGCGAAACCTGAACCCCGCGCTCGACCTCGCCAGGAGCATGGAGTCCCGCATGGATGCCGTCCCGCGAACCTGGATGCTGTCGCGCACGACATTCCCCTTCGGGTTGACCAGCAGCGACACGTCTGCGCTCCCTCGAAACTCTGCCGGCGGCAAGACGCTCACCGCGAGCGACGGGGGATAGAAACCACGGAGTGTGTCCGCTCCGTTCAACGTGAACCCGGAGTCGGGCCGCGGGCACGCCGGCGTCGATTGGCCAGCGGCCGCAACGGGAAGGCCAAGCAGGAGCGCGCCCGTCCACCAACGACGCGTCACACAGGCACCGCGGGCGGAGCCTTCCGCCGAAGCCGCAAGAGCCGGAGATACCCGCCCAGCGCGCCGAGGAATGGACTCAGTGGCAGGAGAAAAAGGTGAAGCCAAAGCGGGAGCTGCTCCTGCCCCGACGCGAGTCCCCATACCGAGAACGCCAGGCAGAGATAGGCTGAGAGCGCGCCATTCAGAACTTCCGCCCGTCTCGCGATCAGGGCAGCCACATATCCACCCAGGACGCTGCACAGGCACCCCAAGAGCCCCAGTGTCACGTACAAACCCGGGCTCGCCTTGATCCCTGCCATGACCTGCAGCGTCAACTCGGCCTTCGGGACATTCATGAGGCCCTGAGAGACCATGACATACATGACGACCGGGAGGGACACAACGTTCGTCGCTACGATGTCCACCACTCCGCCGATCCCGGCGCCGACGATGGAGATCTTCCGCATCACGTCCACCGCTCCACAAAGCGATCGATCGCCTCGAGTGGGAGCACCAGGGCGCTCCGGACTTCGTGCTCCCAGTGAGCCATCTCGCCGTTCAGCCACGCCTCCATCTCCGCCCGAAGCTCACGGTCATTCGCGGCGCACTCGCTGCACACGTTGGCGACGATGAAGACCGGCATGCGGGGCACCTTGGCTCGAATCTCCGCCACCTGCTCGTCCGACAAGGCCGTCTTCTTCCCACACCTGGTACAGACAACCCGCTCACGAGTAGTCATCAGATGGCCCCGTCCTCGTCGGGAATCATGCACATCGCGAAGCGCGCGATGTCCTTCAAGCGGCTGGACGCGTACACGCCCATCCCGACAAACATCAGGGCCGTGAGATCCCCAAACCACCAGAGATGGGATTCCGCGAGCAGGGCGATGAACGCGATCCCCAACACGGCGAAGACGGCGAAGCTCGCCTCCACCGTAACCCCCACAGTCGACCCGCTGCTCGTCGCGCTCACCTTGCACCCAACCAGCACATTGGACCAACTCACGCCTCGTCCACCCCTCGGCCACTGAAAGGTCAGGGTCGTAGGGTCCACGGCGGTCACCGTGGCCCCCTGATCCAACAAGCGTCGCTTGGCGCGCGCCAACGCGGCGTCGACGGTCAGAGGCAGATCCGAACGCTCCGCCTTCCAGATGAGGCTGACCGTGGTAGGACGGATATCGGACGTAAGGACGCCGTGTTCGTTTGTCGGCATTAGTCTAGCTCACGAGTCGTGCGGATAGGCCCGGTACACCACCCTCCAGTGCGTCAGGCCCCGTCCGAAAAACCAACCGATGCCGGCACCACTCACCACACCCACGGAAGTGCTCAGAAAGATGTCGTTCCCATGACAAATACCCGGACCACACGGTCGCGTGCGCACGAGACTGAAGAATAGTCCGGCCCCTCCACCGAGCAGGCCGCCCCAGATCGCGGCGCCGGCACCCGATTTGACGCTCACCGCCATGTCCCGGATCCGCCCTGCCGGGACCACCCGCAGCGCCGTCTCCCCGGCGTACGGTCCGAGCGTCACACCGGAGCTGTCACATGCCGTGAGCGGCCCCATCTCCCCGCCCTTGGGTGGCGGGTCGAATCGGATTCGGACCAGGTACGGCGCGGCCGCCTGGCACGCGCCGGACGATCCGAACGGTGACTTCTCGCGCAGCGACTGGGCAGCCAGCAGCGACGGCAGGAGAGCGACCGCGATCAGTAAACTTCGTGATGGGCCAGGTCGCATCGAACGCATCAGTTTCCCCGCACACCCGTTTCATCGATTCGCGCCCGGCAAACCGCCTGCGGACACGCGTAACTCAGCGTCGCCCAGCGAGTGCCCCGGACGTCCTTCGCCTGCCAGCCGCCCGCCGAGTCCGACAGGGTAAACGCGAAGCCCCCACGCGAGATCTCGGGTGTGCCGGCGCGGTCAATACCGAGAGAGGACAGGCGCACTTCACACCCACCGCAGCTCATCGACACCTCACGCCACGCGCAGCCCGTATCACAATTCGCTTTCCAGCCCTGCGCGGAGTGCTCGAGTGTGAGCGCGAAGTGGGGGGAGCTAGCGTGGCGACCTCCCATCAACAGTGCCGCACCAACTGCGATGACCGCATACCGCATCATGATCAGCCTCCTACGGAGAGGAACTGCGCAAACCGCCTACTCGGGAAGGTACAGGGCCCCCCACAAAACGAAAGGGACGTTCTCAGGTAGGGTTTACTAGCCCCGGGCGTCAGCCCGGGGTCGAGAGGGAGCCCGGAGGTAGCGCGATGTCGGGGGGCGACGGGTCAGGCCGCGGTGGTGAGAATCCTGGGAGGAGTGCCTTCGGGTCCGACCGCGACCGTATGCTCGAAATGCGCCGACAACGAGCCATCTTCGGTAACCACCGTCCACTTATCGGCCAGCGTCCGAATGTCCGCGCTCCCAACATTCACCATCGGCTCGATCGCGATCGTCATGCCGGCAACCAACCGGGGGCCGCGCTTCGGCTTGCCGTAATTCGGGACCTGCGGCTCCTCGTGAAACGCCGAGCCGATCCCATGCCCCACCAGCTCGCGTACCACCGAATACCCGGCGCCCTCGGCGACTTGCTGAACCGCCGCGCCGATGTCGCCCGTGTGATTCCCCGCGCGAGCTTCCGCAATGCCGGCCGCCAACGCCTTCTGCGTGACATCGAGCAGCCGCTGCGCCGCTTCGGGAATGTCGCCGACCGCGAACGTCGCCGCCGAATCCGCATGCAACCCGTCGAGCCACGCACCGACATCCACACTCACCAGGTCGCCCGCCTTCAGGACGCGCTTGGATGACGGGATGCCATGGACGACTTCCTGGTTAATCGAGGTGCAGAGCGTGGCGGGATAGTCGTACAACCCCTTGAACGAGGGCTTCGCCCCCGGGTGACTGCGGATGAACTCTTCAGCGATCTCGTCGAGCTGCTGGGTCGAAACCCCGGGACGCACGTTCTCCGCCATCAGCGCGAGGGTCTTCGCCACAATCCTCCCCGCCTCGGCCATCGTCTCGATTTCGCGGTTCGACTTGATCGTGATCATCGTCCGATGATTCGCTTGACCTCTTCCGCAATCTGCTCGACGGTCCCCGTCCCCGGAACCCGGTGCACGATCCCCCGCTGGGCGAAGTGTGCCACCAGCGGAGCAGTCTCGACCTGATAAACACCCAGGCGGGTCTTGATGGCCTCGGGCGTGTCGTCGGCGCGTCCCTCCTGCTTGGCCCGCCCCAGCATCCGGCTCACCAGCTCCTCTTCGGGAACGTCCAGCAGCAGCACGTGGTTCAGCCGCTTCTGATGCGCCCCCAGCGACCGGTCCACCAGCTCGGCCTGCGCCGCGGTACGCGGGAAGCCGTCCAGAATGGCCCCCTCCTGCGCCTCGGGCTTGGCGAGCTCCTCCTGAATCATGCCCATGATGACCGAATCGGGCACCAGCTTGCCGGCGTCGTAGAACTTCTTGGCTTCGACGCCGAGCGGAGTGCCCGTCTTGATGGCGGTACGGATCAGGTCCCCGGTGGTGATCTTCGGGAGCCCAAGGCGCTCGCTCAGGAGCTTGCCCTGGGTGCCCTTTCCTGATCCCGGTGCGCCGAGGAGGAGGATGAACACGGGTTGTGGGCCTGGGTTGGAAGTGGAGCTAGCGGGTCCGTCCGCGGAACTTGACGCGGCCTTCCTTCATGAACCCGTCGTAGTGCCTGAGGAGCATGTGCTGCTGGACCTGCTGAATCGTGTCGAGCGCCACGCCGACGACGATGATCAGCGCCGTGCCGCCGAACCCGAACGGCAGGTTCAGGCCGTTGGCCGCGATGATCGGCAGGATGGCGCACAGCGCGAGGAAGAAGCCGCCCGGCAACGTGATCCGGGAGAGCACTTCGTCGATGTAGTCCGCCGTGGCCGCGCCCGGCTTCACGCCGGGAATGAACCCGCCCTGCTTCTTCAAGTTCTCCGCCAGATCCACCGGATTGAAGACGATGGACGTGTAGAAGTAGGTGAAGAACAGGATCAGCACCAGGAGCGATACGATGTACCAGAACGAGCCGGCACTGAAGTAGTCGTTGACCTGGCGCAGGAGCGAGCCGCCCACGAACGTCGCGAGCGTGCTCGGGATGATGATCAGGGACTGCGCGAAGATGATCGGCATCACATTCGCCGTGAGCAGGCGGAGCGGGATGAACGTCTTCTGCCCTTCGCGGATGCGTCCCCGCCCCATGACCTTGCGCGGGATCTGAATCGGAATCTTCCGCGACGCGACGGTGATCGCCACCGTGGCCGCGGTCACCAGCACCATCAGCGCGACGACGAAGATCAGGAGCTTGGCGCTCGCCGTGCCGGCCCGGATCGACTCGACCGTATTGAGGAACTCGGGCCAGATGCGCTCGATGATCGAGAAGAAGATCAGGAGCGACGCACCGTTGCCGATGCCCCGCTCGGTGATCTGCTCACCCAGCCACATCACGAACACACCGCCGGTGGTCAGCGTCAGCACCGTGGTGAGGCGGAAGCCCATGCCGGGATTGAGCACGGCGTTCGGCACCTGGGTTTCCACGAACAGCGCGTACCCGTAGGCCTGCAGGAAGCACAGCACCACGGTGAGGTACCGGGTCCACTGCGTGATCTTTCTCCGGCCCTCTTCTTCGCGCTGCAACTTCTCGAGGATCGGGAAGACGGGTCCCGCCATCTGGAAGACGATGCTGGCGGAGATGTACGGCATGATGCCGAGCGCGAAGACGGTCGCCCGTCCCAGTCCGCCCCCCGCGAACAGGTCGTAGAGCCCGAAGAGGTTGCCCTTCCCCGCCGTCTGCAGCGCGTCCGAAAGGGCCTGGACGTTCACGCCGGGCGTCGCGATGTGCGCGCCCACCCGGTAGATCACCAGGCAGAGCAGCGTGAACAGGATCTTGTTCTTGAGCTCCGGAACCTTGAAGAGGTTCGGGATGGCAGGTGCGGTCACGTGAGTCTCAGCCCTCGATGGTGCCGCCCGCCGCCTCGATCTTGCTCTTGGCGGAAGTCGACACCGAAACACCCTTCACCGTGAACTTGCGGGCCACGTCTCCCATACCGAGCAGCTTGATGGGATGATCGGGACGCCGCACGAGGCCGGCACCGAACAGGGTCTCCGGCGTCACCTCGAGCCCGTCATTCAGGAGCGAGAGGTGCCGAACGTTGACCACCTGGGCCGGTTGCTTGAACGGATTGGTGAACCCGCGCTTCGGAATGCGCCGGATCAAGGGCATCTGGCCGCCCTCGAAGCCCGGCCGGCGGCCGCCACCCGAACGCGCCTTCTCACCCTTGTTACCCTTGCCGGACGTCTTGCCCAGCCCCGAGCCGGGACCGCGGCCAACCCGGCGTCGTGCCTGGGTCGCGCCCGGTGCGGGCTTCAAATGATGCAGCAGCAGGGGCTCGAACTGAGGCGCATCCGCCTTCGGCTTCCGGGCCCGCGGCTTCTTGGTCGTCGCCTTCGCCATCGCTTACGCTCCGTCTTTCGCCGGCGTCACCTTGATGAGGTGGCGCACCTGATACAGCATACCCCGCAACGCGGGATGATCTTTCTGGACCACGACGTCCTGGTGGTGCTTCAACCCCAGGGCCTCGAGGGTCCGCCGGATGGGCTTCGGGTGCCCCGCTGTCGAGCGGACCTGCTCGATGCGAAGCTTGCCTTTCCCCGCGGGCGGCACGACCGGATCCCGGCCCGGTTTCCGCTTCCGGTATTTCCTGGTGGGCGGCAGCCTAGACATGCGTCACCTCTTGCCGCGCCTTGTATGGAATCGCGTCATCCGGCACGCCCCGCTCCCGCGCGACACGCCGGGCCGTGGTGAGCCGCTTCAGCCCGTCCATCGTCGCGCGCACCATGTTGTGCGGGTTGGTCGATCCCAGGCTCTTGGTCAGGATGTCGCGGATCCCCACGCACTCGAGCACCGCGCGCACCGGACCACCGGCGATGACGCCGGTACCCGACGCGGCCGGCTTCAAGAGTACCCTGCCGGCGCCATGATGTCCCACGATCTCGTGGGGAATCGTGCCGACGGTCAGCGGGATCTCGGCCATCCGCCGCCGGGCCGCTTCCACGGCCTTGCGCACGGCTTCGGACACTTCGTTCGCCTTGCCGGTCGCGACACCGACGTGACCCTGCCCATCGCCCACCGCCACCAGGGCATTGAACGAGAAGCGCCGGCCACCCTTCACGACCTTGGCCACGCGGTTGATGGCGACCACGTTCTCGACCATGCCGTCGCCCTCGCGGGGACGATCGCCCCGCGGACCACGGTCACCGCCGCGCCCGCGCCCGTCACCACCCCGGCCCCGGCCACCGCGCCCGCCACGACCACCCCGGGGTCCGCGGCCACCGCCATGCTGCTCGCCGCCACCCTCGGCGGGAGCACCGGCGGGGGCAGACGCTGCGGGAGCACCGGCTTCGGGCGTCGAGCCTGTCTGTTCCTGTTCGTTCGCCATCAGAACTCCAATCCGCCTTTGCGCGCGCCGTCGGCAACCGCCTTGACGCGTCCGTGGTACTGATAGCCCCCGCGGTCGAACACCACGCGGGCGATTCCCTTTTCCTTCGCCTTGCTCGCGATGTGCTGGCCCAGCGCGAAGCTCTTCGCGGTCTTGCCCTTGCCCTCAGGCTGCACGCCTTCGGTACGGTCCGACGCGCCGACGATCGTCACGCCCTTCGTGTCGTCCACAACCTGGGCATAGATGTGCTTGGCCGAGCGGAACACCACGAGGCGGGGACGCTCGGGGGTGCCGGACACCTTGTGCCGGACCCTGAGGTGACGCCGCTGCCGCTGGTGATTCGCGGATTTGACCTTCCGGATCGATCGCATGGTTACTTGGCCGCCTGGGCGGTCTTGCCGGCCTTACGCCGGACCTGCTCGCCCTGATAACGGATGCCCTTGCCCTTGTAGGGCTCGGGGGGCTTCACGGCGCGCAATTCCGCCGCGACCTGGCCCACCAGCTCCTTGTCGACACCTTCGATCTTCACGTTCACGTTGTTGTCGACCGTGATCTTGATGCCCTTCGGCGCGTGGTACGGGACCGGATGGGAGAACCCCACGGTCAGCTGCACGCCGAACGGCTTGGGCTCGGCCTTGTAGCCGACGCCCTGGATCTCCAGCTGTTTCTGGAACCCCTTGGTGACGCCCTCGACCATGTTCGCGACCAGGGTCCGGGACAGGCCATGGAGCGCCTTGTGCCGGCTCTCGTCGGAGGGCCGCTTCACCACCACGGTCTCTGCTTCCACCGCCAGCGCCATGTCCGCATGGAAGGTCCGGGAGATCTCTCCCTTGGGACCCTTCACCGTGAGGGCGCGGCCTGCGACGGTCGCGGTGACGCCCTTGGGCAGGGGAACGGGCTTCTTGCCGATTCGCGACATCGTCCCCTCCTACCAGACCACCGCGAGGAGCTCGCCACCCACGCGGGCGGTGCGGGCTTCGCGATCCGACATCAGGCCCTGCGGGGTCGAGAGAATGGCCATGCCGAGGCCGTTCTTGACCCGCGGAATCTCGCGCGCCTTGACGTAGCGGCGGAGACCGGGCGCCGACACCCGCTGCAATTCGCGGATGACGGGCGAGTCGTTGTGGTACTTGAGGTAGAGCCGCAGCAGCCCGTGCTTGCCGTCATCCAGGACCTTGAAGTCCTGGATATAGGCGTTGTCACGGAGCAGCCGCGCGATCTCGGCCTTCAGTTTTGACACCGGCATGTCGACCCTGCGGTGGCCCGCCAGACAGGCGTTGCGCACCCGGGTCAGCATATCGGCGACGGGATCAGTCATGCTCATGCGGTCGACCGTCCTTTACCAGCTGGCTTTGCGCACGCCCGGGATTTCTCCCCGCAGGGCGAGCTCGCGGAAACAGATACGACAGAGCTTGAACTTTCTCAGCGTCCCGCGGCTCCGGCCGCAACGCTGGCAGCGGTAGTAGCCCCGCACCTTGAACTTGGGCGTCCGCTTGACCTTCTCGACCCAGCACTTCTTCGCCATTCCTCGGCTCTCCTCAGGCGGCCGCGACCGGGGCACCGCCCCGGAACGGCATGCCCATCTCGCGAAGCAGGGCGAGCGCTGCGTCATCGCGCCCCGCGGTGGTCACGAACGTGATGTCCATCCCGTGGATCTTGTCGACCTTGTCGAAGTCGATCTCCGGGAAAATCATCTGCTCCTTGATGCCGAGCGTGTAGTTACCGCGCCCGTCGAAGCTCTTGTCGGGCAGGCCGCGGAAGTCACGCATCCGGGGCACGGCCACGTTGATGAAGCGGTCGAGGAACTCGAACATCCGCGCGCCCCGGAGGGTCACGGAGCAGCCGATCGGCACACCGGCGCGGAGGTTGAAGTTCGCGATCGCCTTCTTGGCCCGGGTCACCACCGGCTTCTGCCCGGTGATGGCACCCATCTCGTCGACGGCCGCTTCCAGCGACTTCGGGTTCTTGGACGCATCCCCGATCCCGACGTTCAGCACGATCTTGACCAGGCGCGGGATCTGGTGCGGGTTCTTGAACCCGAACTGCTGCCGGAGCCGGCCGCGCACCTGCTGCTCGTAGTGATCGAGCAGACGGGGGCGGGGCGCCGGCTCACCCGAAGGCTGTTCCTGAGCCTCGGGGGCTGCCGCCCTGGGCGCCTTTTCCTTCCTCGGCTTCTTGTCCTGCTTCTCTTTCGTATCCGCCATCATGCCCTCGCCCGCGGAATCGGCTGGCCCGACTTCACCGCGATCCGCTCGATGGTTCCGTCCTTGTCCCGCTGCCGGCGCACCCGCGTGGGCTCACCGGACTTGGGATCGAGGAGCATCACGTTCGCGGCCGAAATCGGCGCCGGGAACTCGATGATGCCGCTCTCCATCTCCGGCGTCGTCGCGCGCTGATGCTTCTTCACGACGTTGACGCCCTCCACCGTCACCCGGTGCATCTTGGGGTGGACGTGGAGCACCTTGCCCTCTTTGCCGCGGTCGTCGCCGCGGATCACGCGCACCGTATCGCCCTTGGCGATGCGGAGCTTGTGACGCTCGGGCTCGGTGCCGCGGACCTTCCGGCTCTTCTTGTAGACCAGGCGACGCATTTAGATGACCTCCGGCGCCAGCGACACGATCTTCATGAACCGCTTTTCCCGGAGCTCCCGGCCCACGGGGCCGAAGATGCGGGTGGCACGCGGCTCGCCCTGATCGTTGATCAGCACGGCGGCATTCTCGTCGAAGCGGATGTAGGACCCGTCTTTCCGCTTGGTTTCCTTGGCGGTCCGGACGATGACGGCCTTGGCGACTTCGCCCTTCTTCACCTGGCCGGTGGGGATGGCGTCCTTGATGGTCACCACCACGATGTCGCCGAGCCCCGCGTAGCGGCGCTTGGACCCGCCCAGCACGCGGATGACCAGCGCGCTGCGCGCGCCGGAGTTGTCCGCGATCTTGAGCCTCGATTCCTGTTGAACCACGGTCGTCTCTCCCGCCTACTCGGCCCGCTGGACGATTTCGACCACGCGCCAGCGCTTGGTCTTGGAGAGCGGGCGCGTCTCCTCGATGCGAACGGTGTCGCCCGCCTTGGCGCCCTGCTCGTCGTGGGCGGCCACGGTCTTGGTCCGGGTCATCTGCTTGCCGTAGACGCCGTGCGCATAGCGACGGACCAGGGAGACCGTGACGGTCTTCTGCATCTTGTCGCTCACCACCACGCCGGTGCGGACCTTCCGGTTGCCCCTCGTCGTCATGCGTTCTGCCTTTCCCGCAAGATGGTCTCGATCCGGGCGATGTGACGCCTGATCGTCCGGAACTGCAGCGGGTTCTCGATGGCCTCGGTGGCCGACCGGAACTTCAACCGGAAGCGCTCCTCGCGAAGCTGCACCAGCTGCTGCTGCAGCTCCTCGGTCTTGAGCTCCCGGAGGTCTCCGGACTTCGCCTGCTTGGCCATCTTACCGCTCCTCCCGCTTCACGAACTTGGTCTTGAGGGGCAGCTTGGCCGCGGCCAGCTCGAGCGCCTCGCGGGCCAGCTTCTCCTCGATCCCTTCGACTTCGAACATGATCCGGCCCGGCTTCACCACCGCGACCCAGCCCTCGGGATTGCCCTTCCCTTTTCCCATCCGGGTTTCGGCCGGCTTCTTGGTGATCGGCTTGTCCGGGAAGAGGCGGATCCACACCTTGCCGCCGCGCTTCATCTCGCGGGTGAGCGCCACGCGGGCCGCCTCGATCTGCCGGTTGGTGATCCAGCCGGGATCGAGCGTCATCAGGCCGTAGTGACCGAACGCCACGGTGTTGCCGCGGGTGGCGTTGCCGTTGGTGTTGCCCTTGAACCGCTTCCGGAACTTGACGCGCTTGGGTGCCAGCATGGCTCAGACGCCCGTCGAATAGGTCCGGCCGTGCAGATCTTCCGTCCGCTCGCCCTTGAAGATCCATACCTTCACACCGATGGTGCCGTAGGTGGTCTTCGCGGTCGAGGTGGCGTAATCCACGTCGGCCCGGAGCGTGTGCAGCGGCACGCGCCCCTCGTGATAACCCTCGGTGCGCGCGATTTCAGCGCCGCCCAGGCGGCCCGCGCACTTGATCTTGATGCCCTGCGCGCCCATCCGCATCGCGCTCTGCACCGCGCGCTTCATGGCGCGGCGGAACGAGATGCGCTGATTGAGCTGATGCACCACGCTGTCACCGACCAGCTGGGCGTCGAGCTCGGGACGCTTGATCTCTTCCACGTTGATGCCGACTTCCTTGCCGGTCAGCTGCGCCAGCTCGTCGCGGAGCTTGTCGACTTCCGCGCCGCGCTTGCCGATGACCACGCCGGGACGGCCGGTGTGCACCGTGACGGTCACCTTGCCGGGCTTCCGCTCGATGTGGATGTCGGCGATCGCGGCGTGCGACAACCGCGTCTTCAAGTACTTCCGGATCAGCTCGTCTTCCTTGAGCAATTCCGGGAAGTCGCGCCGCGCGTAGTACCGGGAACGCCACTGCTTGACGATCCCGAGCCGGAACCCATAGGGGTGTGTCTTTTGACCCATTTATTTGTCCTTTTTCGCGCGGGGCTTCTTCGCCGCCGCGGCTTTCTTCGCCGGCTTCTCCGCCTTCGCCTCGGCCTTCGGAGCCTTGGCCTTGGCGGCCTCTGCCTTGGGAGCCGGAGCGGCCTTGGCCTTCGCCGCGTCCGCCCCAACCCGGATCTCCACGTGGCTCGTCCGCTTCTTGATCGGCGTGCCACGACCCATGGCCGCCATCGTGAACCGCTTGAGGGTCGGGCCCTCGTTCACCACGGCATAGCGGACCGTGAGCGTGTCCACGTCCAGCCGCTCGTTCTGCCGCTCGGCCGACCGCTCGGCGTTGGCCACCGCCGACTTGAGGACTTTGCGGATCTGGATCGCCGCCACCTTCTTCGAAAACCGCAGGATGGCGTCCGCCTCCGGAACCGACCGGCCCCGGATCTGATCGACCACCAGGCGCATCTTGCGCGCCGACTGGCGGACCGCCGTCTGAATCGCTCGAGCTTCCATGACTTACTTCTTCCCTTCTTCGGCCGGCGGCGTGCCTTCGGCTTCCTTCTCCGCCGAGCCCTTGGCCGAGTGTCCCCGGAAGAGCCGCGTCGCGGCGAACTCGCCGAGCTTGTGGCCCACCATGTTTTCGGTCACGTACACCGGGATGAACTTGTTCCCGTTGTGCACCGCGAGCGTGTGCCCCACGAAGTCCGGCGTGATGGTGGAGCGCCGCGACCAGGTCTTGAAGACCTTCTTCTCGTTCTTCTCGTTCAGGGCCTGGATCTTGAGGAGCAGCGACTCCTCGACGTACGGGCCCTTCTTAACACTCCGTGCCATTCACTATCTCCGTTCTCGATTGCGGATTGGCGATTGCGGATTGCGGATTCTCAGTGCCATTCCATCCGCAATCCGAAATTCGCAATCCGCAATTAAGTGGTCGCGCGCCCGCGCTTGCGTCCCCTGACAATGAGTTTCGTCGAAGCTTTCTTCTTATGCCGCGTCTTCCGGCCCTCGGGCTTGCCCCAGGGAGAGGTCGGGGGACGACCACCGGAGCTCTTGCCTTCGCCGCCGCCCAGCGGATGGTCGACCGGGTTCATCGCCACGCCGCGGACCTTCGAGCGCCGCCCCAGCCAGCGGGTCTTGCCCGCCTTGCCGATGGAGAGCAGCTCGTGCTCGGCGTTGCCGACTTCGCCCACCGTCGCGAGGCACTCGCCGCGCACCATCCGCATTTCCGTCGAACGGAGGCGGAGGGTGACGTGGTTGCCTTCCTTCGCCACGACCTGCGCGCTGGTACCGGCGCCGCGGCACATCTGGCCGCCGCGGCCGATCTTCAGCTCGATATTGTGCACCGCGGTACCGAGCGGGATCTCGAACAGCGGCATCGCGTTGCCGATCCGGATGTCGGACCCCGGCCCCGACACCACCGTGTCCCCCACGTTCAGGCCCTTGGGGTGCAGGATGTAGCGCTTCTCACCATCCACATAGTGCAGGAGGGCGATGCGCGCGTTCCGGTTGGGGTCGTACTCGACCGACGCGACCTTCGCCGGCACGCCGGCCTTGTCGCGACGGAAGTCGATCCGCCGGTACTGCCGCTTGTGGCCGCCACCCTGATGCCGCGTGGTGACGTGCCCCTTGTTGTTCCGTCCGCCGGTGCGGCGGAGCGGCTCGAGCAGGGACTTCTCCGGGGTGCTCTTCGTCACCTCGGCGAAATCCGAGACCGAGCGGAAACGGGTGGCCGGCGTCACCGGCTTGAATTGACGGATACCCATATCAGCCCTCGAAGACCTGGATCGCGTCGCCCTCACGGAGGGTCACGATCGCCTTCTTCCACGCGGGGCGACGCCCCTGCGTGCGCCCGTAGGTGCGGCGCTTGGCGCGCACGACCAGGGTCCGGACGTCGGTCACACTCACCTTGAACAGGTGCTCGATCGCCGACTTGATCTCCGGCTTGGTCGCGTCCTTCCGTACCTCGAACGCGTATTCCTTCCGCACCTGGTAGGCTTCCGAAGACTTCTCGGTCACCACCGCGCGGACGATGGTATTCAGATAATCAGACATCGGCGTGCTCCGTTCCCTTCAGCGCGTCGAGCTCCACCACCACCGTGTCCGCCCACAGGATCTCGTACGCGGTCGCGTCCGAGAACGGCATCACGCGCACGGTCGGGATGTTGCGGCCCGACAGGTAGACGTTGTGCGCGGTCGGAGCGCCGGCAGTCAGCATCAGCACCTTCTTCTCGCCGACGCCGAGCTTGTCCAGGAGCTGCGCGAACGACTTGGTGCTCGGCTTCTCGTAGGTGAGCGTGTCCACCACGAGGAGCGCGTTCTCGCGGGCCCGGGCGTTCAGCGCCGACTTCTTGGCCAGCTGCCGCACCTTCTTCGGAATCCCCATCCGGTAGTCCCGGGGGTGGGGGCCGAAGGCGATGCCGCCATGCCGCCAGTGCGGCGCGCGGCTCGAGCCCTGACGGGCGCGGCCGGTGCCCTTCTGCCGCCACGGCTTCTGGTTACCACCGGTCACGAAGTGCCGGGTCTTGGTCTGGTGAGTGCCCTGGCGCTGGTTCGCGAGGAACGTGATCACGGCCTGGTGCAGCACGGGCTCGTTGACCGTTCCGTCGAAGAGCGCTTCCGGCAAGGGCACGGCCTTCGGCTGCTTCGCGCCGGCGGCCGAGTAGTGCGGGGCCTCAATCATGGCGACTCCGGCCTCCCTGCTTGCGGACGGTGAGCAGGCCGTTCATCGGACCCGGCACCGCGCCGCGCACAAAGAGGAGATTGCGCTCGGCGTCCACGCGGACGACGGTGAGGCCGAGCTCCGTGAAGCGGCGCGCGCCCATGTGGCCCGGCATCCGCTTGCCCTTGATGATCCGCGACGGATCGGTTCCCGGCGCGATGGAGCCGGGCTTCCGGTGCCGCGTATTGCCGTGGGTGGCCGGGCCGCCGCCGAAGTGATGGCGGTGGACCACGCCCTGGAACCCGCGCCCCTTGGTGACGCCGGTGACCTTGATCCGGTCGCCGACCGCGAAGATCGACACGGTCACGGCCTCGCCCGCCTTGGGGGGCTCGGCGCCGACCGGGAAGCTCTCGATCACGCGCGGCTGGGTTCCGACCCCCGCGACCTTCGCGTGGCCGAGCATCGCCTTGGTGGACCGCTTCGCCTTCTTGGCGCCGAAGCCGAGCTGCGCCTGGGTGCCCGACACCTGTACCACCGCGCACGGGCCGGCTTCGATCACGGTCACGGGCACGTGGGCGCCTTCCGCATTGAAGACGCGGGTCATGCCGAGTTTTCTGCCGATCAATCCGTTCATGGCGTCCTCTACTCGACCTTGATTTCGACGTCGACGCCGGCGGGCAGATCGAGCTTGGTCAGCGCGTCCACCGTCTGCGACCGCGAGTCGAGGATGTCGATGAGCCGCTTATGCGTCTTGAGCTCGAACTGCTCGCGGCTCTTCTTGTCGATGTGCGGGCTCCGGAGCACCGTCCACAGCTGCCGCTTGGTGGGCAGCGGGATCGGGCCCGACACCTGCGCGCCGGTCTTCTCGGCCGTGCGGACGATGTCCGCGGCGGCCTGATCGATCAGCGCGTGGTCGAAGCCTTTGAGTCGAATCCGGATCTTTCCGGCCATTGGGACTTCTCCGTTACTTCTTGATCTTGGTGACGACGCCCGCGCCGACCGTCCGGCCACCTTCCCGGATCGCGAACCGCAGGCCCTCTTCCATCGCGATCGGCGTGATCAGCTCGATCGCCATCTTCGTGTTGTCCCCCGGCATCACCATCTCGACCCCCGCCGGCAGCTCCACCGTCCCCGTCACGTCCGTCGTCCGGAAGTAGAACTGGGGCCGGTAGCCCTTGAAGAACGGCGTGTGGCGGCCGCCCTCGTCCTTCGTCAGGACGTAGACTTCGGCGTCAAACTCCGTGTGCGGCTTGATCGAGCCGGGCTTCGCCAGGACCATGCCGCGCTCGATGTCCGTCTTCTCGATGCCGCGGAGCAGGAGGCCGGCGTTATCCCCCGCCTGACCCTCGTCCAGCAGCTTCCGGAACATCTCGACCCCGGTCACGACCGTCTTCTTGTCGGTCCCGAAGCCCACCATCTCGATTTCGTCCCCGACCTTGATCTTGCCGCGATCGATCCGGCCCGTGGCGACGGTGCCGCGGCCCGTGATCGAGAACACGTCTTCCACCGGCATCAGGAACGGCTTGTCGATCTCGCGCACCGGGATCGGGATGTTCTTGTCGAGGGCCTTGAGGAGCTCCCAGACCTTCTCGACGCCGTCCTTGTCGCCTTCGATGGCCTTCAGGGCCGAGCCGCGGATCACGGGGATCTCGTCGCCCGGGAACTCGTACTTGCTCAGGAGCTCGCGCACCTCGAGCTCGACCAGGTCGAGGAGCTCGGGGTCGTCGATCAGGTCGCACTTATTCAGGAAGACGACGATCGCCGGCACGTTCACCTGGCGGGCGAGCAGGATGTGCTCGCGCGTCTGGGGCATCGGGCCGTCGACGGCCGAGACGACCAGAATCGCGCCATCCATCTGCGCGGCGCCCGTGATCATGTTCTTCACATAGTCGGCGTGGCCCGGGCAGTCGACGTGCGCGTAGTGGCGCTCGTCCGTCGAGTACTCGACGTGGGACGTCGCAATCGTCAGAATCTTGGTCGCGTCGCGACGCCCTTGCGACTCGGACGCCTTCGCCACGGTGTCATAGGGCACGTAGGTGGCGAGGCCCTTGTCGGAGGACACCTTGGTCAGCGCCGCCGTCAGCGTGGTCTTGCCATGATCCACGTGCCCGATCGTCCCGACGTTCACGTGCGGCTTATTCCGCTCGAATTTCGCCTTCGCCAT